>NZ_BDBN01000198.1 GCF_001613005.1 Nocardia nova NBRC 15556 | reverse complement strand
CTGGGATACAAGGCGTCGGCAGAACAATTCGGACCACGCGAGCTCGTCGAGCTCGGCGTTCTGGTCGAAGAACACGGCCTCGACAGTGCGACCGTCAGTGATCATTTCCAGCCGTGGCGGCACGAGGGTGGGCATGCTCCGTTTTCGCTGGCGTGGATGACCGCGGTCGGTGAGCGGACTTCTCGTATTCAGCTGGGGACGTCGGTGCTGACGCCGACGTTCCGCTACAACCCCGCGGTGATCGCCCAGGCGTTCGCGACCCTCGGGGTGCTGTATCCGGAGCGGATCATGCTGGGTGTGGGCACCGGGGAGGCGCTCAACGAGATCGCGACGGGTTACAAGGGGGAGTGGCCGGAGTTCAAGGAGCGTTTCGCCCGGTTGCGCGAGTCGGTGGATCTGATGCGCGCGTTGTGGAGTGGTGACCGGGTCGATTTCGAGGGCCAGTACTACAACACGGTCGGCGCGTCGATCTACGATGTGCCGCCGGCGGGGATTCCGGTGTATATCGCGGCGGGTGGTCCGGTGGTGGCT
>NZ_BDBN01000197.1 GCF_001613005.1 Nocardia nova NBRC 15556 | reverse complement strand
CGCCACCACCGGCCCACCCGCGGCGATATACACCGGAATCCCCGCCGGCGGCACATCGTAGATCGACGCACCCACCGTGTTGTAGTACTGGCCCTCGAAATCGACCCGATCACCACTCCACAACGCGCGCATCAGATCCACCGACTCACGCAACCGGGCGAAGCGCTCCTTGAACTCCGGCCACTCCCCCTGATAACCGGTCGCGATCTCGTTGAGCGCCTCCCCCGTCCCCACACCCAACATGATCCGCTCCGGATACAACACCCCGAGGGTCGCGAACGCCTGCGCGATCACCGCCGGGTTGTACCGGAACGTCGGCGTCAGCACCGACGTGCCCAGCTGAATACGAGAAGTCCGCTCACCGACCGCGGTCATCCACGCCAGCGAAAACGGAGCATGCCCACCCTCGTGCCGCCACGGCTGGAAATGATCACTGACGGTCGCACTGTCGAGGCCGTATTCTTCGACCAGAACGCCGAGCTCGACGAGCTCCCGCGGGTCGAACTGTTCCGCCGACGCCTTGTACCCCAGCTTGAGATCCACTGTAGTCGAACACCTTTCAGTTGAGGCTGATACACGCAGCGCACGTTCGCCGCATGGTCTCACGTGTCGAAGTTCAGCACGCGCCCTGAATCACGCGGAGATTTCCCTGCGGTCCCCGCTCCAGAGGGTGTGGAACTTGCCCTCGGCGTCGACTCGC
>NZ_BDBN01000196.1 GCF_001613005.1 Nocardia nova NBRC 15556 | reverse complement strand
GGGTCCAGATCGGAATCGGTGATGGCGCCGCTGATTTCGTCGAATCCGGCGACTTTGGCGAGCGCGCGCCTGCCGAATTTCGAACTGTCGGCCACGACGAGAGCGTGTGCGGCGGCGGCGATCATGGCGCGCTTGAGCGGTACTTCGAGGGTGTTCATATTGGTGATGCCGGCTTCGAGATCGACCGCGTCGGCGCCGAGGAAAGCCCAGTCGGCGGTGTAGTCGGACAGGAACGCTATCGCGCGCTCGCCGACGAGGGTGAAGACCGAACCCAGCAGCTCGCCGCCGGTGACGAGCAGGCGCACACCCGGCGTTTCGGCCATGTATTTGGCGATGCGCAGATCGTTGGTGATCACCGTCAAATCGGTGTGATTGCGCAGGGCTCGGGCGATTTCGTAGGTCGTGGAACCGCTGTCGAGGATGACGGTCTGGCCGTCGCGCACGCGCGCCGCGGCCGCGATGCCGATCGCGGCCTTCTGATCCAGGTGTTCGCCTTCTTTCATGGCGTAGGGCAGCTTCGCGGTGGCTCCGGGAGCCGGGCGGGCGCCGCCGTGGGTGCGTTGTGCCTGACCGGCTCGTTCGAGCGCGTCGAGGTCGCGGCGGATCGTCGACGCGTCGACGCCGAGTTCGTCGGCGAGCGTCTTGGCCTCGACATAGCCGTCGGTGACCAGCCGATGCATGATTTCGCGCCGTCGGGTGCTCGCGAGCAACGGTGCCTCCCGGAACTTCTGGTCGGTGCATCGGCGATGCGTCGTGCGGTTTCTGCATCGTAGTCGAGCA
>NZ_BDBN01000195.1 GCF_001613005.1 Nocardia nova NBRC 15556 | reverse complement strand
CGTCGTCGTCTGTTCCGGTGGTTTCTCCGTCTGCGCCACCGGGTCCGGCTCCGGCCGGGTCGGGTGCGGGTGTGGTGTCGGGGCCGGGTACGCCCGCGGTATCGGTGGCGCCCGGATCCGCTGAGGCGCCCCCGGCCGCGGGCGCCGCCGCACCACCACCGCCACCGGCCACCGACCGGGCGAGCCTGGAACCCGAACGCGAGCCCAGCCTGATCCCCGGCATCGACGACCAAACCCTGGCACAGGTCGCGCCCGCCGCCATGATGGGCGGCGCCATGGCACTGTCCATGCTGCCCATGCTCGCCTCCGCCCTGTCCGGACTCGCCGGCGGCAACGGCGGCGGCGCCGGTAGTGGTGGTGGAAACGGTTCCGGCGCAACCACAACCGGCGACGGCAGCGACGCCGGCCTGTCCCCCCAAGCCCAGAAAGCCATCGCCGCACTCAAAAAACTCGCCGCCGCCTACGGCGACGAAAACAGCGACGACCCCGACGTCCAGAAACTCCGCAAAGAACTCGGCACCACCACCGGCAGCACCGACGGCACCGGCACCACCGCAGGCGCCGTCAAAGCCCGCCAACTGTTCCAACGCAACGCCGCCACCGCCTTCAACACCCTCGACAACGACCTCTACAACTACATCTACTCCCACGCCGGCAAACACAAAGTCGACAAAACCGCCGTCCGCCAACTCCTGCGCGACGTGGACGCCGCCCTCGCCGAACTAGGACCCACCGCCTACACCAAAGCCGGACAACAAAAAGTCCACCAAATCCTCACCATCGCCCTCAAAAAAGCCCAAGCCATCGTCTCC
>NZ_BDBN01000194.1 GCF_001613005.1 Nocardia nova NBRC 15556 | reverse complement strand
GTGATGGGCGAGGTTCGCCGTCACTTCCGCGATTACACCTGGTCGACCCGGGTACCGCGCGCCGTCAAGGAATTGTGGCTGCGCATCGGTCCGACGACCGAACATCTGGCTCACGAACTCGGGCGCATGCCCACGGCCCGCGAGCTGTCCGAAGCTCTCGACGTCGACGGCCCGCAGG
Organism: Nocardia nova NBRC 15556; assembly: GCF_001613005.1. GTDB lineage: Bacteria > Actinomycetota > Actinomycetes > Mycobacteriales > Mycobacteriaceae > Nocardia > Nocardia nova. The sequence continues at coordinate 792 of NZ_BDBN01000194.1, read as the reverse complement.
TGGTGCAGGCCATGATCGCCGGCAACGCCTATCAGCCGAACTCCATCGACGCGGTCGTCGACACCGACGACGGCGCGATCATGGACAAGCTCGGCGCCGAGGAACAGTGCTACCAACTGACCGAGGACGCGATGGCGGTCCGCCCGCTCATCGATGCGTTGCCCACCCGGGAACGCAGAATTCTGATCATGCGCTTCTTCGAATCCAAGACGCAGAATCAGATCGCCGAGAAACTGCAGATCTCCCAGATGCACGTCTCCCGCATTCTGACCCGCACGCTGAAAAGTCTTCGGCAGCAGGCGCTCTGCGAGCCACAGCCGACGTAGTGATCCATCCCACCGTCCGCACGACCGAAAGGTGTAGTCATGCCCAAGGAATGGTCTGCCAAAGAAGAACGCCAGTACGAACATGTGAAGTCCTCGGCCCGGAAACGGGGTGCGAGTAAAGATCGCGCAGAGGAAATCGGCGCACGCACGGTCAACAAGAATCGTGCGCAAGCGGGCAAAACCCGCACCGCGAGCCGCAGTTCCACCAACGATATGTCGCCACAGCGCCGCGGTGGCCAGCGGTCCGGCAAAGGTTCACAGGGACCGACCCGCGATCAGCTGTACAACGAAGCACGCCAACGCAATATCAAGGGCCGGTCGAAGATGACCAAGAAACAGCTCGCCAGCGCGCTGGGCAGATAACACCCGGCGCGACACATATCCCGTTGCGAATCCGATTCTCACGCAACATCATATCGAACGAAGAAAGGGTGCCCGGTCACATAGGCCGGGCACCCTTTCGGTC
>NZ_BDBN01000193.1 GCF_001613005.1 Nocardia nova NBRC 15556 | reverse complement strand
GCTAGGGAGTGTTTCGAAGTGGTGAGGGTGGGCCGTTCGGCCCGCCCTCACTCATGTTTGAGCCATTGATTGATCGCAGCGATGTGGACCGTGGCCTGGTAGCGGACGGCGAGCTTGTCATAGCGAGTGGCCACTGCCCGATGCTGTTTGAGCTGGTTGATGCCGCGTTCGACAGCGTTGCGGTCCCGGTAGACAACCGCATCGAACGCTGGCGGGCGGCCACCGGCCATACCGCGGTTGCGGCGATGCGCGGCCTGGTCCGCCGGAATCGGGATGGTCACCCGGATCCCGTGCCGGCGTAGCCAATCTCGATTCCCACGACTGGAATACGCCTTATCGGCCAACACCCGCACTGGGCGTGATCGTGGCCGACCGCGACCGAGTTTGGGCACCTCGATCCCGTCGAGGACCGCTGTGAACTGGGGACTGTCACCGGCCTGCCCAGGAGTGACCAACAGCGACAGCACCCGGCAGCCCTGTTCACAGGCCAGATGCAACTTCGTCGACCAACCGCCCCGCGACCGGCCCAGCGCATGATCAGCCGGCTCCCGAATCACACCACCGGGCGGCTCGGCCTGTCTGTCACCGTCGCGACGGGCCCCGGCAGCGTGCTGATGGGCCCGCAGGACCGTCGAGTCCACACTCACCTGCCACACGATCCGCCCGTCCACGTCAGCGAACGCCTGCAACAGCTTCCAGATCAACGCCCACACCCCGGCACGCTGCCAGCGCCGGAACAGCCCATACACCGCCAGCCACGATCCATATGCCCCTGGCACGTCTCGCCATGGTGATCCGACCCGGGTCCGCCACCGGATCCCGTCAATGAGCTGTCGTTTAGTCCACTGCGGCGGGCGTCCCGCCTTTTTGTTCCGGGGCAGCAACGGTTCCAGCCGAGCCCATTGGGCATCGGTCAGGTCCGCGCGCCCCGCCACCGCTACGCTGGCCACGAGGTCTCCGGTATTCAGGGTTCTTCTTCGACAGCTGAACCAACTACCGGAGGCCTCACCTATATGCCAACGCGGACAACAAATTTCACTGAACAGTTGATGGGGTGGCACCGCTGCGCGCTACCACCCCATCAACTACTTCGAAACACTCCCTAG
>NZ_BDBN01000192.1 GCF_001613005.1 Nocardia nova NBRC 15556 | reverse complement strand
TGTATGAGGCCTGGACGTTGGTGACGCCAGTGTGGAGTCGCTGTGCTGGTGGCTGGTTTCCGGCGGCCGAATGCGGTCGATGATAGTTGTAGTGGATGTTCCAGATCTGCAGCGCCTGCTGGCGCTGCAGATCTGAGGTCCACTCGCGGGCGTAGAGGAATTCCTCGGCCAGGATCCGGTTATAGCGCTCGACTTTCCCGTTGTGCCGTGGCGTGTAGGGAGTGATCCGCTGGTGGCGGGCGCCGAGTAGCACTTTCGCGAAATCGCGGGCCCTGTAGCAGGAGCCGTTGTCGGTGACGATCCGCTCGATTCGTGTGATGCCGTGCGCGGCGAAGAACGCCCTGGCTCGGAACACGAAACCGATTGCTGTGACAGCTTTCTCGTCAGGCAGTGCCTCGGTGTAGGCAAGCCGGGAGAAGCCATCGACAGCCGAGTGCAGGAACACGTAACCAGGCCGGGTGCGCCGGTTCACCGCGCGGGTGGCTTTGTGCTGGGCCGATCCCTTGCCGTGGACACGCCAGCCACCGCCATCGGGGATGTGGCCGACCTTTTTGATATCGACGTGCACCATATGCCCGGGCCGGCGAGCGGCGATCCGGCGCGGTGCCCGATTCGGCTCACCGGCCGGGTCCAGGAACCGGCGCCGGTTCAGCCCGAGCCGCGCCAGATGCCGGCCCACGGTCCGCACAGACACGGCCGTGCCCTCAGCCGTCAGCTCGAGGGCGATCCGGCGAGCGGACCACTTGCGGGTCCGCCGCAACGCCTCGATCCGGTTCACAACAGCCACCGACTTGGCGGCCGGTGACCGGTGCGGGACGCTGGACCGGTCGAGTAGCCCTACTTCGCCGTAACGGCGAAATCTGCTGACCCACTTCGACGCACACTGACGTGAGATTCCCATTTCCGCGGCGACGTGCGCGATCGGACGGGACTGGCAGCGCAGGACGAGCCGGTGGCGACCCTCGACGGTCAGCGGGGCATTACGGTGAGACACGGCGGTTCTTTCGGGTCGAGCGGACGGAGGATTGGCGTTTTCCATCCTGCCGCCGAAAGAACCGCCCCCATCAACTCACCCCATACCCCGCGTCACCAACGTCACGACCCACAACA
>NZ_BDBN01000191.1 GCF_001613005.1 Nocardia nova NBRC 15556 | reverse complement strand
CTTGGGTTCTAGGAGTCGTTGCAACACCCCAGTTCAAGGGGTGCAATGGAGTTCGAGGTTCGACCTGACCGGGGCAGGTCGCGAGGACGTCGCCCGCTGACTGGTGAGCGCGTTGAATACTTGCGTCTCATGGAGCAGGGGCTGGGCAACAAGGAAGCCTGCCGGATTGTCGGGATCAACGAGAAGACCGGCAGGCGATGGCGCAACGGCCGCAACGCGTGTGGCCGGAACAGGACGGCGCTACCGATTCGTTCGGTGGCGCCGCCGTCGGTTCCTGGGAGATATCTCAACGAAGCCGACCGAATCCACATCGCCGACCGGCTGCGTGAGGGCGGTTCGATCCGTGTGATCGCGGCCGAGCTGGGGCGTCACCCCTCAACAATCAGTCGCGAGGTCCGCCGTAACTGTCATCCTGGTAGCGGCGCCTATCGTCCCCACGCGGCCCAGGCCCGCGCCGACGCGCGCCGGCCGAGGCCGAAAGCACGCAAGATCAACACGATTCCCGAACTGCGGCGGTTCATCTCCAGCCGCCTGGCGCTGCGATGGAGCCCCGAACAGATCTGCCAGGCTCTGCGTGCACAATTCCCGCACCGGCCGGAGATGCATGTGGCCCACGAAACGATCTACCAGGCACTCTACGTTCAAGGGCGCGGTGAACTGCGTCGCGAACTGGCCCGCGCCCTGCGCACCGGCCGCACGATACGAAAACCCCACCGCCGCGTCGAGGCACGCCGCCCGCGGTTCACCCACCCGATGGTCATGATCAGTGACCGGCCCGCCGAGGTCGAAGACCGCGCAGTTCCCGGACACTGGGAAGGCGACCTGATCATCGGCAAGAACCAAGAAACAGCGATCGGCACCCTGGTCGAGCGCAGTACCCGCTATGTGATGCTGCTGCACCTGCCACACGGTCGCAGCGCCGAAGCAGTGCGTGCCGCACTGACCGAGACTGTGAAAACCCTTCCCGCGCATCTGATCCGGTCGCTGACCTGGGACCAGGGCTCGGAAATGGGCACTCACCACGCATTCACCCTCGCCACCGACATCCCGATCTACTTCTGCGACCCTGCCAGCCCCTGGCAACGGGGTTCCAACGAGAACACCAACGGCCTGTTGCGTCAGTACTTCCCCAAAGGCACCGACCTGTCCCGACACAGCCGCGACGACCTCGCTGCCGTCGCCACCGAGCTCAACGGCCGCCCACGCAAAACGCTCGGCTGGGAAACCCCAGCCGAGCGTTTGCATAAACTACTCGCGGCCTGACAACCGACCACGTGTTGCAACGACCCCAAGAATCCGCC
>NZ_BDBN01000190.1 GCF_001613005.1 Nocardia nova NBRC 15556 | reverse complement strand
GCGCGGACCGCCGCCTCGGCCGCCGTGGTCGGCCAGCCCCGCCGGTTCGCCTTGTGCCGGTGGACTTCGGCGAGCGCATCGCGGGCGCGGTCGGCCGCCTCGCGGACACCGGGCAGGTCGACCAGGGGTTGCAGCACGTCGCTCACGACCCACACGCTAGCCGAGCGCATCCCGCGGCCCACCGGGGTCCGCTTCCCGCGCCCGCCGTTCGGGACCGATACGCGGCGCAGGTCACAGTCCGTTAGGGTCACATCGTGGCCGCGGTCACGCTGCGGCCGACGCGTATCCGATGGACAGGCCCGATGGAGGCGAGATGACCGACACCACCGCTGAGCACCGAGACGTGTACCCGCCTACGGCCGAATTCGCCGCGGCAGCCAATGCCGATGCGTCCATCTACGAGCGGGCAACGGCGGATCGCGAGGGGTTCTGGGCCGAACAAGCGCAGCGACTGCACTGGCATCAGCCGTGGGATCGGGTGCTGGACTGGGACGATGCCCCGTTCGCGCGCTGGTTCACCGGCGGCAAGCTCAACATCGCCTACAACTGCGTGGACCGCCACGTCGACGACGGCTACGGCGACCAGGTCGCCATCCACTGGGAGGGTGAGCCCGGCGATTCCCGCTCGATCACCTACGCCCAGCTCCAGGCCGAGGTGTGCCAGGCCGCCAACTACTTCACCGAACTCGGCCTGACCGCCGGGGATCGGGTCGCGATCTACATGCCGATGGTCCCCGAGGCCATCGTGTCGATGCTGGCCTGCGCCCGGCTGGGCCTGACCCACTCGGTGGTCTTCGCCGGCTTCTCCCCCAGCGCCCTGCGCCAGCGCGTCGACGACGCCGAGGCCCGCCTCGTGATCACCACCGACGGCCAGTGGCGCCGCGGTAAGGCCGCACCGCTGAAGGAAGCCGTCGACGAGGCGCTCTACGCCCACGGCGACGTCCCGCACAGCGTCGAACACGTGCTGGTGGTGCGGCGCACGAATCTCGAGATCGCATGGACCGAGGGCCGCGACCGGTGGTGGCACGAAACCGTCGCCCAGGCATCAACGGACCATGCCTGCAGCGCTTTCGATGCCGAGCACCCGCTCTACATCCTCTACACCTCCGGCACCACCGGAAAGCCCAAGGGCATCCTGCACACCTCGGGCGGCTACCTGACCCAGGTCGCCTACACCCACCACTACGTCTTCGACCACAAACCAGGGCAGGACGTGTACTGGTGCACCGCCGACATCGGCTGGGTCACCGGACACTCCTACATCGTCTACGGCCCGCTGGCCAACCGCGCCACCCAGGTCGTCTACGAGGGCACCCCCAACTTCCCCGACGAG
>NZ_BDBN01000189.1 GCF_001613005.1 Nocardia nova NBRC 15556 | reverse complement strand
TCCAGGAGTCTTAATGAGGTTGTCAAGCTGCGAGCGCGACCGGCGGAGCGGGGGTGAACACTCGATCGTCGCGCAGCAACGCCCACAACACCGCGACTCGCCGCCGAGCCAACGCGATCACCGCCTGCACGTGCTTGCAGCCCTCGCTCCGCTTCTTCAGGTAGAAGTCCCGGTTCGGCCCGTCGCGGATGATGCTGGTCTGCGTCGACAGGTAGAACACCCGGCGCAACCGCCGGCTGTAGCGTTTCGGGCGATGCAGGTTCCCGGTCCGTCGACCGGAATCACGAGGGACCGGCACCAACCCCGCCGCCGACGCCAGATGCCCGGCATCGGTGTAGGACGCCAGATCGCCTGCGGCGACGACCAATTCCGCTCCCAGGATCGGACCGAACCCGGGCAAGGACTCGATGACCTCGGCCTGTGGGTGCTCGCGGAAGGTGTCCCGAATTTGGCCTTCGAGGCGTTTAATCCGGTCGTCGAGATCCAGGATCGCCCGCGCGAGCTCGGCCACGATCTGCGCGGCCACGGCCTCACCGGGCAGAGTGGTCTGCTGAGCGGCCGCGGCCGCGATCGCGGTGGCCGCGACGGTCTCGGCGGAGCGGACGTGCCGGTTGGCCAGCCACGCCGTCAACCGGGTGTGCCCGCGGCGGCGGATCGCGGCCGGGGTTTGATACCCGGTCAACAGCACCAACGCCCCCTTGTGAGCGCTGTAGTCGAAAGCCCGTTCCAACGCGGGGAACACCCCGGTCAGCACATCACGCAGCCGGTTGATCATCCGGACCCGGTCCGCGACCAGATCAGCGCGGTGCGCGGTCAGCAACGCGAGGTCGGCCGCCAACTGCGCGGGCACCTCGATCGTCGTGAAATCATTTCTGTGCCTGGATGTTTCAGCGATGACGTAAGCGTCTTTGGCATCGGTTTTTCCTTCTCCCCGGTAGGCGCCCGACATGCGGTTGACGGTTCGTCCGGGCACATACACCGCGGAAATGCCGTGCGCGGCGAGCAAGGCCAGCAACAATGCCGACGCGGTGCCGGAGATATCGACAGCGAAGGACACCTCCTCGGCCAGGGCGAGGATCTCACCCAACGCGGTCAGGATCGCGGTCTCGTCATTGTCGATCTTCTTCGACCACAGCGTGGTACCGGTGGCATCGACAACCGCTGCCCAATGGTGACCTTTACCAGCGTCGACACCGGCCCACGCCCGGGCCCGTGGTGGGTTCACCCAGTACTCCTCGCTCGTTACGGCACAGGTTCGGTCCCAGGAGCACCCCGCTGTCGTCTCCGTAATCAGCGACCACGTATCGCGCGCATATCTCAATCAGCAGCCAGGGCACCCCGGAGGGCCGGACGGCCACTCCTGGAAAGCCACTCGAGGCAAGACATCATCAGCCACATCCGGCCCTCCTGGGCCGCCCAACAACTTACGGAGAACATCATGCGCA
>NZ_BDBN01000188.1 GCF_001613005.1 Nocardia nova NBRC 15556 | reverse complement strand
CGCCGCTGGAGTATTCGCCCCCGACGGTACTCCCGGGAGCGACGGCGTCACGGCCTTGTCGGGCTTCGACCGTTGTTCCATGGGGCGCAGCGTCCACGGCGTGGTCCCGTCGGACGACTGCTCCTCGTTCGGCTCGCCGGTGACTCCGGGCTGCACTTCGGCGGGTGATGTCATGCCCCGGCCCCCAATACCCGTTTGACCTGTACGCCCCGGCTCATCGGAATCGTCTGCTGCACAAGGCTTCCCGTCGTTGCATCGGCGGTGATCATAGTCCCGTCGCCGAGTGCCACACCGGCGCGAGCCGGCCCGCGCGAACCGTAGTCCCAGAACACCACATCGCCCGCCGATGCGGCGGAAAGCTGCACGCGCTGACCGCAGATCGCCTGGCCCGCGAGGGTCGTCGGAAGGATCACCGCGCCCGAATTGCTGCCGCGAATGGCGTCCGTCGAAGTCTGGCAACCGTTTCCGGTGGGCGCGGGTGTTCCGTCGAGCGACGTCTTCTCACATCGCTGTGTGGTCGCGGCCACCGACGCCTGGTAGATCACTCCTCGCACCAGTTCGGCCATATCGGCCGCCTGGGAGCGGTACCCCGCGGCGAGCGCAGCCGCGCAACTGCCGGCGAAGCCGGTATTGCCGTAGGCCAACTCCGGCATTTGATAGGGCGCCGACTGCATCGGTCCACTCAGACACGACCGGATCCAATCGGAGACGTCGTTGTCGCTCGGGTCGACGGTTACGCTCGCGTACGGATTGGTCGACGGGATCTCCGATGCCGCGACCGTGCCGCCGCCTCCGCACTTCGAGACGGTGGTGGCCGTGGGTGTCTCGCTGGGGTCGTCCCCGATCGCACTCGCGCATTGGCACTGCAGGTCCGAGGCCGACGAACCCGACTGTGCCGCAGTAGGAAACACCGCTCCCATGAGTACTACACCGCACAGCGCGACAACGACCACGAGACCCCAAGCCCACCACGGTACGAATGCCAATGCTGTCCGCAGTCCATCCGGCCGATTGCTCATCGACAGCCTCCTCACAAGCCTCTCGGTTTATCCGCTGCCTAGCGAATGCGGCGACCGACGCGTCCCATTTCGCGTCGCCAGTTCGGGTTGGGAGGGTTGGTGCCGGGCGGTTGAGGAGCGTTCCACGGTGTCCGGTGAACCCGCGACGCCCAGAGATCCGTGTCGGCCGCATGGGAGATGACCCGGCGGACCTCTCGGATATGGCGCGGGTTCCCCGGATCGTCGACCAACCGGTCGACGGCGGTGGAGACAACCCGCGCGTGCTCGTTACCGATCCACATGAGCATCCGGTCGGCACTATTTTCGTCGATTCCTGCCAGAGACGCCATCCTCGAGCGACCACCACTTGCCACCAGTTGCAGTTGCTCGATCTGTTCCTGGCTCGGGGCCGCCATGTATTGCTCGACGAATCGTCGCTCTCGGCCATGGCGAGCCCCGCCGTCCAAGGTGACGCCACCCGGATTCGCGCGCCGAAAGCGGAAGGTCGCCGCTTGCAGCGTCGCCAGATCGGCTGCGGCCTCCTCTGCCGTGCCCTCACCCCGGAGCACACGATTTGCCGAATGTTGGGCGCGCGAAATGGCCGAGACCACATGACCTAGGTGCTTGTCGGTGAGCGTCTCGTCCTCGGCGTTCTGTGCGACGATGCCCC
>NZ_BDBN01000187.1 GCF_001613005.1 Nocardia nova NBRC 15556 | reverse complement strand
CATGAGCCGCGGACGTCGCCGCCGCGGGAGCGGGCGACGAATTCGACGGACTTCCCGCGGTGCCCAGGGCCAGGGTGCCGGTGGCCACCGCGCCCACGGCGATCGCGGCGCCGGCGATGAAGGCGACGCGGCGCCACCGGCTGGTTCCGGCCGGCGGGGCGGTATCGGCGGGCGGCGGTTCGACGACGGTCCGGTCGCCGATCGCCGGCAGGGCCGTGGTCGTGGCGTCGTCGGAAAGAGCTTGTGGCTCGGTCGAATCGAGCGCGAGATCGGGTACGGCCAGGGCCGCGGCGTGATGCTGCGCGTCGGTGTACAGGTCCGCCGCGAGCAACGTCGCTCCCCGGGCGCTGAGCGAACCGGGATCGGCGACCGGGGCGATCGGGATCGCGAACTCGCCGGAGATCAGTTCGGTGAGCAGGCCGATGGATGCGCCGCCACCGGTGAGCAGGATCCGGCCGACCTGGTCGATGCCCACTCCCGCGCGCCGCACCGCCTCGTGCACGAGGTTCAGCGAATCCGTGAGCGGTCCGCGGAACAGATCCTCCACATCGTCACGCACCAGGCGCACATCGCGCGCGATACCGGCCAGACGGACCGGAACCATCGTGGCGGTCTCGGTCGAAAGCCGGTGTTTCGCATCGGCGCAACGGTTTCGCAGTATCGACAATTCGCGCTCGACAACCGGGTCGAACGGGTCGAAATCCGTTTCTCCCAATGCATTTGCCAGCACGTAGCGCATCGTCAGCAGATCGAATTCCGCGCCGGAGACCTCGGTGGAGCGAACCGGTTCGCCCAGCAACCCCGAGTGCGGGCCCGAACCCACGACCGACACCGTGGTGCCGGTGGCGCCGGAGTCGTAGATCACGACGGGGGTGTCGGGCGGGAAGGGCGTGCTCGCCTCGAGCCGACGGAGCGCGGCGAGTGGTTCCGCGACCAGTACCACCGCTTCGCCGCCTACGCGGTCGAGCGCGCGGCGCTGTGCCTCGACGATGTGTGCGGGCCACCACGCCGGTACGGTCGCGACCACGGAATCCGGATCGAAATCGGCGACGACCTGGGAGATCGTCTCGGCGACCAGATCGGCGGCAGCGACCGAGGAGCCGTCGGGCAGGAGAATATCGACCGGATCGCCCACGCGGGACAATAGATTCTCCGACAATTCGGGCGCCGATCCGAAACGGTGGCGACGAATGTGAACAGAGACATTTTCCGGGTCGGCGCTCGCGGAAGTGGAGCCGGTCGCGGCGACTGTGCGCGACGACCCGACCGTGATGCCGAGCGTCAGGCCCTGAGTCATTCGAGAACCCCTGTCGTTGGTATTTGCGGTCGTCACGAATATTTGCGGTCGTCACGATCTATCCCACTGTCGGTTGCCGGGGGGCCGCCGTTACCCCTGATCCGGAAGCTTTGGGGAAAGTCCCCTAATGCGCCGGATTCCCCTATCGGGGCCGATACGGAAATCAGGGGATTCGCCCCGTTTCGCGTAACGCCGGGGCTTCTTAGCGTGAAAGGCAATTCGACTGCTGCGGATCGACGATGGTCCGCCGATCCAGGAGACGATCTGCGATGACCCCCAACGCCATTCTCGAATTCATCCTCAACCTGTTGCGCGACCACGAGGCCGCCGTCGGTTACTGCACCAACCCGACCGAATCGCTGTGCGCGGCCGGACTCGAGGCGGTGACGCCGGAGGATATCGCCGCCGTGGCGCCGATGGTCGCCGAATCCGCCCTGGTCACGGGCGGCTCGCAGCTCGCCGCCATCGTGGCGGCCGGTGGCGGCGCGGCGGCCGGCGGTGGTCTCGGCGCGGCGGCCGGCGGCAGC
>NZ_BDBN01000186.1 GCF_001613005.1 Nocardia nova NBRC 15556 | reverse complement strand
CCGGAGCCACCGCGCCCGCACCGGCACCGGCCGCGCCCGCCGCACCGAAACCGGCCGCCCGCCCCCGCAAGGGCAAAGTCAAGCCCAGCGCCCCCGCGCCCGCCCCGGTATCGGGTACGACCGTGTCTCGCCCGAACGGCCAGGACTACCACCTGCGCAAGCTCGCGGGACGCACCGATGTGGATGTGCTGCGCACCATGCGCACCGCCGAGGTTCCGGTGCTGTTGTACGGGCCGCCCGGAACGGGCAAGACCTCGCTGATCGAGGCCGCCTACGGGGATCTGCTCACCGTGCAGGGCGACTCGGACACCACGGTCGCCGACTTCGTGGGCGAGTACACCCAAAACCCCGATGGCACTTTCGTTTTCGTGCACGGGCCGCTGGTCCGGGCGATGCGCGAGGGCCGGGTGCTGTTCGTCGACGACGCGACCCTCATCCCGCCGACCGTGCTCGCGTCGCTGTATCCGGCGATGGACGGCCGCAAAGAGATCGTGATCAAAGCCCACGGCGGCGAGGTCGTCAAAGCCGAGCCGGGGTTCTTCGTGGTGGCCGGGCACAACCCCGGTGTGCACGGGGCGATCTTGTCCGATGCGCTCTCGTCCCGGTTCGCGTTCCAGGTCCAGGTCGGCAGCGACTACGACCTCGCCGAACAACTCGGGGTCGAACCGAAAGCGGTCAAAGTCGCGCGCAACCTGGCCACCCGCAAGAGCGCGGGCGAGATCGGGTGGGCTCCGCAACTGCGAGAACTGCTGGCGTTCAAGAAGATCGCCGCCGCCACCGACCTCGCGACCGCTGCGGCGAACCTGCTCGGCACCGCACCCGAGGACGACCGCGAGATCGTCGCCACCGTGGTGCGCTCGGTGTTCGGCACCGCCTACCAGCCCCTCACGCTCGGCCCCCGCATCTGACCCCGCATCCCCTGCACGAAAGGACTGCACGCCATGACTTCCCACGTGATCTCCGACCTGACCGCCACCCCCACCACACCGCCGAGGAGAGCGGGCTGGGAAACCTTGTCGGCCGCGATGACCGCCGAGGCTGCCCCGATCGCTGACCGCGACGACCTGATCGTCACTATCGCCCCCGGTGCCGCGCACGGGCACCCGGCGGTGTTCTTCCCCGCCCGCGCCGCGATCGAACTCGACGGCGACCTGCTGAAAGTCGATCCCGGCACAGCGCGACCGGATCGGCTGGCCGACCGCGCCCGGTATGCGGCGGTGTGGGGTGCGTTCACCCACGAATGCGCCCACGCCCAGCACTCCCGCTGGACTCCGCCCCCGGTGGCGAATCCGGCGGTGGTCGAGGCCGCGCTGCTGCTGGAGGAGTCCCGGATCGAGGCGGCGCAGGTGCGCCGCCGCCCCGACGACCGGCATTGGCTGCGCGCCTCGGCCACCGAGATCGTCATCGGCGACACCGGCGGGCCCGCCGCCGCCTCGTCCCTGCCCGCGACCGACTACGCCGCCGCCCACACCGCCGCGCTGCTGCTCGGCCGAGTCGACGGCGGCATCCTCGAGCCGACAGAGTGCGGCCCCGCCGCCGCCGCTGCCGAAAAGATCCTCGGCACGGCGAAACTCGACGCGCTGCGCGAGATCTGGCGCGAGGCGCATGCCACCGCCGACGACGACACCGCACGCATGCTCGAACTCGGGCAACGCTGGCTCGACATCGTCGGCCCCGACCCGCACGCCGACCCCGACCCCGAATCGGCGCTCTCGGCCGCGATCGCCGAAACGGTCGCCAACATCGGCAAGGCCGTGGAGGCGGAACCGATTCCGGTCGACCCCGCCGACGCCGCGCGTGCCGCCGCGCGCGCCGAGGCCGCCGTGGAGGC
>NZ_BDBN01000185.1 GCF_001613005.1 Nocardia nova NBRC 15556 | reverse complement strand
GGCGATGCACCGAATTGCGATCTTCGTAGGGAAAAACCGCCACGGTGCCGACGCCGAGTTCGTAAGCGGCGCGGAAGGCACGGATGGCGATTTCCCCGCGGTTGGCGACCAGCACTTTGGAGAACATTCGATAAAGGTACCTGCCCGGCGAGCGGGGTCGGACAGTGAATACGGCTTCGCAGCCATCCTCACAAACCGGATCGGCGAGTCTGCGAAGTTGTGTTCTTCCAGCGGAAACATATCCGGCCGGGCGGGCGGCGTTTCCCCTGCCGCTCGCGGTGGATTACGCTCGGGAACGCAGCTGGTTCGCTGCCGCCGACGAGTTGGAGCCCCGAGCGTCGCGCGCAGCGTCGAAACCGGTCCTCGCGGGCCGGCGAGAGGGAACCCGGTGAGAATCCGGGACTGTCCCGCAGCGGTGAACAGGAACGACCGCCGTCATGAGCACTGGATCCATTCCGGGAAGCGACGGCCAGTAGGCGACATCCGGGGCCCTCTCCGGACCGGTCCGCACGACCGATGCCTGTGAGTCCGAAGACCTGCCGGTTGTGCCGGATACGCCGTATCCGGCGGTCACCGCCTCGTGGATCGGGCGGGCGGACCCGTGGCACACCGGATACCCCGGTGCGGCAGTGTTTTTCGGGACTTCGTCCGTCGTGCGGCGGTGATCTGTGGCTTCCAGTTTGGAGAACACCGTGACTGTCACAACGCATACTCGTTTCACCGCAACGGTTCTGGGCCTGCCGCGCATCGGGCCGCGGCGCGAACTCAAACGTGCCGTCGAAAGCTACTGGGCCGGACGGATCGACGCCGCCGAACTCGAGCGCGTCGCCCGGCAGCTGCGCGCGCAGAGCTGGTCGGCGGCGCAGGGCGCCGGACTCGACGCGGTACCGGTGGGCACCTTCTCGTTCTACGACCAGATGCTCGATACCGCGGTCATGCTCGGCGCGCTGCCGCCGCGGGTCGCCGGCATCGGCGATCCACTGGACCGCTATTTCGCGGCCGCGCGCGGCGCCGAGGGCATCGAACCGCTGGAGATGACCAAGTGGTTCGACACCAACTACCACTATCTGGTGCCGGAAATCGGCCCGGACACCCGGTTCGCCCTCGACCCGTCGGCCCTGCTCGGCGAGCTGCGGGAGGCGCGTGAGCTGGGCATCCCGGCACGTCCGGTGGTGATCGGGCCGGTGACCTTCCTGGCCCTGTCCAAGGGTGTGGACGGCGTCGCGCCGATGGACCGGCTGGCCGAGCTGATCCCGCTCTACCGCGAGCTGCTGGACCGGCTGGCCGACGCGGGCGCCGCCTGGGTCCAGATCGACGAGCCGGCCCTGGTGCGCGACCTCTCCGAGGCCGAGCTCGCCACCGTGCGCACCACCTACGCCGGAGTGAGCGCCGAGGACCGGCGGCCGAGCATCCTGGTGGCCACGTACTTCGGCTCCCCGGGCCCGGCACTGAGCGCCCTGGCCGCCACGCCGGTCGAGGGCGTGGCGCTGGACTTCCGTTCCGGCACCACCGTTTCCGAGGTCGCGGCGGTTCCCGCCCTGGCGGACAAGCTGGTGGTCGCCGGAGTGGTGGACGGCCGCAACATCTGGCGCACGGACCTGGAATCGGCACTGAGTGAGCTGGCGACCCTGCTGGGTTCGGTCGGCGCGCTGGCGGTCTCGACCTCGAGTTCGCTGCTGCATGTGCCGTATTCGCTGGCCGCGGAGTCCGGCCTGGATCCGGTGCTGCGATCGTGGCTGGCGTTCGGCGCCGAGAAGATGGACGAGGTGCGGATATTGGCGCACGCGGTCGGTGCCGGCACCGACGCGGTCGCCGCGGAGCTCGCCGCATCGCGCGCCGCGATCGAGAGCCGCC
>NZ_BDBN01000184.1 GCF_001613005.1 Nocardia nova NBRC 15556 | reverse complement strand
CGCCGCGGTTCCGGCGGCAAGTCCGCGGGGAGAGCGCAGGCTCGTGCCTCGGGCCGACCGGCACGGTCGGGCTCGTCCGGTGGGCGTAGCCGCCGCACTCGCGTGGCCTCCCGCAAGGCGGCCGAGCGGCAGCGTCGCCGCCGGAATCTGCTCGTCCTGGGGTGCGTGTTCGTCGTCCTGTTCGTGGTGGCCGGTGGTTACGCCGGATACAAATTCATCCGCTCGATGGGCGGACCCGAGGATTTCGACGGACCGCCCGGCCCGCTGGCCGTGGTCCAGGTGCACACCGGTGACACCGCCGAACAGATCTCGCAGACCATGGTCGAAAGGGGTGTCGTCCGTAGCAGCGGGGCCTTCTACCAAGCGGCCGTGCGGAATTCGGGCATCACCTCGGTGCAGCCGGGCTATTACGCGGTGCCGACGCACAGCAAGGGTGCCGACGCGGTCGCGGCCCTGCTGAAGAAGACCTCCCGGGTGGGCAACGTGGTGGTCTCCGAAGGACGGCGGCTGCACGATTCCACGGATGTGAACACCGGCGCCCGTAACGAGGGCATCTACCGCAAGATCGCCGACGCCAGCTGCGTCGGGACCGGTGCGGACAAGAAATGCGTCACCTACGAACAACTCGATGCCGCCGGGGCCACGGCCGACGCGACCGCGCTGGGCGTTCCGGCCTGGGCCGTCGACGCGGTGCGCAAGGTCCCCGATCGCACCCGCCAGCTCGAGGGCATGATCGCCGCGGGCACCTGGGATTTCGATCCTTCGGGCACGCCCGAGCAGATTCTGGCGCAGCTGGTGAGCGAGAGTGCCGCCGGCTACGAGACGACCGGACTGCTGCAGTCGGGGGCGACCAACAAACTGAATCCCTATCAGACGCTGATCGCGGCCTCACTGGTCGAACGGGAAGCGCTGCCCCAGGACATGTCGAAGGTGGCCCGGGTGATCGTGAATCGGCTCGCGGTCGATCAGCCGTTGCAGCTGGATTCCACGGTCAACTACACCCTCGACCGCACCGAGGTCGCCACCACGGATGCCGACCGGGCGCGCAAGACACCGTGGAACACCTACGCCATGCCGGGGCTGCCGGCCACGCCGATCTCCTCGCCGTCGCTGGATGCCATGCGCGCGGTGGAGAATCCGGCGCCGGGACCGTGGCTGTACTTCGTCACCGTCGACAAGCAGGGCACCACCATGTTCGCCGAAAGCTACAGCGAACATCTGCGCAATATCCAACGCGCCCAGCAGAGCGGAATTCTCGACAGTGGCCGATAACGGAGCGGGATCGCCGGAATCGGGACGCAAGGCAGCGGTACTGGGCAGTCCGATCGCGCATTCGCGGTCCCCGCAATTGCATCTGGCCGCCTATCGTGCGCTGGGGCTGGACTGGACCTACGAGCGCATCGAATGCACCGGCGAGCAACTGCCCGCCCTCGTCGACAGCTTGGATTCGTCCTGGGTCGGGCTGTCGGTGACGATGCCCGGCAAGGTCGCGGCCCTGAACTACGCCGGCGAACGGACCGAGCGCGCGGTTCTGGTCGGCTCCGCCAACACCTTGGTGCGCACCGCGACCGGGTGGCGAGCCGATTGCACCGATGTGGACGGCGTGCGTGGCGCGTTGCGGGGCGGCGGCGTGGAAACGGTGCGCCGATCGGTCGTACTCGGGGCGGGCGGTACCGCGCGACCGGCACTGCTGGCGCTGGCCGAACTCGGCGCCGAGACGGTCACCGTGGTCGCCCGTGACGCCGAGCGGGCCGAGCCGACCCTCGCGCTGGCTCGCCGGCTGGGAATGGCGACCGAGTTCTCCGACTTCGACGCCGATCGGGTGCGCGCGGCATGTGCGCGCGCCGACGCGGTGGTCAGCACGGTGCCGG
>NZ_BDBN01000183.1 GCF_001613005.1 Nocardia nova NBRC 15556 | reverse complement strand
GACGGCAACACCAACTCCACCGAAACCGCCACCGAAATCGACCGCCTCACCAACCAATACCTCTACAACATCTACGGCAAAAAATACCCGGGCGGCTCGGGCGCCAAGACCGTGGGAGGCACTGTGGGCCAATGGATTCAACAGGCGCTGCAGGTGCTGCAGGGAATGGGATACGACACCGGCAAGATAGATCCCGAAGCGATAGCGATCATCATCCACTACGAGAGCAGCGGTAACCCCGGAGCCGTCAACAATGACGACATAAACGCTAAGAACGGGACCCCCTCCACGGGGCTGATGCAGATAATCCAGCCGAATTTCGACAAATATGCGGCACCGGGCCACAAGAATATCTCCGACCCCGTGGACAATATCGTTGCCGGTGTCCGCTACGCGATCGACGTCTACGGATCCGTCAGCAATGTGCCGGGCGTCGAGGCGGTACGCAACGGCCAGGCCTACGTGGCGTACTGATGGAACCGACCCAGCCCCGTTCACCCGAACCTCGGAGATCGAAATCCGCTGAGCAGCGGTCCGGTTCGGACAATCCCGCCGACGAGTGGACGCTGACCCGGCCCGGTGTGGCGACGACCGCACCGGCCGATCGGCGCGAACGACGAAACCAGCGCCCGAGCGCGGTCCCGGCGCCGGGGCCCGCCGTGCCGTCGGTAGCGAAATCGGCTGCGGCGACGAACGATTCGGCTGCAGCAGCTATCGCGCAAGCTCGCTCCGCACCCGCCGCCGCCGCGCCCGCCGTCCACTCGGATATCCTTGCCGCCCACAGCGCCTCGACACCCATGGCCATCGCGGCCCTCACCAGCCTGACCACCATGGCGGCCGGCTTCGGTTCCGGTACGCCGACCGCCGACACCGGACAACCCTACGCACCACCGATGACCGGCAACGGCGCTCCCACCGGACCGATCGCCTGGGACGGCGGCCTCGGCTCCGGTTACGCAGCGAGCAATACCGCTCGCGCCGAACGTGACAGCGCGATCGGCGATCTCAATGCCGAACTGTCGCGGGTCCTCGGCGACACCGTCGATACCAGCGCGCGTGGCCGGGCCACCATGTCGGCGATCATCGCCGAGGTGGACGCCGCGCTCACCGCGCTCGGGCCGGTGAGCAATACCGCCGCCGGCCGGCGACAGGTGATGGTCACGCTCGGCGACGCACTGGCGCGGGCCGGAAATACCGTGGACCAGAGCCGGATGGCGGCAGTCCTGGACTCCCAGCGGATCGAGGCGCTGGCCGCGAAGTACGTCCAGGACTCACATCCGACCAGGACGGTCTACCGCACGGGCGGATCGGGATCGTCCGGACCTCCGTCCTCGATGCCCGCCGGCGAGACGGGCCTGTGGATCAATCAGGCCTTGCAAATTCTCGCTCAGAACGGCTACGACGTCAGCCGGATCGACCCCGGAGCCATCGCGACCATCATCGCGCACGAGTCCTCCGGGAATCCGCATGCCATCAATCTCTGGGACAGCAATGCCGTGGCCGGACATCCCTCGAAAGGCCTGATGCAGACGATCGATTCGACCTTCAACGCCTACGCGCTGCCCGGACATCGGGATATCTGGAATCCGGTCGACAACATCATCGCGGGGGTGCGTTATTCCATCGACCGCTATGGTTCGGTGAGCAATGTGCCCGGCGTCGCCAATCTGCACGGCGGCGGCTCGTACGTCGGATATTGAGGAACCGGTCAGGTCCACCGGCTGGCGTGGAAGCTCTTGGGAAGCGGTTGCACTCGCACAACAGATTTGGAATTCGGTGCCTCCACCACCTGCCCGTTACCGATGTACATCATGACGTGCCCTGGGTTGCCGTTGTTGAATTCCGCTTGGGGGAAGATGAGGTCGCCGGGTCTGATCTGATCCGGCGCCACCTTCGGGAGTTGCTGGTACTGCTGGTCCGCCGTTCGTGGAATGTTGACCCCGGCCGACTTCGCCGCGTACTGCGTGAGCCCGGAGCAGTCGAACTGATTGGGCCCCTCGGCCCCCCAGACGTAGGGCGCGCCCAGTTTGCTGAGCGCGGTCTGGATGGCCTGCTGCGCCTTGGCCGATGTTCCGGAGGCCGTCTTCGGGTATTTTTTGCCGTAGATGTTGTAGAGGTATTGGTTGGTGAGGCGGTCGATTTCGGTGGCGGTTTCGGTGGAGTTGGTGTTGCCGCC
>NZ_BDBN01000182.1 GCF_001613005.1 Nocardia nova NBRC 15556 | reverse complement strand
CCCGCCACGTGTGAGCCCGGCGCCGGCTGCTGTGATCAGCATCGTTGCCGCATCCCGGCGTGTGGGCAATATCGACAATGATTCGCACGAGCGGCTGGGGGCCGCATCGACGACGTCATGAACGTTTCCGGACACCGAATCTCCACGGCCGAAGTGGAATCCGCGTTGGTCAGCCACCCGGCAGTCGCTCAATCGCGGTCGCGCCCGTCGCCGCGCTCACGGTCGCGCTGTTGCTCTGTCCCACCGAGGCCGGACATCGCATGCTCGCTCACCTGCAGGCAGCACTGCCATGACATCGCGGGTGGTCGCGGCCATCCTCATCGTCGCCGCCGTTGTCGCCGCCACCATCGGACTGACGATCATCCTCGGATAGCTGCGCGGGCTCGGACAGCCATCAATGGGTCGGAAGGCTCGATCTGTGATGTCGGAGATTCATGGGCGGACCGGCCGCGGATCTCGCCGGCCGACCTCGACGAGGATTGGCCAGTCGGCTTCCGGGTCGCCCCACCAGGTGCGGTCGTTGTCGACGATGCCGATGATTGTCGGCTCCGGCGCGTGCTCGGCCAGGATCAGGTTCGCCGTCCACGAGTTCTTCATCGAGATCGACGAGAAGCGCAAGCGCAAATAGTGGCCTTTACCCTGGCGAGAAGTCTGAATTCGCCCGGCGACCACGGTCGGAAGGAACGCTTGGGTGGTGCCGAGCATGTCCGCGGCCCGGCCCATCGTGTAGGCGGGGTCGTCGTCGGACTTCTCGTTCACGGTGGGCGATCCAGAAATCGTGCGGCCTCCATACGCCGAAACGCCCCGGTGCCATGGGACACCGGGGCGCTGAAAGGGGGGAATGTACTTACGTCTTCCGACATGTAACCGAAGCGTCGGAGATCACACGGACCACATGTGCTTCCGAGTGACCCGACGGGCAACTCCTCCCTTCTCCTCACGGGTTACTTCAACTTTCCGTTCCACTTCATTTCTTGCCCGGCGGGCGGCGAGACCGTCGTACTTGCTGGTCCCGCAGCCGCGCCCGCCGTCTTTCCTCTCACGGGCAGTTCATCATCTCCCGTGCCATCTGGACACTTTCTTCGCTTCCGACAAGACAGAAGCTACCGCACCATTCGATGGATGTCTACTGTCACCACTACAGGTTTTCTGGTCCGCCTCGGCGGGGCATCCCGCTGAGTCATGGGGTGTGGCATGGTGGAGTGTGGGTACGGGTTGTTGCAGTGATCGCCCGGCTCGCAACAGGAAGTTACGAAAAGTACATGTCACAAGGCACCGTGAAGTGGTTCAACGGCGAAAAGGGCTTCGGATTCATCGCCCAGGACGAGGGCGGCCCCGACGTTTTCGTCCACTACTCCGAGATTTCCGGCTCCGGCTACAAGTCCCTGGATGAGGGCCAGCGAGTCGAGTTCGAGGTCGGCCAAGGCCAGAAGGGCCCGCAGGCCCAAAGCGTCCGCGCGATCTAGAGCCGACAGACAGTGAAGCCCGCACCGATGGTGCGGGCTTCCTCGCTTTCCGGACCCGGCACCGGCGGCTCACGCCGGGCGGATCCGACCGGCGCGGACCGTCCCGACTCGGGTAGGTGGCCGTTGAACGGCAGGAGTGAGCAGCTGCAGCGGCCACCGATACGGGTACGACCCCGGCGCGGCCGGTTCTGTGGGCGCCTCGCTGGGATACTTCCAGTCATGGGGATCGAGGCTGTGCAGGGGACCGGCCGCAGGGGACACACACCACGCGGGAACCACGCCGACAGGCTGGCGCGGTGAGCGCCCGGCGCGGCCGTGCCCGACCGGGCCGCTACCGCAACCCGCACGTCCACGGCTATCACAGCACCTCGCCCACGCCGATCCTGGCTGTCCTCGGGGCGCTGGTGGGTGGTGTGGTCCTGCTCCTGGTGGTGCTGGCTCTCACCCATGCCCACACCACCCGCACCGGCGACGACACCACCCCCGGGCAGGTGAGCACCGCGCCCGCGGTGGCGCCACAACGAGTCCAGCCGACGACGGAGGCCGCGCCGGCGCGGCCGTGCTACCCGTTTCAGCCCTGCTGATCCGCACGACCTCGCAATTCCGCCCAGGTCGCTGAACGCTGAGTTCAGGCCTGGATGCGCGGCCTATCGGCGGTATAGGTGACCGGCCAGCGGGTGACTCCTGGCGAATGTGGTTGGCCGGTGCCGTATT
>NZ_BDBN01000181.1 GCF_001613005.1 Nocardia nova NBRC 15556 | reverse complement strand
GGGACCGCCGGGCTCGGCGGCGCGGCTGGGTACGGTCCGTCTCGATCGAATCCGGTTGCGCGGCTTCGGTTTCACCGAGCTCGGGTGCGGTCCGGGCGGCGCTGTCGGCCGCGGCGCGGGTGCGGCGACGACGCCCACGCGGGCGGGAACGACGGGTGCCCGTAGGTTCGGCACTCGTCGAATCCGGTTGCGGCGCCGGTGTTTCGGCCGGTTCGACGCCGAGTTTGGCAAGGATGGCACGGACGACGCGGCCGGGACTGCGGCCGTCGGTGCGGATCCGGATGGAGGCTACCTCGCGATACAGCGGGCGGCGCACGCGCATGAGTTCGCGATATTTCGCGCTCGGATCGTCGCCGTTGAGCAGCGGCCGATTCGTCGACGCCCCGGTCCGGCGCAGTCCCTCGGACACGCTGATCTCCAGGTACACCACCGTGCGCCCGCGCAACAACTCCCGGGTCGCCGCGGACAGGATCGCACCGCCGCCGAGGGATACGACCCCGTGTTCGGCGAGGATCGCGCGGCGCACCACGCGTTCCTCGATGCGCCGGAATTCCGGCTCGCCGTCGGTGGCGAAGATGTCGGGGATGCTGCGACCGGTGTCCTGTTCGATCCCGGCGTCGGTGTCGTAGAGCGAGACGCCGAGCTCGCGAGCGAGCTTGCGCCCGATCGTCGACTTACCGGCCCCGGGCGGGCCGATGAGGATCACGCTGGGCCGGCCGGGGTCGCTGCGGACGATCACGACGGCTGTCCCGGGCGCCGGACCCGGGCGGTGCCGCGCGCGGGATCAGCCATTCATGCCTCCGACGCCACGACGCCCGGGATGTGCGGGCGGGTCTGGATGCGCTTCTGGTACGTCGTGAGGTTGTCGACGGTCTCGGCGAGGGAATCGCCGCCGAATTTCTCCAGCACCGCCTGCGCGACGACGAGCGCGACCATGGCCTCGGCGACCACACCGGCGGCAGGGACCGCGCAGACGTCGGAGCGCTGATGGATGGCCACCGCCTCGTCGCCGGTGGCCATATCCACGGTGGACAGCGCGCGCGGAACGGTGGAGATGGGCTTCATCGCCGCGCGCACGCGCAGGGCTTCGCCGTTGGTCATACCGCCCTCGAGGCCGCCGGCGCGGTTGGTGGAGCGCAGCACCCCGTCGGGACCAGGGCGCATTTCGTCGTGGGCGGCGCTGCCGCGCCGCCGCGCGGTCTCGAATCCGTCGCCGACCTCGACACCCTTGATGGCCTGGATCCCCATCAAGGCAGCGGCCAGCCGGGAATCCAGACGCTGTTCACCGCTGACGAACGATCCCAATCCGACCGGCAGTCCGGTGACCACCACCTCGACGACGCCACCGAGGGTGTCGCCGTCCTTCTTGGCGGCCTCGATCTCGGCGATCATCGCGGTTTCGGCCTCGGGGTCGAATGCGCGGACCGGGCTGGCGTCGACGGCCTCGAGATCGGCAGCGGACGGCACGAAACCCGGACGCGCGGCCGCGGTGCCGATCGAGACCACGTGGGAGACGACCTCGACGCCGAGGGCCTGGCGCAGGAACTGCCGCGCTACGGTGCCCGCGGCGACCCGAGCGGCGGTTTCGCGGGCACTGGCGCGTTCGAGCACGTTGCGGGCGTCGTCGAAGCCGTATTTGAGCATCCCCGAGTAGTCGGCGTGGCCGGGACGGGGGCGCGTCAGCGGGGCGTTGCGGGCCAGCTCGGCCAGTTCGGCCTCGTCGACCGGGTCGGCGGCCATGACCTCGGTCCACTTCGGCCATTCGGAATTGGCGATCTCGATCGCGACGGGGCCACCCATGGTGCGGCCGTGGCGGATCCCGCCGATCACGGTGACCTTGTCGGCCTCGAACTTCATCCGCGCGCCGCGGCCGTAGCCCAGTCGTCGCCGCGCCAGTTGCGCGGCGATATCGGCCGAGGTCACCTCGACACCGGCCACCATCCCCTCGACGATGGCGACAAGAGCGGGACCATGAGACTCACCAGCAGTAATCCAGCGCAACACGACCTCCATCTTTCCACGTCACAACGGTTCCCCGGACATCGGTGTCCACGCGGCTACACCGTGGGCCACAGTGCCGCAACGGTAGCCAGGCACATCGCGGGCCCGTGTGGCACCGTGATCGAGGCGCCGAACACACCATGGCGAC
Source organism: Nocardia nova NBRC 15556 (assembly GCF_001613005.1). Taxonomy (GTDB): domain Bacteria; phylum Actinomycetota; class Actinomycetes; order Mycobacteriales; family Mycobacteriaceae; genus Nocardia; species Nocardia nova. Next base: position 101 of record NZ_BDBN01000181.1, on the reverse strand, counting down.
GGTTCGAATCTCCGGCCGCGGCCGGACGGTCGCCGGGATGCGCGGCACGGATCGCGGTGCCGTCTCGGACGTGCGCGATCGGCCTGCCGCCGGCGCCGGCC
>NZ_BDBN01000180.1 GCF_001613005.1 Nocardia nova NBRC 15556 | reverse complement strand
GGCCGACGCGGTCGCGGCGGCGCCGGTAGTGCTGGACGCGATCTACGATCCGTGGCCGACGCCGCTCGCGACCACCGTGCGGCGTGCGGGGCATACCGTCGTCAGCGGATTGCAGATGCTGCTGAATCAGGCCTACGGCCAGGTCGAACAGTTCACGGGCCGGCCCGCGCCACGGGCGGCGATGGCGGCGGCTCTGGATCTCCGTGACTTCTAGAACCGGTTCCAATTCGATGACGTCACAACACAGGCTAAGGTGATCGACATGAATTCGTGGGTGTTGCGCGCCATAGTCCTCGGTGCGCTGACCGTCGTACTGCGAACCCTGCTGGGTTTCGGCATGATCTACTGGCCGACCAACGGCTCGTGGATGCGCATCGTGTGCTTGATCGTGCTGGTCGTCGCGGGCGTCGCCTGGGGGCTGATCGATGGTCGCAGTGATCGGCGGGCCAATCCCGATCCGGAGCGCGGCGGTGCCGACCTCACCATGCGCTGGCTGAAGGCCGGTGTGGTCGGTGGTGTGGGCAGCGGGCTGGTGGCGTGGCTGCTGGATTTCGTGCCGAAGTTCGATCTCGGCGACAACGGTCTGCTCTTCGAACTGACCGCTGGTGCCTCGTTCATCGTGCTGATGATCTTCATTCCGGCGATGGTCGGCGTGGCGATCGGCCGTTTCCTGGTGGGCCGGGATCGGCGCAAGAGCGAATCCTCGGTACCCCCGGCGGCGGCCTCCCCGGCCTGATCGCCGAATGATCCGCTCATCCGGGCCGCGGATCCTGTCCGCGGCCCGGATTTTCGTGTGCTAGAGCAGGATTCCGCCGGCGGGGCTGTCCTCGCGGGCGATGGTCGCATACGCCGCCGCCAGCAGCGACGGATCGGGACCCTCCAGCCGGCCCGGCTTGGCCAGACCGTCGAGAACGACGAATCGAACGATGCCCGAGCGGGTCTTCTTGTCGGTCTGCATGGTTTCGAGCAACTGCGGCAGCGCATCGGCGTCATAGGTGGTCGGCAGGCCGACGCTCTCCAGAATCGCGCGGTGCCGGTCGGCGGTCGCGTCGTCGAGGCGCCCGGCCAGCCGGCCGAGTTCGGCCGCGAAGACGAGGCCGACCGAGACCGCCGCACCGTGGCGCCACCGGTAGCGTTCCCGCCGTTCGATCGCGTGCCCGAGGGTATGACCGTAGTTGAGGATCTCGCGCAGGCTCGCCTCCTTGAGATCGGCGGCCACCACGTCGGCCTTCACCTGGATCGCCCGGCGGACCAACTCCGGCAACACGTCGCCCTTCGGGTCCAGTGCGGCGGCGGGGTCGCGTTCGATCAGGTCGAGGATCACCGGGTCGGCGATGAATCCGGCCTTGATGATCTCGGCCATTCCGGCGACGATCTCGTTGGGCGGCACCGTTTCGAGGGTGACCAGATCCACCAGCACGGCCGACGGTTCGTGGAAGCAGCCGACCAGGTTCTTCCCGGCCTCGGTGTTGATTCCGGTTTTGCCCCCGACCGCCGCGTCGACCATCGCGAGCAGCGTGGTGGGCACGTGGACGACCTTCACGCCGCGCATCCAGGTCGCGGCGACGAACCCGGCCAGATCGGTGGCCGCACCCCCGCCGAGGCTGATCACGACGTCCTGGCGGGTGAGGCCGATGCGGCCGAGCACCTCCCAGCAGAAGCCGGCGACCGGCAGGTCCTTCCCGGCCTCGGCGTCCGGGATTTCGATGCGGTGCGCGTCGAGGGTGTCACCGTGCGAGCCGACGGCCTGCTCGGCGAGCGCCTGCCGCACCACCTCCGCGGTCTCGGTCAGCGGCGGCTGATGGAAGATCGCCACGGTCCGCACGCCGGGATGGCGGGCGACCTGCTCGACCAGTTCGCCCAGCAGCCCCCGGCCGATGATCACCGGATACGGATCGGCGGTTCGGACGTCGATGCGGGTGGGCTCGCTCATGTGTGCTGCTCCGATTCCTCTAGTGCTCGTCGTAGGCGTGCCCGGCGGGCGCGGGCGCGTCGGGACCGACCGGCCCCGGGTGCCGCTTCGTGCGCGGTCTGCGCGGCGTCACCCGCGAGACGTCCAGCGGGCGAAGGTGTTTCGTCGGGTGCGGGCACCGGCAGCGGCTCCGGTCCGGAGCCGACCGGGCGCACCGGCTCCGGATGGGGCGCCGCCGCCGGGCCGGGGTTCCGACTCGCGGCGGGAGGGCCGGCGGCGCGGGTGGCGGTACGCCGGATTCGTCCGGGTCGTGCATTCTGCTGTGCGGCGGATGGTTTCGCGTCGGCGTCGGCCGCTGCCGGTTCGGGCGTGCGGGCGGGACACTCGGCGGCGGGGTCGA
>NZ_BDBN01000179.1 GCF_001613005.1 Nocardia nova NBRC 15556 | reverse complement strand
GCGCCCGCGAGTCCACGCGCACCCGGCGGTGCCGCGGCGGTACCATCCGGCGCGTCGCGAGCCATGAACAACATCGCGACGGCCCGGGCCGCGGGCGCGCACCTCAACCGCGCCGACGAAGCCATGGGCGATATCGCCGGTGACCGCTGGACCAACCGCGCACCCGACCTCGGCAGGAGCACCATCCCGCGATGACGACGACCGACACCTACGAGCGCCGCTCGTACGGGCTGTGGCAGAAGCCCCGCAGCGCAGGCCTTTTCGGGTTGCGCTGGGGGGAGACGGTGCTCGGCTTCGTCGTCGTCATCACCGCCCTGATGACGGCGCTCGTCGCCGGGCCGAAACCGGCGCTGTTCGTCGCGATCATCGGTGTGGTCGTGATGGTTCCACTGGTGTGGCGGACGGGGGGCCGCTCCGGTTACGAGACGGGATTGATGATGTTCCATTGGTTGCGCGGCCGCAGCAAGGGCGAGCACGTCTATCGCGGCGGCCGGTTCTCCCGCATCCCCGGCGGCGTCGCGCGCCTGCCCGGACTGATGGCGCCCTCGCGGCTGTACGAGGGAATCGACGCCGGCGGCTACAGCTTCGGCATGATCCACCTGCCGCAATTCGCGCAGTACACGGTCGTGCTCCGGGCTTGGCCGCAGGGACACGAGGCGGTCGACCAGCCGGTGATCGATCGGTGGGTGTCCGCCTGGGGAACCTTCCTGGCCTCGCTGGGCCAGACCTCCGACATCGTCGCGGTGGTTCCGGTGATCGATACCGTGCCGGAGACCGGAAACCGTTTGCTCACCGAGGTTTCCACCATCACCCGGCCGGAATCGCCGGCGCTGGCGCAGCAGGTGATGTACGAGCTGGCGACCGAATTGCCGCAGGAGCGCGTGCAACTGCTGCCGCGCGTGGCGATCACGTTCAAGGCCACCACCGCCGAGCGACGCAAGAATCCGGCCGAGGAGGCCGTCGAGATCGGTCGCCGGCTGCCGGGGATCTGCGCGGCGCTGGCCGAAGCGGGCGTGCGGGCGCAGCCGATGTCGGCCGACGAGGTGATCTCGTTCATCCGTCGCAGCTACGACCCGGCCGCGCAGGCCGATCTGGAAGTGGCCGCCGGCGAGATCGGCGGGCACGGGCTGGATTGGGCCGACGCGGGCCCGATCTCGCACGAGGAACGCTGGGATCAGTTCATCCACGACGGCGGCCGCTCGGTCACCTGGGAGATGGACGCCGCACCCGAGGGCGCGGTCGACGAGCGGGTGCTGCAGCGCCTGCTGGCACCGAATCCGGAGGTCCCGCGCAAGCGGATCGCGATCGTCTACCGTCCGCATTCGGCCGCCGACGCCGCCGAGATCGTGGACGACGACTACAAGAACGCGCTGGTCGCGCAGCAGAGCGAACGGGGCGTGGTCTCCGCCTCGGCGACGCTGCGGGTGGGCGCCACCCAGCAGGCGCGTGAGGAACAGGCGCGCGGTCACGGCGTGACCCGATTCGGTGCGCTCGTCACCATCACCGAACCGCTGCGCGGTGATCTGCCGCGGATCGAAGCCATTACCCGCGACCTGTCCACACAGGCCCGGTTGAAGATCCGGCGTTGCTACCGCTACCAGGCGGCGGCCTTCGCGGCCTCACTCGGCTGCGGGGTGATCCTGCCGGAACACGCGAGTATTCCCAAGGCATTGGCGGGGTGAGCGCAGATGGCAGGTGAGCACGAGCCGCCGGTTCGCTACCGGGGCGAACCACCGCGCTACAGCGAACGGGTGGTGGATCCGGAGAACCCGGTCCAGGCCCGGCCGCGCACGCGCACGGGCCACGACGACGAATGGGGCATCGAGGCCTACGCGCCCGGCCTGCCCCGCTCGGAATACGGTGGCGCACCTGCCGATTGGGACGACGTACCGCTGCGCCCGGCGCGCCGGCGAGCACGACGCGAGGAGGGTGAGCGCACCCGACCGGACGCCGCCGCGCCCCAGGAACGCGGTGGGCGCGCGACGGGGCACTCGCGCACGGATGCCGGCGCGGACGGTTCGGGACGCACCCGAGGAACGGCTCCCGGGCGGGAGACCGAGCGTCGCCCGGCACCCGAACCGGACGTGAGCGGCGGTGCGCCGCACCGTGGTTCGGGCAGTGACCCGATCTCCGGCGAGCGCGGCTCGGGAAGTCTGCGGCGGCGCGGTGACGATGCGGCGAGGCCCGGATCCGCCGGGGGCGACCGTGCGATGCGGCGGGCCGAGTCGGAGCCGGGGCGTCGTCGTCCGGCGGACGGCGACCGAGACGGATCGGCCGGGCGCGACGGAAACCGCCGCGGGACCGGCGATGTGGGCGGCGCCCGCGGCCGTGCGGGCGGGGATGGGGTGGAGTCCGAGCGGAACCGGGGCGGCCGGTCGACATCGGAGTCGGCGCGCAACCGGTCCTACGGTGGCCGGGACATCGACCGGTCGAGCACGCACCCGGGCCGTGATACCGGATCGAACGGTGACGCGGCACCGCGAACGACCCTGTCCGAGAACGACGAGACGCGCGACGACGTCGCGACGACCCGCACGGCGACGCCGCGAGCCGGTCGCCGGGTCGTGGGCGCGGAGGACAGCGCGGACCGTGAAAGCCATGGCGCCGAACGCGATACGGTGACGCCGACGACAGCGAGCGGCCTTCGACAGCAAGGGGCCGGCACGGCCGAGGAGTCCGGGCGGGACGGGAGCGCGGCCGGAGCGGTTCCGCCACCGCCCGGAGATGCGGACTCGCCGACCGCGACGCGCCCGGCGCCGAGCGACCACGACTCACCGGACCAGGGTGCGGAC
>NZ_BDBN01000178.1 GCF_001613005.1 Nocardia nova NBRC 15556 | reverse complement strand
GGAGCCCGCGCGCGCCGCCGAACCGGCCGTCGAGCGCCGGACCGCCCCTGAGCGACGCGAATCCGCTCCCGCGGCCCAGCGCGAAACCGCTCCCGCGCCACAGCGCGGCGAATCGGCTCCCGCGCAGCGCGGCGAGCAGACCGGCGACCGGGGCCGTTCCCGGCGTTCCGGCCGGGGCCGCCAATCGGGCCGCGGTCGTACGGAACAGGCTGCGCCGCAACCGGTTTCGTCGGCATTGCCGATCGGGCTGCCGCCCAAGCTGCCGAAGCAGGGCCTGCGCGTCTACGCCCTCGGCGGCATCGGTGAAATCGGCCGCAATATGACCGTGTTCGAATACGACGGCGCGATGCTGATCGTCGACTGCGGTGTGTTGTTCCCCGAGGATCAGCAGCCCGGCGTCGACCTGATCCTGCCCGACTTCCGGCCGATCGAGGACCGGATCGACGAGGTGGCCGCCGTGGTGCTGACTCACGGGCACGAGGACCACATCGGCGCGGTGCCGTTCCTGTTGCGGCTGCGTCCCGACATCCCGGTCGTCGGTTCGAAATTCACGCTCGCGCTGGTGGCCGCGAAATGCCGCGAACATCGCCTGCAGCCCAAGCTGATCGAGGTCACCGAGGGCCAGCGGACTACCCATGGCCCGTTCGACTGCGAGTACTTCGCGGTCAACCACTCCATTCCCGACGCCATCGCGGTCGCGGTGCGCACGCCGGCCGGACTGGCCCTGCACACCGGTGACATCAAACTCGATCAGTTGCCGCTCGACGGCCGCCTCACCGACCTGGCCGGGTTCTCCCGCCTCGGCGACGAGGGCGTGGACCTGTTCCTGGTCGATTCGACCAATGCCGAGGTCCCCGGCTTCGTCACTCCGGAACGGGAGATCGGCCCGGTCCTCGACAGTGTGATCGGCAAGGCCAAGGGCCGCGTCATCGTGGCCTCCTTCGCCAGCCACGTCCATCGCATCCAGCAGGTCGTCGACGTGGCGCAGCGCTACAACCGCCGGGTGTGCTTCGTCGGTCGTTCGATGGTCCGCAATATGCAGATCGCGCAGGATCTCGGGTATCTGAACATTCCCGAGGGCATCGTGGTCGATCTGGATCAGGCCGCGAATCTGCCCGTGCACAAACTGGTGCTGATCTCCACCGGCTCGCAGGGCGAACCGCTCTCGGCGCTGTCGCGGATGGCGCGCGGCGACCATCGTCAGATCAACATCCGCGCCGACGATCTGGTGGTGCTGGCCTCCTCGCTGATCCCGGGCAACGAGAACGCGGTGTTCGCGGTGGTCAACGGCCTGGCCCGGCTGGGCGCCACCGTGGTGACCCAGCAGAGCGCGAAGGTGCACGTCTCCGGGCACGCCTCGGCCGGTGAGCTGCTCTACCTGTACAACGCGGTCCGCCCCACGAATGCCATGCCGGTGCACGGCGAGTGGCGGCATCTGCGCGCCAATGCCGCGCTCGCGGTGGCGACCGGCGTGCCCGAGGAACGGGTCATGCTCGCCGAGGACGGTGTGGTGGTCGACCTGGTCGACGGCATCGCCTCGATCGTCGGCCGCTATCCGGTCGGGCAGGTGTACGTCGACGGTTTGTCGGTCGGCGACGTGGGTGAATCGACGCTGTCGGACCGTCTGGTGCTCGGTGAGGGCGGTTTCATCGCGATCACCGTGGTCGTCGACGAGACCACGGGTAAGGCGGTCAGCACGCCCGAGGTCAGCGGCCGCGGCTTCTCCGACGATCCGGGTGCGCTGCTGGGTGCGCAGGAGCTGGTGGAGGCCGAACTGCTGCGCCTGGCCGGGGAGGGTGTCACCGATACGCACCGCATCGCACAGGGTGTGCGGCGCGTGGTGGGCCGCTGGGTCGCCGACACCTACCGCCGCCGCCCGATGATCGTGCCGACCGTCATGGGCGTCTGATCCTTCGATGTGGCCCCGCCCGCAGCGATGAGCCCGGGCGGGGCCGCTGCGCAGTGCCGATGAAGCGCAGGGACACCTGCGGGGTGACGCTGCCTACCTCCACCGGGCTCGGAACCATTACGCTCGGCCCATGAGTATGGCTCAACGGGAACGCCGGGCCCTGGTGTCGACCATGACGGCGGTCGGTCCCGACGCCCCGACCCTGTGCGGTACCTGGACGGTGCACGATCTGGCCGCGCATCTGGTGGTACGGGAACGCCATCCCGCGGCCGCGCCGGGGATTCTGCTGAAACCCCTTGCGGGATACCTCGATTCGGTGCAGGCGAAGGTGTCCGAGAAGCCGTTCACCGAACTGCTGGAGCAGATCCGCACCGGGCCGCCGTGGTGGTCGCCGCTGAAGCCGGTCGACGCCGTGGTCAACCTGACCGAGATGTTCGTCCACCACGAGGACGTGCGCCGCGCCGACCCGGAGTGGAAGCCCCGCACCTTGTCGGCCGAGGACGAGCGCAAGTTGTGGTCGGCGACGCGGCGGATGGCGCGGATGGCGTATCGCAAATCCCCGGTCACCGTCGTGCTGGCGACGCCGGAGGGTGATCGCGTGACGGCGCACAACGTCGGCGGCGATGCGGTGGTACTCACCGGGCAGCCCTCCGAACTGCTGCTTCACGCATTCGGGCGCAACGAGGTCCGCATCGATGCCGCCGGCGGGGTGGACGATGTGGCCGCGGTCTTCGCCTCCGATCGCAGCGTCTGAGGCCTTCGCACGCGTCGTTTCCGGCCGCTGACGGCGTTGTGAGGTCGGCAATGATGTGGTTGGGATGGGTGTTGCGGATGGTCCCGATGGGGCTGTTGCGGCTAGCCTGAGGTCATGGCAGGTAAGTCCCGCGGCACCACGACGTCGAGTTCGCGGGCGGGATCCACCCGGGGGCGGGCTCCGGCGCGGACTCGCTCCGGAGGCGGACGCGCCCGATCGGCGCCGCGC
>NZ_BDBN01000177.1 GCF_001613005.1 Nocardia nova NBRC 15556 | reverse complement strand
GCCCAGGACCGCGCGGCCGAACTCGGCGCGGGCAAGCGGCCGCACACCCAGCTGGACAACGCGCCGCCGCCGCGCCGATCGATGTCGACCCCCAGCCGGCCCAGCGGCAGCCGCTCCGAACTGATCGAGACGGTCGTCGACCGTGCGATGTCGCAGCTCGGCGTGACCTATGCCTGGGGCGGTGGCGACGAGGACGGCCCCACCAAGGGCATCCACGACGGCGGTGTGGCCGATTCCTACGGCGACTACAACAAGGTGGGCTTCGACTGCTCCGGCCTGATGATCTACGCCTTCGCCGGTGTCGGCATCTCCCTGCCGCATTACAGCGGCTACCAGTACACGATGGGCACCCGGGTCAAGGTCGCCCAGCGCGAGCGCGGGGACATGCTGTTCTGGGGCGCCAACGGCAGTGAGCACGTCGCGCTGTACCTGGGCGACGGCAAAATGATCGAGGCGCCCGAATCCGGTGACGTCGTGAAGATTTCGTCGGTGCGCGAGGGCGGCATCATGCCGTACGCCGTTCGCCTGATCACCTGACGCACCTCCGAATGATCTTGGCTACCATGCGAATCGGCACACATCGTGCCGGTCCGTTCGGCACGAGCCGAGAGTTCGGCAGTAGTTGGGGTATTGATGAGGCAGATCCTGTTCTCGGCGGCGATCGCACTCGCGGTCTCGATCACCGTGACGCCGTTGCTGATCAGGTTGTTCGCACGCCGGAATCTCGGCCAGCAGATCCGCGTCGAGGGACCGCAGAGTCATCAGGCCAAACGTGGCACTCCCACCATGGGTGGCATCGCCATCGTGGCCGGGCTGTGGGCCGGATATCTGGGCTCGCACCTGATCGGCCTGCGCTACGACGCCGACGGGCCCTCGGCCTCCGGGCTGCTGGTGCTCGGCCTGGCCAGCGCGCTGGGGTTCGTCGGGTTCCTCGACGATTTCATCAAGATCCGCAAGCACCGCAATCTGGGCCTGACCGCGACGGGCAAGTACATCGGCCAGATCGGCGCTGCCGTGGTGTTCGGAATCCTCGCACTGCGCTTTCCCGGCAGCACCGGGCTCACCCCGGCCGGCCGGCAGGTGTCCTACGTGCGGGACTGGCCCACGGTGGCCTTTCCGCTGGTGGTCTTCCTGCTGGCGGTGTGCTTCGTGGTCGTCGCCTGGTCCAATGCGGTGAACATCACCGACGGGCTGGACGGGCTGGCCGCGGGATCGATGGGTTTCGCGCTCGGGGCCTACGTCATCGTGACGTTCTGGCAGTACACCAATTCCTGTGCCGCCCACGCGCTTCCGGGCTGCTACAGCGTGCGTGACCCGCTGGATCTGGCCGTGGTCTGCGCGGCCGGTGGCGCGGCCTGCATCGGATTCCTGTGGTGGAATGCCAATCCGGCCAAGATCTTCATGGGCGATACCGGGTCGCTGGCCCTGGGCGGGCTGCTGGCCGGAATCTCGATCACCACCCGCACCGAATTGCTGATGGTGGTCGTGGGCGCGTTGTTCTTCGCCGAAATTCTGTCCGTGGCGTTGCAGATCGCGGTTTTCCGCACCACTCGCAACCGGTTGTTCAAGATGGCGCCGTTCCACCACCATTTCGAACTCGGCGGCTGGCCCGAAACCACGGTGATCATCAGATTCTGGCTGCTCGCGGGCATCGCGGCGGCGGTCGGGCTGGCCCTGTTCTACGCCGAATATCTGGCCGCGGTGGGCTGAAACCGCCGCGGCGACCGGCTGCGACACGGCAATTCGGAATCGGCGCATTCCGGACACCGTCGAGCGCCTTCCGATCCGCCCGGGAGGCCTGGCCCGCGACATTGTGCGAGCCCAGTTGCGGCAATCTTGCTCGATACCTGGAATAGTTGGGGCGGCACGCATGGAGACCGAAGCGAAAGCGGGGAGTTTGGTGACTTCGACGGACGATGTGAGCGCTGGGAGTGCGGTGAAGCAGGCGGAGGCCGCCTCGGGCACTTTGGAGCGTGACGTCGCGACCCTGGAGAAGGCGATCTACGAAGTCAAACGGGTCATCGTCGGTCAGGACCGGTTGGTCGAGCGGCTGCTCGTCGGCGTTCTGGCTCGCGGGCACGTGCTGCTCGAGGGTGTGCCCGGCATCGCCAAGACGCTGGCGGTGGAGACCTTCGCGAGGGTGGTCGGCGGCAGCTTCTCGCGCGTGCAGTTCACCCCCGACCTGGTGCCCACCGATCTCATCGGTACCCGCATCTACCGGCAGGGACGCGAGGAGTTCGACACCGAACTGGGTCCGGTCGTCGCCAACTTCGTCCTCGCCGACGAGATCAACCGCGCGCCCGCGAAGGTGCAGTCGGCACTGCTCGAGGTCATGGCCGAACGGCACGTGTCGATCGGCGGCAAGACCTACCCGATGCCCGATCCGTTCCTGGTCATGGCGACCCAGAACCCGATCGAGAGCGAGGGTGTGTACCCGCTGCCCGAGGCGCAGCGCGACCGCTTCCTGTTCAAGGTCGTCGTCGACTATCCAACGGTCGAAGAGGAGCGCGAGATCATCTACCGGATGGGTGTGACCCCGCCGGAGCCCAAGCAGATCCTGGAGCCGGCCGAACTGATCCGGCTGCAGAAGCTGGCCGCGAACACCTTCGTCCACCACGCCCTGGTCGACTACGTCGTGCGCGTCATCGCCGCGACCCGCAAACCGGCCGAATTCGGGCTCGAGGACGTCGCGGGCTGGATCGCCTACGGTGCCTCGCCGCGTGCCAGCCTCGGCATCATCGCCGCCGCCCGCGCGGTCGCGCTGATCCGCGGCCGCGATTACGTGGTGCCGCAGGATGTGGTCGAGGTCGTTCCGGATGTGCTGCGCCACCGCCTCGTGCTGTCCTACGACGCGCTCGCCGACGAGGTCAGCCCCGACGACGTGATCCGCCGGGTGCTGCAGACCGTCGGCCTGCCGCAGGTCGCCACCCAGGCCAACGCACCCGCCCCCGGCGGCCCGGCGCCGATGCCG
>NZ_BDBN01000176.1 GCF_001613005.1 Nocardia nova NBRC 15556 | reverse complement strand
CGGTGTTGACTTGTTCGCGCATGCGGGTGCATGATTCCGAGCGCAGAATGCGCGATTTCGTGCACGACGAATTCCGAGGTATCCCATGAACCGCACACCGAAGCGCTCGGCTGACGAGGGGGTGCCGGTGAGCCCGTCGGCCTTGCCGGTGTGGCATGAATTGGCAAGCCACCGTGCGGAACTGGCCGCAACGTCGCTGAGGGAGCTGTTCGATCGCGATCCTCGGCGGGGAACCGAGTTGTCGGTCGAATACGACGGTGTGGTGCTCGATTATTCGAAGAACCTGGTCACCGATCGCACCATGAGCCTGCTGATGCGTCTGGCTCGCGATCGTGGCCTTGCGGCGGGCATCGAGGCGATGTTCGGTGGCGCGCGGATCAATACGACCGAGGATCGCGCGGTGCTGCACACCGTGTTGCGGACTCCCGCATCCGAATCCGTTGTGCTCGACGGTGTCGATGTCGTCGGTTCGGTGCACGAGGTGCTGGATCGGATGAGTGAACTGGCCGATGCGGTTCGGTCGGGACGGTGGCGTGGCGCGACCGGCCGTCGCGTTCGGACGGTGGTGAACATCGGTATCGGCGGCTCGGATCTGGGGCCGGCGATGGCCTGGCACGCGTTGCGCGAATTCGCGCAGTCCGGGATCGAGGTGCGGTTCGTGTCGAATGTCGACGGTCACGATATCGACCGGGTCCTGGGAGACCTGGACCCGGAGACGACGTTGTTCGTCGTCGCGTCGAAGACGTTCACCACGGTCGAGACGTTGACCAACGCCCGTACTGCCCGCGGGTGGCTGGCGGATCGGCTCGGCAATGAGGCGGTGGGCCGGCATTTCGTCGCGGTGTCGACCAACGCCGAACAGGTGGCAGCCTTCGGGATCGATCCGGCGAACATGTTCGAGTTCTGGGACTGGGTCGGTGGGCGGTATTCGCTGCCGTCGGCGATCGGTCTGTCGCTCATGATCGCCATCGGCCCCGGACAATTCCGGGAACTCCTGGCCGGAGCCCACAGCATGGATCGGCATTTCCACACGGCTGCATTCGAGGAGAACCTGCCGGTGCTGCTGGGCCTGCTCGGTATTTGGTATCGAAACTTCTGCGGCGCACAGGGTTTCGCGGTGCTGCCGTACGATCAGCGGCTCGCGTTGCTGCCGGCGTATCTGCAGCAGCTCGATATGGAGAGCAACGGGAAGTCCGTCGACCGGCACGGTCGTCCGGTCGGTGTCGATACCGCGCCGATTCTGTGGGGTGCGCCGGGCACGAACGGGCAGCACGCGTTCTTCCAGATGCTGCATCAGGGAACGACGCCGGTGCCGAGTGACTTCATCGGTGTGCTCGAACCCGCGCACCCCTATCGGGCGCACCACGATCTGCTGATGGCGAACCTGTTCGCCCAGACCCGGGCTCTGGCTTTCGGCGACCTCGACAGCGTGGGCGAGCGGTCCCCGCATCGGTGGTTCCCGGGCGGTCGGCCGAGTAACACCATCCTGCTGCCGCGCCTGAGTCCTTACACTCTGGGGCAGTTGATCGCGTTGTACGAGCACAAAGTGTTCGTGCAGGGCTGGATCTGGGGAGTGAACTCCTTCGACCAGTGGGGTGTCGAACTCGGCAAGAAGCTCGCGACCGGTATCCACGACGATCTGCAATCCGATCGAGCGCCGGCCTGGGACAGTTCCACGAACGCCCTGATGATGCGCTACCGACGTGTCCGTGCGGCGGGTGGGGCCGACCGTGCCACCGCTACTACTGATGAAATGATTTGAAATATGACTTCCTCTTCTGCACTCGCTCAGATCGGTGTGACCGGCCTTGCGGTCATGGGCAGCAACATCGCCCGTAACTTCGCCCGCAACGGCTACACCGTGGCCCTGCACAATCGCAGCGTCGCCAAGACCGATGCGCTGCTCGACGCGCACGGGGACGAGGGCGAGTTCGTCCGCACCGAGACCATCGAGGAATTCGTCGGCGCGTTGGAGAAGCCGCGGCGTGTGCTGATCATGGTCAAGGCGGGCGAGGCCACCGATGCGGTGATCGAGGAACTGGCCGCCGTCATGGAGCCCGGCGACATCATCATCGACGGCGGCAACGCCCTCTACACCGACACCATCCGCCGCGAGGCGGCCATGAAGGCGCGTGGACTGAACTTCGTGGGCGCGGGCATCTCCGGCGGTGAGGAGGGCGCGCTCAACGGGCCGGCCATCATGCCGGGCGGGCCGAAGGAGTCCTACGAGTCGCTGGGCCCGTTGCTGGAGTCGATTTCGGCGAAGGTCGACGGCGTCCCCTGCTGCACCCACATCGGCCCCGACGGCTCGGGTCACTTCGTGAAGATGGTGCACAACGGCATCGAGTACGCCGATATGCAACTCATCGGTGAGGCCTACCACCTGCTGCGCGACGCTCTCGGCTTCGACGCCGGGCAGATCGCCGATGTGTTCACCGAATGGAACTCCGGCGACCTGGAGTCCTACCTGGTGGAGATCACCGCGCAGGTGCTCGAGCAGACCGACGCAAAGACCGGTAAACCACTTGTCGATGTGATCATCGACGCCGCCGAGCAGAAGGGCACCGGGCGCTGGACGGTCAAGTCCGCGCTCGATCTCGGCGTGCCCGTCACCGGCATCGCCGAGGCCGTCTTCGCCCGCGCACTGTCCGGCTCGCGCGCGCAACGCCGGGCGGCGCACGACCTGGCCTCCGGAACGCTCGCCGAAAAGCCCACCGACGCAGCGCAGTTCACGGAGGATATCCGCAGGGCGCTGTATGCCTCCAAGATCGTCGCCTACGCTCAGGGCTTCGACCAGATCGCGGCGGGCAGCACCGAATACGACTGGAACCTGCGCCCCGGTGACCTGGCCACCATCTGGCGCGGGGGCTGCATCATCCGGGCCCGCTTCCTCAACCGCATCAAAGACGCCTACGAGGAGAATCCGGAGCTGCCGAGCCTGATCCTGGCCCCCTACTTCCGTGAGGCCATCGAGCAGGCCGTCGACAGCTGGCGCCGCGTGGTCTCCACCGCGACCCTGCTGGGAATCCCGGTGCCGGCCTTCGCTTCCTCGCTGTCCTACTACGACGCCCTGCGCGCGCGACGTCTGCCCGCCGCCCTCACCCAGGCCCAGCGTGACTTCTTCGGCGCCCACACCTACGA
>NZ_BDBN01000175.1 GCF_001613005.1 Nocardia nova NBRC 15556 | reverse complement strand
TGGTGTTGACTTGCTCGCGCACGTTCGTGCATGATTTCGAGCATAGTTTGCGCGAATTCGAGCGCACGAAAATTCGAGGAATTCGATGAATCGCACCCTGAAGCGTTTGGCCGACGAGGGGGTCTCGGTCTGGCTGGACGACCTGAGCAGGCACGTGTTGCGGTCCGGGCAGCTGGCTCAGCTCGTCCGTTCGGGCACGGTCGTCGGTCTGACGACGAACCCGACGATCTTCCACAACGCACTCGGCGAAGACGCGGAATATGAAGAGGAGATGCGGGTTCTGCGTGGGCGTGGTGTTTCCGCGCTCGATGCCGTCCGGACGTTGACTACGGGAGATGTTCGGTCAGCGTGCGATGTGCTCTGGCCCGTCTATCGAGCGACCGCGGGATGTGATGGGCGCGTGTCGATCGAGGTCGACCCGCGCTGGGCCCGCGACACCGAGCGCACGATCGAGGAGGCTCGGCAGCTGTGGCGGGTCGTCGACCGGCCCAATGTGATGATCAAGATCCCCGCCACCGTCGAGGGTTTGCCGGCGATCACCACCTGTCTTGCACAAGGAATCAGCGTCAATGTGACGTTGATCTTCTCCGTGCGGCGCTATCACCAAGTCATCGACGCGTTCTTGGCGGGACTGGAACTGGCGCGCGCCGCCGGGCGGCCACTATCCGAGATCGGTTCTGTGGCATCGTTTTTCGTCTCCCGCGTCGATACGGAGGTGGATCGGCGTCTCGACGCGCTCGCGACACCTGCCGCTGCCGCGCTGCGCGGGCGCGCCGCGATCGCGAACGCGCGCTTGGCGTATCTGCGTTACGAGAACATGCTGCGTGATCCTCGCTGGCTGGAGTTGCGTGCGGCCGGAGCGTCACCGATGCGTCCGCTGTGGGCGTCGACAGGTGTGAAGGATCCTGCCTACGCCGACACCCGCTATGTGACAGAGCTTGTCGCGCCGGGAACGGTGAACACGATGCCGGCGGCGACTCTGGACGCGGTGATCTCGCATGGAACCGTTCTGGGTGACCGAATTAGGCCCAACTATGACGACGCGTGGGAGGTCTCCGGTCAACTCGGCGAGATGGGGATCGATTTCGACGATGTGCTCGAGCAGCTCGAGCGCGAGGGTGTCGCGAAGTTTCAGACGTCGTGGCAAGCGATGATCGAAGACGTTGAGCGGCTCCTGTCGGGGGTGCGGTCATGAGGTCGTGGTCTCCGGAGACCGCCGCCGTCGGCGCGGAACGCAGTAGCGAGGTGCCGGCGAGCCTGTCCGCGTTGCCCGTCTGGCACGAATTGGCAACGCACCGTGACGAATTGGCCGCGACATCGTTGCGGGAGTTGTTCGATCGCGATCCTCGGCGCGGAACCGAGTTGTCCGCCGAACACGACGGTGTGGTGCTCGACTATTCGAAGAACCTGGTCACCGATCGCACCATGAGCCTGCTGATGCGTCTGGCTCGCGATCGTGGCCTTGCGGCGGGCATCGAGGCGATGTTCGGTGGCGCGCGGATCAATACGACCGAGGATCGCGCGGTGCTGCACACCGTGTTGCGGACTCCCGCATCCGAATCCGTTCTGCTGGACGGTGCCGATGTCGTCGGTTCGGTGCACGAGGTGCTGGATCGGATGAGTGATCTGGCCGAGGCGATTCGGTCGGGACGGTGGCGTGGCGCGACCGGCCGTCGCGTTCGGACGGTCGTCAACATCGGTATCGGCGGATCCGATCTGGGTCCCGCGATGGCCTACCACGCGTTGCGCGAATTCGCGCAGTCCGGGATCGAGGTGCGGTTCGTGTCGAACGTCGACGGCCACGATATCGACCGGGTCCTGGGTGGGCTGGATGCCGAGACGACGTTGTTCGTCGTTTCGTCGAAGACCTTCACCACGATCGAGACGTTGACCAACGCCCGTACCGCCCGCCGGTGGCTGGTGGATCGCCTCGGCGACGAAGCGGTGGGTAGGCATTTCGTCGCTGTATCGACCAACGCCGAGGAGGTCGCTGCTTTCGGGATCGATCCGGCGAACATGTTCGAGTTCTGGGACTGGGTCGGCGGGCGGTATTCGCTGCCGTCGGCGATCGGGCTGTCGCTCATGATCGCCATCGGCCCCGAACAGTTCCGTGAGCTGCTGGCCGGAGCCCACAGCATGGATCGGCATTTCCGCACGGCCGCGTTCGAGGAGAACCTGCCGGTGCTGCTGGGCCTGCTCGGTATCTGGTATCGAAACTTCTGCGGCGCACAGGGTTTCGCGGTATTGCCGTATGATCAGCGGCTGGCGTTGCTGCCGGCGTATCTGCAGCAGCTCGACATGGAGAGCAACGGCAAATCGGTCGACCGGCACGGACGCCCGGTCGGTGTCGATACCGCGCCGATCCTGTGGGGTGCGCCGGGCACGAACGGGCAGCACGCGTTCTTCCAGATGCTGCATCAGGGCACGACTGTGGTGCCCAGTGACTTCATCGGAGTGCTCGAACCCGCCCACACCTACCGGGACCATCACGACCTGCTGATGGCGAATCTGCTCGCCCAGACCCGCGCTCTGGCGTTCGGGGAACTCGACAGCTCGGGGGAGCGGCCGCCGCATCGTTCGTTCTCGGGCGGTCGGCCGAGCAACACGATCCTGCTGCCGCGGC
>NZ_BDBN01000174.1 GCF_001613005.1 Nocardia nova NBRC 15556 | reverse complement strand
CGGCCCCGAACAGTTCCGTGAGCTGCTGGCCGGAGCCCACAGCATGGATCGGCATTTCCGCACGGCCGCGTTCGAGGAGAACCTGCCGGTGCTGCTGGGCCTGCTCGGTATCTGGTATCGAAACTTCTGCGGCGCACAGGGTTTCGCGGTATTGCCGTATGATCAGCGGCTGGCGTTGCTGCCGGCGTATCTGCAGCAGCTCGACATGGAGAGCAACGGCAAATCGGTCGACCGGCACGGACGCCCGGTCGGTGTCGATACCGCGCCGATCCTGTGGGGTGCGCCGGGCACGAACGGGCAGCACGCGTTCTTCCAGATGCTGCATCAGGGCACGACGCCGGTGCCGAGTGACTTCATCGGTGTGCTCGAACCCGCGCACCCCTATCGGGCGCACCACGATCTGCTGATGGCGAACCTGTTCGCCCAGACCCGGGCTCTGGCTTTCGGCGACCTCGACAGCGTGGGCGAGCGGTCCCCGCATCGGTGGTTCCCGGGCGGTCGGCCGAGTAACACCATCCTGCTGCCGCGCC
>NZ_BDBN01000173.1 GCF_001613005.1 Nocardia nova NBRC 15556 | reverse complement strand
TCAAGGCCGACGAGTCGTACCAGATCGGTGTCCCCGGACATCCGGTGCGCGCCTACCTCTCGATTCCCGAGATCATCAGCGCCGCCAAGTCCGCCGGCGTCGATGCGGTCTACCCCGGCTACGGCTTCCTGTCGGAGAATCCGGACCTCGCCGCGGCCTGTGCGGCCGAGGGCATCACCTTCATCGGCCCCTCGGCCGAGGTGCTCGAACTGACCGGTAACAAGGCGCGGGCCATCGCGGCGGCGAAGGCGGCCGGGCTCCCGGTGCTGAACTCCAGCGCGCCCTCGGCCGATGTCGAGGAGTTGCTGCGGGCATCGGAGGAGATGGACTTCCCGGTGTTCGTGAAGGCGGTCGCCGGCGGTGGCGGTCGCGGTATGCGCCGGGTGGCGGATCGGGTGCAACTGCGCGAGGCCATCGAGGCCGCCATGCGCGAGGCGGAATCGGCGTTCGGAGACGCGACGGTCTTCCTCGAGCAGGCGGTGATCAACCCGCGGCATATCGAGGTGCAGATCCTGGCCGATCAGCACGGCAACGTCATGCATCTGTTCGAGCGTGACTGTTCGCTGCAGCGGCGGCATCAGAAGGTGATCGAGCTGGCGCCCGCGCCGAATCTGGATCCCGCACTGCGGATGCGTATTTGCGCCGACGCGGTGGCGTTCGCGCGCCAGATCGGGTACTCGTGCGCGGGCACCGTGGAGTTCCTGCTCGACGAGCGCGGCCAGCACGTGTTCATCGAGATGAACCCGCGGATCCAGGTCGAGCACACGGTGACCGAGGAGATCACCGATGTGGATCTGGTGCAGTCGCAGTTGCGCATCGCGGCCGGCGAGTCGCTGGCGGATCTGGGGCTGAGTCAGGACAGCGTGTCGATTCACGGTGCCGCGCTGCAGTGCCGGATCACGACCGAGGATCCGGCCAACGGATTCCGTCCCGACACCGGCCGCATCACCGCCTACCGCTCGCCCGGCGGCGGTGGCATCCGGCTCGACGGCGGGGCGAATCTCGGCGCCGAGGTCGGCGCCCACTTCGACTCCATGCTGGTCAAGCTGACCTGTCGCGGCCGTGACTTCGGCGCGGCGGTGGCGCGGGCCCGGCGCGCGGTGGCGGAATTCCGCATCCGCGGCGTGGCCACCAACATCCCCTTCCTGCAGGCCGTGCTCGACGATCCGGATTTCCGCGCCGGACGCATCACCACCTCGTTCATCGACGAGCGCCCGGAACTGCTGACCCAGCGCGGTTCGGCCGACCGCGGCACCCGCATCCTGCGCTATCTGGCCGACGTGACCGTGAACAAGCCGCACGGTGAGCGGCCGACGGCGGTCTACCCGCACGACAAGTTGCCGGCGATCGATCTGGGTGCGCCGCCGCCGGACGGTACCCGCCAGCGTCTGCTCGAACTGGGACCCGAGGGTTTCGCGCGGTGGTTGCGGGAGCGCGACGCGGTCGGCGTCACCGACACCACGTTCCGCGACGCCCATCAGTCGCTGCTCGCGACGCGGGTGCGCACGCGCGGACTGCTGACCGTCGCCGGGCACGTGGCGCGGATGACCCCGGAACTGTTGTCGGTCGAATGCTGGGGTGGCGCGACCTACGATGTGGCGCTGCGCTTCCTGTACGAGGACCCGTGGGAGCGGCTGGCCGCGCTGCGGGAGGCGATTCCGAACATCTGCTTGCAGATGCTGCTGCGCGGGCGCAACACCGTCGGGTACACGCCGTATCCGGAGCAGGTGACGCGGGCGTTCGTGCGCGAGGCCACCGGTACCGGTATTGATATCTTCCGGATCTTCGACGCGCTGAACAATGTGGATCAGATGCGGCCGGCGATCGACGCGGTACGCGAGACCGGCACCGCGCTGGCCGAGGTCGCGATGTCCTATACCGGTGATTTGTCGAATCCGGACGAGAACCTCTACACCCTCGACTACTACCTGAAGCTCGCCGAGCAGATCGTCGAGGCCGGCGCGCACGTGATCGGCATCAAGGACATGGCCGGGCTGCTGCGAGCGCCGGCCGCGCACACGCTGGTGACCGCGCTGCGCAGCAACTTCGATCTGCCGGTGCACGTGCACACCCACGACACTCCGGGCGGGCAACTCGCCACCTACCTGGCCGCCTGGCAGGCCGGCGCGGACGCCGTGGACGGGGCGAGTGCGCCGATGGCTGGCACCACGAGCCAGCCCGCGCTCTCGGCGATCGTCGCCGCGGCCGCGCATTCGCCCTACGACACCGGGCTGAACCTCGATGCCGTCTGCGACCTCGAGCCGTACTGGGAGGCACTGCGAAAGGTGTACGCCCCCTTCGAGTCCGGGTTGCCGGGGCCGACCGGGCGGGTGTACCACCACGAGATCCCGGGCGGGCAGCTGTCGAATCTGCGGCAGCAGGCGATCGCGCTCGGGCTGGGCGACCGGTTCGAAGAGGTCGAGGCGAAGTACGCGGCCGCCGACCGGCTGCTGGGCCGGCTGGTGAAGGTCACCCCGTCCTCCAAGGTGGTCGGCGATCTGGCCCTGTCGCTGGTCGGATCGGGCGTGGACGTGGACGATTTCGCCACCGACCCCGCGCGCTACGACATCCCGGACTCGGTCATCGGTTTCCTGCGTGGCGAACTGGGCACCCCGGCGGGCGGCTGGCCCGAACCCTTCCGCAGCCGCGCCCTCGAAGGTCGCGGCCCGGCGAAGCCGGAAGTGCCGCTGACCGCGGAAGACGCCGCGGCACTGGACGGTTCGTCACAGCAGCGCCGAGAGACGTTGAACCGGTTGCTGTTTCCTGCTCCGACCGCGGAATTCCTGGCGCATCGGGAGAAGTACGGCGACACCACCGGATTGTCGGCGAACCAGTTCTTCTACGGTCTGCGCCACGGTGAGGAACACCGCGTCGAACTGGAGAAGGGCGTCACCCTGCTCATCGGCCTCGAGGCGATCTCGGAGCCGGACGAGCGCGGCATGCGCACGGTGATGTGCATTCTCAACGGGCAGCTGCGTCCGGTGCAGGTGCGCGACCGCTCGATCGCCAGCGAGGTTCCGGTGGCGGAGAAGGCCGACAAGAACAACGCCGGCCACATCGCCGCACCCTTCGCCGGTGTCGTCACCCTGACCGTCGGTGAGGGCGATACGGTCGCCGCCGGTGACACGGTCGGCACCATCGAGGCCATGAAGATGGAGGCCGCCATCACCGCACCCCGCG
>NZ_BDBN01000172.1 GCF_001613005.1 Nocardia nova NBRC 15556 | reverse complement strand
CGGGCGGCCCCGGTGGACCAGGGCAGCAAGGTCCGGGTCGACCGGGACCGCAATCCGCTGCGAGCGGG
Source organism: Nocardia nova NBRC 15556 (assembly GCF_001613005.1). Lineage (GTDB taxonomy): Bacteria > Actinomycetota > Actinomycetes > Mycobacteriales > Mycobacteriaceae > Nocardia > Nocardia nova. The sequence continues at coordinate 3,338 of NZ_BDBN01000172.1, read as the reverse complement.
CCGAACGCCCCGAGGCAGCAGGTTCCGGGCGGGCCGGGACAGGGCCCCGGAGCCGGTACGAACGGACCTGCTCAGCAGGGCCCCGGTGGCCCCGGCGCGCAGGGACGTGGACAAGGTCCGCAGCGTCCCGGCGGGCAGAACCCCCAGGGCCCGGGTGCACAGGGGGCCGGGCGGCCGGGACCGCAGGGTCCAGGTGCGCAGGGCCCAGGCCAGCAGGGTCCCGGCGCGCAGGGGCCAGGTGCACAAGGCCCGGGAGCGCCCGGCCAGCAGCGTCCCGGTGGGCCGGGGCAGCTGGGAGCGGCGGCGGCACTCGGCGCACAGGGCCTGAAAGGTCCTGCGGCGCAAGGTGAACAAGGCCAGCGCCCCGGCGGCGCATCGTCACCCGCCGATACCAAGATGACAGCGCCGACACTGTCCGCGCAGCCGGCCGGCCCGGGTGGACCGAACCGGCCGGGCGCACCGGGACAACCGGGCGGACCGGGCCAGCTGGGTGCACCGCGCCCGGTGGCGCAGCCCCAGCGAGTACCGGCGCCGGAACCGGGACCGGACGCCGCGCCGGGACAGCCCGCGCGCAGTAAGCGCTGGCTGCTGCTCGCCGGCGGCACGGTCGTGGTGGTGATCGTCGCGATCGTGGCGGTGGTCGCACTCGTCACCGGCGGATCCGACAATTCGCCGGAGGCACAGGTCAAGGGCGCGGTCAACAGCTACACCAACGCACTGGCGTCCGGAAACCTGAGTCAGCTGCAATCCGCGACGTGCGGCAAACTGCACGACTTCTATCAGAACATCGCGCCCGATCAGTACGCCGGCGTGCACAAGCTGGCGGTGGATCAGAAGAAGATCCCGAAGGTCGCGGGCGTGGACGGCGTCCAGATCACCGGGGACAAGGCCGTCGCTCAGGTCGACATCTACACCGATGCCGATCCGAGCCGCTCGACCGCCCGCACCTTCGATCTGCAGCAGACCGACGGCGGCTGGAAGGTGTGCGATCCCGCCGGTGCCGCGCAGTAGACGCGCCGGAGTCGATGACGTGCGTCACCTTGGTGTCACATCGCGCCGCTTCCCGGCGATGCACGTCACAGACACCTGGTCAGCGGTCCGGTCCGCCGATAGCATGGCTCGGATTGTCACCCGCCGACCCTCCGCCGATCTGTTCCGGGGCGGTCGACCGGTGCTGTCGTTTACGCAGTAAGAATCGAGCAGGGAGCAAGGGACATGCCGGAGCTGGCACCCGACGCGCCGGCATCCACGGCACTGGCCGGTCGGCATTACCGGATTCGGGACCGCTACGAGGTGGGCAGGGAGAAGGTCCGCGAATTCGCGCGGGCCGTGCAGAACCATCATCCCGCCCACCACTTCGAGGCCGACGCCGCCAAGCTCGGCTGGGATGCCGTCGTGGCGCCGCCGACCTTCGCCTCGGTGCTCGGCATGGCGACCACCCAGGCCCTGCTCGACAGCGTGCTCAGCGAATACGACCTGTCGCAGATCCTGCAGACCGACCAGGTCTTCCACATTCACCGCCCGATCCTGGCCGGCGACGCCCTGCGCAGCGAGGCGGAGATCGAATCGATCCGCCACCTGCGTGGAAACGATTTCATCACCGTGAAGGCCACCATCCTCGATGCCGAGGACACCGTCGTTCAGGTGGGACTCACCACCATCGTGGCGCGCCTGGGCGCCGAGGTCGACGCCGATATCGTGCGGCTGGTCGAAGGTGTGGTCATGCATCGCCGGGAGGTCGGCGCGACCACCCCGGAGGTGCTGATCCCGATCGCCGCCGAGGAGGCCACCCCCGAACCCGGGCTCGCCGAATCGCGCAGGGACGTCACCGTCGAGACTCAGCCGAATTTCGACGATATCGCGGTGGGCGACCAACTGCCCCCCGCCACGATGCGGCTCACCCGCGGCGATCTGGTCAACTACGCCGGTGTGGCGGGTGATTCCAACCCGATCCACTTCAGCGACCGCGCGGCCGAACTGGCCGGCCTGCCCACCGTGGTCGCGCACGGCATGCTCACCATGGGCCTGGGTGCGCAGTATCTGACCTCGTGGCTCGGAGATCCGGGCGCGATCGAAAGCTACAGTGTCCGCTTCTCCGGATACGTTCCGGTGGAACGTCATTCGCCGGCGCAGATCGACTTCTCCGCCAAGATCAAGTCGCTGGATCCGGAGCGCCGGGTCGCGACGATTCTGCTGAGCGCCACCTCGGCGGGGAAGAAGCTGTTCGGCCGCGCGCTGGCCGAGGTCCAACTGTCCTGACCGCCGGCTCGAACGTCAGTCCAGCCGGGCGTGCATCAGGTAGACGTTGTAGTCGCTCCAGGTGCTGACGGTGAAGTACAGATCCGAGGACGTCGACCACGGGTGGATGAATCCGCCGTAGAGTTCGGGGTATTCGGCCGAGACGTGCAACAGCGGCGAACTCGGCGACCACAGACCCTGCGGCGTGTTCGATTCGCGCACGACGACCGCCGCCTTCGCGGTGTCGAGATAACTCATCTGCCAGACACCGCGTGCGCTGTCGTAGCGCACCGACAGTTCGCCGGCCGGTCCGTCGACGATCGGTGTGGCGGAAGCGGCTCCGCCGACCGGAGTCCAGGTGCCGTCGCGCCAGTACTGGTAGGCGGAGGTGTCGAGCACGTGCTCCGTGGGCACCCGGGCGAGGCCGACCGAGCCGAGCCGCGTATTCGGCGTGCCGAACAAGTAGACGTAGTCACCCTGCGGAACCATCGCCGACACCTGGAAATTCGCGAGGCCGAAGATATTGTCCCAGTGCGCGTGCGGATCCTTGGTCCAGGTCTGCCCGTGGTCGTCGGAGTACGCGATACCGCCGTAGTTGGTGTAGAAGGTGCCCGGCAGGCTGTTCCAGGTCCGAATCGACATGTAGCTCATGAACTGCCGGATGCCGTCGGCCGAACCTCGATGCGGCAGCGCGAAACCGGAGGTCGGAATCGTGGTGATCTCGATATTGTCCTTCTTGCGACTGGCGAGCACCTCGGCGGCGTGACAACGATCGTCGGTGACCATGCGGTCGATGATCATGCCCTTGCCGAGGTCGCGATTCGTGCTGAAGGCGAGCAGATTGCTGCGCCAGTCCTCGCCCATCCCGCCCGGCGGGTGGAACCCGTGCCCGACGGTATCGCCGAAGGCCGTCGCGATCTCCCCCGGCGCGCTCTCCCACATGATGCCCAGGTCGGTCCCATTGACCTGCCAGCGCTTGTCGGTGCGGTTCACCGAATTCGCGCCGGTCTCCTTGGCGACCTCGCGGACCTGACTCACCCTCGGCGCCGGCCGCGCGGCCACCGCCGGCCCCGGTTCGGTCGGCGGTGCGGCTCGCGGCG
>NZ_BDBN01000171.1 GCF_001613005.1 Nocardia nova NBRC 15556 | reverse complement strand
CACGCACCAGCAATCTCGCGGGATTCTCCCGGTCGATCGGTTGGGCAACTTTTGCAGCTTAGCTCAGCCAGAAGTTCCCGACCAAATCGGGGTCCCTCTTACCGAACCAGTGTGATTGTCAGGCGCTCCTCGTCCGACCTCGTTGTCCCGGGCCTCTCGGCTCCGGGTCGGTGTCCGTGTCGCTCTGACCTGGAATAAGTTACGTGCCAACCGCATTCGAAGTCAAATCGCCTGGTCATCCGGCCTGACGACGCACATCGGATGCGCTCGCAACACCATTCACAACATCGGCGTCCGGCGAGAAATTCCGACCGTCGGCCGAAGCCCGCCCCGAAATGCCGGAAGCCGGCCCGCGGTGGGGGCGGGACCGGCTTCCGATCGCTATTCGCGATACGCGTCTCGGGGATACGCGACGATTTCGGCTGCGGGTCAGCCGTTGCAGCGCGACGCGCTGATGACGGCGGGACCCGAACCGTCCGAACTCAGGGTCGGCGGGCGATCCGGGCCCAGCGCCGCGATGGCGTTGCGCTCGGCCTCCTGCAGGGTGGCACCGGTTCCGACGGTATGAACGTCGTCACGCCTGGCGACCGCCCCGCATCCGTCGACGAAGCGAAGGATGGTCGCGCAACCGGGAGCCCCCTTCGACCCGCACACGTCCACCGCATCCCGGTCGGCCGTGTCCTGATCGGGCGCGTTGACGACACTTCCGATGTGCCAGCCGTCGTCCATTTCGTAGGAGATGGCGAACGCGCCGTACAGGTGGCCGTCCGGCCCCCGCTCCGCCGCCGCCGAACCGGTTCCCGCGACGACGAAGGCCGTCGCGGTGGTCGCGACGAATCCCAGGGCAAGCTTGCCCATCGACAACATGGTGTTTTTCCCCTATCGAAGGCTTCCGGATGAAGCCAACCGAAAAGAATGCGTTCCACAACCGGTGTTGTCCAGGCCGGGTGTCCCGAAAGCCCTTGCGAGACTGCAAGTTAGGGGAAATATGACCGATAACCGCTACATTCGACAGCCGACGCAGACGTTCGTACCGCCGAAACGCCGGTAGCCGGCCCGCCCGAAGGCGGACCGGCTACCGGTTCGAAAGGTGTTGCCGGAAGGCAGGACTCAGAAGTCCATGCCGCCCATGCCACCGGTCGGGTCGCCGACGGGAGCGGCGGCCTTCTCCGGCTTGTCGGCCACGACGGCCTCGGTGGTGAGGAACAGCGCGGCGATCGACGCGGCGTTCTGCAGCGCCGAACGGGTGACCTTGACCGGGTCGGCGACACCGGCGGCCAGCAGGTCCTCGTACTCGCCGGAGTCGGCGTTGAGGCCCTGGCCGGTCGGCAGGTTGGCGACCTTCTCGGCGACCACGCCGGGCTCGAGGCCGGCGTTGAAGGCGATCTGCTTCAGCGGCGCGGCCAGCGCCACCTTCACGATGTTCGCGCCGGTGGCCTCGTCACCGGTCAGCTTCAGGTCGTCCAGCGCCGGGCCGGCCTGCAGCAGCGCCACACCACCACCGGGGACGATGCCCTCTTCGACGGCGGCCTTGGCGTTGCGCACCGCGTCCTCGATGCGGTGCTTGCGCTCCTTGAGCTCCACCTCGGTGGCGGCGCCGGCCTTGATCACCGCAACACCGCCGGCCAGCTTGGCCAGGCGCTCCTGCAGCTTCTCGCGGTCGTAGTCCGAATCCGAGTTCTCGATCTCGGTGCGGATCTGGGCGACGCGACCCGCGATGGCGTCGGCATCACCGGCACCGTCGACGATGGTGGTCTCGTCCTTGGTCACCACGACCTTGCGGGCGGTGCCCAGCAGGTCGACGGTGGCCGTCTCCAGGTTCAGGCCGACCTCTTCGCTGATGACCTCGCCACCGGTGAGGATGGCGATGTCGGCCAGCTGCGCCTTGCGGCGGTCGCCGAAGCCCGGGGCCTTGACGGCGACGGACTTGAAGGTGCCGCGGATCTTGTTCACGACCAGGGTCGACAGGGCCTCGCCCTCGACGTCCTCGGCAATGATCAGCAGCGGCTTACCGGCCTGGATGACCTTCTCCAGCAGCGGCAGCAGGTCCTTGACGGTCGACACCTTGGAACCGACCAGCAGGATGTAGGGGTCCTCGAGGACCGCTTCCTGACGCTCGGCGTCGGTGACGAAGTAGCCCGAGATGTAGCCCTTGTCGAAGCGCATACCCTCGGTCAGCTCCAGCTGGAGGCCGAAGGTGTTGCTCTCCTCGACGGTGATGACGCCTTCCTTGCCGACCTTGTCCATGGCCTCGGCGATCAGCTCACCGATGGACGCGTCGCCGGCGGAGATGGCCGCGGTGGCAGCGATCTGCTCCTTGGTCTCGACCTCCTTGGCGGTGTCGAGCAGCTTGGCCGTGACGGCCTCGACGGCCTTCTCGATGCCGCGCTTCAGGCCCAGCGGGTTCGCACCGGCCGCGACGTTGCGCAGGCCCTCGCGCACCAGCGCCTGGGCGAGCACGGTAGCGGTGGTGGTGCCGTCACCGGCGACATCGTCGGTCTTCTTGGCGACCTCTTTGACCAGCTCGGCGCCGATCTTCTCGTAGGGGTCCTCCAGCTCGATCTCCTTGGCGATGGACACACCATCGTTGGTGATCGTGGGGGCGCCCCACTTCTTCTCCAGGACAACGTTGCGACCCTTGGGGCCCAGCGTCACCTTGACCGCGTCGGCGAGGCTGTTCAGTCCCCGCTCGAGACCGCGACGGGCCTCTTCGTCGTACGCAATTGTCTTGGCCATTGCGTTGAGATCCTCCACATGTATATGGGGCTGACACACAGAGCGACCGCAGGTTGGATCGCCCCATTACGCTGGCCAGGTACGGTGCCCGCGACGGACGACCGAGGGTGTCTGGGAACCCGGTCTCACCTGCCCGACCTAGCACTCACTGGTCGAGAGTGCCAGGACCTTTCTAGCACTCGACGGTACCGAGTGCAAGGTTACGGACCCGATGGCCGCACCGTTCGCAATCGGCGATATCGGCTGCACGGTGCGATATCCGGGCGGGCACGCTCACGTATCGTCGGTGACCCGCAGCGCCAGGGCGACGAAGGCGTCGGTGCGGCGCTCCTCCGGACTGCGCGGTTCGCCGCGTTCCACGGTCACCTGCTCGGCGTCGTGAAGCAGCAGTTCCGCCTCGATTCGCATGATCGCCCGGATGAACGGAGGCGCCACCTCGGGCGGCAGATCGCCGTTGACGATGTAGCTGCCGTCCGGGCCGTCCTCGGTTTCGACATAGGACAGCGCGCGCAGCAGGTCTGCGCGTAGTTCCCCCGCGATCAGGTCGGAATCCGATCCATCCGCCATAGCAATATCGTATCCGGACCACCGATCACCTCATCAGCCCCACAACTTCACAGCCGTATCGATGAGTGAGCGGGCACGGCGTGGCCACCGCGGAATCGGGCACGGACTCTGCGGATTCGGGAGGCGCATTCCGGGCCGCGGAACCGGCCGCGACGCGGCGAGTCGCGCCGGGCCGGATATCGCGACGACGGCCGCGCC
>NZ_BDBN01000170.1 GCF_001613005.1 Nocardia nova NBRC 15556 | reverse complement strand
CCGCGTTCCAGCACGATCGCCAGCTTCCATTTCGCCAGGATCAGGTAGTAGTCGAGGTCGTCGACCTGGCGGCCGGACACGTCCGCGTAGCGCGCGACCAGTTGGTCGCGCGACGGCATACCGCGCAGATCCACATAACTCACTCCCGCGGCCTCCGGTGCGGAGGTGTCCTCCGGCCAACTCTGCACCATCCAGGCGAGATCGAGTTTCGGATCGCCGACCGTTCCCATCTCCCAGTCGACCAGCGCCGCCAGCCGGGCGGGCGCGCCGTGTTCGAACATGACGTTGGCGAACTGGTAGTCACCGTGCATGAGGCCCGGGATGTAGTCGAGGGGCCGGTGCGCGCGCAGCCATGCGGTGGCCTCGGCCATCCCGTCGAGGTCGCGGCCGCGGTGGCGGGCGAAGAAGTCGGTCCAGCGCTGGACCTGCCGTTCGTGGAAGCCGTCGGGACGGCCCAGATCCTGTAATCCCCTGGCGCGCCAGTCGACTCGCGACAGCAGGGCGATCCCTTCGGCGAGCCGGTAGGCCAGGCCGGCCCGGGCGCCGAGGTCGGTGTCGAACGGCGCCGGCCAGCGTTTGCTGTCCATCGGCGACCAGCCGTCCACATAGCCCATCAGGTAGAAGGTGCGGCCCAGCACGGAATGGTCGGCGCAGACCGCGACCGCGGGCGTATGCGGCACGTCGGTGCCCTCCAGGGCCGCGGTGATCCGCCACTCCCGCTCGATCCCGGCGTCGCGTTCGGGTGGTGCGCCGGCGGGCGGGATGCGCAGGACGCAGCGATGGTCGCCGCGATCGATCAGATAGATCTCGTTCTGGGTGCCGCCGGAGAGGAACCGGGCCTGCGCCGGTTCGCCGCGGCCGGGCAGGTCGCGGGCGTCCATCCACTCGGCGAGGCGGGCGGTGTCGATCACTGGTTACCTACTTCGTGTTCGAGATAGTCGGCGAATTTCGCGCGCGCGGCGTCGAGCTTCTTCGGAATCCACTGGCTGGGCCACAGATCCTCGCTCGGGCGGTACTCGCGCAGTACCTGTTTGGCGACGGTGCCCTTGTGTACCTCGGTGGGCCCGTCGGCCAGCCCCATCACCCCGGCGCCGTGGATCATGGTGAAGAACGGCATCTCGTTGGTGACCCCGAGCGCACCGTGCACCTGCATCGCGCGCCAGGCGATGTCGTGCAGCACGGTCGGCATCACGACCTTCACCGCGGCGATGTCCTTGCGCACCTTGCGGTAGTCGTTGTATTTGTCGATCTCCCACGCGGTGTAGAGCACGAACAGCCGGAACTGTTGTAGCTGGGCGTAGGAATCGGCGATATAGCCCTGCACGAACTGTTTGTCCGACAACCGGCTGCCCGCCGTTTCGCGGCTCAGTGCCCGCTCGCACATCATGTCCAGCGCGCTGCGAGCCAGTCCGATGGTGCGCATGGCGTGATGGATGCGGCCACCGCCGAGCCGGGTCTGCGCGATCGCGAACGCCTGTCCGGCGCCGCCGAGCAGTGCCGAATCCGGCACGCGCACATTGTCGTAGTGGATCAGCGCGTGCGCGCCGCCGTCGAGCGGCTCGCCGTAGAGCCCGACATTGCGTTCGATGCGAACACCGGGAGTGTCGGTCGGAACCAGGAACATCGACATGCCTTGGTAGGCACTGACATTCGGGTCGGTCACCACCATGACGATGAGAAAGGCCGCGGTGGCCGCGTTCGAGGAGAAGAACTTCCAGCCGTTGATGATCCAGTCGTCGCCGTCGCGCACGGCGGAGGTGGTGAACCGGGTCGGGTCGGCGCCGGCCTGCGGTTCGGTCATCGAATAGCTGGAGAACAGGTCACCCGCGAGCAGCGGCCGCAGGTAGCGCCGCTTCTGCTCCTCGGTGCCGAAATGCGCGATGATCTCGGCGTTGCCGGTATCGGGCGCCTGGCATCCGAAGATCACCGGCGCCCACGACGACCGCCCCAGAATCTCGTTCAGCAGCGCCAGTTTCAGCTGCCCGTAGCCCTGCCCGCCGAGATCGGGGCCCAAATGCGTGGCCCACAGCCCCTGGTCGCGCACCTGCTGTTTGAGCGGATCGAGCACGGCGCGGCGGGCCGGGTCCGGCGGCACGAACTGCTCGTGCGGCCAGAGCAGGTCGAGCGGTTCGACCTCCTCGCGGACGAACGCATCGGCCCAGTCCAGCTTTTGCTGGAACTGCGGATCGGTCTCGAAGTCCCACGCCATTGCGCCTCCTCCCATTCGGTGGAAATATGATTCTCATGAAGAAGAATAGCATTCTTGACACGGCGACTGGCATTTCGGCGAGCGGGAACGGATGAGGGCCGCCGACCAGTTCCACATCGGCATCGTCGCCGCGGACGTGGCGGCCACGACCGCGGCGCTGTCGCAGGTGCTGGGCTACGAGTGGGGTATCGAGACGGGCGGGCCGCTCACGGTGGTGTCGTCCTCCGGTGAACAGGCCGTCGATATCCGCTGCGTGTACTCGACGACCGTGCCGCGTGTGGAGGTGATCCGGGCGGTGGCGGGCACCCTGTGGGAACCGGTGTCCGGCAGCGGCATTCACCACGTCGGCTACTGGTCCGACGACGTGGCCGCCGATATCGCGGAACTGGAGCGAACCGGATACACGGTGGAGGCGATGCGGCCGGGTCCCGGCGATGCGCCGCTGTTCGCCTTCCTGAACGGCCCGAACGGCTTCCGCGTCGAATTGCTCACGCGCGCCGCCGAATCCGGCCTGGCCCGCTGCTGGGCGGCGCCGGGCGACGAACGACAGAACGAAGGTGATCGAGGATGACAGCGGTAGGGCTGGTGACCGGCGCGGGACGCGGGATGGGCCTGGAATGTGCCCGCGCGCTGGCGCAACGGGTGGATGTGCTGGTGCTGGCCGATCGGGACGAGGCGGGTGCGGCCGCGGCCGCGCGGCAGCTGACGTCCGGGCATACCCGGGCCGAGGCGTTCGTGGTCGACGTCGCCGATCGCGAGCGGGTCTCGGAACTGGCGGAATATGTCGGCGGCCGAGGGCAATTGCGTGCCGTCGCGCATGCGGCGGGGATCTCGCCCACGATGGCGGACTGGCGCCGCATCTTCACCGTGGACCTGATCGGCACCGTCCACCTGCTGGACGCGTTGCGGCCCCTGGTCGGTCCGGGCACGGCGACGGTGGTGTTCGCCTCGATGGCGCCGCTGCTGGATCCGAACCCACCGGATCCCGCCGCCCTCGCCGTGCTCGACGATCCGCTGCACGAGCATTTCCTCGACCGGATCCGCGAGACCGTGGGCCCGGCGGTGGAGCATCCGGGCATCGCCTACGGGTGGGCCAAACGCGGTGTGCAGCGGCTGGTCTGGCGGGAGGCAGTGCGGCTGGGGCCCTCCGGAGGGCGGATCTGCTCGGTTTCGCCCGGCATCATCGACACCCCGCAGGGCCGCCAGGAAGCAGCCGAACACGCGACCATGCGACAGTTGGCCGAGCGCACGCCGCTGCGCCGGGAAGGGCGTCCCGAAGAGGTGGCGGCCGTGGTGGCCTTCGCGCTCTCCGACGCGGCGAGCTTCCTCAACGGCACCGACCTGGTCGTCGACGGCGGCGTGACGGCGGCGCTGCGGGCCGGGCCGGACGCGCGGCGGTGAGCGACG
>NZ_BDBN01000169.1 GCF_001613005.1 Nocardia nova NBRC 15556 | reverse complement strand
GAGGCCGCGGCACCCCTGGCCGCGAAGGCCGCGTTGGACCGGGCCCGGGCCGGCGAGGTCGGGGCACTCGCTCCGATCGCCGCGATATTGGTCGCCCTGGCCATCGCCCGCTTCGCGGCGACCTACGGGCGGCGCTGGCTCGCGGGACGGCTGGCGCTCGACGTCCAGCACGAGGTGCGGGTGGACCTGCTCACCGCGCTGCACCGCTACGACGGACCGCGACAGGACCGGTTGCGCACCGGCCAGGTGGTGTCGCGCTCGATCAGCGATCTGCAGTTGGTGCAGGGGCTGCTCGCGATGGCGCCGCTCTCGGCCGCCTCGCTGCTGATCTTCGTCTTCGCCGCGGTGGCCATGCTGGTGCTCTCGCCGCCGCTGGCCCTGGTGTCGTTGCTGACCGTGCCGGTGCTGGCGCTGGTGGTGTACCGGGTGCGGCCGCGGCTGCACGCGGCCACCTGGTCGGCGCAGCAGCGGGCGGCCGATCTGGCCCAGCACGTCGAGGAAACCGTCACCGGCGTGCGGGTGGTGAAGGGTTTCGGCCAGGAATCGCGGATGGTGCGGATTCTGGAGGAGCACGGGCGGCGGCTCTACGCGCACCGGATGCGCGCGGCGCGCATCGATTCCCGGTTCGCGCCGACGGTGTCGGCGATTCCACAGGCCGGGCTGGTGATCGTGATCGCCCTCGGCGGCACGCTGGCGCTGCGTTCGGTGATCGGCGTCGGCACCTTCCTGGCCTTCGCGACCTACGTGACCATGATGGCTTCGAGCACCCGGATCCTGTCCAACGTCCTGGTCATGGCGCAGCTGACCCGGGCGGCGGCCGAACGCGTCTATCAGGTCATCGACGAGGCTCCGGAGACCATCGACCCGCCCGATCCGCAACCGCTGCCGGAGGGGCCGCTCGGGCTGCACATCCGAGGCCTCACCTTCGGATTCGACCCGGGACGCCCGGTGCTGCACGATTTCGATCTCACCGTGCGCCCCGGCGAGACGGTGGCGGTGATCGGACCGGCCGGCTCCGGAAAATCGACGCTGACACTGCTGCTGCCGCGATTCCACGCGCCCGAGTCGGGACGGATCAGCCTCTTCGGGGCGGACCAGGATCCGGAGACCGCCGGGATCGATATCGGGCGGGTGCGGGCCGCCGATCTGCGCGAGGCGATCGGCGTCGTCTTCGACGAGCCGTTCCTGTTCTCCGACACCATCTCCGCCAATATCGCGCTCGGCGCACCGGATGCCGGTCCCGAGGAGATCCGCGCGGCCGCCCGGATGGCCGCGGCCGACGAATTCATCCGCGCCCTGCCGGACGGTTACGACACCGTCGTCGGCGAGCGCGGCCTCACGCTCTCCGGAGGGCAGCGGCAACGCCTTGCCCTGGCGCGCGCCCTGCTCGCCGACCCGCGCGTCCTCGTCCTCGACGACGCCACCTCCGCGGTGGACGCCGTCACCGAGGCCGCGATCTTCGACGCCCTGCCCGCCCACGGCCGCACCACGCTGATCCTCGCGCACCGCGAATCGACCCTGGCACACGCGGATCGGGTGATCCGTCTGCCGGGACCGGGCGGCCGTATCGCGGAGCCGGGCCCGGATGGATTCCCGGATGCCGAACTCGTTGCGGCTGCCGAGGATTCGAGTTCGGAACCGGATGCGCCGCCGGAGATGCGGGCCGCGCTGGCGAGCCTGGCTCTGGCGACCGAACAACCGGAGCTCGACGATCGCGAGCTGGAACAGCCGGATCCGAAATTCCGGCTGGTGCGGTTGCTGCGGCCGGTGCGCCGGCTGCTGGCGGCCGTGGTCGCGCTGCTGGCCGTGGACGCGGCCATCTCGGTGGCGTTCCCGGCGCTCACCCGATTCGCACTCGACGACGGCGTCGGACAGCATCGCAGCGCCGTACTGGCGGTCGCGGCCGTCGCCGGGGTGGTGCTGGTGGTCCTGAGCTGGGTGGCCGAGGCTCTCAACACCCGGCTCTCGGCGCGCGGCGGCGAGCGGGTGCTGTACGGGCTGCGGGTGCGCAGCTACGCCCACCTGCAGCGACTCGGCCTGGACTACTACGAGCGCGAGCTGTCCGGCCGGATCATGACGCGGATGACGACCGATATCGACGCGCTGTCGACCTTCCTGCAAACCGGGCTGGGCACCGCCCTGATCAGCCTCGTCACGGTCGTGGGCATCGTGATCGCACTGCTGGTGATCGACGCCGCGCTGGCCGTCGTGGTGTTCGTGGCGCTGCCGCCGTTGATCGTGGCGACGGTGTTCTTCCGCCGCGTCTCGGCCTCGGCCTATTCGGCCTCGCGGGAACGGGTGGCCACGGTCAACGCCGACTTCCAGGAGAACGTCGCGGGCCTGCGCGCGACCCAGGCCTACCGCCACGAGGCCGAGGCCGCCCGCCGGTTCACCGACTATTCCGATCGATACCGCCGAGCCCGGTTGCGGGCCCAGCGCGCCATCGCGCTGTATTTCGCGTTCGTGCTGGCGTGGGCGGATCTGGCGCAGGCGGCGGTGGTGTATCTGGGCGCTCGCGAGGTCGCGCACGGCACCACGACGGCCGGCACGCTGGTGGCCTTCGTGCTCTACCTGAGCCTGTTGTTCGGGCCCATCACCCAGCTCTCCCAGGTCTTCGACGGCTACCAGCAGGCCCGGGTGGGGTTGCGCCGCATCGAAACGCTGCTGCACACGCCGTCCTCGATCGCTCCCGATCCGGCCGATGCGGTCGACATCGAGGACGGACTGCGCGGCGACGTGCGCTTCGACCGCGTGACCTTCCGCTACCCCGACGCCAGAACGCCTGCGCTGGAAGATGTTTCGCTGCACATCCCGGCCGGCTCGACCCTCGCGCTGGTCGGAGAGACCGGGGCCGGCAAATCGACGGTGGTCAAACTGCTGGCGCGCCTCTACGACCTTCCCCGTTCGCATCCCGGCGGAGACGGGGCCGGCGCACACTCCGGATCCATTCGCGTCGACGAGATCGATATCCGTGACTACCGGCTCGACCGGTTCCGTGCCCGGCTCGGCGTGGTCCCTCAGGAAGCTCACTTGTTCACCGGCGACGTCGCTAGCAACATTGCATTCGGGAAACCTTGTGCCACATCGGCCGACATCGCCCGGGCCGCCGCGGCGGTCGGCGCACTCGAGATGATCGAGACGCTGCCGCGCGGTATGGCCCAGCCGATCGGCGAGGGCGGACGCGGGCTGTCGGCGGGGCAACGCCAGCTGATCGCGCTGGCCCGCGCGGAGCTGGTGGACCCGGATCTGCTGCTGCTCGACGAGGCCACCGCGGTGCTGGATCCGGCCAATGAGGAAAAGGTGCTGGTAGCGAGCAGATCGCTGGCTCGCGGGCGCACCACGGTGATCGTGGCGCACCGCTTGGCGACCGCCGCGCGCGCCGATCGGATCGCGGTTGTCGCGCACGGCCGGATCGTGGAATTCGGCGCGCACGAGCAGTTACTGGCGGAGCGCGGAATCTATAACCGACTCTGGGAGGCAGCCGATTCCGACGAAGGAATATTCTCGACCGGGGACGAGTCGTCACCTATGAGGCTGGGTCTGTCCGGGGGTGGTTAACCGGACAGTGGCGCGGCGGTGCGCCTACGCATGGCCGCGCTGGGGCACGCTGTCACGGCTGGGCCTATCCTCAGAAAGGGCGCATCGGCGCACATCGTGCCGATCGACCCGTGCCGGGCACGTCACAAACGTCGCAGCGCGAAGAACGAAATGAGGCGAACACCTGCTGTGAGCAGCTCAACATCCCAGTTCGGACAGAACCAGTGGCTCGTCGACGAGATGTACCAGAAGTACAAGCAAGATCCGTCGTCGGTCGATGAGAGCTGGCACGAGTTTCTCGCCGACTACACACCGGAATCGCCGGGTGAGATAGCCAACAGCACTCCCGCCGCCTCCGCGCCGACCGCCGCCCCCAGCGCGCCGGCCACTCCGGCTCCGGCCCCCGCGAACGTCAACAACGCCGCGCCGAAGACCGCCCCCACCCCGGCGCCCGCTCCG
>NZ_BDBN01000168.1 GCF_001613005.1 Nocardia nova NBRC 15556 | reverse complement strand
GCGACTCGGCGAGGCGGCGAGCGAGCGCCCGTTCGTCCGGACCGCCTGTGCGCGCCGGCCGGCCGGGACATGACGTCGCCCGCGGGACTCGGCGGCCAGCGCGCGCGAGGTGCGCGCGGCCGCCTCCGCGACCAGCGGGGCGAGACGCTCCATCGTCGCGAAGTTCGTTTCCCCGCACAGGCAGATCGCGGCCAGCGGACCCTGCGGACCCCGGATCGCGGCGGCCACGCTGGGAAGTACCCGGCCCACCATCGCATTGGTGTATTCGCCGCGGTCGAACGACAGCCCGCGATTGCGGCGGATCCGGTTCAATTCGCGATGCAGGCTCGGCACATCCCAGCCTCGGCCCTGGACCGGATTCGACAGCTGCTTGCCGAGCAGTGCCTCCACTTCCTCCGGCGGCAGCCAGGCCAGCATGGCGCGGCCGCCGGTGGTGAGGTGGGCGAAACTGCGGCGTCCCACATGCGATTCCAGCGTGCGCGCGAACGGGCCGCCGAGTTTGTCCAGGAACACCTCGTCGGCGCCTTCGAGAGCCGCCAGGTGCACCACGAGTCCGGTCCGTAGCTGCAGTTCGTGCAGGTGCTCGGCCGCCGCCTCGCGGATCTCGCCGTGCCGGCCGTCGTAGCCACCGAGCCCGAGTGAACGGCGGCCCAGGCAGTAGCCCGAGGGGGTGTGCTCGAGCCAGTGCAGTTTCACGAGCTGGTCGAGGATGCGATGCGCGGTCGAGCGCGGGAGCCCGCTGTGTGTGCAGATCTCCACGAGGCTCAGCCGCGTCGACCGGTGCTCGAACATGTCGAGAATGAGCGTCATCCGCTCCACCATCGACGGCGGCAGGGGGCGGGGTGCCGATGTGGCCAGTGGCATCGATGCCTCCGATCGTGAGTCACTTCCATCCTGCCCGTCGAATCTGGGCGAGAACCGGAATTGAAGCCCGAGTGTAGTGACGGCAGACACACTGCGCGATGGCGGTCCATCCCGTTCGTCCGGTATCCCGCTGACCGGAACGGCGCCCGACCCGAATCCGCGGACCTGACAGCGTGGAATTTTTCCGGAGCGAGAGGAGTGGGTGTGCGGCTCGAAGGAAAGGTTGCGATCGTCACCGGTGGTGCGGGCGGCATCGGCCGGGGAATCGTGCGCGCCTTCGCGAAGGAAGGCGCCGAGATCCTGTTCGTCGACATCAACGACGAGGCCGGACGTGAGCTGGAACGGGAGCTGGCCGGCGCAGCGGCGTATCTGCACGCCGACATCACCCGCGAGGAGAGCGCCGAGTTGATCGTCGCCGCGGCGGTCGAGCGGTTCGGCTCGGTGCACGTGCTGGTCGACAACGCCCACGTCTCCAAGCAGGCGCCGCTGCTCGAGACCACCCAGGAAATGTTCGACCTGTCCTTCGGCACCGGCTTCTATCCGACCTTCCGATTGATGCGCGCTTGCTATCCGTATCTGAAGCGCAACCGCGGCTCGGTGATCAACTTCGCCTCCGGCGCGGGGCTGGAGGGGCAGGTGCGGCAGGGTTCGTACGCGGCGGCGAAGGAGGCGATCCGGGCGATCAGCCGGGTCGCCGCCAACGAATGGGCCGCCGACGACATCAATGTCAACGTGATCTCGCCGCTGGCGCTGACCGAGGGGGTCGCCGCCTATATCGAGGCAAATCCCGGCGTCGAGGAGGCCTTGCTCGCGCGCACCCCGCTGCATCGCTTCGGCGACCCGGAAAGCGATATCGGCCGGGTCGCGGTATTCCTGGCCAGCGCGGATGCGAAATACATGACCGGCCAGACCCTGATGGTCGACGGCGGGTCGATCAAACTGCGCTGAGGCCGTTTCCGTCCCCGCCCGCGGCCGCGCAGGCGGCTATCGTGGGGTTATGGGCGTGTTCGGTGAGATGTTCCCCGGCAAGAAGCTGACCGACGAGAGCGGCGGTGACAGCGACGGGCAGCAGCATCGGCCGCGGCTGGATCTCGACCTGGAGGCGGGGGTGATCCGGCTGTCGGGGACGCCGCGATCGGACGAGGAGCCGTCCGAGTAGCCGGTTCGGAAGATCACTTCGTGACCTTCGCGGGCCGATAGATCTAGCAATCTAGATTGCTAGCATGTTAGTGTTCTCTCGTGGGTGCCGAGGAAGTCAAGCAGTTCAACGTGTATCTCCCGGTGGAGCTGATCAAGCAGGTCAAATACCGGGCGGTCGAATCGGAGATGTCGCTGTCGGCGTTGGTGGCCGAGGCGCTGCGGGCGTATCTCGGCGCCGAACCGCCGACGCGTGAGAAGGAGAAGTGAGATGGCCGCCAGAGGTGTCGAGGCGATTTTTCTGGAGACCCACAACTGGGGGAAATCGGCGAAGTTCTTCCAGCAGCTGGGCTTCGAACTGGAATTCGCCACCGACCACAATTCCGGACAGCTCCGCAACGGGGACGGTCCGTATCTGTTCATCGCCGAGGTGCCGGCGGATCGTGAACCGGGAATGCAGGTCGTGCTGAAAGTGGAAGCGGAGCAGGACTTTCCGGCGCCGGTCGAGGTGGTCTCGCCGTTCGCCGACACCCATTACGGAACCCGCGAGATGACGGTGCGTGATCCCGACGGGCGAGTGTGGACGCTGCAGGCTCCCGGTGGTGACCGATGAGCGATACCCGGACCGGTGCGGTGCCCGATCAGACCGCCGTGCCCGATCAGACCGCCGTGCGGGTCGCGCTGTGGCGCGCGCTGCACGTTCGGCTCGACCCGCCGCCGCATGTGCTCGACGACGAGATCGGCCTGCGTCTGGCCGATCCGCCGGAGGGCTGGCGCGAGCGCGGCGATATGCATCCCGTGGGCACCAGCCGCTTCCGGGCGAGCATCGTGGTGCGGTCGCGATTCGTGGAGGATCTGCTCACCGAACAGGCCGGGCGGGTCGGCCAATACGTGCTGCTGGGCGCCGGACTGGAGACGTTCCCGCAGCGCAAACCCGACATCGCCGCTCGTTTCCGGATTTTCGAGGTCGATCAGCCGCAGACGCAGGCCTGGAAGCGGCAGCGTCTGGCCGAGACCGGTTACGGCCTCCCGGAGTGGTTGCGTTCGGTCCCCGTCGATTTCGAGAAGGATTCGTGGTGGGAGCGCCTGACCGCGGCCGGTTTCGATCCGTCCCGGCCCGCTATCGTCGCCTCGCTGGGGGTGAGCATGTATCTCACCGACGAGGCCAACCGCGAAACGCTGTCGCTGCTGGCGCGGACAGCGCCCGGATCCACGGTCGTGATGACCTTCCAGCCGCCGCTGGAACTGCTCGACGAACAGGATCGGCCGAGCCGGGAGTTCGCGGTCTCGGGGGCGGCGGCCTCGGGCACGCCGTTCCTCAGCTTCTACGCCCCGGCGCAGCTCGTCGCCATGGCCCGGAGGGCCGGTTTCGCGCAGGCGCACCACATTTCGGCGGACGAACTCAACGCGCGCTACTTCGCCGGGCGGCCGGACGGGCTGCGCACCTCCAACGGCGAGGAGTTGCTGGTGGCGACGACCTGAGCCCCGCCTACGATGAGCCGATGGCGAAATCCCAGCGCTTGCACATCTTGCCGTCCCGATTCAGCGTCGACCACATCCCGTCCGCGACCTTTCCGGAGGACGACGAATGGGTGGCGCTGGTGCGGGCGCCGGAGGGGCTGACGGTCGTGCGCGAGGCCCCGCCGTGGGAGCGGGAGTCGTGCTGGCTCGGCCTGTACGCCGCCACGCCCCGCGAGCTGGACACCTCCGGTGCGCTGACCGCGATTCTGGAACCCCTGGCGCGGCACGGCATTCCCGTCTTCGTCGCCTCGACCTACCATGCGGATCTGGTCCTGGTGCCCGAATCGCGCAGCGCCGCCGCCACCGATGCGCTGACCGAGGCCGGATTCGAGATCGCCGGAGAGGCGGGCTGACGACGGCTCAGATGTGGTCGCCCTTGTCGCGGTTGCAGCCGCGGCACAGGATCTGCAGATTCGCCGCACTGGTCGCGCCGCCGCGGCTGAGCGGAATGATGTGGTCGAATTCGAGGTAGTGGGTGGCGCCGCATTCCACGCACCGGCCGCCGTCGCGATGCCACACTTCCGCCTTGATATCGGGTGCGATGGACCGGCTGTCGCGTCTGCCCGGCGCGACCGTGAGCCGTTTCGCCACTCGCAGGGCGCCTTCCACGATCGCGGCCACCAATTCCGGTTCGTCGACATCGAATTCGGCCCCGCCGCGTGCCGAGGTCGCCGCCACCGTCACGCCCGTCTCGGAGGCCGCTACGGAAACCGCTCGGGCCCAGGGTATTTCGATACCCGCGTCGGGTCCGATGAAGCGTAACTTCCGGTTCGAGCAGATCAACCGTCCCGGTGACGCCTGCGCGCCGCGGCCCGACCGGCGGATGCGGGTCGCGGCGGTGTCGAGATGGACGCGTTCCTGCGGGTCCAGATGCAGATCGGGCACCGCGATCACCGGGAGCTCGCCCGCACGCAGCCGGGACAGGATGCGCAGCCGCCGCAGGCTGCGGCGCAACTCGTCCACGGCCGCGTCGCACACCTCGAGCGCGGCGACCGTCGCATCGAATCGTTCCAGCTCGGCGCCGCCGATCGTGCCGTCGGCGAGTGCGAAAGCCGCCATGCGCTCGAGATGGGCGACGGCGGGTCCGCGCAGGGCCGCGCGGGCGGTGTCGGGGTCGATGCGCTGATGGCGGATCCGCGTCCACAGCTCGTCCCAGTCGGGTCCGCTCGGTCCGGTGGTGGTCAGGACGCGCAGCGCCCGGGTGCGCCAGCCGGAGAGGTAGTCCTCGACCTCCGCGGCACACGCGCGGCAGGGTGCGGCGCCGAGCAGGCGCCAGCC
>NZ_BDBN01000167.1 GCF_001613005.1 Nocardia nova NBRC 15556 | reverse complement strand
TGGGTAAGGCCCCCAACCTGCTGGTTGGGGGCCTTACCTGAATGTATGTTCCGGCGGTGTCCTACTCTCCCACACCCTGTCGAGTGCAGTACCATCGGCGCAGGTGGCCTTAGCTTCCGGGTTCGGAATGGGACCGGGCGTTTCCCCACCGCTATAGCCGCCGTAACTCTATGAAACTATCCACAGAGAGCCAGAACCTCGAAACCCTGTTACCAGAGTTCGACATCCCGTCTTCCTGTATCTGTGTGTTGTTTCAGATACCGCACAGTGGACGCGTAGCAGCTTTGTTGGTAAGTCCTCGGCCTATTAGTACCAGTCACCTCCATGCGTTACCGCACTTCCAGTTCTGGCCTATCAACCCAATGGTCTGTTGGGGGCCTTACCCCCTTAAAGGGGTGAGAAACCTCATCTTGGAACAGGCTTCCCGCTTAGATGCTTTCAGCGGTTATCCCTTCCGAACGTGGCCAACCAGCCGTGCCCCTGGCGGGACAACTGGCACACCAGAGGTTCGTCCGTCCCGGTCCTCTCGTACTAGGGACAGCCTTCCTCAAGTTTCTAACGCGCGCGGCGGATAGAGACCGAACTGTCTCACGACGTTCTAAACCCAGCTCGCGTGCCGCTTTAATGGGCGAACAGCCCAACCCTTGGGACCTACTCCAGCCCCAGGATGCGACGAGCCGACATCGAGGTGCCAAACCATCCCGTCGATATGGACTCTTGGGGAAGATCAGCCTGTTATCCCCGGGGTACCTTTTATCCGTTGAGCGACACCGCTTCCACATGCCGGTGCCGGATCACTAGTCCCGACTTTCGTCCCTGCTCGACCTGTCAGTCTCACAGTCAAGCTCCCTTGTGCACTTACACTCAACACCTGATTGCCAACCAGGCTGAGGGAACCTTTGGGCGCCTCCGTTACATTTTGGGAGGCAACCGCCCCAGTTAAACTACCCACCAGGCACTGTCCCTGAACCAGATCATGGCCCGAGGTTAGAGGTCCAATACGACCAGAGTGGTATTTCAACGACGACTCCACGAACACTGGCGTGCCCGCTTCACAGTCTCCCACCTATCCTACACAAACCGTACCGAACACCAATACCAAGCTATAGTGAAGGTCCCGGGGTCTTTTCGTCCTGCCGCGCGTAACGAGCATCTTTACTCGTAATGCAATTTCGCCGAGTCTGTGGTGGAGACAGCAGAGAAGTCGTTACGCCATTCGTGCAGGTCGGAACTTACCCGACAAGGAATTTCGCTACCTTAGGATGGTTATAGTTACCACCGCCGTTTACCGGGGCTTAAATTCTCAGCTTCGCACATTACTGCGCTAACCGGTCCTCTTAACCTTCCGGCACCGGGCAGGCGTCAGTCCGTATACATCGTCTTACGACTTCGCACGGACCTGTGTTTTTAGTAAACAGTCGCTTCTCTCTGGTCTCTGCGACCCAACCCAGCTCCGAGTGCAAGACTCATCACCAGATCGGGCCCTCCTTCTCCCGAAGTTACGGAGGTATTTTGCCGAGTTCCTTCACCACAGTTATCTCGATCGCCTTAGTATTCTCTACCTGACCACCTGTGTCGGTTTGGGGTACGGGCCGTGTACCAACTCACTAGAGGCTTTTCTCGGCAGCATAGGATCACTGAATTCACCTCAACCGGCTACGCATCACCTCTCAGGCACATACTGTGCGGATTTGCCTACACAACGCCCTACAGGCTTACACCCGGTAATCCACCACCGGGCCCAGCTACCTTCCTGCGTCACCCCATCGCTTGACTACTACGGTCTGGGTCTCGTGCATCCCCCTCCGGCCACCCGAAGGTGGTCCATTGGGTTCAGGACGATTAGCAAAACCGGCTCGCCATTGGGCGCGGATACACGGGTACGGGAATATCAACCCGTTGTCCATCGACTACGCCTGTCGGCCTCGCCTTAGGTCCCGACTCACCCTGGGCGGATTAACCTGGCCCAGGAACCCTTGGTCATTCGGCGGACGAGTTTCTCACTCGTCTTTCGCTACTCATGCCTGCATTCTCACTCGCGCAGCCTCCACAACTAGGTCACCCCGCTGCTTCCCTGGCTACACGACGCTCCCCTACCCACCCAGTCGACTGGCCCGAAGGCGATCTGTATGACTGAGTGCCGCGGCTTCGGCGGTGTACTTGAGCCCCGCTACATTATCGGCGCAGGATCACTTGACCAGTGAGCTATTACGCACTCTTTCAAGGGTGGCTGCTTCTAAGCCAACCTCCTGGTTGTCTCAGCGACCCCACATCCTTTTCCACTTAGTACACGCTTAGGGGCCTTAGCCGGCGATCTGGGCTGTTTCCCTCTCGACTACGAAGCTTATCCCCCGCAGTCTCACTGCCGCGCTCTCACACACCGGCATTCGGAGTTTGGCTGACTTCGGTAAGCTTGTGGGCCCCCTAGGCCATCCAGTAGCTCTACCTCCAGTGTGAAACACGCGACGCTGCACCTAAATGCATTTCGGGGAGAACCAGCTATCACGGAGTTTGATTGGCCTTTCACCCCTACCCACAGCTCATCCCCTCAGTTTTCAACCTAAGTGGGTTCGGGCCTCCACGACGTCTTACCGTCGCTTCACCCTGGCCATGGGTAGATCACTCCGCTTCGGGTCCATGACATGCGACTCAAACGCCCTATTCGGACTCGCTTTCGCTACGGCTACCCCACACGGGTTAACCTCGCCACACACCGATGACTCGCAGGCTCATTCTTCAAAAGGCACGCCATCACCCCACGACGAATCGAAGGCTCTGACGGATTGTAAGCGCACGGTTTCAGGTACTATTTCACTCCCCTCCCGGGGTACTTTTCACCTTTCCCTCACGGTACTAGTCCGCTATCGGTCACCAGGGAGTATTCAGGCTTACCGGGTGGTCCCGGCAGATTCACAGCAGATTTCACGGGCCCGCTGCTACTCGGGTGCCTGCTACAACAGAGAACACGTTTTCGTCTACCGGACTCTCACCGTCTACGGTTGGCCGTCCCAGACCAATTCGACTAACGCGATCTTTTCTGACTGTCGCCCAGATCGGCAGATCTGAGAAAGCAAGTCCCACAACCCCGGCTATGCAACGACTGCCGTCTATCACACACAACCGGTTTAGCCTCTTCCGCTTTCGCTCGCCACTACTCACGGAATCACTATTGTTTTCTCTTCCTGTGGGTACTGAGATGTTTCACTTCCCCACGTTCCCTCCACACCGTCTATATATTCAACGGCGGGTAACACGACATCACTCGTGCTGGGTTTCCCCATTCGGAAATCCTCGGATCTCAGCTCGGTTGACAGCTCCCCGAGGCTTATCGCAGCCTCCTACGTCCTTCATCGGCTCCTGGTGCCAAGGCATCCACCGTACGCTCTTACACACTTACTAACAAAGATGCTCGCGTCCACTGTGCAGTTCTCAAACAACACACCCACCCGGATAGGACATCAGGACTTACCGGCAAAGCCAGCAGTTTCTCAGAAAATCCGAGCAAGTCGTATTTTTTGCCTGGAAAGAACGTCTGTTCTTTCAGGACCCAACAGTGTGTCGATATATTCACCGCGGTCCCGGACAGAGCCGGCACCTCGGTGCGATGAAACTTGCCAGCGTTCCACCCATGAGCTTCCGCGGTCCCACTGACGGGGACACAAACGGTCTCTGGCACAACCACTTTCACCTGTGTGAAGCGTCGTGCAGAAGTGCTCCTTAGAAAGGAGGTGATCCAGCCGCACCTTCCGGTACGGCTACCTTGTTACGACTTCGTCCCAATCGCCAATCCCACCTTCGACGGCTCCCTCCACAAGGGTTAGGCCACCGGCTTCGGGTGTTACCGACTTTCATGACGTGACGGGCGGTGTGTACAAGGCCCGGGAACGTATTCACCGCAGCGTTGCTGATCTGCGATTACTAGCGACTCCAACTTCACGGGGTCGAGTTGCAGACCCCGATCCGAACTGAGACCGGCTTTAAGGGATTCGCTCCACCTCACGGTATCGCAGCCCTCTGTACCGGCCATTGTAGCATGTGTGAAGCCCTGGACATAAGGGGCATGATGACTTGACGTCGTCCCCACCTTCCTCCGAGTTGACCCCGGCAGTCTCTCACGAGTCCCCGCCATTACGCGCTGGCAACATAAGATAAGGGTTGCGCTCGTTGCGGGACTTAACCCAACATCTCACGACACGAGCTGACGACAGCCATGCACCACCTGTACACCAACCACAAGGGGGGCCGTATCTCTACGGCTTTCTGGTGTATGTCAAACCCAGGTAAGGTTCTTCGCGTTGCATCGAATTAATCCACATGCTCCGCCGCTTGTGCGGGCCCCCGTCAATTCCTTTGAGTTTTAGCCTTGCGGCCGTACTCCCCAGGCGGGGTACTTAATGCGTTAGCTACGGCACGGATCCCGTGGAAGGAAACCCACACCTAGTACCCACCGTTTACGGCGTGGACTACCAGGGTATCTAATCCTGTTCGCTACCCACGCTTTCGCTTCTCAGCGTCAGTTACTTCCCAGAGACCCGCCTTCGCCACCGGTGTTCCTCCTGATATCTGCGCATTTCACCGCTACACCAGGAATTCCAGTCTCCCCTGAAGTACTCTAGTCCGCCCGTATCGACTGCAAGCTTGCAGTTGAGCTGCAAGTTTTCACAATCGACGCGACGAACCGCCTACAAGCTCTTTACGCCCAGTAATTCCGGACAACGCTCGCACCCTACGTATTACCGCGGCTGCTGGCACGTAGTTGGCCGGTGCTTCTTCTACAGGTACCGTCACTTGCGCTTCGTCCCTGTCGAAAGAGGTTTACAACCCGAAGGCCGTCATCCCTCACGCGGCGTCGCTGCATCAGGCTTTCGCCCATTGTGCAATATTCCCCACTGCTGCCTCCCGTAGGAGTCTGGGCCGTGTCTCAGTCCCAGTGTGGCCGGTCACCCTCTCAGGTCGGCTACCCGTCGTCGCCTTGGTAGGCCATTACCCCACCAACAAGCTGATAGGCCGCGGGCCCATCTCGCACCGATAAATCTTTCCACCACAAACCATGCGATCCGTGGTCATATCCGGTATTAGACCCAGTTTCCCAGGCTTATCCCAGAGTGCGAGGCAGATCACCCACGTGTTACTCACCCGTTCGCCGCTCGTGTACCCCGAAGGGCCTTACCGCTCGACTTGCATGTGTTAAGCACGCCGCCAGCGTTCGTCCTGAGCCAGGATCAAACTCTCCGTTGAAGACTCTAGATTTGCCACCGAAGCAGCCAATCAGAAGTATCTCGAACCAGAGTCCGAAAACCTAACTTAAACGCCAGCCGGAAAATTAGCTGACAAAAATGTCCGTCACCCTCACGGGGGGAGGATGAACGGAACCAAAATAAATATTTGGCACTGACATTCATCGACACACTATTGAGTTCTCAAAGAACA
>NZ_BDBN01000166.1 GCF_001613005.1 Nocardia nova NBRC 15556 | reverse complement strand
GATCGCCGCGGAGCTGGAAACCGTGGTGGGCGAGGCGGCCGCGCGGCGCGACGAGCTGGTTCGCCGGCGCACCGAATGCGCCGGGCAGGTGGATCAGATCAAGGAGCGGGTGCGGGCGCTGAGCACGCAACTGACGCAGCTGACCGATGCCGTGCATCGCGACGAGGTGGCGCGGGCCCAATCCGCGCTGCGCATCGAACAATTGGAGACCACCATCGCCGAGCAGTTCGGCATCGCGCTGGACGAACTCGTCGCCGAATACGGTCCGCATGTGCCGATGCCGCCGACCGCACTGGAGATGCAGGAGTACGAGCAGGCCCGCGAGCGCGGCGACCAGGTGAGCGCGCCGCAGGAAATGCCCTACGACCGCGCGACCCAGGAGCGCCGCGTCAAACGCGCCGAGAAGGATCTCGCCACCCTCGGCAAGGTGAATCCGCTGGCGCTGGAGGAGTTCGCGGCGCTGGAGGAGCGCTACAACTTCCTGTCGACCCAGCTCGAGGACGTCAAGAAGGCCCGCCAGGACCTGCTCGATGTGGTGGCCGAGGTCGACGCCCGCATCCTGCAGGTGTTCACCGAGGCCTACGAGGACGTGGAACGCGAATTCGTGCAGGTGTTCGGCCGCCTCTTCCCCGGCGGCGAGGGACGGCTGCTGCTGACCGACCCCAGCGATATGCTCGCCACCGGCATCGAGGTGGAGGCCCGGCCGCCGGGCAAGAAGGTCAAGCGGCTCTCGCTGCTGTCCGGTGGCGAGAAATCCCTTGCCGCCGTGGCATTTCTGGTGTCGATCTTCCGGGCCCGGCCGTCGCCGTTCTACGTGATGGACGAGGTCGAGGCGGCGCTGGACGACACCAACCTGCGCCGCCTCATCGGCCTGTTCGAACAGCTGCGGGAGAAGTCGCAGCTGATCGTCATCACCCACCAGAAGCCGACCATGGAAATCGCCGACGCGCTGTACGGGGTGAGCATGCGTGGCGACGGCATCACCCAGGTCATCTCGCAGCGGATGCGCGGGGAGAATCTGGTCGGCGCGACGACCTAGTCGCCCGCCGCGAACCGGGATTTCAGGACCGCGGCGCCGGTGCCGGCCAGCCACGTTTCCAGGCTCTGCAGGCCGGGGTGGATCGAGCGGATCTGCTCGATATCGGCATGCCAGCCGTGGCCCTGATGGGCCAGGCGCCAGGTGTTGCCGATCTGTTCACCCAGTGCGTCGGCTTCCGCCTCGGTGATTTCGCGATACCGCACCGGATATCCGGTCGCGCGGGAGATCAGTTCCGCGGCGGCAGTGGGGGCCACGGCGTCGCCGGCGAGTTCGAGTGTCCGGCCGGAGAATCGTCCGGGGTCGGCGAAGGCCAGCGCGGCCACCGCGGCGATATCGTCGACCGCGATCATCTGGGCCGGCCGATCGGCTGGAAACAGGTGGACGTTGACCCCGTCCACGAAGCCGTCGAGCGGCATACCCTGCGCCAGGTAGTTCTCCATGAACCGGACCGGGCGCAGCACGGTGTAGCGCATGCCGCTGTCGGCCAGTGCCTGCTCGATCTGCCGCTTTCCGGAACTGCCCCAGGAGGTCTCGTTGTCGAAGGAGGCCACGCCGGTGAACACGATGTGGTCGGTTCCGGCGTGCCGGGCGGCATCGATCACGGCGGCGCCGCGGGTCGCCTCCAGGTCGACATCCCAGCCGTCGGGCCCGAAGGCCGCCGGTGGCACGAGGAAGACGCCGCGAGTTCCGGCCACCGCCGCGGTCAGGGTGGCCGGGGCGTCGAAGTCGCCGACGGCCACCTGCGCGCCCAGTGCGGCGAATTCGCGCGCTCCGGCGGCGGCCGGATCGCGGACCAGGATGCGGACCGGGACGTTGCGGGCGAGCAACGCGCGGGCTGTCGCGCCGCCCTGTTTGCCGGTCGCGCCGGTGACGAGAACGAGGTTGTCGTGGACGGTCATGTCGGAGGAACCTTTCGATAGAATCGGGTCGGTCGACCCGTATTCGCACGATAGGAACAGCGTTGTCGTCTCCGCCATCCGCAGATGTGGGGTTTCGTTACGACCTGCGCGCCCCGGCGCCAGGAGTGCCGGGGACCCGAATCGACGCTCGCCGCAACCGCGCTCGCGTCCTCGCCGCCGCGCAACGAGCCTTCGCCGAATCCGGAACGTCGGTGTCGCTGGCCGAGATCGCCCGCCGCGCGGGGGTGGGGGCCGGGACCGTGCATCGCCATTTCCCGACCAAGACCGACCTGCTCGAGGCGGTGCTACAGCAACGGATCGATCGGCTCACCGCCCGGGCGCTGGCACTGCGCGACGATCCGGATCCCGCGGCGGCCTTCCTGGGATTCTGCGCCGAGGTCGTCACCCGCACTCCGGGCAACAAGGCGATGTGCGATCTGCTCGACGCCGACGACGGCTGGCCGCGGACGCTGCTGCGGGATGCGGGGGAGCGATTTCACCTGGCTCTCGGGCAGCTGCTGGAGGCGGCGCGGCGCTCCGGTGGAGTGCGTGCCGACCTGACTCTCGCCGACGTGCTGGCCATCTTCACCGGATGTGTTGCCATGCAACGCGTTTCGAACACGCGGGACGAACTGTCCCGCCCCGCCGCCATGCTGCTGGCGGCGATGCGCACCGAACCGGCCGTAACGAAACCGGAAAACTCTTCACCCGGGCGTAACGAAACCGTGGCGGATACCGCGAATCGTGACGGTCGGAGTTGTCCGATCTGCGGGGCGGAATTGGCGCACGCGGAGACCGGACGGCCCGCCCGGTACTGCTCGTCCGCGTGCCGGCAGAAGGCCCACCGGCTGCGCCGGGCGGCGCGTGCGACGGGAAGCAATTCTCCAGCCGCCGAGTGATCCCCGGCCTTGTGGATTCGTCCATTCCCCGAAGGAGAACCGGCCCTTACGCCTCGCTGCCCGGAATGTCGTGTGCCGTGCGCGGGGTGGACGACAGCCCGTCGAACACTATGGCGAGCACTCGGTCCACCGCTGCCGGATAGGACTCGCCGGGCTGGGCGTAGACCTGCAGGGTCATGATGAGACCGACTTCGGTGGAACCGATGTCGGTGCGCAGGTCGCCGTCCTGCTGAGCTCGGCGGATCAGCGCGTCGATCCGATCCAGAACGGAGGCGCGCACCGCGCTCACCCGCGAATCGGTGCGGACCATCGTGTGGACGGTCGGTTCGATGGCCGCGGCCAGTGCGCCCAGGCGCAGTAGCGCGCACTCACGCAGGAATCGGCACAACCCGGCCCATGCGGTCGCCTCCTGCGCACCTGCCGATTCGGCCATGCGGGCGAGGCGGTCCAGGTGTGCTTGCGCGGTGGCGACCACCAGGGCGTCGCGGTCGGGAAACCGGCGATACAGCGTGCCGACTCCGACCCCGGCGCGATCGGCGATCAGCTTCATCGGCACATCGGTGCCGCGTTCGGCGAAGACGTCCAAGGCGGCGAGCAGGATGTGATCGCGATTGCTGCGAGCGTCGGCGCGCAGGGAATCCGGGTGGGTCGGTTCCAGGACCATCGGCGGCTCCAGTCGTGCTCAACAAGTGGACGAATTGTGTCCGCTTAATCTACCATCAACCTAAGCGGACGAAATTCGTCCACTTGAGAGAGGTGGCGACATGGTTGAGGTGCTCGTTTCCGGAGCCGGAATCGCGGGATCGACGCTGGCCTACTGGCTGAGCCGATACGGATTCGAGGTGACCGTCGTCGAGCGGGCCGCCGGATCGCGGTCCAGCGGTAATCCGGTCGATGTGCGCGGACCGGCGCTCGAGGTGGTGACCGCTATGGGCGTCCTGCCCGAATTGCGCGCGGCCGCAACGGATGTGGACCGGTTACGGTTCGTCGACGCGCGCGGCCGGCGCCGCGCATCCATGCGGGTGGGCGATCGAGACCGCGGTGAGGTGGAGCTCGCCCGCGCGGATCTGGCCACCATTCTCGCCGCCGCCTCCGGCGACCGCGTCCGGATGCGGTGGGGCGACGGTATTTCCGAGATCGAGCAGTCCGGCGCGGGGGTTACCGTCGGCTTCGAATCGGGGGAGCGAGCGCACTACGACTACGTGCTCGGCGCCGACGGACTGCATTCGGCGGTTCGGCGGCTGACCTTCGGCGACGACCGGGAATTCGTGCGGCACATGGGGATCTACATCGCCACTGTCCCCGTCACGCGGTCCGCGAGCGAGCACGAGGTGGTCATGTACAACTCGCCGGGCCGATCGATATCGGTCCATCCCGCGGGCGGCCGTCCGATCGCGGCCTTCATGTTCCGGCGGGCGCCGGTGGCCGGTCTGGACCACCGCGACAGCGAGGCGCAGCGTCGATTGCTGGTCGCGGAATTCGCGGGGCGGATGGGACCGTTCGAGGATGTGCTCGACGAGGTGCGCGCCGGCGGTGACCTCTACTTCGACGCCGTCAGCAAGGTATCGCTGCCGCGCTGGTCGCGGGGCCGGGTCGCCCTCGTGGGAGACGCGGCCTCATGCCTGTCGCTGTTCGGCGACGGATCGAGCCTGGCCATCGCGGGTGCGCACACCCTGGCCGAGGAGCTCGCGACAGCGCCGCACGACCCGGCCGCGGCATGGGGACGCTACGAGCAGCGGCATCGCGATCGGATCGGCGCGGCACATCGAGGGGTTCGATTCGCTTCGGCGCTGATGGTGCCGGGATCGCGTCCGGCCATCGGGCTGCGCAATACCGCGGTCCGCCTGTTCGCGGCCGCCTGACCATCGCGCCGCGCGCCGAACCTCTCGGTCGCCGGGAGCGCGATGCTCAGGCTCGATCGACGGGCCGGTGAGCGATCACAGCAGATCGCTGACGTCGTCGGGGACGTCGACGGCGTATTTGCGCAAGGTTTCCATCGGCACGACCTCGAGCGCGTTCTCGTGGGTCGCGGCCAGAACGACCGGCGCGGCCACCCCGTCCTCGTGGGCGTGCAGCCACCGGACCGCGACCACACACCAGCGGTCGCCGGGTTGCAGTCCGGGGAAGTTGTTCTCCGGACGTGGGGTGAGCAGATCGTTGCCGATCGATTTCTGATGCTCCAGGAACTCCTGGGTCACGACGGTGCAGACGGTGTGGCTACCCAGATCCTCGGGGCCGGTGCTGCAGCAGCCGTCCCGGTAGAAGCCGGTGAGAGGATCGGTGCCACACTCCTCCAGCGGTCCCCCAAGCACATTTCGATCGGTCACGAGCCGATCCTATTGTCTCTGTGTCGGATTCGCCGCGCCTTGGGCGGTTGGTATCCGGACGGTTGCCGGTGATGCGTGGCCGGACGCCCTATCGTCCGACGTCGTCGGCGTGTCGGGGGTTCGCGGATCGTTGCGCGGAGAGTGACGAATCACCCGTACCGCCGCGGGCGCAACACCTGCCTGCCGCCACGCGGGGGCGTTCGCGGGTTCTGACAGGATGGGAGCCGTGACTGCGCAAGCCTGGATTCTGATCGCCGCGATCGTCGCCGTACTACTGGTGGCGTTCGTTGCCGGATTCGTCCTGTACAAGCGCCGCCGAGTGAGCATCACCCCGGCGGAGGAACAGGACAAGCAGCTGACCGACCGGTCGGGTGGCTATACCGCAGCCGGTGGCTTCAATTTCAGTCAGAGCGGCGCGGGCTCGGGCACACTGACGCCACCGCGCCCCGAACCGGTCCCGATCGAACGCACCGACGACGAAGGTCAGCCGCATGTCGGCGACGACGCCGCCATCCCGCGCGACTCGGTGCGCCGGACCATCACCGACGTGCGGTTGCCCGAACCGGAGACCCTTGCCGACCGCCCGGCGGACGGGGCGAGCGCGACCGCGCCGACCGTCGAGCCGGAAACGACGGAAACACCCGGCGACGGCGTGGCCGCGCCCGAAGCACCGGCCGAGGCGGCCCCGGTGGAAG
>NZ_BDBN01000165.1 GCF_001613005.1 Nocardia nova NBRC 15556 | reverse complement strand
GGCGCCGCGGCCGCGCAGCCGCCCACGCCGGCCGCCGGTCCGCTGGCCGCAATCACGCTCGAATGTCTGGCCGACGGCCGTCCGGTCGATCTCGGCGCGGCGCTGGCCGGGCGCCCGGCGCTGGTGAATCTGTGGGCGTATTGGTGTGAGCCGTGCGCCCGGGAACTGCCCGCGCTGCAGCAATTCTCGGCACGCGCGGGTAGCGCGCTGACCGTCGTGACCGTGCACAGCGATCCCGACGAGGGCAAGGCGCTGGCCCGGTTGCGCGACCTCGGTGTGCGTCTGCCGGGTATGCAGGACGGTGCCGGAAAGGTGCGCACGGCGGTGCGAGCGCCGGCCGTGCTGCCGGTCTCGGTACTGGTTCGCGCCGACGGTTCGATCGCGAAGGTGGTGGTCCGGCCGTTCGACACCGCCGACGACGTCGCCGCCACCGTCGCGCAGGAATTGGGGGTGCGGGTGTGAACGGGCAGGCAGTGCGCACAACCGTGGAGGGCCTCGTCCGTGCCCGATAGATCCGAGATGAACGACAATTCGACAGCTGAGGACCGGCCGCAACAGCTCGCCACCGATATCCCGGGGTGGTTGCGCGGCGTGGCCGACCACGAACCGGCCGATCCGACGGGCGTGAATCAAGTACTCAAACGCACCGCGGGCAAGGTGGCCGCGGCCGCTCTGCGTCCCCGCGAGGCCGCCGTCCTCGTCCTGTTCGGCGGTTCGCCGGAGCCCGATGCCGGAACCCGCGGCGGTCTCCCGGCCGACGCCGACGTGTTGCTGACCCAGCGCGCCGCCACCCTGCGCCAGCACCGCGGGCAGGTCGCCTTTCCCGGCGGCGGGGTGGAACCGGGTGACGACGGTCCCGTCGGCACCGCGCTGCGCGAGGCGCGCGAGGAGACCGGTCTCGACCCCGTGGGCGTGGAACCGTTCGCCATCCTGCCCAAGATCTTCGTCCCGCCGTCCCGGTTCGACGTCACGCCGGTGGTCGCGTACTGGCGCACGCCCGGTGAGGTGCGGGTGGTCAGCGAAACCGAGGCCGCCCGCGTGGTGCGGGTGCCGCTGGTGGATCTGATCGACCCGGCGAACCGGTTCGTCGTTCGTCATCCGCTGGGGTACATGGGACCGGCGTTCGCGGTCGATGGCATGCTCGTCTGGGGTTTCACCGCCGGTGTGCTCGCCGGTCTGCTTGCGGTATCGGGATGGGAGCGGGACTGGGATCACCACGATGTGCGTGATCTGCAGGCCTCGCTCGC
Organism: Nocardia nova NBRC 15556; assembly: GCF_001613005.1. Taxonomy (GTDB): domain Bacteria; phylum Actinomycetota; class Actinomycetes; order Mycobacteriales; family Mycobacteriaceae; genus Nocardia; species Nocardia nova. The sequence goes on along the minus strand of NZ_BDBN01000165.1, from coordinate 4,864 downwards.
GGCAGTGGGGATGACGTTATGAGTAGTTCCGGGTGGCTCGACCTCGCGGTCTTGATCATCGCGCTGCTGGCTGCCACCTCGGGGTGGAGACAGGGCGCGGTGGCCTCGGCGCTCGGATTTCTCGGCGTGGTGCTCGGCGCGGTCGCCGGCATCCTGATCGCGCCGCACATCCTGCAGCACATCAGCGAGGGGCGTCAGCGCGTCCTGGTCGGCGTCGTGCTGATCGTCGCGCTGGTGATCGTCGGCGAGGTGGCGGGCATGGTGCTGGGCCGCGCCGCGCGCAGCGGTATGCGGCACCCGTTCACTCGCAGTATCGACAGCGTGGTCGGTGCGGCGCTGCAGTGTGTGGCCGTAATGGTCACCGCCTGGCTGCTGGCGTTGCCGCTGGCATCGTCGTCCCAGCCGGGTATCGCGGCCGCGGTCAACGGCTCCCGGGTGCTCGCCGACGTGAACCAGGTTGCGCCGAACTGGCTGCGCCGGGTGCCGAACGAATTCTCCAAACTGCTCAACACCTCGGGACTGCCGGAGGTGATCGGCCCGTTCGGCCGGGCGCCGATCGCGGCGGTCGAGCCGCCGGACGCGAGCGTTCTCGACACGCCTGTCGCGCTGAATCTCCAGCACAGCGTGTTGCGGGTGAACGGTGTCGCGCCGAGTTGTCAGCGCGCGCTGGAAGGTTCCGGCTTCGTCGTGGCGCCCGAGCGCATCATGACCAACGCGCACGTGGTCGCGGGCACCTCCACCGTGCAGGTCGACACCGCGCGCGGTCGCCTGGACGCGACGGTGGTGCTGTTCGACCCGGCCAAGGATGTCGCCATTCTGGCCGTTCCCGGACTCAACGCGCCGGTGATCCCGCTCGCCCCGTCGCCCGGAAAATCCGGGCAGAGCTCGATCGTCCTCGGCTACCCCGGCGGCGGCCCCTACACCGCCAGTGCGGCCCGGGTGCGCGAGACGCTCGAGCTGACCGGTCCCGACATCTACAAGAGCAACACCGTCGAACGCCAGGTCTACACCGTGCGCGGCCGGGTGCGCGCCGGCAATTCCGGTGGCCCGCTGGTCGACACCGACGGTGAGGTGCTGGGTGTGGTCTTCGGCGCGGCGGTCACCGACGACGACACCGGCTACGTGCTCACCTTGAAAGAGGTCGAATCCGATCTGCAGGCCGCGTCGAATTCGACCGCGCCCGTCGGCACCGGTGACTGTGTCCTGAGCTGACCCGCTGCCGGCCCACTTTCAGGGCGAAGCCGCGGCGCCGACGCCGGCGCTGCGGACGTGTCGAGGGCCTGCGCGTCCAGGGGCCTGCCGTGCCCTAGCGGTACTGCGCGGACCGAGGCCTCCCGTGCGCTAGCGGTACTGCGTGGACGGGGCCTGCCGTGCGCTAGACGTACTGCGCGGTCGCCGGATCACCCAGCAGTTTCGACAGTTCCGCGGTGACGGCGTCCGGATTCTCCTGGTGGGCGAAGTGCCCGGCCTGCGGGATCGTGACCACCCGGCGATCCGGTGAGAGCTTGCCCGCGCCGCGCACGGTCGATTCGAGCATGTAGTGGTCGGCGTCGCCGCGCAGGATCAGCGTCGGCACGCGGACGGGTTCCCGCATCGCCGACAGGAAGCGGCGGCCGTCGGGACGCCACTGACTACGGAAGGCCCAGCGCTGATATTCCAGGGCGCAGTGCGCCGCACCGGGTATGCGGATCGCCGAGCGCATGCGCTGGGCGGTGTCGACGAATTCGGAGGTGCCCGCCCACTGCGGCCGCACCCGCTCGCGCACGAGACGTTCGATTTCGAATCCGTCCTGGCGGGTGAGCCGGCGCTCGCCGTACCGCGGCAGCTGATACCGCAGGAAATTCGGCAGATAGGCCGCGCGCTGGCGACGATCGCGCAGCACGGCACGTTTCAGCGCCACCGGATGCGGTGAGGCGATCAGCGCGATCGAGCGCACCACCCGGGGGTGCAGAACCGCGGTCGCCCAGCACACGAGTCCGCCCTCGGCATGGCCGACCAGGGTCGCGTCGGTGTGCCCGAGCGCTCGCACCAGGCCGGCGATATCACCGGCCAGCGTCCAGCCGTCGTAGCCGCGCGGCGGTTTGTCGGAATCGCCGTACCCGCGCAGATCGACCGCGACCGCGCGGTAGCCGGCCTGGGTGAGCCCGGTCAGCTGATGCCGCCACGACCACCAGAAATCGCCGAAGCCGTGCAGGAGGACGACCAGCGGCCGCGCGGGATCGCCCACCGCATCGTCGGGGCCGCCCTCGGCGATGTGGAATCGGATGCCGTTGGCGTGCACGTCGCGATGCGTCCACGGGCCGTCGAAGCGGACGCTGGACGGATCGGGATGCGGATTCGACGACACGCCGAAAGCGTAATAGCCGGACTATGCCGTCGGCTTGGCGGCCGGGCCGTCGGCGTGCGATCCGAAGCCGTGCGGCAGCACCGTCCGGGTTTCCTTGAGCGATTCGATCGTCTTCTCCGGCGCCCGCAGTTTGCGGACCTTCCGGTAGCCGAGCAGCGCCAGCACCGCCACCACCACGATCATCAGCGCGAAGACGATCAGGAACGCCGCCCACCGGTACAGCCACACATCCAGCAGTTCGGCGAGGAAGAAGAAAAAGAAGAACGACGAGAACAGCAGCACCGTCAGGGCGCCGATGAAGAAGACGCTGCCCTGCAGGCCCTTCTTGATCTCGCCGGTCACCTCGGCCTTTGCCAGCTCCACCTCGGCGCGGACCAGGGTCGACATCTGCTCCGCGGCGTCGCGCACCAGATCCCCGACGCTGGCATTCGCGGTGGTATCGACCTCGGACAGCGGAATCGAGGTGATGGTCCGGTTTCGGCCCGCGTCGTTACCGCCGTTTGTGAAGCTCAATTGCTCGACCCTTCTCCATGTCCCGGTGCTGTCCGGCCTTCACTCGTATTCGGTGGCCGCACTCGCGTCTCGCCGCGCCTGATGCGCCCGCCCACGCCGCAACAGTAGCGCCGAACCGAGCAGAGAGGCCGCCAAGGACGTCATCAACACGGCGGCTTTCGCCAGTTCGGTCGCGGCCCGGTCGGGCAACGCGAGTTCTGCCACCAAGAGGCTAACGGTGAAACCGATCGCGCCCAGTACCGACAGGGCCGACATATCCCGATTGCCGAGACCCACGGGCCGAGCGGCGATTCCGAACCGGATCGCCAGCCAGCTCGAGCCGAAGATGCCCACGGTCTTGCCGACCAGCAGTCCGGCGATGATCGCCAACGACAGCCGGGAGGTGAACAGCTCGCCGAAAACGCTGGCGGACAACGGCACTCCGGAGGCGAACAGCGCGAACAGCGGTACGCACACGCCGGCGGAGATCGGCTGGAACAGATGCTCGAGCCGGGCGGCCGGCGCCTCGTCCTCCTCCGGATCCGGGCGCACCCGGGTCAGCAGCCCGCAGATCACCCCTGCCAGCGTGGGATGAATCCCCGCCTCGTGCAGGGCATACCACGACAGCAGCGCCAGCGGCACGTACACCAGCGGGGTGCGGATACGCAGCCGCTGCGCCAGCGCCCAGCCCACGAAGCAGGCGGCGGCGGCCACCAGCCAGATCAGCACCACCGTGGTGGTGAACAGCACCGCGATCATCACGATCGCCATCAGATCGTCGACGACGGCCAGGCTGAGCAGAAACACCCTCGCCCCGGCCGGAATTCGTGAGCCGGTCATGGCCAGCACCGCGAGCGCGAAGGCGATATCGGTCGCGACCGGAATCGCCCAGCCGCGATCCATCCCCGGCACGCCCCAGCCGATGACGAAGGCGATCACCGCCGGGGTGATCACGCCGCCCATCGCGGCCACCACCGGGAGCGTGGCCCGTTTCCGGTCCGCCAGCTCACCGACGACGAGTTCGCGCTTGAGTTCGAGCCCCGCGACGAAGAAGAACACCGCGAGCAGACCGTCCTTGGTCCAGTCGCCCAGGGTGAGGTCCAGATGTAACGGTGGGATCGCGAGAGTGGTGTCCACCATCGCGAAATAGCCGTCGCGCCAGGGCGAATTGGCCCACAGCAGCGCTACCGCCGCCGCGGCGAGCAGCAATGCGCCGCCGACGGTTTCAGTGCGGAGATAACGAGCGAGCTCGGAGCGCAGCGCGACGATCACGGAGATCCTTTCGGGAGCGGACGGCGACTGCGGCGGGCACTCCCGCAACGGGCTCACCAACCACACGCCGACCAGACTTCCCGGCACTCCTTGACAAAATTTTACCGGTACAGGCGTGGCTGTTTACGGCCGCCTTCAGGCTTCGCGGCGGCGAACGGCGGAGCCCACGCCCGGTGCGGTACCGGACGTGGGCTCGAAAAGCCGGTCGATCAGGCGTTGGAGGCGCGGATGGCTTCGAACACGTTGGGGTCGACCAGGGTGGAGGTGTCGCCGAGTTCGCGGCCCTCGGCCACATCGCGCAGCAGGCGGCGCATGATCTTGCCCGAGCGGGTCTTGGGCAGTTCGGGAACGATGTGGATTTCGCGGGGGCGGGCGATCGGGCTGATCTCGCGGGAGACTTCGGCCTTGAGCTCGTCGACGAGTTGCTGTCCGGAGTTGTTCGAGCCGCCGGTGAGGATGACGAAGGCGACGATGCCCTGTCCGGTGGTGGCGTCGCTGGCGCCGACGACCGCGGCTTCGGCGACGCTGTGGTGTCCGACGAGGGCGGATTCGACTTCGGCGGTGGAGATGCGGTGGCCGGAGACGTTCATGACGTCGTCGACGCGGCCGAGGACCCACAGGGCGCCGTCGGCGTCGATCTTGGCGCCGTCGCCGGCGAAGTACCAGCCCTGGGCGGCGAAGCGTTCCCAGTAGGTGGCCTTGTAGCGCTCGTCGTCGCCCCAGATGCCGCGCAGCATCGACGGCCACGGCTGA
>NZ_BDBN01000164.1 GCF_001613005.1 Nocardia nova NBRC 15556 | reverse complement strand
GCCGGTGCGCGGCTGGACGGTGCGGTGCTGTTCGACGGTGCCCGGGTCGAGGCCGGCGCCACCGTGGAGCGCTCGATCATCGGATTCGGCGCGCGCATCGGTCCGCGAGCGCTGGTCCGCGACGCCGTGATCGGTGACGGCGCCAGCGTCGGCGCCCGCTGTGAGCTCCTGCGCGGCGCCCGCATCTGGCCGGGCGTGGATCTGCCCGACGGCGGGATCCGCTTCTCCACCGACGTCTAGTTCCGGTCGTCGCTCCAGGGCTGTGCATCGGCCGTGCTGTGCATCGGCCCGTGCTGTGAATCGACGAGGCCGCCCGTGCGCTCGCACGGGCGGCCTGTGTCGTTGTAGCGGCCGAGAACTCTCTACGACTATTGCGAGACAGCGGTGACCGGCACCGCTGCGACGGTGTCGCGGGACGACTCCGCCGAACGCTCGCGCACGAGGAGCACGCCGGTGGCCGCGACCAAAGCTGCGGTCAGACCGTGCACGCTCAGCGCAGTGGTCACCGAACCGTGGTTGTTCAGCACCGTCAGCATGTCGCCGACCGGGGTCACCGCGACGGCGAGCATCGCGATACCGAGGGCGAAACGCTGCCGCGTCAGCAGCAGCGCCAGCAGCACCACGCCGGAGCTGATATCGCGGACTCCCTTCAGTGTCATGAAGGCCGACGACTCACCCTGCGGCCAGGCCGGAAGCCCGAAACCGGGTGCCATGGAATTCGGTGCGAGGACGTAGCCGAGGCCGATGTACAGGATGAAGGCGACGCCGATCAGGACGAGGGCGGTGGCGATGCGAGTACGCGTCATTGTCTTGCTCCAAAATCTAGCGTTGCTAACCGACAGGTCGATCGTAAGTGGTTATCGCTAACTTGTCTAGCGTTGCTAGAATTTCGGTATGACGGTTCAGGAACGCAAGGAACGCGAACGTGCCCAGCGCCGGCAGGCGATCATCGACAGTGCACGTGAACTGGCCGAATCCGACGGCTGGGATGCGGTGACCGTGCGCCGGCTCGCCGAACGTATCGAATACAGCCAGCCCGTGCTCTACAGCCATTTCTCGGGAAAGCGGGCGATCGTCTCGGCTGTCGCCGAGGAGGGGATCGCCCTGCTCAGAGATGTCCTGCGGGCCGCGCGCGAACAGGCCGACGGCCCCGACGCCGCGATGGAGGCGGTCGCCCGGGCCTATCTGCACTTCGCCGCCGACAACCCCGCCCTCTACGACGCCATGTTCGTTCAGGACACCGAACTGCCCTTCGGTCCCGACGCCCCGCAGACATTGCGCGACTGCTTCGAGGAACTCGAGCGACTCTTCCGCCCGCGCGTCCCCGACGACGAATCCGGGGCGTACACCGAAGTGTTCTGGAGCGCACTGCACGGGATGGCGGCATTGGACCGAAGCGGTCGCCTGCGCCCCGACCTGTGGGAACAACGCATGCACGTCCTCATGCGCTGGGGCACTCGCAGTTGACGTGCCATCTGCCGTAGCCGGTCGGTGCGCCGGGATGCCGTGGAGCCCTTGGTTTTCGCCCTAAGGTGGTGATCATGGCGGATGCGGTGGTGGTCGGCTCCGGGCCCAACGGTCTGGCCGCGGCGGTGCTGCTGGCCCGCGCGGGGCTCGAGGTGGAGGTATTCGAAGCCGCGGATCATGCCGGTGGCGGCTGCCGTACCGCCGAGCTCACCCTGCCCGGCTATCACCACGACGTGTGCGCGGGCGCGCATCCGATGGCGCTGGCATCCCCGTTCTTCCGCGCCTTCGATCTCGGCGCGCACGGCGTCGAACTGGCGATTCCCGAGATCTCCTACGGACATCCGCTCGACGGCGGGGTGGCCGCGGCGGCCTGGCGGGATCTGGATCGGACGGTCGAGGGTCTGGGCCGCGACGGTGCGACATGGCGGCGCCTGTTCGCCCCGCTGGTGCGACAGTGGGAGGCGGTGGTGGAGCTGGGGATGTCGGACCTGCGTCATATCCCTCGTGATCCGCTGTCCGCCGTGCGCTTCGGGCGCCGGCTGCTCGAGCAGGCATCGCCGATGTGGGACCTGCGTTTTCGCGAGGAGCGCGCAGCGGCACTGTTCACCGGGGTGAGTGCGCACGCCATCATGCCGCCGCGGCAGTTCGCGGCGGCCGGGGTGGCGCTGCTGCTGGGCACCCTCGGCCATGTGGGTGGCTGGCCCATTCCACGCGGCGGCTCACAGGCCATCGTCGATGCGCTGATCGCGGATCTGGAGCGGCACGGCGGACGCGTCCACACCGGGCACCGCGTCGATTCCCTGGACGAATTCGCCAGTGTGCGAACGGTTCTGCTCGATACCGCGCCGACGGAACTGCTGCGGATCGCGCGGGTTCCCACGGCATATCGAAACCGGCTGCAGCGCTATCGATTCGGCGGCGCGGCCTGCAAGGTGGATTTCGCGCTCTCGGGTCCGGTGCCGTGGCAGGCGCCGGAGCCGGCGGCCGCGGGCACCGTGCACGTCGTCGGCACGCGAGCCGAGGCGACGGCCGTCGAACGTCTCGTCGCGTCGGGACGCCACGCCGAGCGGCCCTACGTTCTGGTGATTCAGCCGGGCGTGGTCGATTCGTCGCGGGCGCCCGGCGACAACCACACGCTCTACGCCTATGCCCATGTACCCCACGGATCCGGCCGCGACGTGAGTCCCGAAGTCGTCGCGCAACTCGAACGCTTCGCCCCCGGCTTCCGTGACCTGATTCAGGCCACCCATGTGCGCCCGGCCGCACTCATGCCCGCGTACAACGCCAACTACGTCGGCGGCGATATCGCGGCCGGCGCGATGACGCGGGCGCAGACGATCTTCCGCCCGACGCCGCGCTGGAACCCTTATGCCACACCGCTTCCCGGTGTGTACCTGTGCTCCGCGGCGACCCCGCCGGGGCCCGGCGTGCACGGCATGTGCGGCATGCACGCCGCGACTCGTGCGCTGCGCGAACGGTTCGGCATCCGCCTCGACCCGGCCGTCCTGCTCGGCGCGACGAGCTGAACCGGAAGGACCTACACCGGCTGGGTGCGGTACAGATCGGGTTCGATGTACATGACCCGGGCGGCGGGGACGGCGGCCCGCACCCGGGCTTCGGCGTCGTCGATCGCGGTCGCGATATCGGCGATCTCGAGTCCGGGCACGATCGACACCTTCGCCGCGACGAGCATCTCCTCCGGGCCGAGGTATTCGGTGCGCAGGTGGATGACCCGGTCGATGCGCTCGCCGTCGACCAGATTCGCGCGGATCGCCGCGTCCTGCGCGGGCGTCGCGCCCTCACCGATCAGCAGGCTCTTCATCTCCACGATCAGCACGACCGCGATGACACCGAGCAGCACGCCGATGCCGAGGGTGCCGATACCGTCCCAGATCGCATTGTCGGTCACCACGGTCAGCACCACGGCGACCAGCGCGATCAGCAGGCCGATCAGCGCACCGGTGTCCTCGAGCAGCACCACCGGGAGTTCCGGGCTGCGCGAATTGCGGATGAACCGCCACCAGCTCGCCCCCTCGCGCAACGGCGAGGACTCCCGCATCGCGGTCATGAAGCTGTAGCCCTCCAGCGCGGCCGCGATACCCAGGATCACGATCGCCACCGCGGGAGAGGTCAGTTCCTCCGGATGCTGGATCTTGTGCACACCCTCGTAGATGGCGTACATCGAGCCGAGCGAGAACAGCACCAGCGCCACGACGAACGAGTAGAAGTAGCGGTTGCGCCCGTAGCCGAACGGATGCAAATCGTCGGCCTCCTGCTCGGCACGTTTCTGCCCGAGCAGCAGCAGTCCCTGATTACCGGTGTCGGCCACCGAGTGCACGGCCTCGGCCAGCATCGAGCCGGAACCGGTGATCGCGGCGCCGACGAATTTCGCCACCGCGATACCGGCATTCGCGCTCAACGCCGCGAAGATCGCCTTCTTTCCGCCACCAGCAGACATGGTGCAGCCCCGGTCCTTCCGTCCCCGGCGCTCGCCGGTAGATGTCCGATTTGTTCGATCAATCTACTAAAGCGGCCGCGCGCTCACTCGCCCACACACGCGCAGAACAGTTGCGCCGGGCCGCCCAGGGCCCGTGCCTGGATATCGGTATCGGTGGCCGAGATCCACGCCGCGCTTCCGGCCGCGATCGGCAATTCGCTCCCGGCCTGCGACAGCAGGACGGTCCCGGCCGTCACCAGCATGATGCCCGGTCCGACGCGCGGGATGTCGACCGCCGCGGCATCCTCGGCCAGTTCGAAGCGGCGCAGCGCGAATTCCGGTGCGGGCGTGGGATACCGGAACGAGTGCGCATCGACCGGTTCGGGTTCGATGATCGGCGCCCGCAGCGGTTCGAAATCCAGCACGCGCAGCAGTTCGGGCACGTCGACATGCTTGGGAGTGAGCCCCCCGCGCAGCACATTGTCCGAATTGGCCATGATTTCGACGCCGATGCCGCGCAGGTAGGCGTGCAGACTGCCGGCGGCCAGGAACAGGCCCTGTCCGGGTTCGAGGGTCAATCGGTTCAGAAGCAGGGCGGCCAGGACCCCGGCATCACCCGGATACGCCTCGGCCAGTTCCAGCGTGGTGCGCGCCTCGGCCGCGAATTCCTTGGCCAGTCCGGGGGGTTCGAGTGGGTCGACCTGTTTGAGATAGCGCACACATCCGTCGAGGACCTTCGGCAGCAGTGTGGCCAGCATGGCCTGCGGCAGGGTGATCCAGGTGGTGAACAGCGTGCGCAGGCCGCCCGAGTCCGGCTGGGCGGCAAGCAGTTCGGTGTACTGCACCAGTTCCGGCACGGCCAGCGAGTTCAGCAGGTCGACGGTGCGCAGCGGATCGCGGAAGCCGGCCAGCGCCTCGAAACGGTCGAGTGCCACCACCAGTTCGGGTTTGTGGGAGTCGTCGCGGTAGTTGCGCATCGGGGAATCCAGCGGCACCCGCGTGTGATTCTCCCGTTCGAATCCGTAGCGGGCCTGATCTGCGCTGGGATGTGCCTGCAGTGAGAGCGGTTCCTCGGCGGCCAGGATCTTCAGCAGGAACGGCAGGCGCCCGCCGAATGCCGCCGCGACCGTACCCAACTCCCGGTTCGGCTCGGCCTCGAGCAGTTCCAGCAGCGAGCGGCCGGCGCCGTCGGCGAGGACCTTCGCCGGGTCGGCGGGGTGGGCGCCGAACCACAATTCGGCTTCGGGATGAGGGGAGGGAACCTCCCGACCGCACAGCTGAGCGAGGGCGGTGCGAGATCCCCAGGCATAGGAACGCAACGCACCAACGAGTTCGTGCACTAGTAGTGGCCCCCGTCGTAGTGGGCGGGACGGCTCGTGGCTGGGGGGCCGCCGAGCAGACGCAGATACGCGGCGGCCATTTCCAGCCGCAGTACCAGCACCGCCAGTTGTTCGAGCTCGCTGCCGCGCCCGGCCGCCGGCGCCTGGGGTTCGCTCGCCCCGGCTTCGCGCGGCACACTCGCCTCGGTTCGCATCAGTTCGATGTCGACGTTGACCAGATCGGCGTCGACGATGCCCGCGCCCGCGCCGAAGACGGCCAGCCGGCGCCGGGCCGCGACCTGGTCGCCGTCGGCGCTCACCACGAACACCCGGGCCCGATCGACCGGCGCCGGCCCGTCCAGCTGCTCGTCGTGGAACAGCGGGTCGTAACCGGGTGCGGTCGCCTCGGCGGATTCGATCAGCCGGGCGTTCGCGGCCACGGCCTCGGTGAGGTCGACGGCGGCCGCGATCTGTCCCGCGGTCTGCAACAGCACCTCGGCGCCGTGCTCGGCCACGACCGCTGCGGCGGGGGAATCACCGGTCAGCACCAGCCGCCGTTCCCGCATCCGCGCGGCGAGGGTTTTGGCGGGATTGTGGAAGACCTCGTGATGCGGTCCGTCGCGCAGGGCCTCGGCGTCGAGCGCGTCGGCGAGTTCGTCGAGGTTCGGCACCAGCGGTCCGATATGCGTCGGATCGATCGCCTGCAGCACCGCGATCCCGACGGCGACGAAGCGCAGAATCCGGTTGTGGTCCAGCACCCGGACCCGCGGCGGCAGCATGGCCGCGCGTCCGGCGGCCGCGGCCCGCATCGGGCCTTCGTCGGGCGCGGCGACCACGACTTCGGCGCCGCGGCGCAGCGCGCGGTCGACGGCGCCGGTCAGTCGCGGATCGGCCGAG
>NZ_BDBN01000163.1 GCF_001613005.1 Nocardia nova NBRC 15556 | reverse complement strand
GACCGGCGCGCTGGCGGTCCGCTCGACCGGGCCGGATACGCTGCATCTGATCGGTGCCGCGGCCACACCGCTCGGCGGGGACCAACTCGACATCCACATCGTGGTCGAGCCCGGTGCACGCCTGACGGTGCGCTCCGTGGCCGCCACGATCGTGCTCCCCGGCCGCACGACTCCGATATCGACGGCATCATGGACCATCGACATCGGCGCGGGCGGTGAACTGGACTTCGATCCGGAACCGACGGTCGTCGCCGGGGGAGCCGACCATCGTGCGGTCACCACCGTTCGGCTGGCCGCCGATGCCCGGATCCGCCTCCGCGAACGCGTGCAGATCGGCCGCACCGGCGAGGATCACGGCCGCTGGCGTGGCGACCTCGTCGCCGACACGTCCGCCCTGCCGTTGCTGCGCCATCGCCTCGAACTCGGTGCCGGCACCGCGGCCGACGATTTACTGTCGGCCCACCGCGCGCTGTCCAGCGAGCTGCGCTACCCCGACGACAGCCCCGCCTCGACCATCGGTATGGCCGCCGCGGTGCTGCCGCTGGCCGCCGGGGGTTCGCTCTCGACATGGACGGGTGCGCGGCTGTCCGAAACCCCCGCGAACCTTCGCCGTCGAGCCGCCGCAGCGGGGTGAGCGGAGACGTCGGGCTCGGACTTCGGGCAGGGCAGTCGAGCGTGCTCCGCGGCCGGCGTGAATACACAAGGGCCGCAAGCGCATCGGCTTGCAGCCCTCGGTAGTGCTGTGGTGATCAGGCCGAGTCGTCAGCCCGCCTTCGGCTGCGACGAGCCGGAGGCAGTCGACTCGCTCGTGGCGGAGGACTCGCTCGGACCGGCGGATTCGCTTGTGCCCGAGGCCTTTTCGCCGTTCGGAGTCGGGGCCGCCGACTTCGCCGACGGTTCGCCCGGTGCGGCGGGAGGCGTCGTGTTGCCGACCTCGGCCTCCACCTCCCGGGCGTCGGTCTCGTTGCCGTTCATGGCCTCGAGCGCGAGCCGGGCGAAGACCCACTGTTCGGTGGCCGCCATCTGCCCGCGGTTGCGGCCGAGGAAGGCGACGAACCACTGGAACACCGTGACGGTCCGGCTGCGGTAGCCGATCAGGTAGTACAGGTGCAGTACCAGCCAGATGAGCCATGCGAAGAAGCCGGAGAACTCCAGCTTGCCGATCTGGCAGACGGCGTTGAACCGCGAGACCGTCGCCATACTGCCCTTGTTGAAGTACTTGAACGGCTTGCGCTGATCGGGGGTCTGCTTCCCGGCGACCTCGGCCTTGATCTGCTTGGCGGCGTAGGTGGCGCCCTGAATGGCGCCCTGCGCCTGACCGGGCACACCGGGCACGGCCATCAGGTCGCCGACGACGAAGACGTTCGGATAGCCCTTGATCGTCAGATCCGGTTCGACCACGACCCGCCCGGCCCGGTCGGTTTCGGTGCCCTTGGACCGTTCGGCCAGCATCTTGCCCAGTTCGCTGGCCTGCACGCCGGCCGACCACACCTTGCACGCCGATTCGATGCGCCGCTCGGTGCCGTCCTTGTCCTTGACGGTCACACCGCGGGCGTCGACATCGGTGACCATCGCGTTGAGCTGGATCTCCACGCCCATTTTCTCGAGGCGGCGCTGGGCCTTGCCGCCGAGCTTGGGGCCCATCGGCGCGAGCACCGCGCCGGCGCCTTCGACCAGCAGCACGCGGGCGTCGCGCGGATCGATGTTGCGGAAGGTGCCGACCAGGGTGCGGTCGGCGAGTTCGGCGATCTGGCCGGCCAGTTCGACGCCGGTGGGGCCCGCCCCGACCACGACGAACGTCAGGAAGCGGTCGCGTTCCTCCTGGGTCTTGGCCAGTTCGGCCTCCTCGAACGAGCCGAGGATGCGGGCGCGCAGTTCCAGCGCGTCGTCGATGGTCTTCATCCCCGGCGCGTAGGTGGCGAACCGATCGTTGCCGAAATAGGACTGCTGAGCGCCGGTCGCGACGATCAGGCTGTCGAAGGAGGTGACGGTGTCCTGGTTGAGCAGTTTCGACGTCACGGTCTTGTTCACCAGGTCGATATCGTGGACCTCGCCCAGGATCACCCGCGTGTTGTGGTGCTTACGCAGCACGATGCGGGTGGCGGGAGCGATCTCGCCGGTGGACAGGATGCCGGTGGCGACCTGGTAGAGCAGCGGTTGGAACAGGTGCGTGGAGGTCTTGGAGATCAGTACGACATCGACGTTGTCGTGCTCGAGATGTTTGCACGCGAACAAGCCGCCGAAGCCGGATCCGATCACCACCACGCGGTGGCGTCGGTTCTCGACAGTTTCGGTTCCCATCAGCGCTCCTCGCCGGACGTTCGGTCTACGACAGGCTCAACGGTAGTCGGCTGCCCGGAGGCAGTCACGACGAGCACCGAATGTCGGCGCGTCCGCACCCCGAGCCCGAGTTTCGGCCCCCGGAGGGCGGGTATGCGATCACTTCGGCACCGGCTCCGCGGCGACCGTCAGCGGCCCGACGAGGCGGTCGCCGCCGATGCTCTCCACGGTCGGCCACAGAAAGGCCGCGAGCTGGTCGACGAATTCCGCGCGCGAGCGCGTCGGCTGCTGCATCCAGGCCTCGGCCGACATCAGAATGGCGCCGACGGTGGCGGTCGCCCAGATCCGCGCCAGCGCCGGGTCGGCGTCGAGGCGGCGCAGGATGATGTCGAAAATCGATGTCGCCCAGTCGGATACGCGGGTGAAGAACGGCCGGTGCTCGGCGTCGCCGCGCTCCAGCCGCTGCATCATGACGTGGTGCAGATTGGGGTTGGCGTCGACGAAATCGCAGATCAGGGTCACCACCGCGCGCAGTAGTTGCCGGGCGGGCAGCGGCTGGGCCAGCAGATCGTCGGCGGCGGCGATGATGGCGTTCATATGCCGCTCGGCAAGGGCGTCGATCAGCGCCGACAGATCCGGGAACACCGCGTATACCGCGGTGCGCGCGTATCCGGCCTCGGCGGCGACCTGCGCGATCGTCATCCGAGCTCCGGAGCCGGCCACCACCCGCTCGGCCGCGTCGAGGATTTCCGCGCGCCGGCGGTCCGGATCCCGGGGCGGCCCGGGCGGCCGGCCCGGACGCCGAATTTCTGTGTCCCTTGTCACAGCGCGATCCTACCTCTAATGTACGAGGTGTACTTTTCTTGCGGCCGGGCGGCGTTGCGCGGCTGCTGTGTTCGGGAGGCATCAGTCATGGTCAGCGTCGACCCGCGTCCCTCCGAAGCCGAACGGGAGAACATCGGCTTCATCGAAATTCCGGACAGTCATCCGATCGACCGGCTGCTGCACCGATTACCGGCCCGGGAGCAGGTGCTGGCGACACCGCCGCGAGCCAGCGCGGCGGCGGCCGTGCGCGGTGACGCCGGACTGCCGGTACTGGGCCGCTCGCTGCAGTATCTGCGCTGGGGCCCCGCCGAGATGTACGACCGATACCGCCGCTACGGCCCGGTGAGCTACAACAAATCCTTCGGCGTCGACCGCGTCCTGATCGCCGGTCCGCAAGCCGTCGACGAGGTACTCGGCAAGCGCCGCAACGATTTCGGGCAGGGCTGGGACTTCCTGATCGGCTCGTTCTTCCGCCGCGGACTACTGCTGCTGGAATTCTCCGAGCACATGTTCCACCGGCGCATCATGCAGCAGGCGTTCACCCGCGAACGGCTGGAATCGCATCTGGCGCAATTGAGCCCGGTGGTCCAGGCCGCGGTCGAACGCTGGAACCCGGCCGGTGCGCGCACCCTGCGGCTGTATCCGACGGTGAAAGATCTCACCCTCGAGATCGCCACCGAAACCTTCATGGGGGTCGACGCCGGACCGCAACGCCACCGGCTCGGACAGGCCTTCCTCGATTGCACCCACGCGCCGCTGGCGCTGGTGCGCTATCCGGTGCCCGGCGGTGCGTGGCGCGCCGGCCTGCGCGGGCGCAAGACGCTCGAGGAGTACTTCACCGCGATGGTGCCGCAGAAGCGCAGCGAAGAGGGTGCGGACTTCTTCTCCGCGCTGTGTCACGCCCGCGCCGAGGACGGGGCGACCTTCTCCGACGCCGACGTGGTCAACCACATGATCTTCCTGATCATGGCCGCCCACGACACGACCACCACCACCGCGACCTCGGTCGCCTACTACCTGGGCCGCCACCCGGACTGGCAGCAGCGAGTGCGCGCCGAGGCGCAGGCGTTGTTCGACGAGCTCGACGGTGCGCCGCCGACGATCGCCGATCTGGACCGCCTGCGCGATCTGGACCTGGTGATCAAGGAGAGCCTGCGGCTGGTGCCGCCCGTGCCGGGCCTGGTGCGCCGCGCCGTGCGCGACACCGAGGTGGCCGGTCACTACATTCCGGCCGGCACCCACGTCGACGTCGCCTACGGGGTCAATCATCTGCTGCCCGAATTGTGGTCGCAGCCGGCACGTTTCGATCCGGAACGGTTCGCCGAGGTCCGGCGCGAGGACAAATCGCACCGGCTGGCGTGGATGCCGTTCGGCGCGGGGGCGCACAAATGCATCGGCATGCATTTCGGCACTCTGGAGGTGAAGGTCGTCATCGCGGCGATGGTGCGTGCCTACCGCTGGCACATCCCCGACGACTATCTGATGCCGTGGGGTTTCAACACCATCCCGTTCCCGCGCGACGGGGCGCCGATGCGGCTGTCGCGGCTGTAACCGATCGGCGCGCTGCCGCGTCGGAACCGATCAGCGCGCTGTCGCGGCGGCAGCCGATCAGCGCGCTGTCGCGGTGGTGACCGCCCTGCTCACCGTCCGGCGAACAGCAGCTGCGCGACATGCGTGGTGGTCTCCTCGCCGTCGGTGTAGCCGCCCTGGTCGCCGAGGGAATTCATCACCGCGAGGGTGTAGCGCTCACCGGGCCCGGCGAAGCCGACCGAGTTGACCACCCAGCCGCCGTTCTCGTCGGACCAGCCGTTCTTCAGGCCCGGGTGCAGGGCATCGCCCGCGCCCCACACGCCCCAGTGCTGATTGGTGTCGACCTTGCGCATCCGGTCGAGCAGGTAGCCGCGGTCGTCCGGGTGCATGTGGTCGAGCACGTTGTTCATCAGCCGGTCCAGATCGGCCGGCGCGCACTGCTGAAAACCCCAGTCCGGGAACAGATGTCCGTTGCCGTTGGTCGGGCGCGGCACCAGGCCGGTCATCCCGTTGGCCCGGAAGGCGTTGTTGAACGCCTGCCGGTCCGGGCCCGCGTACTTGTTCCACAGGAAGTCCGCCGCGGCGTCGTTGGAGGTCGCCAGCATGGACTCCATCTGGGTGCGGTCCTCGGGCGTCAGCGTGATCGCGCCGACGCGTGCCCGGTTGAGCAGATCCTCGGCGATGGCCAGCTTGATCGTGGAGGCGGTCCAGAACAGCGTGTCGGCACTGCCGTTGGCATAGGTGCCGCCGGTGACCCGGTCGCGCACCACGTAGCCGGTGACACCGGGCCGGGAGGCCAGGTAGTTGTCGACCGCTGCGATCCGGCTGCTCATATCGCAGTCGAAGCCGTCGCGGCAGCCCTGCATACGCAGCGGGACGGCGGCGGCCGGAGCGGGATCCAGTACGGGGGTGCCCGCGATCAGCGCGGCGGCGACGACGCAGGCACCGGCGGCCAGGCGGGTGGTTCGAATGCCGCGGGACGCGGTCCGGGGATAACGCACGGTGAGCCACAATAGCCACAAATCCGCCGATCACGCACGTCTTGAGCTCGACCTGCGGATGTGGTAGCTCCACGGAGATCGTTGCAGGCCAGCGCATTTCGGCCATGTCGAGCGCAACGGCGCAGGTCAGCGGAATGCCGCGAGCAATTCCTCGACGCTGCGGCCGTTGAGCCGATAGCAGTGCTCGAAGGCCTCGGAATGCCGGTCGCGGGCCCAGCTGTGCAGCACCACGCCGCGGCCGTAGTGCCGGGAGTTGATCAGTTCCCACGTCTCGCCCGATCGCCGTACCGTGAACCCGGATCTGGGTACGAGAGGGACCACCGTCGCAGACATGAATCGAACCAGCCTTTCGATACCGCTTCTCCCGAAAACCTCCCCGCAGAGCACTGTGGCACACGACGGACCCGGTGTGCGGGTGACACGCGGTGGCGAATTGCGTTCGCAATAGCCGAATGGTCATGATGGCCGGATTCGATTGTGTTGCCGAATGTTTGGTGGGATGCTGCGAAGGGCGGCAAACCGGGGGTAACGGGCGTTGCCCGGTCGGTTGCGGAGGGCTCGTCCCACGGCGTTCGCCGGGCGCGGCGCACCGAGACGGGTCGGTGCCGCCGGGTGCGGTGGCCGGGTTTGTAGGATCGGGCGCGCCGCATCACCGCGACAACGGATCGCGCGCGAGGGACAGAGAGGCGGTGCGCAGGTGCTGCACATCCATCGGGCCGAGTCGGCGCGCACGCTGGCCGACGCGCTCGCCGCGATGCTGTCGCACCCGCTGCCGGACCCTTTCGCCGCCGAGGTCGTCGCGGTCGGCGCGCACGGCGTGCAACGCTGGCTCAACCAGCGGCTCGCGGTGACGCTGGGCGCGGGGGCGGGCGACGGCGTGGCCGCCAACATCGACTATCCGAGCCCGGCGGCGCTGGTCGCCGACATCTCGGCCGCGGCCTCCGATATCGCCGCCGACGCCGACC
>NZ_BDBN01000162.1 GCF_001613005.1 Nocardia nova NBRC 15556 | reverse complement strand
CTGCTGTGCGGGGGCCTGCTGGGCGGGCGCTTCCTGGGCGGGTGCCTGCTGCTGCGCGGGCGCCGGAGCCGGGGCGGGCGCGGACTGCGCGGCGGCGGGCGAACCGCTGCCGATCACGCCGAGCTGACCGCCGACCGACACCACGTCATCCTCGTTCGCGCTGATCTCGAGCAGCGTGCCTGCCACCGGCGACGGGATTTCGGTGTCGACCTTGTCGGTGGAGACCTCGAGCAGCGGCTCGTCGACCTCGACCTGGTCACCGACCTGCTTGAGCCAGCGGGTGACGGTGCCCTCGGTGACGGATTCGCCGAGTTCCGGCATCTTCACCGGGGTCCCGTCGGCGGCGCCGCCGGACTGTGCGGCGGGCGCGGGCTGCTGCGCGGGAGCCTCCTGCGCGGGGGCCTGCTGGGCGGGCGCTTCCTGCGCGGGCGCGGATTCCGCGGGTGCCTGCTGCGCAGGTGCTTCCTGGGCCGGGGCGGGCGCCGGCGCGGATTCCTCACCGGCATCGCCGATCACGCCCAGTTCGCCGCCGACCTCGACGACGTCGTCTTCCTGGGCCACGATCTTGGTGAGTACACCCGCTGCGGGGGACGGGATTTCGGTGTCGACCTTGTCGGTGGACACTTCGAGCAGGGGCTCGTCGACCTCGACCGTGTCTCCTTCCTGCTTCAGCCACCTGGTCACAGTGCCCTCGGTGACGCTCTCACCAAGAGCTGGCATCTGGACGGAGAAGGCCATGTCCGTTGACTCCTCTAACTGCTCGACGGGTTCACAACAGTTCGTCTCTCGGCGGGGGCGCGCCGCGGTCGCGGCGAGCACCCGACTGCCACCGAACATTCCTGTGGCACCGGAGATCCGTGCGGTTCTTGTTCCGGTTCTCCATCCTTGCACTCGCCGTTGCGATACGTACCACAGGGCGGGCGGTCGGCGGGCCCATGGCGACATCACAGCATCCGTGCCGCTGCGGAGAGCTGCCTCGATGACGATCGTCGGGCTCGGCGTGTCTGATTCGACACCCCGCGCGAAACCGCCGGGTCGGGACACGGTGTCCATGGCGGACCTGGGCATCCGCCCGAAATGCCCGACAGCTGGCACTATCGATGGATCGGGAGCGCACGCACCCGACAGGCGAACAGGAGGTAGGCGGCCGTGGGGTTGCTCGATCGTTTCCGCGGCGGCCGCGCGGGTAGAGGCGCCGACGCCTCCGATATCCGGTATCTGGCCGACTGGGTGCGCACCCACGTGGGCGTCGAGGCGTATATCGAACCCAAGACGACAGTGACCGATGTCACAGCGATACTTATCGCCGCCGATGGGGAATGGACGCGCCGGGTCGTGGGCGAGCGCGGCGCACGCCAATTGTCGACCCGCCTGGGGATTCCCGTCTACGACGTGGGCCGCACCGGTTACCCGCAGCGCATGCGCGACTACGACGCCCGCAAACGCATCGAGCGCAAGCGCGCGCTGGAGGCCGATCTGCGGGATCTGTCCGCGGAGTAAGCGTCCGCGGCTCGATACCCGCGGCGATGGTCACGCACCGACCGAGACCCCGGACGGCCACGTCCGAGCGTGCCGCCGGGTTCTCGAATGCCGTTGTGCCGCTTATTCGCCCGCGATATCGGTCAATACGGCGACCAGCGTGCGCACGGGAACGCCGGTGCCGCCCTTGCCGATGTAGCCGAACGGCCCGCCGGTGTTGTAGGCCGGACCCGCTACATCCAGATGCGCCCACTGCACACCCTCGGGCACGAATTCCTTCAGATAGGTTCCGGCGACCAGCATGCCGCCCCAGCGGTGCGGGGACACGTTGGCCATATCGGCGACCTTCGAATTCAGGTCGGCGCGCAATTCGCTGGGCAGCGGCATCGGCCAGCCGTTCTCGCCGACCTCCTGCGACAGCCGCGCGACCCGGTCGCGGAACTCCTCGGTGCCCATCACGCCGGGGGTGCGGGTGCCGAGTGCGACCATCTGCGCGCCGGTCAGCGTCGCGACGTCGATCAGGTAGTCCGGGTTGTCCTCGCCCGCTCGCACGATCGCGTCGGCCAGGATCAGCCGGCCCTCGGCGTCGGTGTTGATGACCTCGATCGTGGTGCCGCCGTACTGGGTGAGCACATCACCGGGACGCTGCGCGGTTGCCGAGGGCATGTTCTCGGCCATCGGCACCGTCGCGGTGACCGTGATCGGGAGCCCGAGCCGCGCCGCCACCAGGGTGGTCGCGATGACCGCCGCGGCGCCACCCATATCGGAGGTCATATTCTCCATATTGGCCGCCGGCTTGATCGAGATGCCGCCGGTGTCGAAGGTGATGCCCTTACCGATCAGGGCGACCTTCGTGTCCCCGCCGGAGTAGGTGATGCGGATCAGCCGCGGCGGGCGCGAGGAGCCCTTGCCGACGCCGACGATCCCGCCGTAACCGGCCGCCTCCAACTGCTTCTCGTCGAGGATCTCCACCTCGAGTCCGGCCGCCCGTGCCAATTCGGCTGCGCGCTCGGCGAATTCAGCCGGAAAGAGCGCGTTCGGGGGAGTGTTGACGAAATCGCGCGCGGTCGCGACCGCCTCGGCGACGGCCTGGGCGCGGAACAGTTCCTCCTCGCCGGAATCGGCTGTGGGAACCAGGAATTCGACCCGCTGCAGCGGTTGTTCGGCCGGCTTGGGCGCGGACTTGTCGGACTTGAAGGTGGTGAAGGTGTAGGCGCCGAGGTAGAAGCCCTCGGCGGCGGCGCCCAGATCCAGTCCGGACAGCGTGGTGACGGCCGTGGCGGTGCCGGCGAGCGAGCGGGCGGCCACACCGGCGGATTTGCGGATCTGCTCGGCATCCAGCGCGTCCTGTCCGCCGAGTCCGACCGCGAGCACACTGGTCGCGCCGAGCCCGTCCGGTGCCGGGATCCGGGTCAGCTCCTCGGCCTTGCCCTTCGCGCCGACGGCCAGCAGCGAGGCCAGCAACTGCTCTCGGGTGCCGGCATCGAGCACCCCGTCGAAAACGTCGGCCGCGGCGATCACGGGCCCGTCGTCGGTGGACAGAAGTCCGACCACGAGGACATCGGTGTCGGGGCCGATGTTCTCGGTACGTGCCAGTTCCGGGCCGAGTGAACGATCTGCAACAGCTGTCATGCGCCCAGGTTACTGGGTGGGCTCGGAGCGCCTTGGGGGGAGCGACGCGGTCGGAGACGGTGGTGCGCGTGACCACGGAGGCCGCCACCGAGCACGACGGGAGCCCGCCGGACGGAATTCGCTGGTGCCGGTTCGCGGTGGCATGCCATTGTGGTGATGAACTATGAACGATCGAGAACTGGTGCGCTTGTCGAAGCGCCTGTCGAAATGGTTGCGGCACGATCCGCAGGGAATCGGCCTGGAACCGGACGCGGCCGGCTGGGTGCCGGTGGAGGTCCTGCTGCGGCAGGCGAACGCTGCCGGAACGACGATCACTCGTGCCGACCTGGACGCGGTGGTCGCCCGAGACAACAAGCAGCGCTACGAATTCGACGAGAGCGGCACATCGATCCGCGCCCGGCAAGGACATTCCATTCCGGTCGAGCTCGGCTACACCGCGGTCGAACCGCCGCCGATCCTCTTCCACGGCACGGCCGAGCATCTGGTCGATGTGATCATGGCCGAGGGGCTGCGTCCGATGCGCCGGCATGCGGTTCGCCTGTCGGCGGATCTGGAAACCGCACGCGCGGTGGGCGGTAGGCACGGGCGCCCGGTGGTCTTCGACGTCGCGGCCGAGCGGATGCATCGCGACGGGCAGTCGTTCTACCGCACCGGCAATGGAGTCTGGTTGGTGAATGCGGTTTTGCCGGCGTATCTCTCGCCGAGAACCTCCGCAGGCTGAGTAGGAAATCGCCGGGGACTGCCTCGAGTCTCACGCGCTCCTGCACAGGTGTGAGTTCGGCTCACTCCTCGTCGTTCTGCGCCGACAGCGGTACGCCGGTGTGGAAGAACCGGATCAGCCGCCCGATCCGCACGCAGTGTGCGGCGCAGCGCTCGAAATGGTGTGCCAGCAGGGCCGTTTCGACCGCCATCGCATTGCCGTGCTGCCAGCCGTCGTCGGCGACCGCCCGCAACAGTTGCTGCTGGAGCTGCTCGATCGCCGGATCCGGCGGGATCAGCGTGGTGTCCGGTTCCACCTGCTGGGCCGAGATCACCGCGATGGCTGCCGCGGTGAGGTCGACCAGCGCCGCGGCCATCGCCGAGAGTTGATGCGTGATGTCCTCGGGCGCCACGGGTTCCGGGAACTTCCGCACCACACCGTCGGCCACCCGGCTGAGCCCGCCCGCGATGCCGGACAGATCCTCCGCGATCTGGATGGCGGTCACCACGTTGCGCAGATCCCGTGCGACCGGCGCCTCCAGGGCGAGCAGAATCACCGACCGGTCCTCGCATTTGGCGTGCTCGGCCTGGATTCTCTCCTCCAGCGCGAACACCTCGTAGGCAGCGGTCAGATCGGCGTTCTCGATCGCCACCGCGGCGCGTTCGGCCGCCTCGTGTGCCAACCGAGCCATATGAGCGAGCTCTTCGGTGAGCGCCGCGAGTTCGGAGGAGAATTTCGTTCGCACTCTGGTATCTTCGCCGCCCACCGCGCCGAACGTGCAATATCGCAGGAAAAGTCGTCGAATATCCGCCTCGCGGGCCGGTGTCGCGCAGTGCCGCAGCGCGTGTCGATCATTAAGGTGTAGCGCACCGTGCCGACGGTTGTGCGAATGGAGGCTCTCGGGCTGGTGGAGTTACGAAGCGAGACATTATCCGGACAGCGCACGGAATCGGTCGAGGTCGTGGGTCCGGTCGACGCTGCGCAGCCGGCGAACGCGGCGACGGGCGACGAGGACGGTTTCGATTGGCTGGGCCGTACCCGGGCCGGCCGGGTGCTGCGGCTGGAACGGCCGCAACGGATCTGGGAGGGCGAGCGCACGCCGGGCCGCTCGCGCCCGTACGTGGTGGCGACCTTCAACTTGAAGGGCGGGGTGGGCAAGACCACCACCACCGCCGCGCTGGCCGAAATTCTGTCCGCCGAATTCGACAAGCGAGTCCTGCTGATCGATCTGGATCCGCAGGCCAATCTCACCGCGATGATGGTCGGCGAAAACCGCTCGGTGGAACTGGATTCCGCCGGCCAGACCCTGGCCGCGATCTTCGCCGCCGCGCTGGCCGGGCGGCCCGCGCCCGATGTGCGCCCGCTGATCCAGCACGAGGTGTCGCCCATGCACGCCGTCACCACCGTCGATCTGCTGCCCGCCTCGCCGAAACTGATTGCGCTGCAGGACGAGATGCCCGCACTGCGCCACGGCGAGCCCACCACGGTGCTGGCCCGGGCGCTGTCGGGGGTGCTCGAGGACTACGACTATGTCCTCGTCGACTGCCCGCCGAATCTCGGCCCGATCACCCAGAACGGTCTGCGGCTGTCCGACGGGTACATGATCCCCACCATCCCGGACATCATGTCCACCTATGGAATTCCGCCGGTGCAGGCGCATCTGCGCCACCTCGCCGCGCGCTGGGGCGACCCGCTGGAGGAGCTCGGGGTCGTGGTCACCAAGTACCGGCGTTCCTCGGCGGTCCACCGCACCACCCTGGAGATCCTGCAGGCCAATCGCACGCTGCCGCGGCTGTTCCCGACCCGCATCCCCGACTCCAATCAGATCGCCGCCGCGGCCGCGTTCACCGACTTCGGCAGTCTGCGCAGGAAATACGGGACGGGCGGGCAGTTCCTGGCCCTGCGCGAACTGACCGCGGATTTTCTGGCGACGACGCGAATAACCCTCGCGTGGGGACGGTGAGCAGCGCAGGCAACGAGCTGGAACCCGCGAGTTCACGTCAATCACACATTGACAATCCTCTCTTTGTCAACTGTTGGTTGACGATCGCGCCGGCTGGTCCTAGCGTGGGCGCATGTCCTCCACCGAACCGCCCGCACCGGCGATCACGCCCGACCAGCGCCGGTCGACCGGCGAATCCTTCGGCATCGATCCGGCCCGCTACGACCGCACCCGCCCGCCCTATCCGCAAGCCATGATCGACCGCATCGTCGCCGCGAGCCCAGGCCGGAGCTACCTGAACGTCGGCTGCGGAACCGGCATCGAAGCGCGGCAGTTCCGGGCCGCGGGATGCACCGTGCTGGGTGTCGAACCCGATGCCCGGATGGCCGACTTCGCGCGCCGTGACGGTCTGGACGTGGAGGTGGCCCGGTTCGAGGAGTGGGATCCGGCCGGGCGCGTCTTCGACGCCGTGGTGTCCGGGACCGCGTGGCATTGGATCGATCCGATCGAGGGTGCGCGCACGGCGGCGCAGGCATTGCGTCCCGCCGGTCTGCTGGCGTTGTTCTGGCACGTCTTCGAGTTGCCGCCCGCCGTGGCCGAGGCCTTCGCCGAGGTCTACCGCCGGCTGCTCCCGGATTCGCCGTTCCGTCCGCCGGCCCACCCCGACCGGGCAGTGGATCCCTACGAGCCGATACTCGTCAACTCCGCCGACGGGATTCGCGATGCCGGCGGATTCGGCGAGGTGCAGCGATGGCGCTTCGATTGGGAGCGTCGCTACACCCGCGACGAGTGGCTGGACCAGATGCCCACCCAGGGCACGCTGACGCGAGCTCCGGCGGAGGTGGTGGATCAGGTGCTCGCCGGCGTCGGCGCGGCCATCGACGCGATGGGCGGCGGCTTCACGATGCCGTACGCCACCATGGTCCTCACCGCCGCCCGATTGTGAGCTGACTCACATCTCCGGTTCGGTGGAACCGTCGCGTCTCGGGAGCGTCCAAACCCATGACGGACAACACCTTTCGAGACAAGGAATCGGCATGATTCGCACTACTGCCGCACTTCTCGCCGCCGCCGCGATCGCGGGCTTCGGCCTGACGGCCGCGCAGGCGGCGGCTCCGCTCGCACCGGTACAGCATCAGGCCGTCGAACCGTCGGCCGCGCAGAACGGCTGCCCGCCGCCGCC
>NZ_BDBN01000161.1 GCF_001613005.1 Nocardia nova NBRC 15556 | reverse complement strand
GCCGACCGCCGCCCCCGCGGTGGCGCCGCCTCCGCCACCTCAGCTCCCCTCAGCGAAACTGAACCCCTACAACGGTTTTCATCACGGCGTCTCGCTGCTGCACGGCTGGCTACCGCTGACCATCGAGATCGTCGCCGCCGTCCTGCTCGTGGTCGCCATCGTGCGCTGGAGCCGGCGGTGGTGGCTGATCCGGGTGCCGATCTGCCTAGCCCTCGGGGTGGTGGCCGCCTTCGCCGCCCGCACCGTGATGAACAACGAGGGCCTGGCCTCCGATCCCGCTCCGGTGCGGCTGTGGATCTGGGTGGGCGTCGCGGTCGCCGCGATCGCGCTGGTGGTCGTCGGCTGGCCGGGCGCGCGGTGGTGGCACCGTACCGCCGCGATCGTGGCGGTGCCGTTCGCGATCGCCAGTTCGGCGGTGGTGCTCAACCAGTGGGTGGGCTACTACCCGAGTGTGCAGTCGGCGTGGAATGCGCTGACGGCCGGGCCGCTGCCCCACCAGACCGATCAGGACGAACTCGCCGCGATGCGCAACAGTCACCCCGCGAACGGCGTGGTGGTGCCGATCGACACCGGCGACGGCGCCAGCGGGTTCAAGCACCGCACCGAATACGTCTACCTGCCGCCGGCGTGGTTCGCCGGGCCCACCCCGCCCGCCCTGCCGGCGGTGATGATGATCGGCGGCGAATTCAACACTCCCGCCGACTGGTTGCGCAGCGGCCAGATCATGCCCGCCATCGACGCGTTCACCGCGGCCCACGCCGGCAGCGCCCCCGTCCTGGTCTTCGTCGACTCCTCGGGCAGCTTCAACAACGACACCGAATGCGTCGACGGGCCGCGCGGCGCCGCCGCCGACCACCTCACGAAAGATGTTGTGCCGTATGTGGACTCGCGTTTCGGCGTGCCGGCCGACCCGGCGAAGTGGGCGGTAATCGGCTGGTCGATGGGCGGTACCTGCGCCACCGACCTGACCGTGATGCATCCGGAGCTGTTCCGCACCTTCGTCGATATCGCGGGCGATCTCGGTCCCACGTCCGGCACCAAGGAGCAGACGATCTCCCGCCTCTACGGCGGCGACGCGGCGGCCTACGACCGCTTCGACCCGTTGACGGTGATGGCGAAACACGGCCCCTATACCGATGTCGCCGGATTGTTCGACGATCTGACGCCGCCGCACCGCCCGGACCGCACCGGTAAGGACGCCGGCGGCCGGTTCCACCTGCCGCAGGTCGACGAGAGCCGCATCGGCGTCGGTGGCCAGGACGGCGTCATGGATACCGGCGAGGTCGGTGCCGCCGAGAAACTGTGTGGTCAGGGCCGCGCGGTCGGCATCGAGTGCACCATCCACACCACTCAGGGCGGGCATACCTGGCAGTTCGCGGCGGCCGCGTTCACCTCGTCGCTGCCGTGGGTGTCGGCGCGGCTCGGACTGCCCGTGCACACCTGATCACACGCCGCGGGCCGCCGCCGGTCCATCCGGCAGCGGCCCGCGGCGGTACGGATCAGGCGTCGAGTTCGGCGAGAACCTCGTCGGAGACATCGACGTTGGTGTACACGTTCTGCACGTCGTCGCTGTCCTCGAGCGCGTCGACGAGTTTGAACACCTTGCGGGCGCCGTCGGCGTCGACCGCCACCGACACCGAGGGCTGGAAGCCGGATTCGGCGGAGTCGTAATCGATTCCGGCCTCCTGCAGCGCCGTGCGCACGGCGATCAGGTCACTGGGGTCGCTGATGATCTCGAACGAATCACCGAGGTCGTTGACTTCCTCGGCGCCCGCGTCGAGCACCGCGGTCAGCACGTCGTCCTCGCTGAGCCCGTTCTTCTCCAGCGTGACGATGCCCTTGCGGTGGAACAGGTAGGCGACCGACCCGGGGTCGGCCATATTGCCACCGTTGCGAGTCATGGCCACGCGCACCTCACCGGCGGCGCGATTACGGTTGTCGGTGAGGCATTCGATCAGCACCGCAACACCATTGGGCCCGTAGCCCTCGTACATGATGGTCTGCCAGTCGGCGCCGCCGGCCTCTTCACCACCGCCGCGCTTGCGGGCGCGTTCGATGTTGTCGTTGGGAACCGACGACTTCTTCGCCTTCTGGATGGCGTCGTAGAGAGTCGGGTTTCCGCCAGGATCACCACCGCCGGTGCGCGCCGCGACCTCGATGTTCTTGATCAGTTTCGCGAACATCTTGCCGCGCTTGGCATCGATCACGGCCTTCTTGTGCTTGGTGGTGGCCCATTTGGAGTGGCCGCTCATTCCCTACTTCCTTCAGGTCGGTGTGCTCGAGGCCCGGGCAGATTCGCGATCTGCGTTCCGGCGATCGCTGTGCAGTCTACTGCCCGGTCCGCCATCGCCCGGCCGGGGTGCGCGGCGAACGGTCAGGTACCGGCGGCCACCGCGGCCCGGACCGAGTCGACGAACAGGCGATGCACGCGCAGATCGCCGGTCACCTCGGGATGGAACGAGGTCGCGATGACCGAGCCCTGCCGGACCGCCACGATCCGGCCCGCCGCCTCCTGCGGGTCGCCCACCGACGGGCCCTCGGCGACCACGGTCCCCGGCCGCGGCCGGTGCGGAACCCGGGCCAGGACCTCGACGCCGTCGCCGACTCGTTCCACCCAGGGCGCCCGGATGAACACCGCGCGGATGGGCTCGTCGAGTCCGGTGAAGTCGAGATCGGTTTCGAACGAATCGACCTGACGTCCGAAGGCGTTGCGCCGCACCGTCATATCGATGCCCGACAGCGACTGCGCGTCGGGACGGGTGTCGAGCACCTCCGACGCCAGCAGGATCATCCCGGCACACGAACCGAAGGCCGGCATGCCCGCGCGCAGCCGCGCCCGCAGCGGTTCCAGCAACCCGAAGACCTCGAGCAGTTTGCTGATCGCGGTGGATTCGCCGCCCGGCAGCACGAGCGCGTCGACGGACTCGAGTTCCGATTCCCGTCGCACACTCACCGGTTCGGCATCGCACGCGGCCAGCGCGTGGAAGTGCTCCCGCACGTCACCCTGCAGAGCCAGCACGCCAATGGTCGGTTTCACGGCACGAGCATACGAGTCGCGCGGCGCGGACGCGGCCCGCGGCCACCGCCGTTGTGGCGCCGCTCACCTACCGCCGCAGTTTGCGGATGAGCCCTTCCTGCACGACCTGGGCGACGAACTGTCCGCGCTGGTTGAAGATCCGCCCGCTGGTGAGCGCGCGGCCGTAGCCCGCGGACGGGGAATTCTGGTCGTAGAGCAGCCATTCGTCGGCGCGGAAGGGGCGCAGGAACCACATCGCGTGGTCGAGCGACGCGTCCTGGGTCGGTTCGTCGCGGTGGGTGACCTTCGACGAACCGAGCAGGGTCATATCGCTCATGTAGGCGAGGGTGCAGACGTGGAACAGCGGGTCGTCGGGCAGCGGGTGCCGGTAGCGGAACCAGACCTGCTGCTGGGAGGCCAGGCCGTCGCGCCGGACCACCTCTTCCTGTGGCACCAGCCGGATGTCCCAGTGCTCCCATTCGCGCATGAGCCACAGCCGCTCCGGGCTCATCGACGCGCGTTCGTCCGGAATGTCCTGCGGCAGCGGAACTTCCGGCATCCGGTCCTGATGTTCGGGACCCTCGTCGCCGACATGGAAGGACGCCGACATGGTGAAGATCGCCTCGCCGTCCTGGACGCCGGTGACGCGTCGGGTGCAGAACGAGCGCCCGTCGCGAATGCGTTCCACCAGATACACGGTCTGCTCGGCGGGATTGCCGGGGCGCAGGAAGTATCCGTGCAGCGAATGCACCTCGAAGCGCGGTTCCACGGTGCGTACGGCCGAGACCAGCGCCTGCCCGGCAACCTGACCGCCGAATGTGCGCGCCAGCTGGGACTTGGTGATCGCGCCGCGGAAGATGTCCCGCTCGAGCCGCTCGATCTCCAGTGCCTCTTCGATCGTCGCCATGTACCGTCCTTCCGCCACGTGCCCCGCTCAGGCTAAGCGATGGCGAACCCGCCCCAGCGCGCGACTCTCCGCCGTGACACCGCTCACGACGCCCGCTCCCCCTGCGATCCGATCAGTTCCCTCGCCTCCTCCGCGGACCGCGCGGCCGGCGCCGAGCCCCACATGTGCCGGCCGTTGGGCTCCTGCAGGAAGTACACCGAGACCGCACCCACCAGCCCCGCGATGATCAGGTAGTACGCCGGCCAGTTCAGATCGCCGGTCGCGCCCACGAGCGCGCCGACCACCACCGATGTGGTGCCGGCGAACAGCGAGACCGCCACGTTGAACGACACCGACAGCCCCGCGCCGCGGACCTTCGTCGGGAACAGCGACGGCAGGGTGGACGGCATGGTCGCGCTGAAGCAGATGAGGGTCAGGCCCATCATGAGCAGGCCCAGGAACACGGCGAAGGCGTTGTCGGTGCGCACCAGCAGGACCATCGGAAACGCCAGCACCAGCAACGCGACGATGCCGGCCCAGATGATCGGTTTGCGCCCGACCCGGTCCGAGATCAGGCCGATCACCGGGATGGTCAGCAGCGCGATGGTCATCACCGCGATCTGCAGCCACTGCGACGCCGAGGAGGACACGCCGCCGCCGGTGCTGTCGGGCACGGTCGAGGTGACGTAGGTCGGCATATAGGAGGTGAGCATGTAGTTGGTGACATTCCAGACGACCACCAGGCCCATGCAGACCAGCACGTACGGCCACAGCCGGGCCAGGATCTTCGCCTCCTCGCCGGTCTTGTTCGCCTTCTCCCGCTCCTCGGATTCTTTCTCCAGGGCGGCGAAGGCCGGGGTGTCGGCCAGCCGCATCCGCAGATAGACGCCGACCACACCCAGCGGCAGCGCGACGAAGAACGGCAGCCGCCAGCCCCACGACAGCAGCTGCTCGTCGGTGAGGGTGGCGTCGGCGAGCGTGACCACCAAGGCGCCCAGCAGATATCCGGTGAAGGTGCCGAATTCCAGCCAGCTGCCGAGGAATCCGCGCCGCCGGTCGGGTGCGTATTCGGCGATGAAGGTCATCGCGTTGCCGTATTCGCCACCGGTCGAGAAACCCTGCAGCAACCGCGCGCCCAGCAACAACATCGGCGCCCAGATCCCGATCGTGTCCTGATCCGGGATACAGCCGATGGCGAACGTGCCGGCCGCCATCAGGATCATCGTGGTGGCGAGCACCTTGTTGCGGCCGACGCGGTCGGCCAGCGGTCCGAAGAACATGCCGCCGAACGGGCGGACGAGGAACGCCACCGCGAACAGGCCGAAGGTGGCGATCGTGCCGGCGGTGTCCCCGAGATGGGAAAAGAACACGTCCTTGATGGTCGGCTCGAAATACGCGTAGACGCCGAAGTCGTACCACTCGGTGATGTTGCCGATACTCGCGGCACCGATCGCCCGCCGGATGATCGGCGGATCGGTGACGACGATGTCGTCGAGCGACCACCGCCTCGGACGTTCACGCGGGACCAGCACCGCCACGGACCACGACCTCCTCGAGTTCACGACAACCGTCGAACAGCGGCGCCGGTGGGGTCCGCGGAGGGTGTTCGATCGCCTCGCGGGTACCGCCGTGCCCGAAATCGACCCGCTCAGGCTATGTGATGGCAAACCCGGTCGCCGGGCGACTCTCCGGGATCCGCGCGGGGGCGGGCATGATAGGCGGATGCCCGCATACGAACCGATCGCCGTGGACGGGCTGGTCGAGCGGGTCGCCGCGGTCGCTCTCGCCCTGCCGGGGCCGGTCGTGGTGGCCGTCGACGGCGCCGACGGTGCGCACCCGCGACAACCGGCGGACCGGATCGTCGAGCGGATCCGCACGCGGGGGCGGCCGGCCGAGCGGGTGTGGTTGCACGACTTCGTGCGCCCGGCATCGCTGCGGCTGGAGTTCGGGCGCGACGAGATGACCTATCGCACAGCCTGGTTCGACTACGCCGCCCTGGATCGTGAAGTGCTGGAAGCGGTACGCGGGCGCGGGCGGTGGCTGCCCGCGCTGTGGGACGAAGTCGAGGATCGGTCCGCTCGGGCGCGCATGCAGCCCGCCGAACCGGGTCTCGTCCTGGTGGTCGCGGGGCCGATGTTGCTCGGCCGGGGTTTGGATTTCGATGTCACCGTGCGGCTGCAGATGTCGGAATCTGCACTGCTGCGCCGAACCGACCCTGCGGACCGGTGGACCGTGCCCGCGCTGCTGCGCCATGATCGCGAGCACGACGACATGCCCACCTTCGACGTGCGCTGGGATCATCCGGACCGCCCGGCGGTGCGCACCGGTTCCTGATCGGCGTCGATCCCGAACCGAAGGCGCAGGGGCGCAGCGGGATTCGCGGCGATCAGCCCGCGAACCGCTCGCGGTCGGCAGCGGGCAGCCAGCAGCCGGCGGCGATGTCGCGGTTGTAGGTCGTGCGGAAATGCTCGATCAGGTGCGGTAGCCCCGGATGGGTGTTGGACGTCGACCACAGCAGCGCATGCGGATAGGCCGGTGTCGGGTCGACGATCGGCACCCGACGGATGTGCGGATGCCACGGATTGCGGAAGTGATCGCTGCTGACGGTGGCCAGGGTGTCGGAGTCCGCGATGCGTGCGAGCATGGCTTCGATACCGTCGGGCCCGGGGAACCGGGTGCGGTCGCGCGGTGTCGTATCGATGGTGACACCGCAGAATTCACTCAGCTCGCGATAGAAGTCGGCCCATTCCGACGCCACCCCGGCACCCGGAATCCACACCGTGTACGCGGCGAGCTCGGCGAGCGGCACCGCCGAGCGCCCGGCCAGCGGATGGTCCCTGCCGACGAGCAGATGCGCCGGATCGACATAGGCGGGGACGGCCGCGATATCGGGCGGCAGCGGGCGGGGGCCGCCCGAGGGGCGCGCGAAGGCGGCGTCGGCGCGGCCGTGCACCACCATGTCCCGCGACGTGACGAAGACGTTCGAGATCACGATCTCGGTCTCGGCGCCGGGGTTGCGGTCGAGGTAGAACCGCATCTGCTCGGTCGCGCCCTGGCGCTCGCCCTGCACCGCGACACGCAGCGGACGCGGCATCTCACAGACCGCCGCCACCGCGGTTTCGGCCACCGCCAGCAGCGCTCGCGCATGCGGCAGCAGCCGCGCACCGGCGGCGGTCGGCACGATTCCGGCGGGGACGCGGTCGAACAGCGCCGTCCCGAGCTGGTCCTCCAGCTTCGCGATCCGCTTCGACACCGCCTGCTGACTGATGCCGAGAACCACGGCGGCGAGACTGAACTGCCGCTCCTCGGCCGCGGCGACGAACGCCCGCACCGCCGCCAGATCGAGGTCCCCGCCCACAGTCCCTGACCCAACCATCGGATGTGGACCCCTGTCTCGTCTCGTCGATCGGTGCGAAGGATCGCACAGTGCCCGAAAGACAGTAGCGGGAAGCTCATTCGCTCGGCAGGGACCGGCCGCACCGGTGCGAAGGGACGATCAGGTTCGGCGGGCGGAGGCGGCGAGCCGATC
>NZ_BDBN01000160.1 GCF_001613005.1 Nocardia nova NBRC 15556 | reverse complement strand
GGAGGGTGCCGCCGCGGCCGAGCCGGCGTCGCGGCGGGATCCGGGGTCGAGGGTTTCGGTGTCGTTCATGTCGATTCGACGGTACCGACGCGCCCCGACACCCGGCGTCTCCCGCACCCCGTGCGGGAAATTCCACCCGGATCGGCTGTCGAATCAGATGTCGCGCGTGCGCAGATACCACCAACCGGCCGCCCCGGCGGCGATCGCCCAGACCACCAGCACCACGGCCGAGGCCGCATTCGGCGGCAGGAACGGACTCTCGGGGAACGAACCGACCGCGACCGAGCCGATGGTGGCCGAACCCGGCAGCAGCACCACCACGCCCGCGATGCCCGCGCCCTTGGCGACCAGCCAGATCAGCGGTTCCAGGATGAACAGCCATCCCGCCATCGCGATCACGGCCAGATTGGGCGAACGCACCAGCAATCCCAGGCCCACGCCGATCACGCCCCAGCACACCGCCGCGAGCAGGCCGCCGCCGAACACCCCCACCAGTCGCCAGCCGAATTCGACGGTGTGCCGCCCGAAGGCCAGCAGGCCCAGCGCCGCGCCGATCTCCGCGCACGCCGCGAGAATCAGCGAATAGGCCGCGGCCACACCGGCTTTCGCGCCGAAGAGCACGTTGCGGTCGGGCGTGAACAGCGCGGTGAGTTCCATGCCGCGGTAGCGGTATTCGTCGCCGGCCGCGACCGCGCCGCCGATCGCCGCCGCACCCACCGCCACCGCGATCGCCAGATACAACCCGACGGTCGCGGTCCCGGTGACCAGCGCCTCGCGCGGTTGTGGACCCGACCCGCGCAACGCGGAGGCCGAGGCGACGACGAAGCCCACGGCCGCGAGCACCGGGGGCAGCATCCAGCCGGAGCGCACCGCGGTGATCTTGCGCAGTTCGGCGGTCGCCGCCCGGTTCACCTCGGCGGGAACGGTGGGCAGGGTCGGCAGCATCATCGCGTTCCGTACATGGTCGCAGGGGCGGGGGCGGGATAGGCCGGCGGCGCGGACGATTTGGTGAGGATGGCCAGCACCCGATCCGGGTGGACGGGTTCGGCCACCACCTCGCCGAGATGGACCCGGGCCAGCGCCGCGGCGGCCTCGATCTCGGCGCGAGAAGCCTCGGCGACGGCAAGTCGGCCGTCACTGCGCATCACCGCGTCGGTGAAGCCCTGCGCGGCCAGCGTGGTGGCCAGCGCGATCGGGCTCGACGCCGCGACCACCAGCCGATCCGGATGGTTGCGCCGCAGCCGCCGCGGACTGCCCTGATAGGCCACCGAACCGGCCGAGAGCACGATCACCTGATCGCAGACCGGCACGGCCGCGGCCAGGCTCTGCGAGGTGAACAGGGTGGTGCCACCGCGCCGGGCATGAGCCCGTAGATAGTCGAAAAGCCATGCCCGCTCGGGCGATTCGAGACCTTCGAACGGGTCGTCGAGCACCAGCAGGCGCGGCTGTGCGAGCAGTGCCTGCGCCACCGCGAGCCGCGTGCGCAGGCCGTCGGGAACATCCCGCACCCGCGTGGCGGCGGCCTCGTCGAGGCGCAGCATCGCGAGCAGGGCGTCGACCCGTTCGTCGTCGACACCCGCGGCGGCCGCGTACACCCGCAACTGGGCGCGCACGGTCCGGGCCGGGTGCAGTCCGCGCTGCTGCAGCACCGCGCCGATCCCGCCGCCGTCGAAGGTCTCGGCGACGCCGGAATCGGCTCGCAGCAGTCCGAGCAGAATGTGGATCAGCGTGGATTTTCCGGATCCGGGCGGGCCGACGAGGGCCGCGGTGGTGCCGGCCGGAACCGAGAACCCGACATCGCGTAAGGCGACCGCACCCTCGAACTGCTTGTGCAGTCCGCTGATCGAGACGGCGAGCGAGCGGGCCGCGCTCATCGCTGCTCGGCCGTCGAACCGGAGGCGGTGCCGTCCGGA
Source organism: Nocardia nova NBRC 15556 (assembly GCF_001613005.1). Lineage (GTDB taxonomy): Bacteria > Actinomycetota > Actinomycetes > Mycobacteriales > Mycobacteriaceae > Nocardia > Nocardia nova. The sequence goes on along the minus strand of NZ_BDBN01000160.1, from coordinate 5,924 downwards.
TTACCCAGTGCCGGAAGCGGATCGGCGTCGATCACGGTACCGCGTGCGGTACGGCCGGACCACCGCATCGGTGCGGGGCCGAATGCCTTGTGCGCGTTGCCGATCACATTCTTTCCCAGGGCGCGGTTGCCGAATCCGCCGACGGCCGCGCCGATTCCGGCCGGCAGGATCTTGCCGAACATGAGCATGCTGCGCTTGGTGACGAACTGGACGACGAATCGCTTCATCAGCGATTCGTTCATGCCCTTGATGCCCGGGATCCGCTCCGCCAGCAGCGTGCCCCAGTTCTTGGCCGAATGGCCCACGCTCTGCTGCACGATCTCCATACCGCTCTCGCCGAGCACCACCGCCAGCACCAGCGCACGCCGGCGTTCCTTGTCCTCGGGGGCGACGCCGTGAACGGCGGCGACGGCCAGGGTGAAGACGGCCGAGGCCTCGAGGAAGAAGGTGGTTTCCGCGCTCATCGCCGCGAGCGAGGTCAGGGTGCCCACCCCAGGCACGGCGGCCGTGGCGCCGACCGCGGTGCCGCTGCCGGTCACGGTCGTGAGATAGATCTTCTCCAGCCGATCGAGGATCTGAGCCGGACTCTCGTCCGGATGTGCCCGGCGGAACCGGTCGACGTACTTCGCGACCGCGGGAGCCTGCACTTGTGCCCCGTTGTCCAGCAGTGACCGCACGGCCTTTTCCACGCCGCTGTCGAACATCGGTAACGCACCCCTCTCGTCCGGTCGGCACAAACTCTAGTGGTGCCGATCCGACGGCCGCGGACGAAGTCGGCGACGGTGGCCGATACGGCCGTCGTCCGTGCAACGAACCGCGCCCGGGTCCGGTTCCACCGCGGCTCCGCGCCGCCTACCGTGGAGAGGGTGAGTGGTGTCTCCGCGGGAGCGCGCCGGTTGCCCGCCCCGTCGTTGCGGCCCTATCTCGGCCGCTACGACGGCTATCTGCTGCGCGGATTCGATCCGGGCGTGCACGTCGGCATGCCGAGTACCTCGATCACGGTGATCCTCACCATCGACGAACCGATCGACGTGCCGGTGTCCTCCCATCCCGACCAGGCCGGAGGCTGCTGGGACGCGCTGGCCGGCGGGCTGACGCTGCGGCCGACACTGATCGCGCACAACGGCTACCAGCACGGAATCCAGCTGGCGGTGACACCGCTGGGCGCGCGGGCGCTGTTCGGCATACCCGCCGGTGAGCTGGGGGAGTGGATCGTCGATCTATCGGATCTGCTGGGGCCCGAGGCCGAGCGCGTGCGGGAGCGGATCGCCGCGACCTCCGACTGGCGGGCGCGGTTCGCCGTGCTGGACGAGGTCTTCTGCGCGCGGGTCGCCGCGATCGATGCGCGCCGGCTCGAGATGGACGCCAATCTCCGCCGGGCCTGGCGGCTGCTGACCGACCCCGCCGGCGCACCCGCGGTCGATCGGGTGGCGCACGAGATCGGCTGGAGCAGAAGGCATCTGGCCGCGCGATTCGCCGGCGAGTTCGGCATCACGCCGAAGGAGGCCGCGCGGCTGACCCGCTTCGAGGTCTCGCATCGCATGGTGCGCCGCCCCGAGGTGAGCATCGCCGAGGTGGCCGCCGCGACCGGCTATTACGACCAGGCCCATATGGCCCGCGAGTGGCGCGAACTGGCCGGTTGCCCGCCGTCGGCGTGGCGTGCGCGCGAGGTATTCCCATTCGTCCAAGACGACGGGGACCCGGGCGAGAAAGGCTGGGTGCATGACCGAAACAACCGATACCGCAACGACCCGTACCGCGACGACGACCGCCCCGCTGTGGCCGACGTTCATCTACCGTGACGCCCCGGCGGCGATCGACTTCCTGCAGCGTGCCTTCGGCTTCGTAGAAGTCGCGCGCTACGGCACCGCCGACGTGGTCCAGCACGCCGAACTCGGCTGGCCCGGCGGCGGCGGGATCATGCTGGGTTCGCAGCGCGACGATTCCGCGCTCTGCGAGCAGCCGCCGGGGACCGGCTCGGTGTACATCGTCGTCGACGACCCGGACGGACTCTACGAACGCGCCCGCGCCGCCGGTGCGACCATCGTGCGCGGGCTCCGCGACGAGGACTACGGCTCGCGCGGATTCACCTGCCGCGATCCCGAAGGCGTGTTCTGGAGCTTCGGCACCTACGCGGGAACCTCCGCCTGACGAAACGACGCACGAGCGGATCCGGTGCGGAGGCGGGGACAGCCTCCGCCCGGTGACGCTCAGACCCAGTCGGCGGCCGGAACCCGCTCCGCCGGCAGGGGCGGCGGAGGCGGGGTGCCGTCCCCGAAGGGCTTGCCACCCAGTGCTTCTCGGTCGTGTGGTGTCAGCCAGCCCGACAGTTCCGGCCCCTTCGGCACGATCCCGGTCGGATTGATATCGCTGTGCACGATGTAGTAGTGCCGCTTGATCTGCGTGAAATCGATGGTGTCGCCGAAGCCCGGGGTCTGGAACAGGTCGCGCGCGTAGGCCCACAGCACGGGCTGTTCGGTGAGCTTGTTCCGATTGCATTTGAAATGGCCGTGATACACCGGGTCGAACCGCACCAGCGTGGTGAACAGCCGCACATCGGCCTCGGTGATGGTCTCGCCGACCAGGTAACGCTGTTCGCTCAACCGTTCCGACAACCAGTCCAGCGCGGTGAACAGCCGATCGTAGGCGGCGTCGTAGGCGTCCTGGCTGCCGGCGAAGCCGCAGCGGTAGACACCGTTGTTGACCTCGGTGTAGACGCGCCGGTTCACCTGATCGATCTCGGCGCGCAGCGGTTCGGGATACAGCTGCGGCGCGCCCGGCCGGTGGAACTGCGTCCACTCGGTGGAGAAGTCGAGCGTGATCTGCGGGTAGTCGTTGGTGACCACCTGTCCGGTCGGCACGTCCACCACCGCCGGGACCGTGATGCCGCGCGGATACTCCGGGTCGCGCGCGAGGTAGGCGTCGCGCAGGAAGTGGATGCCCAGCACCGGGTCCACCTCGTCCGGATCGAGGTCGAAGGTCCAGCTGCGTTTGTCGTGGGTCGGCCCGCACAACCCCAGCGAGATCACCTGGTCCAGGCCGAGCAGCCGCCGCACGATCAGCGTGCGGTTGGCCCACGGGCAGGCCCGCGCCGCGATCAGCCGATAACGCTGCGGTTCGACGGGATAGCCGTCGCGGCCGTCGGCGGTGATCCGGGTCGTGATGTAGTTCGTGTCCCGTTTGAATTCGCCGGGCTCGACATAGGTCGCGGTGTTCGAACCGGCGTGCTCGATCGGCGAGGTATCCACCGGACCAGTCTGGCAGACCGGCGGCCGGGGTACCGGTTACGACTGGTTCTGGATAGATTCGGCCGATGAGCGATTCGAAACCCACCCGGTTGGAGCGGACCGAGACAGAGGCCGGCGCCCAGCTCGCGATCATCACCATCGACCATCCGCCGTTGAACCTGTTCGATTCGGCGCTGCTGGGATCGCTCGCCGCCGATCTCGCCGAGTTGACCGCGAATCCGCCGCGCGCGCTGCTGATCCGCGCCGAGGGCAAGGTCGTCTCCGGTGGGGTCGACGTCCACGAATTCGACGGGCTGAGCGTGGATCAGGGCGCCGAACTGTGGCAGCGCCTGTTCCAGGGCATCATCCACCCGGTCGAGGCCCTGCCGTGCCCGGTCGTCTTCGCCGCCCACGGCCTCACCCTGACCGCTGCCTTCGAGATCTCGCTGGCCTGCGACATCCTGCTGGCCTCGCCGAAGGCCAAGTTCGGGCTGGTGGAGACGGTCGTGGGCCTGACGCCGTCGATGGGCGGCCCGCAGCGGCTGGCCGAGCGCGCCGGTTCCGGCCGGGCGCGGGAGCTGGTCATGACCGGCGACCTGTACGACGCGGCCACCCTCGCCGACTGGGGTGTGGTCAACGCGGTGCACGAGGATGTCGACACCGCGGCCCGGGCGCTGGCCGCCCGCCTCGCCGACGGCCCGACCCGCGCGCACGCGGCCACCAAGCAGATCATCGCGGCATGGCGTTCCGGCGGCGTCGAACATGCCGATTCGGTGACGCCCAAGGTCTCCGGTGAACTGTTCGAAACCGAGGATTTGCGGGGTGCGGTGCGCAGCTTCCTGGAGGTGGGCCCGGGGAAGGCGAGCTACACAGGGCGGTGATCGCCCGGACATCTTTGTCGCCTAACGCCCCGCGATTGTGATCTGCGTCATATAGTCACAGATGCCTGTTGATCGAGGCATCCGGAGGGACTTGATGACGCAGCTTCTGATCGAATATCCGCAGACGCGAAATCCGTGGTGCGGCAACCCTCTTGCTCGCGGTGCCGACGGCGTGCTGCGGTACGGAAATCTCAATCCGGCCCTCACCGAACTGCTCGATGTGCAGGTACACGCGTTTTCGGCCCGGGAGGCGGTCGTCGAAATCGGCGGTCCGCGGCTGACCTACCGGCAGCTGTGGCATGCCGCCTCCCGGATCGCCGGCGGACTTCAGGAACACGGAATCGGTTACGGCGACCGGGTTGCCGTGCGGATGCCGGTGGGCGCGCGCTGGGTCCAGGCCTTCCTCGGCGCCCTGTTGTCCGGTGCGGTGCCGGTGCTGGTGCACGACGGGCTGCCCGATGCCGTGGCCGCCCAGGTGATCGCGGACAGCTGCGCGGATTTCGTCCTCGACGGCGGCGGTGCGGACGCCGGTTACGCCGACTTCCCCGACGGCGCGGCCTTCATCGACGACGGTGCCTCGCTGAGCGAGCTCGCCCTGCTGTGCTACACCAGCGGCGCTGCGAGCCAAGGCCTTTCGGAGGCGCCGGGCGGTCCGCGCGGCGTCGAGTTGACCAACGAGAATCTGCTGTCGGCGGTGCGCTCGGTGGTGGGCGCCTTCGACCTGCCGACCGAAGGATTGCGCAATCTGGTCCTGATGCCGCTGGCGCACGCGAGCGGCTGTGTCGATCAACTGCTGCCGACCTTCGCCGTGGGCGGCACGGTCGTCCTCGCCCCGGATCCGGCGATGATCGCCGAGACGATCGTCGCCGAACGTATCGATATGGTGGCCGCGACGCCCCGCATCTTCGCGGGCCTGCTCCCGGAACTGGCCGGATTGCGGGCGGAGGGCGTGCGCCAGGTGTGCAGTGCGGGACATCGTGCCGAACTGGCCGCGACCGACGCCGGCACCGCCGAAATCGTCGCCGAGGCGCTGCGCGAGGTGTTTCCGCTGGCCCGGCAGTGGTCGGTATGGGGTGCGACCGAAACCAGCGGCATCGGATTGGCCCTGATGGACAGCGGCGTGACGCCGGGCAGCGACGTTCTCGGATTCCCGTTCGGCGGTACCGAATTGGCGCTGTGGGGGCCGCGGGCCGGGGTGGGCAGCGGCGAATTGCTCTGTCGCGGGCCGAATATCACCCCGCGCTACTGGAACGACCCGCAGACCACGCAATCGCGGTTCACGGGCAGTTGGTTCCACACCGGAAATCAGGTCAGCATCGACACCGACGGCCTGGTCCACCGCACCGGATAGCCGGTGCCGGCCAGCAGTACCGGATCACTCCAGCATGCGGGTGTGCAGGGCGGCCCGCAATTGCGGTGTGATGCCGATGGCCTCGAGATAGGCGTCGAGGGTGCCGTAGTGGCGGTGCATGGCCTCGGTGCCGGCGGCGAGGTATTCGATGCTCACGCCCAGCAGGGCGGGCGGCAGCGACTCGCCGGAATTGCGTGCCACGTCGGCGGCCAGCGATTCGACGGCCTCGTTGCTGAGCAGATAGTCGGCCAGGACGTCGTCCTCGGTGACGCCGACGGCCCGCAGCAGGGTGGCGACCGCCCAGCCGGTGCGGTCCTTACCGGCCGCGCAGTGCACCAGCACCGCGCCGTCGCCGCGGGCCAGCGACCGGGCCATCGCGGTGATCGCGAGTCCCGCCTCCGGCATCGAGGGGAATTCGGCGTAGACCTCGAGCAGGTCGAGGTGGCGGCCGGTCGTCGCGGCGTC
>NZ_BDBN01000159.1 GCF_001613005.1 Nocardia nova NBRC 15556 | reverse complement strand
CGACGATCACGCCGGTGGCTCCGCGATCCCGCGCATTCCCGGTGGCCCGGCGGGTACGGGGGCGATGCCGCGCGTCCCCGGTGGGCCGGTCGGCACCGGCGCGATCCCGCGCGTTCCCGGTGGCCCTGTCGGGAGCGGTGCGACCCCGCGGATTCCCGGCGGCCCGGCGGGAACCGGTGCAACACCTCGGATCCCGGGCGGTCCGACCGGTACCGGACCCACACCGCGGATTCCCGGCGGCCCGCTGGACTCCGGTGCGATGCAGCGCAATCCCGGTCCCGCGGCCGGTACGGGCCCGACTCGACGCAATCCTCCGGGGCCGGGTGGCACGGGTGCCGTGCCGAGAATTCCCGGCGCAGCGCCCGCACCGGGCGGTCCGGTGACGGGGTCGGTCCGGCGGATTCCGCCCGGTGTGAACCCGGCCGGGCCCCCGACGGGCTCGGTGCCACGGCTTCCTCCGGGACCCGGACGTCCGGCGCCGGGCGGTCCGGGTGGTCCCGGCCGACCGTCGCCGGCCGGCTCACCCGCCGGGGCTCCACCTCCGCCGCGACGCGCCGCGGAGCCGACGAGTACGCCCGCGCCGACGGTTACCGGCCGGCACCCCGTCGTGCCCGGACAGCAGCGCCCCGATGCCGGTGACGTCGAGTACGGCCACCCGCAGACGGGGCGGCATCGCCCGGTGGAGGTCGAAGCTCCCGGCTATCGCGAGCCCGCGCAGCCGCATGCCGCGGCGCCGGACCCCTACGCCGGTCGCGGGTACGACACCGCCGAATCCGGCCCGGCCACAGGTGGTTTCGCGGTAGCCGACCCCTACCGGCAGTCCTCCGGTGCGCACGGCGCCGACTCGTACGCCGAAACTCCGGGTTACGCCGCTGCCTACGCCGAGGATCCCGTCGAAACCCCCGGCTACGTGGACGATTCCGCATATGCCGGTGCGGAGGCCTATGCCGAGGCCGACGCGTACGACGCCGAAAGTCTCGACGACACCGAGGGCTTCGACGACGACGCCGACTACGCCGACGAATACGACGCCGACGAGTACGAGGACGAGGACCGCGACGCCGGCGAGGGCGAGGATTCCGCACCGCGGACCGGGCCCTTCGATTACGACGAGGTGGCCGAGATTCTCGCCGAGATCTCCGACCAGCATCTCGATCTGGGTTCGGTGCTCCTGCCGGTCCCCGACGGCGGTCAGTTGCAGGTGGAGATGACGCCCGACGGCACGCCGCAGGCGGTTCATCTCGCGACCCCGCACGGACGTCTCACCGTGGCGGCCTACGCGGCACCGAAATCGCCGGGCCAGTGGCGGACCGTCGCCGCGGATCTGGCGGAATCGCTGCGGGCCGACGGCGCGCAGGTCTCGGTGCAGACCGGGCCGTGGGGTCGCGAACTGCACGCGGTGACCGAGGGCGCCGACCTGCGCTTCATCGGCGTCGACGGTTACCGCTGGATGGTCCGGCTGGTGGCGGCGGGGCCCTCGGGCGCCGCCGACGAGGGCGGCCCGCTGGTCGAGGCGGCCCGCGCGATTCTCGCCGAGACCGTGGTGCGCCGCGGCGACGAGCCGATGCCGGTGCGGGAACCGTTGCCGGTGGTGCTGCCGCAGGAACTCGCCGATCAGTTGATCGCGGCGCATCAGCAGCAGGTCGAGGCGCAGCAGCAGGCACTGGCCGCGCAGGCGGCCGCGGCCGAGGCGGCCGCGACGGGCACCTTCCCGGTGGTCACCGCCGAGCAGCAGGGGCCGCGCCGCGGTGCCGAAGGCTCGGCGATGCAGCAACTCGGTCTCAACTGACCGCTTCCGGGCGCCCGCGATACGGCCGGGCGCCCGGAAGCCGTCAGGCCCGCAGTTCCTGCGTGACCAGGTCCGGGACGCCCCGGGCGCCGAGAATCCCCGGATCGGCGCCGAGCTCGTCGAGCGTGATGCGGTGGATGCGCGCCCGCGGGATCAGCTCGTACCACTGTTCGGCGACGGCGAGCGGATGCACCGGATCGTCGACCGCCGCCACGACGGTGGTCGGAACGCGCAGTGCCGCAAGCGATTCCGTGTCCGGCCAGGCATAGGTGGCGGCCTCTTCCAGCGCCGACGGCAGATCGGGCCAGTGCGTGCGCCACGACTGGGTCAGCGCCCGGCCCAGCCAGGCCGGGCAGCCCGCGCGCATCCGTTCGATCACCGGTTCCAAGCCGTCGGCGCGCAGCTGAGCCGCGGTGCTCGCCGCGCTGAGCGCCGCCGGGCACCCCGCGATATCGGAACCGGTCCAGGCAGGCAGGGCCGCGACCACCCCGAACGCCGATTCCGAGTGGGCGCCGGCCCATTCCACCGCGATCGCGGCGCCCAGCGAAATCCCCGCGGCGAGCACCGGGCCGAGGAGGGCCGCCTCGTCCAGCGCCGCCCGGCAGCTCGCGACCACGGCCCGCGGCTGCGGCTCCACCGCGATGAACGGCAGATCCATTGCGGCACAAGCGGGTTCGAACGCTCGCCGGGCGAAGTCGGCGTCGGATCCGGTGCCCGGCAGGGCGACGACGACGGCCGGGCGCGAGCCGCCGGCACGGGGTAGTTCTGCCACGGCCGCAGCCTAGCCGCTGGGCCGGATGAGCCTCGCGCCCCTCCGATCACCGGCGGAGCCCGGCGGTCCGGCCCGCCCTTCCGGTGCGAGAAAAACGTGTTGTCGACCACTCGAATCCGAGGGTTCGCGCGCGGATCGGCGGGGAACCCAGCAAACGGTGCGGTCAGCGCCGTGACGGTGGTGCCGGGCTCCCGTAGCGAGGGCGTCCGGGTGCATCTACAGTGGCGGTGTACGGCCCATCAGCCGGTCGTGTGGGAAACCGACGACGTGTGACCCACGCCGTCTGTAGTGCAGGAAGTGTTGCAAGATGCCTTTCACAGGCGGAAACAAGGCGGGTTCCGGTGCCGCGGGCAAGGTAGGCCCCGACAGCGGTTATTTCCGGCGTCTGGGGCGTCGTCTGACGGCCGATCTCGACGTACTCGATGCGGAGGAGCTGGCGGAGACCTCCGAAGCGTCGGGCGCGTGCAGGGCGGCGGAATGCCGACGTGGCGAAGAGGTCACCATGCTGGGGCGATTGCGCAGTGTGGAGGCCTGTCCGAAGTCGGCCAGCGCTTCGGTGGAGGCCGAATTCTTCGACGGCACCGACGCGGTGACCCTGGTATGGATCGGCAGGCGCCGCATACCCGGTGTCGAATCGGGACGCCGTATCCTGGTCCGTGGCCGCATCGGTGAACGCGATGGCGCCAAGGTGATGTTCAACCCCTACTACGAACTCCGCGAGAATTCCTGACGTATGCCGATACCCCACAACAACGAGGGCGCCGACCCGGCCGCCGTGGCCGGACACCGCGCGAACCCCGTTGCGGGGCGCGGCCGTCACCGCCTACGCGAGTCCGGCGGTGATGCTCCGCGTCATCCCGCCGCCGGCGAGGACGACGATTCTTACACCGGCGAGGACCGCGAGGAGGAGATCGAGCAGACGCTGCTCGAACAACTCGGTGGTATCAGCGGACTGATCTACTCCACGCTGCCGGTGGTGGTGTTCGTCCCCGCCAATACGCTGTGGGGCCTGACGGCTGCCATCTGGGCGGCGCTGGCCACCGCCGCCGGTGTCCTGATCTGGCGGCTGATCCGCCGGTCGCCGATCCAGCCGGCGATCTCCGGGTTCATCGGTGTCGCGGTCTGCGCCTTCATCGCCCACCGCACCGGCGCCGCGAAGGGCTACTTCCTCTTCGGCATCTGGGCGAGTCTGGTCTACGCCGGGGTTTTCCTGGTGTCGTTGCTGGTGCGCTGGCCGCTGGCCGGCGTGATCTGGGGTGTGCTCAACGGCCACGGCCACAGCTGGCGTTCGGATCGGCGCGCGATGCGACTCTACGATCTGGCCACGGTGGTGTGGGTGATCGTCTTCGGCGCCCGGTACCTGGTGCAGAATCATTTCTACGACACCGACAGCACCGGCTGGCTGGCCGCCGCCCGCATCGCGATGGGCTGGCCGTTGACCGCGGTCGCGCTGCTGGTGACGGTGTGGGCGGTGCGCCGTGCCGGCCATATGCCGGTCTCCTCGGCCACCGAATAGCGCGCCGAACAGTATCGGCGGACCGAACCGACTCCGAGTCGGGTAATGCCCCCGATTCTGGGGGCGGACAACGATGGGGTGGGCAGAACCCACCCCTGGGGTATCTATTCCACGAACCGGATTCGGCGCACGATCGTGTCAGTCAGTAGCGATCGGCGAGAGGATCCCCGGTGGATACCGAGAACGACACGGTGACGGTGCCCGGCCCGGCGAAGGGCGCGGGAGTCCGTTCGCCGAGATCGGCGCCCGCGGGGTCCGACAGCCGCCGCGCCGCCGCCGAACTGGACCGCCTGATCGGCCCGGCCGCCGCGGGCGACCAGCGCGCGGTCACCGAGATCATCCGGATCGTGCACCCGCTGGTGCGCCGCTATTGCGCCGCACGCGTCGGAAGCAGCAACAATCCGCACGTCACCGCGGACGACATCGCGCAGGAGATTTGTATCGCGACCGTCACCGCGATTCCCCGCTACCGCGATCAGGGAAAATCGTTCCTGGCGTTCGTCTACGGCATCTCCGCCAACAAGGTGGCCGACGCGTTCCGCCGCGCCCAGCAGCATCCGTCCTATCCGGTGGCCGAATTCCCCGACACCGCCTCCACCGCGCCGGGACCCGAGGAGCTGGCGCTCAACCTGGAACGCCGCCAAGCCACCCGCGAGCTCATGAAGATTCTCGCGCCGGCCCATCGGGAGGTGCTGGTGATGCGGATCGTGCTCGGCTGGACGGCCGCGCAGACCGCCGAGGCCATCGGCACGAGTCCCGGCGTGGTCCGGGTCATGCAGCATCGCGCGCTGACCAAGCTGCGCGCGCAACTGCTCCCCGAAACCGCCTGAGCGGATTCAGATCGCGGGCGGCTCCGCGCCGGCGGGAGTCGCGCCCGCCGGTTCCGTGGCCAGACTGCGGCGCAGTTCGTCCTCGGCCTCCACCGTGGACACGAACAGCAGCTCGTCCTCGCCCTCCAGCGGATCGTCGGGCTGGGGGACGATCACCCGGCCGCCGCGCAGGATCGTCACCAGGGCGACGTCGCGGGGCAGAGAGAGCGTACGCACCGCGCGACCGGCCAGCGCGGTGTCGGTGGGCAGGGTGATCTCGACGAGGTTCGCCTGGCCCTGACGCAGCGTCATCAGCCGGACCAGGTCGCCGACCGAGACCGCTTCCTCGGCCAGCGAGGCCAGCAGCCGCGGTGTCGAGACCGCGACGTCCACACCCCAGGAACCGTCGAACAGCCACTCGTTGCGCGGATCGTTGACCCGCGCGACCACGCGGCGCACCCCGAATTCGGTCTTGGCGAGCAGGCTGAACACGAGATTGGCCTTGTCGTCGCCGGTGGCCGCGATCACCACCTCGTAGTCCTGCAGGCCCGCTTCCTCGAGCAGTTCGAGTTCGCAGGCGTCGCCGTGCATCCAGACGGCCGAGGCGGCGACCGTCGGGTCGATGTGGTCGAGCCGCCGCTCGAGCAGGGTGACCCGATGCCCGCCCCGCAGCAATTCCTGGGCGATGGAGCGGCCGACGGCGCCTGCTCCCGCGATCGCTACGTTCACGACTTGTCCTCGCTCGAAGGGGCGGTGGCGGCGACGGCCACGGCCTCGCCGACCTTGTCGGAGACGGCGGCGATGTAGACCGTGTCGTCGGCCTGCAGCACCGTTTTGCTGGTGGGCAGCAGCGCCTGCCCGAAGCGGACCAGGAAGGCCACCCGCACCGGTACCGCATCTTCCAGATCCCGCACGGTACGCCCGTACCAGTCCTCGTGCAGAACGAGTTCGGTGACCGAGCCGGTGCCCGTGGGATCGCGCCAGGTGGCGGTGGTTTCGTCGCCGGTGAGCGTGCGCAGGAACCGGTCGGTGGTCCACGGCACGGTGGCGATCGTGGGAATGCCGAGCCGCTCGTAGACCGCCGCGCGCTTGGCGTCGTAGATGCGGGCCACCACCCGTTCCACCCCGAAGGTCTCGCGGGCCACACGTGCGGAGATGATGTTGGAGTTGTCGCCGTTGGACACCGCGGCGAACGCGCCGGCGCGCTCGATGCCCGCGCGGATCAGCACGCCCCGATCGAAGCCGACGCCGGTGACCCGCTCCCCGGGAAAGTCCTTGCCCAGGCGCAGGAATGCGCCCGGATCCCGGTCGATCACGGCTACCTCGTGGCCGATCCGGACCAGGGCGCGTGCCAATGCGGAGCCGACTCGGCCGCACCCCATGATCACTACGTACACCGTGTCAACCCCAATTCCGCCGAAAACCGTGGTGTCCGGTCTGGTTCCCTCTCGAGGGAACCGTACCCGTTGACGGTTCCCCGCAGCATGTTCCCCCATCGGCCGGGACCGAAACGCGAGTGAACCGCCCGCTATGTCACATCCGGTCCTGCCCTTATGCTGTGCCGAGTGTCCAAGTTGACGACGGCCGTCAAGCGTATGGTGGTCGGCCGCCCTTTCCGTAGCGATTCCCTGGGACATACCCTGCTGCCCAAGCGGATCGCGCTGCCCGTCTTCGCCTCCGACGCGCTGTCGTCGGTGGCGTATGCGCCCGAGGAGATCTTCCTCGTGCTGTCCACGGCGGGTTTGTCCGCCTACGTCTACACGCCGTGGATCGGGCTGGCGGTCGCGACCGTGATGGCGGTCGTGGTCGCCAGTTATCGGCAGAATGTGCACGCCTATCCGTCCGGTGGCGGTGACTACGAGGTCGCGACGGTCAATCTCGGCCCGATGGCCGGGCTCACCGTCGGCAGTGCGTTGATGGTCGACTACGTCCTCACCGTCGCGGTGTCGATCTCCTCGGCGGCGTCGAACATCGGGTCCGCGGTGCCGTTCGTGTCCACCCACAAGGTGCTGTTCGCGGTGGCGGCGATCGTTCTGCTGACCGCCATGAATCTGCGCGGCGTGCGCGAATCGGGGACCACGTTCTCGATTCCCACCTACGGCTTCATGATCGGGATCTTCCTGATGCTGGCCTGGGGGGCGGTACGGATCTTCGTCTTCGGCGACGACCTGCACGCCGAATCCTCCGGATTCGGTCTCAACGGCAACGAGTCGCATCTGCAGGGCATCGCCTTCACCTTCCTGATCGCGCGCGCGTTCTCCTCCGGATGTGCGGCGCTGACCGGCGTGGAGGCGATCAGCAACGGCGTGCCCGCGTTCCGCAAGCCGAAATCCCGCAATGCCGCCACGACACTGCTGATGCTGGGTGTCATCGCCGTCACCCTGCTGATGGGCATCATCCTGATGGCGCGCAAGCTCGGTGTCGTCTTCGCGGCGAACTCGTCCGATCTGGTCGGGGCGCCGGCCGGCTATGAACAGAAGACGCTGGTCGCTCAGCTGGCGCACACGATCTTCGACGGTTTCCCGCTCGGCTTCTTCTACATCACCATCGTCACCGCGCTGATCCTGGTGCTGGCCGCGAACACCGCCTTCAACGGCTTCCCGGTGCTCGGCTCGATCCTGGCGCAGGACCGGTTCCTGCCCCGGCAGCTGCACACCCGTGGCGACCGGCTGGCGTTCAGCAACGGCATCCTGTTCCTGTCCGGCGCCGCGATCGCGTTCGTGGTCCTGTTCGGCGCCGAGGTGACGCGGCTGATCCAGCTCTACATCGTCGGTGTGTTCGTCTCGTTCGTGCTGAGCCAGACCGGCATGCTGCGGCACTGGACGCGGCTGTTGCGTACCGAAACCGATCCGGCGGTGCGCCGGCGGATGCTGCGCTCACGCGTCATCAACGCCATCGGCCTGACCATGACCGGCGCCGTGCTGATCATCGTGCTCATCACGAAATTCCTCGCCGGCGCCTGGATCGCGATCGTCACCATGGCCGCGATCTTCGGCCTGATGCGGCTGATCCGCCGCCACTACGACACCGTCGGGCGCGAGCTCGAGGAGCAGGAGTTCACCGGGGTGCTGCCCAGCCGCACCCATTCGATCGTGCTGGTATCGAAACTGCATCTGCCGACGCGGCGCGCGCTCGCCTACGCCCGGGCCACCCGCCCGGACACGCTGGAGGCGGTCACCGTCAACGTCGACGAACCCGACACCCGGGCGCTGGTGCGGGAGTGGGCCGACAGCGATATTCCGGTGCCGCTCAAGGTGATCGAATCGCCCTACCGCGAAATCACCAAGCCGGTGGTGGATTACGTGAAGCGGGTGCGCAAGGATTCGCCGCGCGATGTGGTGACGGTCTTCATCCCCGAATACGTGGTCGGCCACTGGTGGGAGCAGTTGCTGCACAACCAGAGTGCGCTGCGGCTCAAGGGCCGGTTGCTGTTCGAGCCGGGCGTGATGGTGACGAGCGTGCCGTGGCAGCTGAGTTCGTCGGCCAAGGCACGCCGCCCCGAAGTGGTCAACGCCCCGGGCTCGGTTCGCCGCGGTTACGAGGATCGTTCGTGAGTGCCGGGCCGGACTGGTCCGGACGCACCCTGCAGGTGCGGCTGGGACCACCCGGCCACGGTGGTTTCTGCGTCGCCCGGCACGAGGGCCGGGTGCTCTTCGTCCGGCACGGTCTGCCCGGGGAACTGGTGCGTGCCCGGGTGACCGAGGACCGCGGCGGCTCGTTCTGCCGCGCCGAGGCGATCGACATTCTGGAGGCGTCGCCGGACCGCGTGGCGCCGAATTGCCCGGTCTCGGGTCCCGGCGGCGCCGGCTGCTGCGATTTCGCCTTCGCCACCCCGCAGGCGCAGCGTGCCCTGAAGGCGTCGGTCGTCCGCGAGCAGTTGCGGCGGCTCGCGCACTGGGAGACCGACATTGTCGTGGAGACGCTCCCGGTGCGCGAGACCGGTCTCGGATCCGAGGCGGGTGGTGCGGGACGCTCCCGCGGGCCGGCGGCCGGGTCCGAACCGGATGCCGATCACCGGCTCCGCGAGGATGCGACCGTGGTCGTCCCCGGCGGCGAGGCGCTCGAGGTGGGGTGGCGCACTCGGGTGCGATTGGTTGTCGATGCCGAGGGCCGTGCCGGCGTACATCGGTATCGCAGCAGTGACGTGATCACGGATTTGCGCTGCCCCCAACCTGTTTCGGGCGCGATGGACGGCATCGCCGACCGCGCGTGGACTCCCGGCGCCGAATTGGTGATCGCCGTCGACGCGGACGGCCTGCGCCATATCGTGGAACTCGCGCCGCCGGCCGCACCCCCGCGGCGTGGCGGCGATC
>NZ_BDBN01000158.1 GCF_001613005.1 Nocardia nova NBRC 15556 | reverse complement strand
CGGCCGTGCCGATCGTGGTCGCGGGCGGGGATGCCGCGCCGCCGTGGGGCGGGTCCGGCGGGTTCGTGCCGTTTCGTATCGAGCGCCGCGACGATGGAATATCTCTCCGTGGCACAACGGAATTCGTTGCCGACGTCGCATCGGCGACCACCTTGTTGATTCCGGCGGCGGAACCGGACGGATCGACGGTTCTGGTGGCGGTATCACCCGGCGCACCCGGTATCGCGGTCGCCGAGCAGCCGATTCTCGACGGGACCCGCACCGTCGGTGCGGTGCGCGCCGAGGACGCCCGCATCGAGGCGGATTCAATGTGGCGCTGGGCCGATGTCGACCCGCTCCGAGCGCTGTTCGAGCGGGCCGCGCTGGCCACCGCCATCGACAGCGTCGGACTCGCCGAGGCGGCGCTGGACGCGACCGTCACCCATGTGCGCACCCGCGAACAATTCGGCCGACCCGTCGGCTCGTTCCAGGCGGTGAAACACGCGTGCGCCGATATGCTCGTCGCCCTGCGCGTCGCCGGCCGGCTCGTCGACGACGCCGTGGCCGCACACGTCCTCGGCGCGGCGGATGCGTGGATCCCGATCGCCCGAGCCAAATCCCACGCCTGTGCCGCCGCCGTCGACATCGCCGGAAAGGCCATGCAACTGCACGGCGGAATGGGCTACACCTGGGAGAGCGGCATCCACCGCTACCTGGAACGCGCCACCCTCAACCGCGCGCTGTTCGGATCTCCGGCCGACCATCGGGCGCATCTCGCCCGCCGCTACCGGGATCCGGGCTTCACACCCTGAGGAGCGACTGCGGGTCAGCGGGCGGTCCACCCACCGTCGACGACGATGGTCTGGCCCGTCACGTAGCCCGCGGCGTCACCGGCCAGCCAGGCGACCGCGCCCACCACGTCCTCCGGTGTGCCGTGGCGGGGCAGGGGAGTGTTGCGGCGGAGGTATTCGCGGGGACGCTCGTTGTCGTAGAGCGGGGCGGTGATCTCGCTGCGGAAGAAGCCCGGGGCCACCGTGTTCACCCTGATGGAGTGGCGGGCCCACTGGACCGCCAATTCGGCTGTCAGGCCGGACAATCCGGCCTTGCTGGCGGCGTAGGACGCCTGCGGGATGCCGGGGATGCCCACCCGGCCGCTGATCGAGGAGATGTTGACGATACTGCCGCGGCCGACCGCGCGCATATGCTCGAACACCGCCTGCGACAGCAGCAGCGGTGCGGCCAGATTCAGCTCCAGGGTGGACCGGATGGCGGGCAGCGGTTCGGCTTCCGCGCGTTCCTCGGTGAACATGGTGCCCGCCGCGTTGACCAGTATTTCCGGTGGACCGAGCCCGGCGGCCGTGGCCTCGGCGATGGCGCCGACCCGGTCCAGCTCCGACAGGTCGGCGGTGACGGCGAGGCCGTCGATCTCCTCGGCCAGTTCCCGCAGCCGATCACGCCGGCGCGCCACGACCGCTACCCGCGCGCCGAGTCCGGCGAGGGTGCGGGCCACGGCTGCCCCCAGGCCCGACGACGCGCCGGTCACGATCGCGACCCGGCCCTTCAGGTCGAAGACGTCCGCCCCGCCGGAGCTGTGCTGTCCGGTCACCGCGTATTTCCTTTCGCCGCAGCAGGTTTCATGAGGTGCGCCGGACGGTCATGACGGTTCCCCGAGCCCTGCGGTCACCAGCGCCGCGAGTTCGGTGCGCTGGATCTTGCCCATCGCATTGACCGGCAGCGCCGGCACCCGGACCCAGCGCTCGGGCACCTTGTAGCTCGCGAGTTCGCGCCGGCACCAGGCCGTGAGCGCATCGAAATCCAGTGCCGGGCCGGAACTTTCGACGACAGCAGCGACGCGCTGGCCGAGCCGTTCGTCGGGTATCCCGCAGACCGCGGCCGCGGCCACTCCCGGATGTCCGGTGATGACGCGTTCCACCTCGAGCGGATAGACGTTCGCGCCGCCCCGGATGATCACCAGCTTCTTGCGGTCGATCACCCGCAGCCAGCCCCGCTCGTCCACGGTTCCGATATCGCCGGTCGGCAGCGGCGGCGGTTCGCCCGGACGTACCCGGCCGTCGGACCAGTAGCCGAGCATCGGAGTCCATCGGCCCGCCCACGGCCCGGCCGCTGCGGGGGCCAGCCGCAGTTCACCCGGTTCACCGGCGGGCAGGCGGCGGCCCTCGTCGTCGTAGGCGGCGACGTCGAATTGCGGTGTCACCCGGCCGCTCGTACCCGGCCGCCACGCCGATCCGGGCGGGTCGATCGACACCACGGTCGGCGCCTCGGTGAGCCCGTAGGTGACCCGCGGAACCAGACCGTGCGCCTCGGCGAAGGCGTCGCGCACGGCGTCGGAGGTGTCGCTGCCGCCGCTCCACACCTCACGCAGCGAGCTCAGATCGGCGCTGCGCCGGGCCAGGTCGTAGAGCTGGGCGGGCGCTCCATTCCACACCGTAACCCGATGCGCGGCAATCCATTCCGCCACGCCCTCGGCGTCGCGGCGATTCATGATCACCGCGGTCCCGCCCGCCTGCGCGGTGGTGAGAGTGGACAGGATCATCATGTTGAGAATGGTCAACGCGAAACTGTCACCGCGGCGCAGATCCGGCCCCCAGCTGCGGGTGGCCACCGTGACCGCACCCGGCAGCAGCATCCCGCGCTGGGAATGCACGACCGCCTTGGGAACGCCGGAGGTGCCGCTGGTGAACGCGATGCCGGCCGGCGCGTCGGGATCGGTCTCGACCCGCGGCGCCGGATCCGTTGTGCGGAGCAGCCCGGCCCACCGGTCGGGATCGACCGCCCGCGCGACCCGCGCGTCGAATCGCGGCCCCGCCAGGACGACCGACGGCTCCACCAGATCGCACAGCAGTTGCTGTTCGGATGCCGCGGACGCCTCGCCGATTCCCGCCCATACCGCGCCGATCCGCTGCGCGCCGTGAAACGCCGCCACGATGGGCAGGTCGTTGGGCAGACACGCCGCGACCCGATCGCCCGGGCGCACCCCCAGATGCCACAGCGCACCGGCCGCCCGCGCCGCCGCGGCGTCGAGTTCGGCATACGTCCACGCGCCCGATGCCGCTTCGATCGCGGTGGCGCCGGGGCGGGTAGCCAGCACCGGATCGAGGATCGTGGCCACCGAGGCGGGAATTCGCACGCCGTTGTTGTCACTGCCCACCGAACCTTGATATCACTATCCTTGTAAAGATTCATCAGATAGCCTGAAGATGTTGCCCCAGAGGCCCGTTCGCGACTCCGCGGCCGGTGGGCTTCGATTCCGCGTGCCCGGATGCCGTCGTCGCACCCGTCCGGAGCCGGTCGTCGTGCGGGGAGTGTCGAACGAGGAGGCACCGATCATGCAGCCGTCGAACACCGCCGCCGGTCCGCTGGCGGGAGTGCGGGTCATCGACCTGACCGCCATGGTCATGGGCCCGTACTGCACTCAGATCATGGCCGATATGGGCGCGGAGGTGATCAAGGTCGAACCGCCCGCCGGGGACAACACCCGCTACATCTCCGCCGGTCCGGAACCCGGCATGGGCGGGGTGTTCGTCAACGTCAACCGCGGTAAGCGCAGCGTGGTGCTGGATCTGCGTACCGAGTCCGGCAAGGCGGCGCTGCGCGACCTGATCCGCGGTGGCGATGTCTTCATCCATTCGATGCGCGGGCGGGCGATCACGGCGCTGGGCTTCGACTATCCCGCGGTGGCGGCACTGAACCCGGCGATCGTCTACACCAACTGCTACGGCTACGGCCGCCGCGGCCCGGACGCGCATCGCACCGCCTACGACGACACCGTCCAGGCCGAATGCGGACTGCCCTACGTGCAACAGCGCCTGACCGGCAACACCGCGTACGTCGGCACCATCATGGCCGACAAGGTGGCCGGCCTGACCGCCCTGTACGCGACGGTCATGGCGCTGTTCCACCGGGAACGCACCGGCGAGGGCCAAGAGGTCGAGGTCGCCATGTTCGAGACGATGGCGGCGTTCATGCTCGTGGAGCACGCCGCGGGCGCGCTGTTCGAACCGGCGCTCGCGCCGCCGGGATATCCCCGCGCGCTGACGCCCGACCGCAAGCCCTACCGCACCGCCGACGGATACCTCGCGGCGCTGGTCTACAACGACAAACAGTGGAACGCGTTCGTCGACGCGGTGCGCCCGCCCTGGGCCACATCCGAATTCGCCACCCTGGCGCAGCGCGCGGCGCGGATCGACGAGGTCTACGCCCTGCTGGCCGACACGTTCCGGGAACGCACGACACAGCAGTGGCTGGAGCTGCTCGGTGCGCTCGACATCCCCGCCGCGCCGGTGAATTCGCTGGAGGCGCTGTTCCACAATCCGCATCTCGAGGCGGTCGGCTTCTTCGAAACCGTCGACACGCCGAACGGTCCGGTGCGGTTCCCCGGGCCGCCCGCGTGGTTCTCCCGCACTCCGGGTCGCGTGGCCGGGCCGGCGCCGCGGCTGGGTGCGCACACCGCCGAACTCGTCGGCGATCGGGACAGCGGTTTCGCGCGCGCCGGTGAAAGCGGGGGCGCCGCATGACGGTCGTGCGCGATCCCGCGGATCTGGATCTGAGCGAATTCCTCCGGCCCGGCGATCATCTCGTGATCGGGCAGGCCTGCGGCGAACCGCCGACGCTGGTCGAAGCGCTGTTGCGGCAGGCCGCGGGCATCGGCGGGCTGACCGCCTTCATCGCCACCAGCTTCTCCGGATCGTTCACCCCGGCCGCCACCGCGGGCCTGCGAATGTGCAGTATGGGCGCGATCGGCGCGCTGCGCGGCCTCACCGCCGCGCATGCGCTGGAGGTGATCGCCTGCCATGTGGGGCAGATCGGGCCGATGCTCGAATCCGGTGCGCTGCGCTGCGATTGCGCCTTCGTTCAGGTCGCGCCCGCCGACCGGCACGGCGACCACAGCCTCGGGTTGGTGAGCGACCATGTCGCCGCGGCGGTGCGCGCCGCGCGGGTGGTGGTCGCCGAGATCAACGAACAGGTGCCGTGGACCTACGGCGAATCGATTCCCGGCAGCGCGATCGACTACGCCGTCGAGGTCTCGCGACCACCGGTCACCGTCGCCCCGCCGCGAATCGGGCCCGTCGACGAGGCGATCGCCCGCCATGCGGCCGCCTACATCGGCGACGGCGCCGTGGTGCAGACCGGCATCGGCGCGGTGCCCGACGCGCTGTTCCGGATGTTGAGCGACCGGGTGGATCTCGGCGTCCATTCCGGGATGGTCGGCGACGGCCTGGTGGATCTGGTCGAGGCGGGCGCGATCACCAACGCGCGCAAGCCCATCGACACCGGCGTCTCGGTGACGGGTGCGCTCATCGGCACCCGCCGGCTCTACGATTTCGCCGATCGCAACCCGTCGATCCGCATGTGCCCGGCCACCTACACCCACGATGCCGCGGTGCTGGCCCGGCTCGACGATCTGGTGTCGATCAATTCCGCGGTGGAGGTCGACCTCACCGGACAGGTCAACGCCGAACAGCACGGAACCGCATACCTCGGCGGCACCGGCGGGCAGGTCGATTTCGTGCGCGGCGCGGCCCGCGCCCGCGGTGGGCACGCCATCATCGCGCTGCCCGCCACCGCGCAGGGCGGCACCGTGAGCCGGATCAGCGCCACTCTGTCGGGTCCGGTCACCACCGCACGCAGCGAAACCGACATCGTCGTCACCGAATTCGGCGCGGCCGAGCTCGCGGGGTGCACGCTCGCCGAGCGGGCGCGCCGGCTGACCGCGATCGCCCATCCCGATTTCCGCGAAGACCTGGAACGGGCCGCGGCCGAGATCACGAAGCGAGGATTCTGAATGACCGGCACACCCGCGACCGATGCGACCGGCGGCGAGGCGGTGCTGTTCGACGCCCGCGCCGACGGCATCGCCGTCATCACGCTGAACCGCCCCGCCACCCGCAACTGCCTGGACGCCGACATTCGTGCGGGGCTGTTCGCCGCCTGGGACCGTTTCGAACACGACGCGGCGCTGCGGATCGCGATCCTCACCGGCGCGGGGGACAAGGCCTTCTGCGCCGGAGGGGATCTGAAGGAGATGGTCGCCACCGGTATGCAGGCGCCGCCGCGTGACATGTACCCGCTGCCGTACGACACCGTCGAGTTGTCGAAACCGACCATCGCCGCAGTGAACGGCGCCGCGTTCGCCGGCGGATGGATGATCGCGCAGGCCTGCGATCTGTGCGTCGCGGCGACGACCGCGCGTTTCGCGGTCACCGAGGTGAAGGTCGGCCGCAGTTCCCCGTGGGCAGCGCCGCTGATCCATATGATCCCGCAGCGCGTCATGATGGAACTGCTCTTGACCGGCGCGCCCATCGACGCGCGGCGAGCCTACGAGATCGGCCTGGTCAATCGCCTCGCCGAACCCGAACGACTACTGGACACCGCGATCGATCTGGCTCGCGAAATCCTCAGCAGCGCACCGCTTTCGGTCCGCGCCGCCCGCGAGACGGTTATGCTCGCCACCGAGATGGGCCGTTCGGCGGCCCTGCAGGCGGCCCGGGCGGCCAGTGAACGCTGCTATCACAGCGAGGACGCGCAGGAGGGGCCGGCGGCCTTCGCCGCGCACCGGGCGCCGGTGTGGAAGGGGCGTTGACCGATGCGGGGCGGGTCGTGTCATGCGCCTGCCGCGTCGGATGTGACCTGAGGCAAAAGTCGGCACAAATGAGACCCTTGTCACACAGCCCAAACCGACCTACTGTGTGTTCAGTAGGTTGCTTCGACCAAAGGAGTTCGGTGTCCGGTCAGCGACGGCCAGCCAACGTTCGGGCCTACGACACGCTGCTCGCCAAGGGGGAGGAGCGCAAGCTGCGCATCCTCGCCGTGGCGCAGCGGATGCTCGCCCGCAACGGGTGGCGGTCGACCACGCTCGCGCAGATCGCCCGGGAGGCCGGAGTCACCCCGGCCGGGCTGCTGCACCACTTCGAATCGAAGGATCAACTGCTGCACGCGGTCCTGGAGGCCCGCGACACCGACGACGAACTGCATGCGGATCTGGAAGGCGAACTGCCCGAGCAGATCGCCGGTGTCGCCGATCGCTTCCGCCGCGCACCCGATCTGATCGGCATGTACGCCGTACTGCTGATCGAAAATCTGGAACCCGATGCGCCGCTGCACGATCGCCTGCTCGATCGCTACCGTGCGGCGACCGATCAGGTTGCCGACAGTATCCGGCGCGGACAGCGCTGCGGGCGCTACAGCGCCGATGTGGACCCTGCCGTCAAGGCTGTGGAGATAGTCGCTTTTCTCAATGGAATGGAAACGTCATGGCTGCTCGATCCCTCGATTCCACTGACCAAGGTGTTCCAGGAGTACGCTCGGTCGCTCGAACGCGAGCTGACGCGCAGCGACGTCCATTGAGGTACCGGCTGGGTGTGGTGGCGCCGACGGTGACCGAGGTGGTGCGCTGCGCCGGCGGCTGGCTGTTCGATCGCGGGATGGCGGGCTGGGAGGTCACCGTCATCGTCGGCGATCCCACCCACGCCCGCGCGCTCGAGATTCTCGGCGCCGTGGTACTCGATATGGAGGATTCGCTGTCCTCGCCCGTGCACGGCCCGCACCCGCATGCGGTGGCGCTGGCCGGCGAACTGTTCGAAACCGATCACCGCATTCGCTGCGGCGTCCTCGACACACTCGACCGCGGACTGTCCGAGGTCACGCTGCTCGGCGAGTTCTGTCCCGACGAACTCGACTGCCGGGTCGATACCGTGCAGCACCGATTGAGTGTCGCCGCACGGGCTTTCAAGCGGCAGGCCCTCGCCGCCGCGGGGATACCGGCCACCTCGGTGGCTCCGCTGGAGACCTTCCGCAGCGGAGCGCCGGTGTGGGCGCCGCCGGTGGATCTGGTGCCGGTGGCGGGTTAACCGCCCGCCCTGTCGCCGTCCTCGTCGATGTCGATGACGACCTTTCCGACCGCGTGCCCGTCGGCGACCAGCCGGAGGGCCGCGGCGGAGTCGGACAGCGTGAAGCGGGCGCCGATATGCGGGCGCAGGCCGTCGGCCAGCAGTCGGCCGAGTTCGCGCTCGTTGCGGTCGAATTCGGCCCGATCGATATCCTGGAACTGGAAGCCGAGCACATGAATGCCCTTGACCAGCACCAGGTTCAGCGGAATCCGGGGAACCGTGCCGGCGGCATAGCCGACGGTGACGAAACGCCCGCCGCGGCGCAACGACCGCAGCGCCGGTTCGCTGAGCTCGCCGCCGACCGGATCGATGACCGCATCGGCGCCCCCCGGCAGCGCGGCACGTAACCCGTCGCGCAGATTCCCACCGCGGTGGTCGATCAGATGCGCGGCCCCCAGAGATCTCGCCACTTCGAGTTTGGCGGGGGAGGAGGCCACCGCGGTCACCGACAGCCCGAGCCGGGCACCGAGCGCGACCGCCGCCGACCCGACGCCACCCCCGGCGCCGAGCACGATGAGCTCCGCGCCCGCCGACACCCGTGCCACCGACCGAATGCAGTGGTACGCAGTGCGATACGTGACGCCGAAGGCGGCCGCGTCGGCGAAATCGACGCCCTCCGGAACGTGCGTCAGCTTGCCGGCCGGGACCGCGATCTGTTCGGCGAACGCGCCGTGCAGGCCGGTGCCGCACACGCGATCGCCGATCGCGATCGGCCCGCGGCCGGGACCGAGCGCGACGACCTCGCCGGCGAATTCGCTGCCCGGGACGAACGGCGGGGGCACGCTGATCTGATACTCGTTCGCCACGAGCAGGACATCGGGAAAGTTGACCGCGGCGGCGCGCACCCGCACCCGGGCCTCACCGGTGCCCGGTTCGGGAACCGGCCGCTCCTCGATGCGCACCACCTCCGGTGGCCCGTACTCCGGGCACACCGCCGCCCGCATCCGGCTCACTTGCCCTGCCAGCGGGGTGTGCGACGTTCCAGGAATGCGCGGGCGCCCTCCGTGGCGTCGGCGCTGGCGAAAACCGTGGTCTGCCAATGCTTCAGGCGTTCGGTGGCCGCGGCGTCGTCGGTGACCGCCAAGCGGGCGAGTTCCTTGGAAGCCGCCAAGCCGAGCGGTGCGTTGGCGGCGACAGTGGTCGCGAGGGCAACCGCCGTGTCGAGAACGTCCGCCGGTGCGGCTACCGCGTTCACCAGACCGATCCGCTCGGCGCGCTCGGCATCGATGAGCTGTCCGGTCAGCAGCAATTCGAGAGCGATGCCCAGGGGAATGCGCGTGCCGATACCGGTGCCACCGCCCGCGGCGAAAAGTCCGCGCTTCACCTCGGGGAGCCCGAACTTCGCTGCCGCGGAGGCCACGATCACATCGCAACCCATGAGCAGTTCCAGGCCACCGCCCACCGCGGTGGCATTGGCGGCGCCGATGACCGGAACCGGCGTGCGGCCCGAGGCCATGCGGGCGTAGGCCTCGAGAGCGCTGCGTTCCTCGGGTGACTCCGCGTGTGTGCCGGAGCCGTCGGAGAATTCGCGCAGATCCATCCCGGCACAGAACGCGCGGTCGCCGGTGCCGGTGAGCACCAGTGCGCGGATCTCCGGATCGGTTTCGG
>NZ_BDBN01000157.1 GCF_001613005.1 Nocardia nova NBRC 15556 | reverse complement strand
GGACGGTGGCGGCGCCGATGCCCCGCGCGGCACCGGTGACGATGGCGACCGGGGCGGGGGCCACTACATGCCCCGGGTGAAGTTGTCGGGGACGATGACGTCGTCGGGGGTGAGGTCGTGGACGGAAGCGTGGCCGAGTCCGTAGAGCGCGGAGTCGATGCCCTGGCGGATGACTTCGAGGACGTTGTGGACGCCGCGGTCGCCGGCGGCGGCCATACCCCACAGGTAGGGGCGTCCGATCATGACCGCGTTCGCGCCGAGGGCGAGCGCCTTCGCGACGTCGCTGCCGCGGCGTACGCCGCCGTCGAGCAGGATCTCGACCTGTCCGCCGACGGCCTGGACCACGCTGGGCAGCATGCGGATCGCGGCGGGGGTGGTATCGAGGTTGTTGCCGCCGTGGTTGGACACGGAGATCGCGGTGGCGCCGATATCGACGGCTCGTTTAGCGTCGTCGGGTCGGCCGATGCCCTTGATGAGGAACGGCCCGTCCCATTGCTGCCGCAGCCAGGCCAGGTCGTCCCAGGTGACCGGTGGGGTGCCCATCCATTCGCCGTAGGCGCCGAAGAACGTCGGGCCCTGCTGCCCGCGCGGGACGAGGTTGGGGGTGGTGAGGTCGGGGAGTTTTCCGGTGCGGGCGAAGCGCCACAGCCAGCCGGGTTTGGTGACGACCTGGGGCGCGAAGCGTACGGCGGTTTTGAGGTCGACGCGTTCGGGGAGCGCGGGGCTGCCCCAGTCGCGGGCGGTGGCGAAGACCCAGTCGAGGGTGACGATGATCCCTTTGGCGCCGGCTTCTCGGGCGCGGTCGAGGCGGGCGACCATATCGTCTTTGCTTCCGAGCCAATAGATTTGGAAGAAGGTCTTGTCGTTGGCGGCGATGACCTCCTCGATCGGCTTGGACCCGAACGACGACAAGCCGAGTGCTGTACCCGACATCGCGGCTCCACGCGCCACGCCGACCTCACCGGCCGGGTCGACCGCCTGGACACCGGTGGGGGAGCAGATCACCGGCATCGAGATGTCTTGCCCGAGAACGGTGGTGCTCAGGTCGCGGGTGGCGGGTAGGTCGGCGATGTGGGGGCGCAGGCCGAGTTCGGTGAAGGCGGCGGCGTTGTCGTCGAGGGTAGCGCCGGCTTCGGAACCGGCCAGCAGGGCCAGGTAGACGGGTTTGGGGACGCGCTTTTTCGCGCGTCGCTGTGCTTCGGCGACCGATTCGAACCAGTCACGGGTGCTTGCCATGAGAATCCTTGTGCTGCGGTCGAAGTCCATGCGGTGAGCCGCATCGTGGGGGCCTATGCCGAGCCGACAGTGGCGGGACGGATGGGCGGTCCGGGGGCGTCGAGGATGGTTGGTGGTTGTGTCAGGTGAGTCCGGCCAGGGGGCTGGTGTCGCACGCCCGGTCGGGTGCGGTGGTCCTGGCGCGGGTCGGTATGCCGAGGGCGACCGACCGGCGCGCGGGCGCACTGCGGGAGTGGTTCTTATCCGGTTGGGGTTTCGTGCCGACTCCGGCGAGGGCGAGTTCGGCGTTGCCCTTCACGCATTCGGGGTCGGGGCCGTCGAGGGGGAGTCCGGTGAAGAATTTGGCGGCCATGCATCCGCCTTGGCAGGTGTCGTAGGCCGAGCACGAGGTGCACGCGCCGCCGGTTTGTGGTTGCCGCAGTCGTGCGAACAGATCCGATGTGCGCCAGACTTTTTCGAATCCGCCGGTGTCGCGGACGTTGCCGGCGAGGAATTCGTCGTGGATGGCGAACGGGCAGGCGTAGACGTCGCCGACCGGATCGACCAGGCACACCACCCGCCCCGCGCCGCACAGGTTCAGCCCGGCGATAGGAGTGGAGCCCAGTGCATTGAGGTGGAAGAACGAGTCTCCGGTGAGGACGCCTTCGCCGTGGGCGACGAGCCAGTCGTAGATCTGCAACTGCTGGCCGGTGGTCGGATGCAGTTCGTTCCACACATCGGCGCCGCGTCCGGAGGGGCGTAGCCGGGTGATGCGCAGCTGGGCGCCGAATCGGTCGGCGATGGCCTTGAACTCGTCGAGCTGATCCACGTTGTGGCGAGTCATCACGACCGAGATCTTGAAGTTCTCGAACCCGGCGTCGGCCAGATTCTGCATGGCCCGCATCGCGGTATCGAAGGATCCCGGCCCGCGCACGGCGTCGTTGACCTCGGCGGTCGCGCCGTCGATGGAGATCTGCACATCCACGTAGTCGGTGGCCGCGAGCTGGCGGGCCCGTTCGGGGGTGAGTCGAATCCCGTTGGTGGAGAACTTGACTCCGACGTGGTGGGCGACCGCGTAGTCGAGCAGTTCCCAGAAGTCGCTGCGGACGGTGGGTTCGCCGCCGCCGATGTTGACGTAGAAGACCTGCATGCGTTCGAGGTCGTCGATGAACGCCTTGCATTCGGCGGTCGACAGCTCGCGCGGGTCGCGGCGGCCCGAGGACGACAGGCAGTGCTCACAGGCCAGGTTGCAGGCGTAGGTGAGTTCCCAGGTCAGGCAGATCGGGGCGTCGAGGCCGTGTTTGAAATGTTCGACCAGTTTCATCGGTGATCCTGTTCGTCGGCACCGGCGGGGCGCGGGACTATGGTGCCCGCCTGCAGCAGGCCGGCGAGCGCCTTCACATAGCTGGGACGTTCGGTCTCGGCCACCCCCGCGGCCGCCAGGGCGGCGGCCGCGTCGGGCTGCTCGGCCAGTCCTTGCACGACCGCCACCAGCTGCTTGGTCTTCAGAAACGACAGCCGCCGCGTGGTGAAGTCGTAGACCAGCGCTCCGAACGGCTCGGGCCGCAGTGAGATCGAGGGCGCGAGCCGGTAGGAGCCGGCCGGATCGAAGCCGTCAGTAGACACCGCACATGCCATCGATCGAGACATCCTCGACGAGCAGGTCGTCTTCGACGAGCGCGTCTTCGGCGGGGACTACTGTCTGGCTGGTGATGGGTTCGTTCATGACCGCTCCTAGGGGATGGGATCGGGGTAACGGGTGTGAGGCACAGCATAATGTCACCGAGTGACAAAATGGAAGGGGTGGCCGCGGAAAAACCTGTCGCACCGCGTGTCAGGGCGGGTCGCAAGCCCTCGACCAGCGCGGACGAGTTGGAACGGGTCGCCTTCGAGTTGTTCGAGCAGCGCGGATTCGACGACACCACCGTCGAGGACATCGCGGCCGCCGTCGGTGTCAGTAAGCGGACCTTCTTCCGTTACTTCGAATCGAAGAACGACGTGGTGTGGGGCAATTTCAGCGACCAGCTGCAGGCGATGCGCGATCTGTTCGACCGGTGTCCGCCCGAACAGCCGGTCGCCGACGCGGTCCGCAGTGTGGTGGTGGAGTTCAACCGCTTCGACCCGGCTCAGGTGCCCTGGCATCGCAAGCGCATGGAGTTGATCCTGAAAGTGCCCGCGCTGCAGGCGCATTCGACGCTGCGCTATCAGGAATGGCGCAACGTGGTCGCCGAGTTCGTGGCGGCCCGGCTGGCCCAGAGCCCGCGCGACCTGATCCCGCAGGCCGCCGGATACTGCGCCCTCGGTGTGGCCGTGGCCAGTTACGAACACTGGCTCGATCACCCCGAAGAGGAGCTGACCGAGACCCTGGACCGCGCCATGCGCAGCTGGAACGCCGGCTTCGGCACCGGAATGTCAGGCAAGTGACGCTACCCACAGAGGGTGCCTGATTGCCAGTGATTCTGCGACGTCCTGTCGACGTTCTGTAGATCCGTATGGATCGGGGATGCCGAGTGATTTTGATCGTCTGTGCTGTATCGAAAAGCCTGCTGAACTGCGGATTCGTTGTTCGTCGAAACGGAGAGAACGGGCTGTTTGACGAAGTAGCGCAGTCTATTTGCGTATCGACCGCATCTGGAAGGACTGGCGAGCTACCGCGACCTCGACTACTGAAGGTCGAGCCGTCCGACTCCTAGGGTTGGTCGAGGTCTTGGTCTTCGTTAGCGGATCAGGAGGGGAGCGAGGGCCCACGTGCCGAAGGCGTGGCTGATGGTGAGGGCGATCTGGTCGGGCGCGGCGCCGTCTTCGAGATAGGTCTGGAGATTGATCAGGTTATCGGCGGAGTGCACGTGAGCGAAGTCCGCGACGTTATCGGCATAACAGAGGTTATGGTCGAGGCCGGCCGACAAGGTCATGAATCGCAGCGCTTCGGTGTTGATGTTATTGGTGATGACCTGCCGGATCTGGTCGCGGTCGACGTTCGTACGTAGTAACACGTCATCGATAAGGCCGAGCAGGGTGCGGCGGGTGAGCGCAGCGATGGCATCGGGGTTGGTGGCGGCGCGGATGAGCTGGTTGGTGGCGGTGGCGGTGGTGAGGATTTCGATGCGGGCGGGTTCGGTGGTGACGAGGCAGGATGCGGCGCCGTCGCTGACGACGGAGTTGACTTGGCGGAGCAGGCGTTGCTCGGGTGTGGTGCAGGCGTCGCTGGTTACCAGCAGGACGGTGCGGGCTTCGCCCGAGGCGACGAGGGTGCGGGCGAGATGCAGGGCAGTGCCGAAGTTGGCGCATTCGGCGGCCGAGACCCCGATCGGGGTGGCACGGGCGAGGCCGAAACGCTCGCTCAGCTGCAGGAGCTCGGTGTTTTCGATCTGGCCGAACCCGATGGTGGAGGAGGCGAGCATCAAGATGTCGATCCCGGACGCCGGCATCCGCGATTGCTCGAGTGTTCCGGCGATGCAGGCTGCGGCCATGTTGATGGGTGAGTCGCGAGCGTGACGGTAGGTGGCGAGTCCGACCTCGTGCAGGGCGTCGACCAGTCCTGGCTCGGCGGAGATGGGTTCTATTGTTGTGATCGGTCGGGGGTCGCCGGTGATGTGGGCGATTCCGGTCATGAAAACGCGCATGTGTTCCGCCTCGGAAACTGTTGTGGCACAGGCTGTTACTTGCAGCCCGCGTTGGCGTTGCTGATGGCGTAGGCGACGAGGATGGCGTGTGGGTTGTGGAACTCGCTGATCTGCAGCGAGATTGCGGCCGTGTCGGTAGATCCGTTGTGCCGCAGGAGGATCGGTTTGCCGGGCTGGCGGCCGTAGCTGACGGTGGTGGGGAGTGTGGTCCAGAGTTCGGCGAACTGGGGGTTGGGGGCCAGGGTGTTCAGCAGGGCGCGAGCATGATGACTGTCGCGGTAGGGGCCGATGGCCGCGCGAAGCGCGGCGACCACGTGAGGTGCTTCGTCGTGCCAGTCGACGACCAGGTCGCGTGCTCGGGGCTGGAAGAACCACAGGGCGATGTTGTTGCCGGCCCGGCGAAGGCCGGGCAGTGCGTCATGTAGGCGGTCGCTGGCGGCGAGAACGGTCGACAGGGGAGTGGTGTAGGCGCAGAGGATGCGCGCGGAATCCAGATGGGCGAGATGGGCGTTGACTTCCGGTGTCGAGATCTGGCGCCGTAGCTCGTCGTCGGCCGGAAGCCGCCGGGGCGGGTTCCACAAGTCGTAGGTGTGGCGACGTTGAGCGGGATCGAGGTCGTAGCCTTGCACGATGCTGGCCAGGGTGTCGATGCTGGGGACGGACCGGCCGTGTTCGATCTTGAACAGGTAGGCCGTGCTGATCCGGGCGCGAGCGGCGGCGATCTCGCGTGACCAGCCTCGCTCTTGGCGTAGCTGATCCAACCAGATGTGCAGGTTCGGCATGTCCACCTGTGCGGCTGCGCGGGCGCGTCGGGTACGTCTGGGGGGGTGCCTGCCGTCTGTGTGGCCGCGTACTCGGTTCACCCGCCTGTCTCCGTCTCTCCCCGACGCCGGCTCGACCGGATCTGAAATATGAATATTCATAGAGTTCGCGCGTATTCGACAGTGACCGATCACTGGCGTTTCAACGCCGCTCGTTGGTGTCGGTGCGGTGGCGAGCGCTGAATTCTGCCCATGACATGGGCGGTTCTTTGGCGGTGAGTAATTCGGCGCGGTCGCGGAGCATGCATTCGGTGCGCAGCTGCACGGCGAATTGCCGAACAAATGCCGCCAATTCGAGGTCGTCGGCGGTCTCGGCGTAGGTCTGGATGAGGTTCGCGGCGTCGCTGACCTGCGACGCGACCCGGTAGCCGCGGTCGAGGTCGGATGACAACAACTCCCGGCGCTCTGGACTCATCATTCAATTCCCTCCCGCATTGCGCCGTGGGCGCTTTCTAACCAAATGTGTTGCACGACGGCATGCCTCGACGATGTGGCAGCCGAAACGCATATACCCCGTTGTATTCATGACCGGAGTCACACCGGATTGTGTGGTTGCGGCCTGTATGCGCTTGCGATCTAGCCCTAGCATTGTGGGCACAGTGCAGGGGGTCAACGGTTGCAGCGGCCACAACTTGTGGCCGGTTGCTGCACACGATCGACGGGGAGGTAAGACCGTGACGGTACCGGCGAGGTTCGGAAACCTGGGAGCATTCGTCGAAAAGCGCAGGAAGCAGCTGGATTTGGATCGAGCCGAGCTGGGCCGGCGGGTCGGGCTGGCAGCGGGAACGATCAAGGCGATAGAGCGCGATGAGCGTCGGCTCGTCGACGACAACCTCCGAAAAGTGCTGGGAGCGCTCGAAATTCAGGAGAACAACGTCCGGCTTCTGGTGTCGGCGAAGGAGGGGCGGCTTCGGTCCGACGACAGTGCGCCCTGTGACCTGGAGCTTCGCGCTATCGAGGCGATCACAGTGCCGGTGTTCATCCTCAACACCGTCATGGGTCGCGTCGTGGCCGCCAACCAGGCGTGTGAGTCGCTGATGCATCTGCACGCAGGGGTGAGCATCTACGAGTGGCTGGTCGCCGACCCGTGGACGCGGCAGCTGCTCGGGCAGGGCTGGCGGACGATCGCGCACGGCCTGATCTGGGGTGCCGCGCCGCTGATCGAGTGCGTGATGCCCGAATGCGAACGGGAGCGTCTGCTCGAGGTCTGCGACCGGGTGCCGGAATGGGAAGCGTTGTGGACCACACGCCCCGCCAACGCTGACTTGATCTACGGCGCGCGCATGACCAACCCGGACACGGGAGACACCCACGACTACTCGTTCACCGCGGCCGAGCTGCGGTTTCCGCCCCGGGTCGGGTGGTGGCAGGGACAGCTCACCCCCGCGGAGCCAGAGTTGGCGGTGAGTACATGAACGTGGCCCGGGAGGGAACAGGCGGATGCCTGGCGGCCTTCCCTCCGGGCCACGCCCGCCCATGACGCACACACCAGCACGGGGCTCTGGGGCGGCGCCGACGGCGACGCCGCGGCTGCTGCGCGGGCGACAACGTAGGCCGTTGCGGTGGCGTCGCGGCGGTAGCGGTGTGTTCGATGGCGGCGGCGATATCGGCGGCGGTGAGAAACCATGTTCGCCCGGCCCGGTGTCCCGGCAGCGCGCCGGCTTTCAGCTGCCGCAAATACCATGCTTCGGACTTGTGCAGAGCGCGAGCGCCGACAGAGACCGGGTAGGTCGGCTCGTGCGGGGCCGCCACTGCATTCGCGGCGTCCTCAAAATCCGTGGTGTCTGGGGGCTCATCAGTCGGCACACCGGCACCTTCCTCATGCTATGAAACAGGCTGCGTCCCAACGCTATCCGCGCTCTGATGCCGGCCAGTGTGGGATCGATACGCCAAGAACAAGCGAACCCCGGGTTCCTCGACAAGCTCGGTGACCTGCACGGTTACCAGGTCATCCCGGTCGCCCCAGCGGCGCGGAGACGGGCCCACGTCGTAGGCGACCTCGACACCGCTACGCCACAGCCCAGCGAATCGGGCACTGCCGGCGAGTCGTCGAAGAAACCGGGCTCCCTCCGGCGCATCGCGGAAGCGGCCCAATGCCGCACGCAGAGTCGCCACGAAGAACTGGGCGTCCTCCTCGGGGCCCTGGCGACACGATTTGTCAGCCGAGGAGAAGCGCCAGATGGCGAGGTTGTTCTCGGCTTGGTCCAGGCCGGGAAACAGCCTCTGGAACTGCTGGTTGGCTGCCACGACATTCCACAGGGGATCGCAGAAGCCACAGGCAATCGCCCGGGCGTCCCATGTCGCCAACTCCCCTCGGCGACCAGGAGTCGCTATACGCTCACGCAGCTCGTCCAATGGAGCCAGGACTGCGGCGGGTTCCCACAAGTCGATGGTGTGGCGACGCTGGGTGGGTGAGAGTTCGTAACCGGTGATGATCTTGTCGAGTGTGTCCCGGCGCGGAGTCGCCGAACCAACCTCGACCGACTTGAGATAGGTGGCACTGACGTGTGTGTACTGGCCGGCCAGCTCGCGGGTCAGGTCGCGGTGTTCGCGCATCACCCGTAGCCAGGGCCCGAGTTTCGGAATTCCAACCGGCACATCGCCAGCCAAACGGGGCACATCCGGTGGCTGTCGAGCGGCAGGTGAATCGGGTGTGGTGGTCATGAAACCCCCTCTAACGCAGACACTTTCGTGTCAACGAATATAGGAAATGGTGAAAAGCTGTCTCCCCCGAGCGCTTTCGTTCATACCAGAATCCCCCGATGGCGGCAACGAATAACCAGCGGTCTCACCGGCGAAGAGGCGCGCTCGAGCTCGATCCGCGGCGGTGTTCACGACGTGGTGTTCACCAATCGGTGAGGTGCGGGAAAAATTTCGAGGGATACTGGGAGTATCAATTTTCGCCGCTGTCGCAGGTAAATCCACCTCTTTGTGGGGATGGCGCGAGTATATATAAAAACTCCATCCCTTCAACGCCTGGTGAATCACAATTTTCCGCGTTTTGATGGTAGGGCAACTGCTCCTGCTCCGAAGGGAAATTGATTGTGGATCCGATGGTCGTTCTTTCCTGGATCGATACCGGCTCTGCGGCAGTCTCGAACGGACTGACGATCGCCGCCCAGGTGCTCTCGCTCGTCCTCCCGTTCCTCTGAGCTGCTAAAACACCGGATCAGCGCCCCGGTCCAGTCGGCATTGACGACGACGGGGCGCTGATCCCCGAAACGCCACACCATTCATTCCTTCCTTTTCCTCCCTCCGTTCGAAGGGTTTATTCGGCATGCCGAAAACAGGATTCAGAAACGCCAAGAGAAGAACCGCGACACCCTACAAAGGGTCGGATCGGTCACAGACAGAGAAGTCCCGACCGGCGTCGCTCATGGCTGCCGGTGCTGTCCCGCTGTTGATCGCACTCGCGTGCGCCGGCCCGGCGGGTGCATCTACGGCTTCGATCGCTGACCAGCCAGGCGTTACCAGCCCTTCCCAGCCCGGCACCGCGACACCGCCGCCCCCACCTGTACCGCCGCCGCCTGCGCCGGAACCTCAACCGGAACCGGCACCCGAGCCTCAGCCGGTGTATGTCGAGCAGCCACCCGAGGTCCGCAACGGGTCCACCCCGCGCCCCGAACCCGCCGACGACCCGGCCCCGCCGGTGCAGGTGCAAGACCTGCATCTGCCCGAGCCGGTGGCGCCCGTTGCGCCGATTCAGCCGCCGGACAACACGATTCGTATCGGTCAATGGCAGGCCCCGGCACCGGATTGGCTTCCACCCCAGGCACGTGACTGCATCAACAACACCGCAGCCGGGGCGGAAGCGCAGGTCGCCACGGCCCTGGATTCGATCGGCATCCCGGCAGGGCGCTCGGACCGGGTCAGCGGCGCAACCCTGGCCGGCGCCGGGATCGGCGGCGCGGCAGGAGCGGTC
>NZ_BDBN01000156.1 GCF_001613005.1 Nocardia nova NBRC 15556 | reverse complement strand
GAACATGCCGATGAAGCAGCCGGGTACGTCGGCGGCGGTGCCGAGTTCGGCCTCGCGCCGGGTGCGGGCCCGGCTGGCCCGCCGGATGACCGGGCAGCGGGGTATCGCCGCGGTCAAGCCGGTGCTGGAGCCGCTGGCGACCGTGCACCGGGAGCTGTATCCCAAGGCGAATCTGCAGTTGCTGCAGCGCGCCTTCGACGTGGCCGACGAGAAGCATTCGCATCAGTTCCGCAAGTCGGGCGACCCGTACATCACCCACCCACTGGCGGTGGCCAACATCCTCGCCGAACTGGGGATGGACACCACCACGCTGGTGGCCGCTCTGCTGCACGACACCGTCGAGGACACCGGCTATTCGCTGGACGAGCTGACCGCGGATTTCGGATCCGAGGTGGCGCATCTGGTCGACGGCGTGACCAAGCTGGACAAGGTCAACCTCGGCGCGGCCGCGGAGGCCGAGACGATCCGCAAGATGATCATCGCGATGGCCCGCGATCCCCGGGTGCTGGTGATCAAGGTCGCCGACCGGCTGCACAATATGCGCACCATGCGCTTCCTGCCGCCGGAGAAGCAGGCGAAGAAGGCGCGCGAAACGCTGGAAGTCATTGCGCCACTGGCGCATCGGCTCGGTATGGCCACGGTCAAATGGGAGCTCGAGGATCTGGCGTTCGCGATCCTGCACCCCAAGAAGTACGACGAGATCGTGCGGCTGGTCGCCGACCGCGCACCGTCGCGCGACACCTACCTGGCGCGGGTGCGGGCCGAGATCGTGAACACGCTGGCGGCGAGCCGCATCAACGCCATCGTCGAGGGCCGGCCCAAGCACTACTGGTCGATCTATCAGAAGATGATCGTCAAGGGTAAGGATTTCGACGACATCCACGACCTGGTCGGCATCCGGATCCTGTGCGACGAGGTGCGCGACTGCTACGCCGCCGTCGGCGTGGTGCATTCGCTGTGGCAGCCGATGGCGGGCCGGTTCAAGGACTACATCGCCCAGCCGCGCTACGGCGTCTACCAGTCGCTGCACACCACCGTGGTGGGCCCGGACGGCAAACCGCTGGAGGTGCAGATCCGTACCCAGGACATGCATCGCACCGCCGAATTCGGTATCGCCGCGCACTGGCGCTACAAGGAGACCAAGGGCAAACATTCCGGCGACGTCGCCGAGGTCGACGATATGGCCTGGATGCGGCAGCTGCTGGACTGGCAGCGGGAGGCGGCGGATCCGGCCGAGTTCCTGGAGTCGCTGCGGTTCGACCTGAAATCCCCGGAGATCTTCGTGTTCACGCCGAAGGGCGATGTGATCACGCTGCCGCAGGAGTCGACTCCCGTCGACTTCGCCTACGCGGTCCATACCGAGGTGGGCCATCGCTGCATCGGCGCGCGCGTCAACGGGCGGTTGGTGGCGCTGGAACGGCAGCTGGAGAACGGTGAGGTCGTGGAGATCTTCACCTCGAAGGCGCAGAACGCCGGTCCCAGCCGGGACTGGCAGAACTTCGTGGTGTCGCCGCGGGCGAAGGCCAAGATCCGGCAGTGGTTCGCCAAGGAACGCCGCGAGGAGGCGCTCGAGGCCGGTAAGGAGCAGATCTCCAAGGAGGTCCGCCGCTCCGGTCTGCCGCTGCAGCGGCTGATGAGCGTGGACGCGATGTCCGCATTGGCGCACGAACTGCACTATGCCGACATCTCCGCGCTGTACGCGGCGGTGGGCGAGAACCAGGTCTCGGCGCACCACGTCGTGCAACGCCTGATGGCGCAGCTCGGCGGCGTCGGCGACGTGGAAAACGAACTGGCCGAACGGAGTACGCCGTCGACGCTGCCGGCGCGGCAGCGCACCATCGGCGATGCCGGGGTCGAAATCCCCGGCGCTCCCGGTACGGTCGCGAAGCTGGCCAAATGTTGTACACCGGTGCCGGGCGACGAGATCATGGGCTTCGTGACCCGCGGCGGCGCGGTGAGTGTGCACCGGACCGACTGCACCAACGCGGATTCGCTACGCGCGCAACAGGAACGGATCATCGAGGTCAAATGGGCGCCCTCGCCGTCGTCGGTCTTCCTGGTGGCGATTCAGATCGAGGCGCTGGACCGCACCCGGCTGCTGTCGGATGTGACCAAGGTGCTGGCCGACGAGAAGGTCAACATCCTGTCCGCGTCGGTGATGACCTCCGGTGACCGGGTGGCGATCAGCAAGTTCACCTTCGAGATGGGCGATCCGAAGCATCTGGGTCATCTGCTGAACGTGGTCCGCAATGTGGAGGGCGTCTACGACGTCTACCGGGTGACCTCGGCGGCCTGATCCGCCGGGGGCAGCTCCGCCTGGGCACGCGACAGCTGTACCGCGGCCACGCACATCACCAGCACGGAAGCGATGACGACGATCGTGCCGATCGTGCCGGTCCGCAGTCGCTCGTCGAGCACGGTGAGGCCGAGGAAGGCCGCGCCGAGCGGTTCGGCGACGGTGAAGGCCGGCAGCGAGGCCGACAGCGCCCCGACCTGGTAGCCGCGCTGTTGCAGATAGAGCCCCACGATGCCCGCGGCAACCAGGGTGTACAGCTGCCAACTGATGAGCGCCGTGCCGAGTCCACGCCCGAACAGATGGATGACGTGCTGGGTGAGCGCGGCGGAGACGCCGAACAGCAGACCGGCCGCGGTTCCCAGCATGAGCGCCTGCAATCCGGTCACCCGGACCACCACCGCCACCACGACCGCGGCGGCGACCACGCCGAGAACCAGCACCAGCGGCCACATCCAGGTCGACCACGGCGCATCGGGGATGCCCTCGGTGGGGTCGCCGACGACGAGGAAACAGGCCAGCGCGGCCGAGAGGGCGATCGCGTGTGCCCACATGACCGGCGAGACCGGGCGGCGGCTGTAGTGCGCGGCCAGCGGCAACGCGAAGACCAGGGCCGTCACCAGGATCGGCTGCACGATCAGGACCGATCCCAGCGCGAGCGCCACCACCTGGAAGATGAAGCCGCCGGCGTCGCCGATGATGCCGGCCCACCAGCGCGGATTGCGAACGAGCTGGGCTACCAGCGCGTCACCGGCCGGCACGTCGGCCGCCGCGCGTTGCTGGGCGACCGCCGACACGGCGAACAGCAGGGCGCCGACGAAGGCGCAGACGACCGCGGCGACGGGAAAGTTGCTCACCCGATCAGTCTGCCGTCCGCGACCGGGTGCCCGGCATCGGGGACCGGTCTGCCGATCCGAGGGGGTGTGGTGACGGCGCTGCGAGACCGCGGAACCGCGATGGCTGTATCGGAATAGGCGGAATGTGCGCTACGGGCGAATGGCAATTGTTCGGCAACACATTTCGGGCCGCTGTCCGCAGTGGCGGCGAGTTGCCCTCCGCTGGGCGCGAATTGCGCATTCGCCGCAAATTTGCCGAGGCTCATACCGACTCTCGGTGCCGGTCGGCCGGTCCGGCCGCGGCGAATCCTTCGCGCAGGTAGGAAGGTTCGCGGGCGGCGATCGAGGATGTGCTCACGCGCCGGCGGGGGCCTGCACTCCGAGCCGGATTCTGTTACGGTTTATTGCGTTTCGGGGCGCGCGCGATGTTCGGCGACAACTCGAATCCACATGATGATCGCCGGACGGGTCGCAGTGGCACTCGACCCTCAGAACTGTTGCAGACAGCGGGTTTAAAGGGGGTCAGATCATGCTGACCGTGCTGACATGCTCGGCGGCGACCGTACCGGTCGCGTCGGGTCCTCATTGCGGATTTCGCGCATCCACATCCGCGCCGGCCCTCGATTCGGCGTTCGAGATACCCCCGTTCACACCCGTTGACCTGCCTGGATGTGGTATTGCCCGAATCTCGGCGGCCTCGGACGGCGCGTCGAGTTCGCCGAATTCGTCGGGTACGGGACAATTTCCGTTCGGGAAGGGCCTCGGTGACGCCGCACCCGGTGGTGTGCCGTTGGCGACGTCCCATGGCGGTACCGCTGACAACAACCACCCGTTCTCCACGAACTGATCGCCGAGAGGGTCCGACGATGCTGCACGACGTGCCCGGCTCCGCGGGGATGAGGGAATGTTGAAGCCGTACAAAGAAGTCCAACGGTGGTTCCCGGCGCTGGAACCCGAACATGCCGTTCCCGCGGCCGCGCCGGGAGAATCCGACGCCGTCGACGACGAGGCGGAACCTGGAGCGGCGCGGTACCCGCACTACATCCGTGACACCGAGCCCGAGCCGTTCGACATTCCGTTCGCCGACGAACCGGCCACCCGGCGCAGCGAATTCGTCGGGGGCTGGACCGACTGGGTCGGCAGCCACGCACCCGGGCCGGACGACGACTACCCGGTCCACGAGGGTGAGGTACTGCGCCTGCCCCGCGACGCCGAGACCGGCGACGGCCGGGCTCGTGGCCGCCGCCGGACCCGCCCGGCCGGTGCCGACGGCGACGATGCGGAGGGATCCGGGGCGCGCTCACCGGGCGACGACGCGGACGAGCGCGACGATGTGGACACTCCCGAGTGGATTCTGCCGCCCCGGCGCGAACACGGCGACGGCGCCGCCGGCCGGATCGTGCGCCGCGCCCCCGGCCCGGCCTCACCGGCCCTGCGCGACTACATCCGCCCGAGCCGGCTGCGGGTCGCGCTCGTCCTCGCGGTAGCCCTGTTATTGCTGGTCGCCGCAGGCGGTTTCGCCCTGTACGTGCTGCGCTCCGGTCACGACGGAAAACAGTCGGTGGCGCCGCTGCCGGCGCGCCCGGCCGTGGGTGACGACGCGCCGATGCTGCGGCTCACCTCGGCGTTCGGCGCCGATTCCGGCCCGCGGGTGGGTTCGGCCGGGCATTGCCCGACCGAACGGTCCGCGCGCGTGGTGCGCGGCGCCGAGGTCGGCGGCACCGATTCCGGGCCGGACGCGATCATGTGGTTCCAGCACGCCTTCTACGTCGAACGCTCGGCCGAGCGTGCGCGCGAGGTGGTGGCGCCGGATGCGGCGGTCTCGCCGGCGCCGGTGATCCAGCGCGGCATCGCCTCGGTGCCGCTGGGCACCGACTATTGCGTGCGGGTGGTCACTGTGGACGACAACAGGTATTCGGTGGAGGTGACCGAACGGCGGCCGGGCGCGGCCCCCGCCACCTACGACAAGCAGTTGGTGACCACCGCGGTGGTCGGCGGCCGCACCCTGATCACGGGCATCACGGCCGGGTAAGAGGAGAGCTGAGATGGGACAGGACTGGAGCCGATGGCTCGACGAGACGTCCGACGCGGACGTCGCGGCGGGCTCGCGACCGCGTGGACGGGCGCCGGTGGTCCGGTTACGCAAGGGGCGGCGTGACGACGGCGAGGGCGGCGGCCTGCCGCGTCCGATCCTGGTCGTTGGCGGCTGCGGTGGCGCCGGAACCACCACCACCGCACTGGGACTCGCGGGTGAACTGGGCGCGGAGGCGGCGGCCGTCGCCGTCGACGCCACCGTGGCCGGCAGCGATCTGGCCCTGCGCGGCGCCGACGAACATCTGAGCCCGATCAGTCTGCAGCAGTGGCTGTACGGCCGCGGTGACGACGAACCGGCGCCGCTGAAGGAATGTCTCTCGCAAGCGAGCTCCGGTATCGGCCTGCTGTGGCGCGACGCCTCCCCGTTGCGCCGCCGCGCCACGTATCTGACGGTGGCCCGGGCCGTCGCCGACGCCGGGTACACGCCGGTGTACGACGGCGGCAGCCCGATCGCCGCCCGTCAGCTGCGGCCGCTGCTCGAGGACGCGGAAGTGGCTCTGGTGCTGTCGATTCCGGCGCGTGCCGACGCCGCCAATCGTTTGCGGGTCACGCTGGAATGGCTCGACGACGAATTCGGCGGTCACGCCGAGGGGCAGGGTGGCGGCATCGTGGGTGACACCACCATCGTGATCTCACATCAATTGCCCGGCAACAACTCTCGGGTGGCCGACCATCTGCGCGAACACCTCACCGGCTGGGTGCGCGACATCCGCGAGATCCCGTACGACACCCACCTGGCGCGCGGAGAGCTGGTGCGCCACAACGCACTCGATGCCGAAACCCGGAGGGCGTACCGGCGGCTGCTCAGCGGGATGGCATCATGACCGCGGCCATGAAGGAACCTCGCTCTTCCGAAAACCCGCCTGCGGCAGGCGTTGTCGCACCGGCGGAGTCTCGTCGCGCACCCATCTGGGACCGTCCGGTACCGGGCGCCGGACGTGCGCCGCTGGTGTGGTTGCTGGGGGTGCACGGCGGCGCCGGAGCCAGTACCCTCGCGCATGTGCTTGCGCCTGCGGCGGATTCGCACCGGCGCTGGCCCGGTGTGTTCGAACGCGAATCACCTTTCGTGGTGCTGGTCGCCCGCGAGACCATCGCCGGGCTGACCCGCGCCCATGATCTGCTGCGCCAGCACCGGGCCGGGCTCGCGGGGCCGAGCGAGGTGCTGGGCCTGGTGACCGTGGCCGCGCGCCCGGGCCGGATCCCGGCCGAGATCCGGCGCTACCGCGATGTGGTCGGCGCATTGGCCGGGGAGGTGTGGCAGATGCCCTGGATCGAGGAGTGGACGCTGGTCGAACCCGATCAGCTGCCGGTGTGGTCGCCCAGCGACCCGCCGCCACAGCAGCGCAAACGCAAACTCGATCCGCTGCAAGAAGTTCCGCACGAGGTGGACGCGCTGGGAATGAGCATCGTCGACCTCGTGCGGGAGACGGTCGGCGCCGGTTCGCAACAGGAGGAGCAACGATGATCGTGCCCGGACGTTGTGCTGCCGCGAACACGCCGACAGCTGTTTCCGACGGTGTACCTCCGGTACCCGGCTTTGTATTCCGATCACCTATTGAGAAGGACGCTCGATGAGTACCATCCTGGCCGCTGTACACGAGACGTACGGCGTTGTTCTCGCTCAGGTCGGGAATCCGACACCCGAGACGCCGCCGGCCGCCGACAAGCTCATGAAACTGGTGCGCTACTTCACGTGGTTCGTGCTGCTGTCGGGCATCTTGGGCATCACCTACGCCGGTGGCCGCTTCGCCTGGGAGAAGTGGACCGGTGGCGGCCTGGAATCGCCGAAGATGGTGGCGGGCGCCATGATCGGCGGCATCGTCGCCACCAGTGCGGGCACGATCATGAACGCAGTCATCGGATCGTGAGGGGCGCCGCGATCGTGCTGGCCTACAAGCAGATGCCCGCGGACGTGATCGAACCGATCATGCAACTGATCAACTGGTTACTGTGGTGCGTGCTGTTGCTGTGCCTGGCCTGGATGATCATCTCCGCGGGCCGGCTGTGGTCGGCGATGCGCGACGACATGGCCGTCAACGACGCCTCGCACGGCATCGTGATGAGCCTGCTCGGCGCCATCGTGGCCAGTTCGGCGAGTGCGATCGCATTGACCCTGCTTCCTGCGTGAGCCGGTGACAGATTTCCGTATGCACGCCGACGACACCACGGCGACAACAACATTCGACGAAACGACATTCGACGACGACCTGCGACGGGAGGTGACGGTATGAGTAACAAGGACACCTACGACGAGCGCAGCGGCGTCTCCTTCGGCGTCATCGTCTCCGCTGCCGTGATCGCCCTGATCGTGATCGTCGGCGTCTTCGTCTACGTCGGCCGCGACACCTCCTCTTCCGGCGCCCGGAAAGCGGATCCGCCGCCCTCGCCCGTCGCGGGCTCGGGCGCGACCGGATTCGCCGGACCCGATACGGATCTGTTCGGTCGGCGGGTCGATATTCCCAACAACCCTGCGGGACAACCGCTTCCGCAGAATTCCGCGCAGCAGCACAGCTCGTCGGATTCGGACTGGCTGACAGCGGCACCCGCCGGCACCACCGAACCGCGCGGCTGGCAGCGGGTCTACGGCGCCTCGGTGCCGTTCTCCACCAGCGACGGTCCGACCCGGATCGACGACAAGGGGCTGGCCGTCGGCTATTCCCACACACCGCAGGGGGCGGCATTGGCGGCGGCGCAGATCACCTATCGGCTCAACGCGCGGCCCGGCGACCGGGATCTGTACGTGCGCCAGGTGCGGGTCTCGGCCCAGCAGATCGCGGCCTACGACAAGGCGCGCGGTGACGGCAAGCTGCCCGATCAGCAGCCGGCGCGGATCACCAAGTACCTTGTCGCACCCGACGCGTTCCAGATCGAGAACTACGCCGACGATATGGCGATCGTGCGGCTGGCCGCCCGCGGGCCGAACAACGACGGCAAACAGGTGTGGGCGGCGATCCGGCTGATCATGGTGTGGGACAACGGGGATTGGCGACTCAAACCCACCGACACCAGAGCCACGCCGAGTGAATACATCGACACCCTGCAGGGGTGGACTCGATGGTGAGCACAGCGATTTCGAGAAAGGCACGAGAGTCAGCCGATGGTCCGGATCGATTCCCTGCGACGCATCGAGGAGTGGATCTCATGGTGAGGCGCATCGTCACGATCCTCGCGGTCGTGTTCACCGTCATGATCGCGACCCCGACGGTGGCCTACGGGCAGACCTACGGATTCGACCAGACCTGTAACGAGATTCACGACGATCTCGACGGTCTGGGCTTGCCCGGCGTATCGCTCGGCGACGCCGCCTCCGCGGCGTGCAAGGCCGGCAACGCCGCCACCCATCCCGGTGACGCCGCGAACGCGGTGAAGGACAAGGCGTGGGATTCCACCTTCGGCAAGGTGGTCGACTCGTTGATGAACGGTCTGGGCGAGGCGCTGATCCTGGCGCTCACCTTCTGGATGAAGGTGCCCAACGATCGCATCAGCGACGGAGGAGCGCTGTTCCAGAAGATCAACGACTACACCTATCAAGCGCAGATTCTGCTGCTGATCGTGTCGGTGATCCTGTCCGGCGCCAGACTCGCCGAAGCCAGACGCGGTGCGGCACTGAGCGAGGCCGCGGAATCGTTCCGGATGTTCGCCCGCGTGGTCTTCAGCTCCTGGATGCTGGGTGCGGTGGTGGTCGCGGGTACGCAGGCCTCGGACCGCTTCTCGCAGTGGGTGATCGAGGACGCCACCAACGGCAATGCTCGCAGCCTCGCCGAGTTGATGGTGAAAACCTCCAAGCTGCAAGCCTTTTCGCCCGGCCTGGTGCTGATCATCGCGATCGTCGGCCTGCTCGGCGCGCTGGCGCAGATCGTGCTGGCCATCGTGCGCCAGGGCATGCTGGTGGTGGCCGCGGGTGTGTTGCCGCTGGCCGCGGCGGCGTCGGGCACCAGTACCGGCCGCCAGGCGTATCCGAAGCTGATCGGCTGGATCATCGCGTTCATGCTGTGGAAACCGGTGGCCGCGATCGTCTACATGATCGCCTTCGTCACCGCCGGTGACACCAACTCGACGACTCCGACCTCGGGTCTGCCGGACGCCGACCAGGCGCAGCGGATGCTGGTCGCGATCGTACTGCTGTGCAGTGTCGCCTTCGTCCTGCCGGCGCTGATGCGGCTGGTCACCCCGGCGGTGGCGATCGCCGGCAGCGGTGGATCCGGCCTGGGCGCCACCGGAGCGGTGCTGCTGGGAGCAGCCGCACTGGGCGCGGTGGGTACCAAGGCGGTCGGCGTGCGCACGCAGGCGGCGGCGGGAGCGCCGGGATATGTGGGGCGCAACGGAGGTCAGCGTCCGCCCGGCGGTACCGGTCGCGGCGGCAGTCCCCGGCCCGTTCCGCC
>NZ_BDBN01000155.1 GCF_001613005.1 Nocardia nova NBRC 15556 | reverse complement strand
CCGCACCGACCATGGTCTCGCCGTCGCGGTTCGGCAGCGTCGAGGTGAGCAGCCCGGCGAGCTCGGCTTCGTGCGCGCCGTCGAAGACCGGGGTCGCGAGATTCGTATCCGGTTGCGCCGAAAGCAGTTCCGCGGGCAGGCGCTGTGCCCAGTCGGGGCGGGCGCCGTCGGTGAGCCGAATATCCCACCCCGCCTTGGCGATCCAGCCGAGGTGTGTTTCCAGGATCTGGCCGATGTTCATACGACGCGGCACACCATGAGTGTTCAAGATGATGTCGACCGGAGTGCCGTCGGGCATGAACGGCATATCCTCCTTCGGCAGGATCTTGCCGATCACACCCTTGTTACCGTGACGGCCGGCGAGCTTGTCACCATCCTGGATCTTGCGCTTCTGCGCGACATACACGCGGACGAGTTCGTTGACGCCGGGAGGCAGATCGTCGTCGTCCTCACGCGAGAACACACGAATACCGATCACCTTGCCCGACTCACCGTGGGGCACCTTCAACGACGTGTCACGCACCTCGCGGGCCTTCTCACCGAAAATCGCACGCAGCAACCGCTCCTCGGGAGTCAGCTCGGTCTCACCCTTCGGGGTGACCTTGCCGACCAGGATGTCACCGTCACGCACCTCGGCACCGATGCGGACGATGCCACGCTCGTCCAGATCGGCCAGCACCTCATCCGACACGTTCGGGATGTCACGAGTGATCTCCTCGGCACCGAGCTTGGTGTCGCGAGCGTCGATCTCGTGCTCCTCGATATGAATCGAGGTCAGCACGTCCTCCTCCACGAGACGCTGCGACAGAATGATCGCGTCCTCGTAGTTGTGACCCTCCCACGGCATGATCGCCACCAACAGGTTCTTACCCAACGCCATCTCACCGTTCTCGGTGGCCGGACCGTCGGCGAGGACGTCCCCGCCGACCACCCGCTGCCCTTCGTCCACGATCGGACGCTGGTTGGCGCAGGTGCCCTGGTTGGTGCGCGAGTACTTCCGCAGCCGGTAGCTGCGCCGC
This sequence comes from Nocardia nova NBRC 15556, assembly GCF_001613005.1. Classification (GTDB taxonomy): domain Bacteria; phylum Actinomycetota; class Actinomycetes; order Mycobacteriales; family Mycobacteriaceae; genus Nocardia; species Nocardia nova. The sequence continues at coordinate 9,020 of NZ_BDBN01000155.1, read as the reverse complement.
GTCCCGTCGTCGTGCGCGACGGTGATGTAGTCGGCCGAAACCTCTTCCACCACACCGGATTTCTCGTTGACGATCAGGTCTCCGGCGTCGACGGCGGCCCGCCGCTCCATACCGGTGCCGACCAGCGGAGCTTCGGTGCGCAGCAACGGAACCGCCTGCTTCTGCATGTTCGCACCCATCAGGGCGCGGTTGGCGTCGTCGTGCTCGAGGAACGGAATCATGGCGGTCGCGACCGACACCATCTGGCGGGGGGAGACATCCATATAGTCGATCAGATTCGAATCGACGAGCTCGACCTCGGAATTCTTGCGCCGCACCGGGATTCGTGCGGCGACGAAGCGGCCTCCGGCGTCGAGCGGTTCATTGGCCTGGGCGACGACGTGCCGGTCCTCCTCGTCGGCGGTCAGATAGTCGACCTCGTCGGTGACGGCGCCGTCGACCACCCGGCGGTACGGAGTCTCGATGAAACCGAACGGATTGACCCGCGCGTACACCGAGAGGTAGCCGATGAGGCCGATACTCGGCCCTTCGGGCGTCTCGATCGGGCACATCCGGCCGTAGTGGCTGTAGTGCACATCGCGAACCTCCAGGCCGGCGCGCTCGCGGCTCAGGCCGCCGGGCCCCAGCGCCGAGAGTCGGCGCTTGTTGGTCAGACTCGCCAGTGGATTGCGTTCGTCCAGGAACTGCGACAGCTGTGAACTGCCGAAGAACTCGCGGACCGCCGCCGTGATCGGACGGATGTTGATCAGGGTCTGCGGAGTGATGGCCTCGACGTCCTGCGTGGTCATCCGTTCCCGGACCACCCGCTCCATCCGCGAGAGCCCGATGCGGATCTGATTCTGGATCAACTCGCCGACCGTGCGGACCCGCCGGTTGCCGAAGTGGTCGATATCGTCGACCTCGACCGGAACTTCCGGCCCACCGGCCGCGGTCATCGTGGAATCGCCTGCGCGCAAACGCAACAGGTATTCGATGATGGTGACGATGTCGTCCTCGGTCAGCACGCGCGGACCACCCGTGCGGCCCCCGTGCACCCCGAGTTTCTTGTTGATCTTGTACCGGCCGACCGCGCCGAGATCGTAGCGGTTGTCCCGGAAGAACAAGTTCTCCAGCAGGTTCTGCGCGGACTCCTTGGTCGGCGGCTCGCCCGGACGCAGCTTGCGGTGGATGTCGAGCAGCGCCTCGTCGGTGTTGGCGGTGTTGTCCTTGGCCAGTGAGGTGGTCATGATCTCGGAGAATCCGAAGCGTTCGGCGATCCGTTCGCTGCTCCAGCCCAGCGCTTTGAGCAGGACGGTGACCGGCTGACGACGCTTGCGGTCGATCCGCACACCCACGGTGTCGCGTTTGTCGACATCGAACTCCAGCCACGCACCGCGCGACGGAATCACCCGCGCCGAGTACAGCGTCTTCTCCGTGCCCTTGTCGATCGACTCGTCGAAATACACACCCGGCGAACGCACCAACTGCGACACGACCACGCGCTCGGTGCCGTTGACGATGAACGTGCCCTTCTCGGTCATCATCGGAAAGTCACCCATGAAGACCGTCTGCGACTTGATCTCACCGGTGTTGTTGTTGACGAACTCCGCGGTGACGAACAACGGCGCCGCGTAGGTCAGGTCCTTGTCCTTGCACTCCTCGATCGAGGCCTTGACCTCTTCGAAGCGCGGATCGGAGAGTGTGAGCGACATCGTTTCGGAGAAGTCCTCGATGGGGCTGACCTCGGCCAGCACCTCGGCGAGCCCGCCCATCGAGTCATTGCCGCGCGCGGCCGCGCGCCGTTGCCACTCGGGCGCTCCGACCAGCCAGGCGAACGAATCGGTCTGAACCTCGAGCAGCCCCGGAATTTCCAGGGGCTCGGTGAGTTTCGCGAACGAGAGTCGTTTCGGGATTGTCAAGGCGCGTCCTTCCAGCACCGCGCGCGGTCACGACATGGGTGACCGGCACGAGATCTGCTTGTCCTGTAGGGGCTGTATGCACAAATCCGCACCGGATGTCGTCCGAACATGCCTCGGCCGAGCCGATGGTCGGTGACGCGCAGATTGCATCACTGTCCACGGCTGTTTCGTATTTCGAGAGTTGGCGGGCATCCGGGCTGCGGGAGGTCCCAAAGTACACCGCAAAGAGAAGGTTGTCGAGAGCGCGACAAGAATAAGACACCGCATTATCGGTGTCTTCCCACTTCAATAATGGCAGCCGTATATGCGATTCGTCAAGTCGATTGTCGCCAGGACCGGCGTGTCGTGGCGATCACTTCACGCTGCCAGCGGTCAGGCCCGCGACCAGCCGCTTCTCGATGAGGGCGAACAGTACGACAACCGGCACGATGCCGACGGTGGAGATGGCGAACACGAATTGCCAGGCGGTGTCGTATTGGCCGACGAATTTCGTCAGCGCCACCGCGAGCGGTTGATTTTCCGGAGTGGTCAGCACCACCAGGCTCGCCGCGAATTCGTTCCAGCAGGAGACGAAGACGAAAATCGTCGCGGTGACAATTCCGGGCCATACCAGCGGCAGGCTGATTCGCAGCAGAATATGCGGGCGGGACAGTCCGTCGAGTTGCGCGGCTTCCTCGATCTGCACCGGAATCGAGGCGAAGAAGCTGTGCAGGATCCACACCGCGAACGAGAGGTTGAACGCCGCGTTCACCAGAATCATCGCGAACCAGGTGTCGTTGATGCCGACGGCGAAGAACTCCCGGATCAGGCCCGTCACCAGCACCGTCGGCTGCAGCATCTGAGTGACGAGCACCGCGCCGAGAAAGGCGGCCCTTCCCGGAAAGTGCCGTCGCGCAGTGTAATACGCGGCCGGCACGGCCACGGCCAGCACGAGCAGTGTCGCGAGCACCGAGATGGCCAGGGTGCTGACGATATTGAACGGCAGCGGCGTTTCCGGGGTATGCCACATATCGGCGTAGTTCGCGGGCCGCCACCGATCCGGCAGATAGGCCGGCGGAATGCGCAGGATCTCCGACCGGGGTTTCAGCGATCCGAGCACCATCACGAGATACGGGACGAGAAACACCGCCGCGATCACGACACCGGCCGCGGTCAGTCCCCAGCGCCGCTTCGGTTTCCGCACGGCGCGTTCGCGGGTGGTCATGCGCCGGCTTCCGCGGTCGGCCGGACCAGTTTCACGTAGACCGCGATGATCACGGCGATCAGCGCGAAGTTCAGCACACTCATCGCGGCGGCGGTGGCCAGCTGTTGATTCTGCCGAATCAGCTTGTAGGTCAACGTGGTTGTGGTGTCGGCGGAGAATCCGGCGATACTGCCCGTCAGCACCTGCAGGATCGGCAGCGAATTGAAGACGTTGATGATGTTGACGACGGTGGCGACCGCGATCGCCGGACGTAGCTGCGGCAGCGTCAGATATCGGTAACGTTGCCACGCTGACGCGCCGTCCACCCGGCCCGCCTCGCCCACTTCCGCCGGAATCGATTGCAGCCCGGCCAGAATCGTATAGGTGGTGAACGGGATCGACACGAAGACCGCGACCGCGATCGCCACCGCGAAGGCCGATCCCGGCTCTTTGGTGAACCCGAAACCCCGATCGAGCACACCGATATCGACCAGGAGGCGATTGGCGAGGCCGACCTCCGGATCCAGCAGATAGGCGAACACACTCGTGGTCATGACCACCGAGGCCGCCCACGGCACCAGGATCGCCAGCCGGATCAGGGTACGGCCGGGAAAGTCGAGAGCCAGAAATTGCGCCAGCGCCGCCGAAACCACCAGGGTGATCAGCACGACGGCGACCACCCAGACGACGGTGTGGGCGAGGACGCTGCCGAGCTCCTCGATGCCGAACAGCCGGCGGAAGTTGGCCGTCCCGGCGAAGCCGCGATCACGACCGTAGGGGCTGAGATCGCGGGTGCTGGTCCAGAGCATGTATCCGGCGGGAAATGCGACCACCGCTGCGATCAGGATGATCACCGGGCCGATCCACGGCAGGGCGCGGATCGCGGAGCCGGTGCGGCCGCGTGGGCTCCTCATTCCGCCGCCCGCGCGATGCGGCGCAGGACCTCCGCCGGGTCCGCGCCCTGTGCCACCGTGCCCATCTGCTGGCGGATCGCGCCCTGAACCGCGGCCCATTTCGGATCGGCGGAGGGGTAGAAGCGGGCGACCGGCAGGGTGGCGGCGAAGGTTTCGGTCACCGGATCGTGGGCGAGCGCGCGAGTTCCGGAGGTGGTGATCGGGATGAAGTGCTCCGCCCGCACGAATTCCGAGTAGACCGCAGGTGAATAGAAGTAGTTCAGGAACTGCCGGATCGCGGCCTGCTTGTTGCCGTGTTTACGGAACGCCATCAAGTGGTCGGCGACGCCGAGGGTGACAGGCGCGCCGGTTTTCGTCGGTGAGGGTGCGGTGGCGTAACGCAACGCCGGATTCTGCCGGTCGATCATGCCCAATACCGGCGGCAAACCTTCGATCATGCCGATCCGGCCCTGGACGAATGCGTTGATCACGTCCTTGCGATCGGTGGAGCCCGGATTCGGCTGGGTGTCGCCCGCCGCGGCCAGTTCCGACATCGCCCGCACCCCTTCGCGGTTGGCGTCGGTGTCGACGGTGAGGGTCGCGCCGTCGGACCAGCTGCCGCCGGCGCCGAACGTCCAGATCGACGTCTCGCCCTGCGCCTCCTCACTGCCCAGCGGCAGGCCGTAACCGGAGATGCCGCCGCCGAGGGCCTGGATGCGGTGCGCGTCCTCGCGCAACTCGGACCAGGTCCGCGGCGGGGCGGCGATGCCGGCGCGGGCGAACAGGTCGGTGTTGTAGAACAGCGTGCGCGTCGAGGCGAACAGCGGTAACGCCCATTGGGTTCCGCCGATGGAGGCGTTGCGGGCGAAGCCGGGGTCGATGTCGTGCAGGACCGCCGGGTCGGCGATATCGGTGGCCGGATAGAGCATGTCGTCGGTCGCGTAGGCGGAGTAGGCGTCGATGCCGAGAATGTCGGGTGTGGTCGTCACCGACTGCAGATCGGTGCGGACCACCTCGTTGATCGAATCCCACGATTCGACCTGAAGATGGATCGTGATCTGCGGATTCTGTGCGCGGAAGCCCGCGATGATCGCAGCCCACTCCGCGCGGGTCGCGTCGCTGTAGGCGGGCACCAGCAGTGCCAGTGCGCCGGGATCGGAATCGTCGGTGCTGCGGCCGCGGAAGCCGCAGGCGGCGACGGTCACCGACAGCACGACGAGAACCGCGGCGATCGCGAACGCACCGCGCGGCCGACCGGACACCAAGCGTCAACCTTCCCCTTCGTACAACCGTCACCTGCGGCATTCGCGGGACATCGGCGGATGCCGGAGGGTGGGGACCGGTCCGGCTCGTCCGAATCTAACCGGGGCGGCGGTCGCGCGGGACGATTCGCGGGAAAGTTGACATGATCGAATCGCGGTCCGATTCTGAGACCGTGCCGCCCTCCACCGAGAGCTCGGATCGCACGCATCCGCCCCGGCCCCACCTGGCCGCCGAGGTGGCCACCCAGCCCGATGACTGGGCATGGGCCGCGGCGGTCGCGGCAGAGCACCGAACGCTGCTGCCGAGCCCCGGCGAGCGGGTGGCGGTCGTGGGCTGCGGCACCTCCTACTTCATGGCGTGCGCGATCGCCGAACTCCGGGAATCGGCCGGCCACGGTCTCACCGACGCGTGGCCGGCGAGTGCGGTGCGCGGTGGCCGCGATTACGACCGCTATCTGGTGATCTGCCGTTCCGGTACCACCACCGAGGTGGTCGACGCGATGCGGGCGATGCCTGCCACGGTGGCGCGCACCGTGATCTGCTCCAGTTCGGGGACGCCGGTACTCGAGCTCGCCGACCCGATCCTCATCGACGCGGTCGACGAGCGTTCGGTGGTCCAAACCCGTTTCGCGACAACGGCTCTCGCGATACTGCGGTGGCATCTGGGGGAGGATCTGGCGCCGGCGATCGAACAGGCTCGCGCGGTCCTGGACGAGGCCGCCGAGTCGAGCGTGCCGGCCGCCGTCCGCAACGCGGAGCAGATCACTTTCGTGGGAATGGGTTTCGCCGCGGCGCTGGCCGAGGAGGCGGGGTTGAAATTGCGGGAATCCTGCCGGGCCTGGGCGGAAGGGTATCTCGCGACCGAATATCGGCACGGTCCCATCAGCATCGCGGCACCGGGTCGTGCGGTGTGGGCGCTGGGGCCCGTCGCCGCCGGGCTGCGCGAGGACATCGCCGCTACCGGAGCTCATGTCGAATATCGCGATATCGATCCGATGGCCGATCTCGTGCGCGTGCATCGGCTGTGCCTGCTGCGGTCCGCGGATCTGGGACTGGATCCCGACCATCCGCGCGGGCTGCGGCGATCGGTGATCCTGCGATGACCGAAGCGAGGGAGCTCGATCCGGTCCTCGCCATGGATGTCGGTGGAACCACGATCAAGGCGGAGATCAGCGACTCCGCCGGCCGGGTCGAGGCCGCCGCGACAGTGCCCACCCCGCGCGGTGAGCGGGCCTTCGACGCCATGGCCGCGCTGGGCGACCGATTGCTGGCCGAGGTCTCCGACGAGACACGGGCCGGCCTGCGTCGCGGGGCGATCGGACTGCCGGGCATCGTGGACGTCGCACGGTCGCTGGCGGTGTTCAGCAGCAATATCGGCTGGCGAGATGTGTTGGTGGGCAGTCGATTACAGGACCGGTGGGGATTTCCGATACTGATCGAACACGATGTGATCCTGGCCGGCTGGGCGGAGTGGCGCCTGGGTGCCGGATGCGGCGCCGACGATGTGCTGGTGGTGAATCTCGGCACCGGAATCAGCGGGGCACTGGCCGTTGGAGGGCGGCTCGTGCGCGGTGGCGCCGGGCAGGCCGGTGAATACGGGCATATCCCGGTGCGGCACGACGGGCGACGCTGCTCCTGCGGAAATATCGGGTGCGTGGAAACCGTGGCCTCCGGCCCGTCCATCACGCGGGCCTACCGCGAGCGCACCGGCCGCGACATCGACGGCGCCGAAGCGGTTTTCGCGGCTCTGCCGGACGATGCGCACGCCCGGGCCGTGGTCGACGACGCGATCGACGCGCTGGCCGACGGACTCCTGGGGGTCGTGCACGCGGTCTGCCCGCAGCGCATCGTGCTCGGTGGCGGGCTGGCGGGCGCCGGGCCGGTGCTGAGCGAGGGACTGCGCGCGCGTCTGGAGCGGCTGGTGCGAGTGGCGCCGGTTCCGCAGGTCGTCACGGGTGCGTTCGGTGCGCGGGCCGGATTGGTGGGCGCGGCCCGGTATGCCCGGCTGGAGGTCCTCGAATGAACGATGGACAGCCGGTGCTTCGCGGCCGCGTGGTCACCTCGGCCGGGGTCGTCGACGATGCGGTGCTCGAGGTGCTGGACGGTCGCATCGAGGCGGTGCGGCCCCTCGCGCAATGGACGTTCGGCAACCGGGGCGCCGAACCGCCGCCGCATCTCGGGACCTTGCTGCCCGGTCTGGTCGACATCCACAACCACGGCGGATACGGCCACCGATTCGACACCACCGATCCGGAACAGGCGCGCGCGGCGGCGCGCTACCACCATCGGCAGGGGGCCACGACGGTGCTGGCGAGCATCGTGACCGCCGCACCCGACACGATGGTGGCCCAGGTCGCGGCCCTGCGCGAGGTGGCCACCAGCGGTGAGATCGCCGGAATTCACGTCGAAGGTCCGTTCCTTTCCGAAATGCGCTGTGGTGCACAGGATCCCCGCTATCTCCGCGATCCCGACCCCGGACTGATCCGGCGCCTGCTCGAGGCCGCGGACGGACATCTGCGCGTGATGACGCTCGCGCCCGAACGCCCTGGATTCGCCGCCGCCGCGGCGCAACTCGGCGAACACGGCGTGGTGGTGGCGCTCGGCCATACCGACGCCGGTTACGAACAGTTCCGAGACGCATTGGCACCCAACGGATCCGGTGCTCTGGTCACGCATCTCGCCAATACGATGGCGCCGCTGCACCATCGCGCGCCCGGCGCGGTCGCCGCCGCGCTGGTGGGCGCGGCCGCCGGGGATGTGGTGGTCGAATTGATCGGAGACGGCGTGCATATCGAATCCGGTTTCGGGGCACTGGTTTTCGCCACGGCGCGGCACCGCGTGGCGCTGGTGACCGATGCCATGCAGGCGGCCGGTCTGCCCGACGGTGACTACCGTCTCGGCCCGCAGGCTGTCCATGTGGAAGCGGGGGTGGCGCGCGTGCCGAGCGGCGCCCTGGCCGGCGGAACCGCGACGCAATTGCAGTGCCTGCGCTGGGCGGTGCACGAATGCGGTGTGGATCTGGTCGACGCGGTGCGCGCGGCGGCGACGACGCCGGCGGCCGCGATCGGCGCGACGGCAGTCGGTGATCTGCGGCCGGGGATGTTCGCCGATGTGCTGGTGGTCGATTCGGATCTGGAGTTGCGCGCGGTGCTGCGACGAGGACAGTGGTTGAGGTGATCCTCACCGTGACGCTGAACCCGGCCTACGATATGACCTATCGGGTCGAGAACTTCGAACCCGGACGGGCACATCGGGTTTCGTCGGTCGAGCAGCGTGTCGGCGGTAAGGGCATCAATGTCACCCGGGTGCTAACTCAGATCGGGAAATATTCGCGCGCAACTGGTTTCGCCGATCATACGTTTTCCGCCGCCGCCGAACGAGAACTGCCGGTGGACTTCGTGCACGCACTGCCGTGGGTGCGGCGCACCGTCGTGATCAGCGACAGTCACGACGGCTCGGCGACCTCGCTGTGGGAACCGGGGGCGCGACTCACCAATCCCGATGCGGTGGATCAACTGCTGGTGCGATTGCGGGGGCTGGCCGGTGAGGCCGGTGGCATCGTCGTCTCCGGATCGCTGCCCGGCGGCGTGCGCGCGTCGCTACCCGCCGACCTGGCCCGCATCGGACTCGGCGCCGGGGTTCCGGTGATCTGCGATGTGGACGGTCTCGCCCTCGAAGCCGCCGCCCGGGTGCCGGGGGTGATCCTCATGCCGGATCTCGACGAACTCGCGGGACTGACCGGGGCACGCCCGGCCACGACCGAGGAGGTGGCCGCGGCGGCCGC
>NZ_BDBN01000154.1 GCF_001613005.1 Nocardia nova NBRC 15556 | reverse complement strand
GGCCCTGCCGATGGTGCGGCGCCTCGCCGCGGCCGGGCACGAGGTCCGGGTCGCGGTGCGGCGCAGCGAGGTTCGCGACGCGGTGACCGAGGCGGGCGCCCGCGCGGTGGACACCCCCGCCGAGGCCGCCGCCGGGGCTTACGCGGTGCTGATGTGCCTGTTCTCCGACGATCAGGTGCGCGAGGTCTGTCTCGACGGCGAACTGTCCGCGGCCATGGCCCCCGGGTCGATTCTGGCCTTGCACACGACCGGCGATCCGCGCACCGCGCACGCCGTTGCCGCACAGGCGGTGTCGCATGCTGTGCGGGTGGCCGACGCACCGGTCAGCGGCGGACCGCACGATATCGCCGCGGGTACGCTGACGGTCTTCCTCGGCACCGACGACGAGTCCGCCGCCGATCTGCGGCCGGTGCTGTCCGCCTACGCCGATCCGATCCTGCACGTCGGCGCGCTCGGCGCGGGCCAGCGGGTGAAGCTGGTCAACAACGCGCTGTTCGCGGCGCAGGCGGGACTGGTCGCCGCGGCGGTGCGACTGGCGGGCCAGTTGGGCGTCACGGAGGCGGCTCTGCTGTCGGCGCTGCCGCATGCCAGTTCCTCCGGACGTGTCGTGACCAGCATCGCCGCGAAGAAGTCCGTCACCGAATTCGGCGACGCGGTGGGCGAATTCCTGCGCAAGGACGTCGCGGTGGTCCGCGCCCTCACCGCCGAACTCGGCGGCAGCCTCGGCGTACTCGACGCCGCCATCTCCGCGGCGCCGTTCGGTCGAGACGACAGCTCCGCCGTCCGGTCCGGTTGATGCCCATCAGGCTCGCAACCCCTGTTCGATCAGCGACCACCCGCGGGCGGCCAGCACCCGGCGTTCCTCCGCCCCCGCCCGCGTCAGCAGTGCGGCCAGCATCGCCAACGCGAGCATGAGGTCTTGACACGTCAGATCGGGGCGAACACGGCCGCACGCCCGGGCGTTGTCGAGATGGTCCCCCAGTAGTGCCGCCACCCGGCTGCTCATCCGCGCCAGCCGCCCGTCGGTCAGCGACGGATCGATCAATTCGACGAACGCGATCGAGGTGACCACCTGGTCCACGATCCGCTCCAGAAGCTGATCCAGTCCGGTATCCGCTTGTGCCGCATAGGCTTCCAGTCCCACCACATTGTCCTCGAAGACCGCCAGCGCGAGCGATTCCCGGTCGGCGAAGTGCCGATACAGACTGCCCTGCCCCACGCCCGCGCGGCGCGCGATCAGATTCAGCGGCGCCTCGAAACCCGATTCGGCGAACACCTCGCGGGCCGCGGCGATCAGAGCCGCTCGATTGGCGGCGGCCGCGCCGGGTCCACGATTCACTCGACGCTGCTCGGTCACCGGCCTACACTACCAACCGGACAGTGATGTCCGGTTGAAACGGCGACGTCGACACGTGCCGGCGGCCCCGCAGCGCACCGAGGAGGGAACACCGTTGAGCACCAGCAACTTTCACAATCGGGTGGCCATCGTCACGGGGGCCGGCTCCGGAATCGGGCGGGCCATGGCCATCGCATTCGCCAAATGCGGCGCCATGGTCGTGGCCGCCGATATCAGTTCCGACGGCGCCCAGGGTACCGCCGCGGAGATCGGCGCGGCCGCGATTCCGGTAGTCGTCGACATCTCCGACGAAATCGACGTCGCCCGCGCGACCCGCACCGCGATGGACACCTTCGGCCGCATCGACGTGCTGTGCAACAACGCCGGAATCATGGACAAGATGGCCCTGCCGGCCGACACCCCGGTGACCACCTGGGAACGCACCGTCGCGGTCAATCTCACCGGCACCTTCCTCATGACCCGCGCGGTGCTGCCCCATATGCTCGACCAGGGCATCGGTTCGATCGTCAACACCGCCTCCGAGGCCGGAATCCGTGGCGGCGCGGCGGGAATCGCCTACACCGCCGCCAAACACGGAGTGGTGGGGCTGACCCGCAACGTGGCCTGGATCCATGCCGGGGACGGCATCCGCTGCAATGCGATCCTGCCCGGCCCGACGATGACCGGTATCGCCGGGCCCACCCCGGAATGGGATCTCGACGGGGTGACCCGGCTGCAGCCGGTGATGTCGCTGATGCGCGGTATCGCCGAACCCGAACAGATGGCCGAGGTCGCCGTGTTCCTCGCCTCCGACGCCGCCTCGTTCATCAACGGCGCGGTGGTGCCGGTGGACGGCGGCTGGTCGGCCGGTTGACCCGGCCGACCAGCGCCTCAGGCCCGTGCCGTGACCGGTTCGGCGACCTCGGCGGCAGCGGCCAGCAGCGTCGAGGTCACGATCCATGAGGCATTCGACGGTGTACCCGCGCGAGCTGTGATACCCGTCTCGGTCGCGCACGAGAGGAGGGCGCCGTGGAACGAACCATCGCGGCGGTCGAATTCGAGACCATGCTGCTCAGCCGCTATCAGATGAGCCGGCGCGATCGGTGCGGTCTCGAGCGCAGCGCCTATGTCCTACTGAGCCGGCTGACGATGCAGGGGCCGATGTCGATCGGTCAGCTCAGCGCCGCCTTCGGTCTCGACACCTCCACGCTCAACCGGCAGACGGCGGCATTGGTGCGCGCCGGGCTGGTGGACCGCATCGCCGATCCGGACGGGGGCCCGGCCCGCAAGTTCCGGGTCACCGTGGCGGGTGCCCGCCGGCTGGAGCAGACCGTGGCCGCCACGGTCGCGAGCCTCGACCGCGTGCTGCACACCTGGCCCGCCGCCGACGTCGCCGACTTCGCGACCTATCTGCGCCGGCTCAACACCGATATCGAGCGCCTCGACGGCCGGCCGTGGCCGCGCCCGGACTGATCCGTCATGTGTCGCAGGCCTGCCGGATCCGCCGGACCAGATCGGCCACCTCGTCGGCCGGCATATCGCGGGGCGGTGCGAACGAGAGCCGGGTGAGCAGGCCACCGAAGCGGGCCGCCAGCCGCTCCGGCAGGTCCTGCACCGCGGCCACGACGGCGAAAGCCTCGACCATGTCGTCGGTGATCGACTCCGCCATCCGATCCCAGCGCCCGGCTTTCGACAGCGCGGTCAGTTCGGCATTCACCCCGCCCCAGCCGTGCAGGTCGAACAGCGGACGATAGGCGGGTGTGGAGGCGTAGAAGGCCAGCCGGCGCCGCAGCGTCGCGACACCGCGATCGATCTGCTCACCGGTGCCCGTGACGACGAAAGGCGTTGCGACGAGCTCGAAGTCGTCGCGCATCGCGGCAGCGCCGAGCGCGGGCAGGGTGCGTTCGCGGATCCAGCGGGCGGTGGTGAAGCCGTGACAGATGAAGCCGTCGGCGACCTCGGCCGCGACGCGGGTCATGGCCGGCCCGACACCCGCGAGCAGAATCGGCGGCGCGCCGAAATCGTGTGCGGGCGGGACGAAGTCGCGCGGCATCAGGGTATGCCGAGTGAATTCGCCCTCGAATGCCAGCGGCGCGCCCTCGTGCCAGTGCGCCCAGATGGCCCGTAATGCCAGGACGTATTCGCGCATCCGCGCGGCCGGACGATCGGCCGGCATCGCGAAGCGCCGTTCGATATGCGCGCGCACCTGCGAGCCGAGGCCCAGGCGCAGCCGTCCGCCGGAGAAGCGCTGCAGGTCGTCGGCGGCGTAGGCCACGGTCATCGGCGAACGGGCGAGCGCCACGGCGACGGAGGTGCCCAGGCCGATACGGTCGCTGCACTGCGCCGCGACGGCGAGGGACAGGAACGGGTCACCGTTCATCTCACCCGCCCAGGCCCCGTCGAAGCCGAGCCCTTCGAGTGCGCGAACTCGCGCCGCGGCGTCGTCCAGCGCGCCGATCGTGGTGTCGATTCGCACGGGGCACCTCCCATTTCACGATGAGAACATTATTCTCATAGATAAAGATGGACGTTCTGATTCGAATGGAGCAGCGCATGGCCGAGCCCTTGGTCGTCGTCGAGCACGCGGGCGGCATCACGACCGTGACGCTGCACCGTCCGGCGGTCCGCAATGCGCTCGACCACGCGCTGATGGACGCGGTGTGGGATGCGGTCGCCGACGCGGGCGCGGATCCCGATGTGGGCGCCGTCGTGGTCACCGGAGCCGATCCGGCCTTCTGCGCGGGTATCGATATCGGCGCCGCCGCCGCGCACACGCCCGGCCGGCCCGCCCGCTCCCCGGGCTCGGGCCCGGGCCGCGGAGCCGACGGCCTGTTCCGATTTTTGCCGGTGATCGACAAACCGGTCATCGGCGCGATCAACGGCGCATGCGTCGCGGGCGGGCTGGAATTGGCCCTGCAGTGCACCTTTCTCATCGCCTCCGAGCGAGCGCGGTTCGCCGACACCCACGCCCGGTTGGGCATGATGCCCGGCGGCGGGGTCACGGTCGGACTCACCCGGACGGTCGGCCGGCGCAGGGCCGTCGAACTGTCACTGACGGGCAATTTCCTCACCGCCGCCGACGCACTCGCCTATGGGCTCGTCAATCATGTTGTGCCCCACGCGCAATTGCTGCCGTTCACGCACTCCCTCGCCGCCGAGATACTGGCCGCTGACCGCGAGGCCGTCACCCGACTACTGCGGCACTACTTCGCCCTGGCCGACGAAGACGAGCTCCGCGCGCAGCTGCTCGAGGGCGTCATGGCCGAAACCTGGTCGCCCGGCACCGCCCGCATGGCCGAATACGGGGCGCGGGTGATCGAGCGAGGACGCGAGCAGCTCAAATAATCCGGCTCTCGTGACCATCCCAATAGTGTTGCCGCAGTAGTCGTTTGTACAGTTTGCCGTTCGGGTCGCGGGGCAGCTCGGCGGCGAAGTCCACGGTGCGCGGGCATTTGTACCCGGCGAGTTCGGCACGACACAGGGCTATCAGTTCGGCGGCCAGTGCGGGGCCCGCGGAGGCCGAATCCACCGGTTGCACGACCGCTTTCACCGCCTCCCCCATCTCGGGGTCGGGTACGCCGATCACCGCGACGTCGAGGACCGCGGGATGGGCCGCGAGCACATTCTCGGCCTCCTGCGGGTAGATGTTCACACCGCCGGACACGATCATGTGCGACAGCCGGTCGGTCAGATACAGGAAACCGTCCTCGTCGAGGCGGCCGATATCGCCGAGGGTGCGCCATCCGTGCGGTCCTGCCGCGGCGGCCGTGCGCTCGGGATCGTTGTGGTACGCGAAGGGCCGCCCGCCCTCGAAGTACACGACCCCCGTATCACCCACCGGCACCTCCCGCCCGTCCGCGCCCACGATATGACAGGGCTGCGCCGGGCGGCCGACCGAACCCGGATGGGTCAGCCAGTCCCGCGCGCCGATGTAGGTGTTGCCGATATCCTCGGTGCCCGAGTAGTACTCGTTGACGATCGGTCCCAGCCAGTCGATCATCTGCCGCTTGACCGGCACCGGGCACGGCGCCGCGGAATGCACCACATCGACCAGGCTCGACACGTCGTATCGGCGGCGCTCGGCGTCGGGCAGCCGCAACATGCGCACGAACATCGTCGGCACCATCTGGGTGTGCGTGACCCGGTGGCGCTCGATCAGTTCCAGGCAGCGGCGCGGATCGAACCGTTCCATCACGATTACGGTGGCGCCGAGGCGCTGCCACGACATGGCGAAGACCAGCGGCGCGGCGTGATACAGCGGAGCCGGTGACAGGTAGACCGCGTCCTCGCACGCCCCCGCGGCGAGCAGACCGCGCGCGATCTGCACCGGCGGCGCCTGCGGATCCCCGAGTGCGGTGGCCGGCAGCGGTTTACGCACCCCTTTCGGACGCCCGGTGGTGCCGCCGGAGTACAACATCTCCCGGCCCTCACATTCGTCCGGCAGCCGGTCGCCGGATTCGGCGGCGAGCAGGTTGTCGTACCGTTCGAAACCGTCGAGATCGCCTGCGGCACAGATCTTCACCGTGATTCGGCGCAGATCCAGCCCGGTCACCACCTCGGCCTGCGCCGCCGTGGTGACCAGCGCGGTCGCACCGCAGTCGTCGAGGACGTACTGCACCTCGCCCGCGCGCAGATGCCGGTTGATCGCGGTGTAGTAGAGACCGCACCGCTGTGCGGCCCAGGCGATTTCGAGAAACGACCGTGTGTTCTCGGCCAGGATCGCGAGATGGCCGCCGACCGCGAGACCGCGACGGCGCAGGGCCTGCGCACCGGCGCGCGACCGCTGTTCCAGTTGCGCGTAGGTCACCGTCTCCCCGCTCTCGCCCATCACGATCGCGGGCCGATCGGGACAGCGTTCGGCATACCGGCCCGGAGTCATCGGCGCGGCGCCCATCGGCAGTCCTCCCGTTCGAGCAGTGCGGAGAATCTAATTACGCAATCACGAGAATGATACTCTCGATGTGTGAGCCTGCGTTTCATCTTTCACTATCCGGAGACCGGGGGACCCGACGGCGATGTACTCGACGCCGGACCACTGCGCGAGGTCGCGATCACGGCCGAGCGGTGCGGATTTCACGGCCTGTCACTCAGCGAGCACCCGATTCCCGGGGCACGCTGGCTGGACAACGGCGGGCACCAGACCCTGGATTCACTGGTCGCGCTCGGTTATGTGGCGGCCGCGACCGAACGGCTGCGGCTGCTCACCTATCTGGCGGTCGCGCCCTACCGCAATCCGTTCCTGCTGGCGAAGGCCGCCGCGACGGTCGACAAACTCTCCGGCGGCCGGCTGATCCTGGGCGTGGGCGCGGGCTATCAGAAGAGCGAATTCCACTCGCTGGGAGTCGATTTCGAGGAACGCAACGTCCTGTTGGACGAGGCGCTCGAGGTGCTGCCGCTGCATTGGCGCGGCGAGCCGTTCAGCTATCGCGGCCGGCATTTCGATGCCCGGGAGGTGATCGCCCGGCCGCGGCCGGTGCAGGATCCCATTCCGATCTGGATCGGTGGCAACTCCGCCGCCAGCCGCCGGCGCGCCGCGACCCGCGCCCAGGGCTGGATGCCGATGTCCGGCGGCGCCACGCTCAGCGCCACCGCCCGCACCCCTGCGCTCGAATCACACGCGCAGCTCGCCGCACAGATCACCGAGGTGCGGGCGCGCGCCGAATCCGCCGGGCGCAGTGGCGATCTCGACGTGCTCTACTCCTACCACGACCCGGATCTGCTCGACCCGGCAGCGGCCGATCGCCACCTCGAGGCCTTCGCCGAACTGGAGAAGGCGGGCGTCACCTGGCTCGTGGTGTCCAGCCGCACCGCCGACCACGCGGCGACCACCGACTTCCTCGACGCCTTCGGCGCCACCTACCTGCGATGACCACGGGCTGGTTCGAACAGCGCGCAGGCCTGGCCGGCACGGTCGCCGTGATCACCGGCGGCGCAGGCGGTCTCGGTCACGCGATCGCCACCGATCTGGCCGCCAACGGGGTGCGCCCGGCGATCATCGACATCGATGCCGACGCCGTGGAGCGGATGCGTGCGGCACTGGACGCGCAGGGATGCGACGGCGTCGTCGTCCACGGCGACGTTCGCGATCCCGACCGGCTGGCCGCGGTGTTCGACGCGGCCGAGACGCGGTGGGGCCGGCTCGACATCCTGGTCAACGTCGTCGGCGGCACCTTCCGCGCTCCGTTCACCGACACCCGCCCCAACGGCTGGGAGGCGCTGCTGCGCAGCAATCTCACCCACGTGCTGCACGCCTGCGCGCTGGCCGTACCGCGAATCCGGGCGGGCGGTCGCGGCGGCAGCATCGTCAACATCACCACGATCGAGGCACACCGGGCCGCACCGGGTTTCGCCGTGTATGCGGCGGCGAAAGCCGCGGTCGAACAGTTCGCGCGCACGCTCGCGGTCGAACTCGCACCCGACGGCATCCGCGTCAACAATGTGGCGCCGGATTACGTGCCGACCCCGAATCTGCACCGGATGCCGCACGGCGATGCGGCGATGACCGACCCGCTCGGCGTGCGGGTCGCCATACCGCTGGGCCGGCCCGGGGAGGTCGGCGACGTCTCGGGCTGCGTGGTGTTCCTCGCCTCGGCGTTGTCGGCCTATCTGACGGGAACGACCCTGCATCCCGACGGCGGTACCGGCGCCTCGGCGGGCTGGTTCAACTGGCCGGAGACCGGCTGGGCGAACTATGCGCCGATGCGCTATCTGGCCGCCGATGCGGAGAATCAGTAGGCGAGGAAGAGGATTTCGTCGCGCGAGTAGTCGTGGCCGGGGTGGTTCTCGGCCAGATGCTTCTGCGTCTTCTCGACGAGGTCGTCTTCGTCTGTGCCGACGATCTGTTCACCGCAGGGGCAGCCCAGTCTGGTCTTCAACGTCGTTCTCCATCGGTCGGGCTGGACGTGTCGTTCCTCGTCACCTTATGCACATCGTGTGCCGTCCGTCACCCCGGGTCACCGGCCCGCTCGCCGTTCCGGAGGGCCCGTTCGGCGCTCACGGCGGTCCTGAGCTCGGCATATACCTCAGCTATAACGTGTGACAATTCGCGCGTGGAGGAACCGTCGACCCACCGATCGAAGGCGATCCCGAAGACGGTCACCGCGACCCGGGCACAGAGGGTCGCGTCGGCCTCCGCGACGCCCGCGGTCCGCAGCGCGTCGGCCAGTTCGCCGCCCAGGACGGCCATTTTCCTGAGTTCCCGCTCCTGCAGCGCGGGGTTGGCCGCGATCACCGCACGCCGCCGCAGTTGCCACGCCGGCAGATCGGGAATTTGCGCACCGGCCGCCTGGATCGCGGCGACCGCGGTCGCCATCGGGTCCGCATCCGCGGGCGCGGTGGTCACCGCTTCCGCGATCGCGCTGCTCAGCAGGTCCTGACCGCCGAAGAGCACCTCGCGCTTATCGGCGAAATGCCGGAAGAAGGTGCGTTCGGTGAGGCCCGCCCGCTCCGCGATCTCGGCCACCGTCGTTTCGTCGAACCCGCGCTCGGCGTACAGCTCGAGGGCCGCTCGGGCGAGGCGGCCGCGCGCATCGGGTTCCCATCGACTCATGATCCGATCCTAGGTGACGACAGTTGCTGACATTCGATCCACCGGGAGCTTCACCGGAACCGGTGAGCAGCCTCCGGATTCGGTCCTATAACGTGTTCTAATTCGAGTGGGCCGGGAACGGAAGGGCCGAGGCGATGATGGCATTCTTCAGCCGCGACGAACGGGGATTCGTCGCGGGCGACTTCGCGGTGAGCAAATGGTCGCCCGATCACGTGGCCGGGCCCGCGATCTGCGGGCTGCTGGCGCGGGAATTGGAAACCCACTGCCCGGGCGCCGGTTTCGTTCCCGCGCGGCTCACCGCCGACCTGTTCCGCCCGGTGCGGAACGAACCGATCACGGTGCACAGTGCGGTGGTGCGCTCGGGCGCCCGGGTGCGCGTCGCCGACGCGTGGATCACCCAGCAGGACGAGGTGCGGGTGCGAGCGTCGGTGATGTATCTGGCTGTCGCACAGCAACCTCCGGGCCGGATCTGGCAGGCCGAACAGTCCCTGCCGGTGCCCGACCGGCGCCTGGACGCGCCGACCGGCCAGCCACCGCTGTTCAAATGCGGCGACGGCGACTGGTCCGGCGACTTCGCCGCCGCGCAGAACGGGGAGCGCAAATCGGTCTGGCAGAATTTGCCGCCGCTGGTCGAGGGTGAGGCGATCACGCCGTTCCAGCGCGCGGCCTTCCTGGCCGATACCACCAATCTGGTCTGCAATTGGGGCACCGAAGGCGTCGGCTACATCAACAGCGACGTCACCCTCACCCTGACCCGGCTGCCGGAGGGGCGGGAGCTGGGATTGCATGCGCAGGACCATATGTCGGCCGACGGCATCGCGGTCGGCACCGCCACCCTCTACGACCGGGCCGGACGGATCGGCACCTGCGTCGTCACCGCGCTGGCCAACGCCGCCCGCCAAGTGGATATGGCCGAGACCAGAGTCTGAACGCCCCATCCGGTCGCGGCCGTGCGGCTCGCACCACAACGGCCGCTCACCGCACTCGCGCCCCTCAGTGGGCCGGGCGCGCCGCGCGCAGACAGAAGTCGGTGACGCGTTCCACGTCCCCCGCGGTCGGTTCGACTCGCCGCCACAGCAGTTCGGCGAGGCGGCCCACCACCGCGTGCGCGGCGAGCGCGGCATTTATATCCGGGTGCTCGCAACCCACTGCGGCGAACGGCGCCCGCAACAGCTCGGCGAGCCGGGAACTGGCCTCCGGCGGTCCGGTCACCAGCCCCTGCGCCAGACCGCCGGCATTCCACATCACCGCCCGGGTGGTCGCGGCGACCTCGCCGACCCCTTGGGACAGCACGCCGTCCACCCATTCGCGCACCGCCTCCTCGGGGGTGAGCCGCTTGCCCATCCGATGGTCCAGATAGTCCAGCAGCCGGGCGGTTCCGTCTTCGAGGAGGGCGGCGACGAGCGCGTCCTTGGAGGCGAAATGCCGGTAGAAGGCATCGTTGGACAAGCCGGCGACGGCGACGATATCGGCGACCCGCGGCCGCGACTCGGTGCCGCAGCGCCGCATCACCGCCAGCCCGGCATCCAGCAGCCGCCGCACCTCGGCGGT
>NZ_BDBN01000153.1 GCF_001613005.1 Nocardia nova NBRC 15556 | reverse complement strand
CGACGAGCGAGGCCGAGCGGGCGTGCCGGGCGCTGCTGCGTCCCGCGCGCATCACCGCACCGATCACCCGCACGCCGCGCACCACGACGAATCCGATCAGCGCGAGGGCCGAAATCAGCGCGGCGAACTGCGCGATCGGACCGTGGCTGCCGTCGGCGGTGGCGTGTACGGCGACCCAGCAGTCGTCGAACAGGTGGGCCATCGGCAGATCCCAGGTGTGGGCGACCTGCACGGTCAGGGCCACCGCGGCGGCCGCCCAGGCGCCGAGGACGGCGGCGATCGCGGTGAGCCAGGCCAGCACGCCGAGCGCGGGGACGCTGCCGTGCGCGGTGAGCCGGGTCAGGATCGGCGGGCCGAGAACGCAGACCAGTGCCGAATAACCCAGCAGGCACAGCGCGAGGGTCACTCGGCGACCTCGGTACCCGGCTGCTCGGTGTGGGCATTGCGGGTTTTCGCGCGGCGCAGCACCTTGCGCAGCGCGGCGGTGTCGTCGTCGGAGATCTGCTCGACGAAATGGGCGAGCACCAGATCGGAGCGGCCGCCGCCGAGCGCCTCGCGCATCAGCTGGGCGCTGTATTGTTCGCGGCTCAGGCGCGCTCGATAGCGATAGGCCTTGCCGTCGCGTTCGCGTTCCAGCCAGCCCTTGCGGTGCAGATTGTCCATGGTGGTCATGACCGTGGTGTAGGCGATTTCCCGGCTGCGCAGCAGGTCCTCGAACACGGTCCGCACGGTGATGGTGTCGGGAGCGGACCAGATGCGATCCATCACCACCGCCTCCAGATCCCCGAAACGATGTGCCATCGCACCTCTCCACCATCGACTACGTACCGGGATAGTACCCATTCCCGGCCCCCGGGAACGGCTGTGGCCCCGCCGGAACGACGGGGCCACAGGGTGGGAGAGCCGACTCAGGAGGCGGCCGGAGCAGGTGCGTTGAGGGTGTTGTACATCTGCACCGCGCTGGCGATACCGACCGGCACGCCGAGGATGGCGGCGCCGATCAGCGGACCCACGGTGGCACCGAGTCCGGCGCCGACCAGGCAGCCGGCCGCGCCGCTGCCGAGGAAGAACTCCGGCACCAGGGCGAAGCCGATCGTCGCGCCGAGCACGCAGCCGGTGATGCCGCCCACCGCGCCGCCGGCGAGGCTGCCGATACCGGTCGCCAGCCCGAACTGGGTGGCGGCCACGCTCAGGGCGGAGTTGAACTCGTCCTGGGTGTAGATCGGCTGGGCGGAGGTGACCGGTTGTTCGACGGCGGCCGACTGGGGCGCCGGCTGCTCGGCGGCCGCCTGCTGGGTCTCGGGCAGCGAGGCGGGTGCGGTGGCGGCCTGTTCGGCCTTGGGCGAGGTGGCCAGGGCGGTACCGGCGACCAGGGCGCCGTTGCCGTCCTTGACCTGGAACTGGGTGCCCACCGTGGTGAGCGAGCCCAGTCCGGTTTGAATGCTGACCGAGCCGTCCTGCGTGTTGCTGGTGTAGCGCACGCCCGGAAGGATGTCGGTGGTCAGTGTGAACGGGTCGGCGGCGATCGGTGCGCCGGCGGCGGGGGCCGCGGGCGTGCCGGTGGCGGCGTTGGCAGTGGTGGCGGTGGTGGCTACGGCACCGGTCACCATCAGAGCTATGGTCGCGCCGGAGACCAAACGGGTGGTCTTGTTCATCGGATCCTCATCGTGGTCGATCGGATAAGGCGGCGAGCGATCGGGAATTCCAGGGGGAGAATTGCCGAATTATCCGCTGCCGGTGCGAAATCCGGATTATCCGGATCGCGCGAACTTGAGATTAACGAGTGCCAACCCGGCGTAAAGGTGCGACGCAGAAACGTTTACGGTTGAGAAATGTTGCTAACCAAGCGGATACAGCTGCGTAATAAGCATTTAACGTGAGAAGCCAATGGGCCGAGCGGATTCCGGACATCGCTGCGACTATTCGACTATGTACGTACGCATTTAGTAGACGATCGCGCGTACCGGACAACCACAGTAGCAATCTTCGAGCGATCCGAAAGAACGCAGGGGCGAGACCGGTAGCGGTCTCGCCCCTGCGCGGTCGAATTCCCGTTCAGCTCGGTGTGATCCGGAACAGTCCGGTCGTGGTGCCCTGGTATTGCACGCGTCCCGGCGCGATCGTGCCGACCATCTGCAGGGTGTCGTGCACGGTGCTGGTGCCGATCAACCGGCTGGAATTCTCCGTGCCGGTTTCCGCGTCGATCACGACGAGGTGATAGGTGTCGATCACCGCTCCGGCGCTGCCGGTATCGATGCCTGCGATCCGATTCTTGCGGGCGACGGTGTAGATCTTGCCGTCCGCCAGTGAAAGCCGGGGGACGGCGGCGGATTTCACATCGCTGCTCCATTTCCGGGTGCAGCCGTTACCGTCGGCATTCACGTCGATGCGGACCATGCCGCCGGTGAAATCGGCTTTGTCCGGCTCGCTCGGACCGGCGTTGTCGGGCAGCGCCGGATAGGGATAGCCGTAGGTGCTCGCCACGAAGACGCTGTTACCCGAGCCGATCGGCGAGTTCTCGGTGCCGTCCACCGCGGGCACCGAGCAGACTTGGCGGCCGGTGCGGGTGTCGTAGACGAGCAGATTCTCCTGCGGCACCGCATTGTCGGTGATCGCCAGATAATCGGTGCCGTCACGCGGGCCGAAGAAGGTCGGACTGGCCCCGCTGCCCCAGCTGAGCTGCCCGGGTTTGCGCGCCGGGCCGCGATCGTAGGGCTGCCGCCACACCTGGTGCGGAGTGCCCGCGGCATCCGCGATGAACAGATAGGTGGCGTGATCGGTGGTGACCGCGGTGCCCTCCGGGGCGGTCGAGATGCTGTTGTCGACGTGCTCGCCGGGCAGCGTGATCGATTGCGCGGAGCCGGTTTTCGGGTCGACCGCGCCCACCGAGCCGTTGGCGGTGGCGAACCACACCCGGCCGTCGCGATCGGGCATCAGCGAGGCGACGCTGTCGCAGCCGTTCCCGCCGCAGTGGCCGGTCACGGCGGCGCCGAGGGGCGTCGAGGAGGCGATGGCCAGCTTCCAGCCGTTGCCCTCCTTCGTATGCGCGACCCGTACCAGATTGTCGTCACCGTCGACCATCACCATGTGGTCGGCGTTGTCCAGATAGGCATAGACCCCGCCGAGCAGTCCGCCCTTGGGCAGTGACAGCGAGGTGAGCGGCTGACCGTTGTTCGGGTCGAGCAGGAATATCTTGGGCGAACGGTCGGTGACGGTGGTGCACAACGCCTGTGGCATGCCGTCGGCGCCCTGCAGAATGGTCGGGCACGCGGCGGCCAGTTCGCGGAACTGTGCGTTCACCGCGCCGGTACCGACGCCCGGCAGCGGAGTGCTGTCGGAGGATTCCGCATCGCCGTGCATGGTGGCGGTGCCGACCGGCCCGAGATACGGATCGACCGGAGGGGGTGGGCCGAACGCGGCGTTCGCGGTACCCGCGCCGATGGTCAGTATCGCCGCCGCGGCGGCCGCGATCGAGGTGACCGCGCCCCCGGTAAAGCCCTTACGTCGCACAAGCACTCCTCGATATGATTATTCGTATCGAATGATTCAATTATTCGTATCGCGACAGGTTAGGAGACCTCGTGCCGACTGGCAACACCGGACGGGCCGAAAGCTCGCCCCCGACTCGGCGGGTGGTGTCGGTGGTGGAACTGCTCGCCGCGCACGACGGCGCGCTGACCTCGGCCGAAATCGCCGATACGCTGGGATTGAGCCGTTCCACGATGGGAGCGATCCTGGGCACCCTGGAAGAAACCGGTTGGGTCCGGCGGCTTCCCGATCTCGGCTACGAGCCCGGTCCGGCGTTGCTGGTGCTGGGCGGGCGGCTGCGGGATCGCCTGCGTGATCACGACCGCCTCGAGGCGGAGCTGCGCCGGCTGGCCGAACGCGTGGGCTGCGGTGCCGCCCTTACGTCCATCGCGGGCAGTGAGGTCATCTTCGTCGCCGTGGCGGGCGGGCCCGGTCTGATCCCGGCCGGCATCGAGGCAGGCACCCGAATTCCCTTGCGCCCCCCGGCCGGCGCGGCCGTACTGGCCCACGCCGGCCTGCCCGCGCAACGCGCGTGGTTGCAGCAGGCGCCACCCGAGCGCCGGGCCGAATTCGAGCAGGTGCTGGAAACCGTTCGCGCACTGGGATATTGCGCGTGGGGCCTGGACGCGGCCAGCCTGCCGACGCTGCGGGTGCTGGCCGAGGTGGTCGACCATCTGTCCGACCGTCCCGCGGACAAGGCGTTGCGTGAGCGGGTGTTGGCACTGCTGGCCACGATCGGCGGCGCGGCGCACAGCCGGGCTGATCTCGACAGCGATCGCGCACTGCCGATCAGCTATCTCACGGTCCCGGTCCTCGACGGCGACCGGGTGGCGATGGAAGTCCAGATCGGCCCGCTCAGTGCCGCCGTCGGTGCTGCCGAGCGCGCCGAGTACGTGCGCGAAACAGTCTCCGCCGCACGGAGAATCGCGGCGGCGGGCTAGCGGTTCAGAGCCTGCTCGAACAGGGGCCAGGAGCGGTGCAGATCGTCCTGCCAGTACCCCCAGGAGTGGGTGCCGTTCGCGCGCAGGTCGAATGTCGCGGGAATGTTCAACTGCGTCAGCCGGTCCCGCAGCGCGATCGCGCAGTTGTGGGTGGCGGCCTCGAGCACCCCGCCGTAGACGAGCTGCTCGATGAGTTTGCGGGTATTGCCGTGAATTCCGGGCCCGTCCGGATTGTCCAAGGGGCCGGGAATTCCGTTGCCGGTCGAGACGTAGATCGCCAGCCCGCGCAGCCGATCCGCGTTCACGTACGGATCGTGGGCCGCCCACAGCGGATCGTCCGGCGCACCCCACAGATTCAGCGGATCACCGCGCCAGCGCAGCACCACACCGTCGACGAACGCCTGGCCCAGCGGATCACTGGTGCGCGCGCAGCCGCTGTAGGACCCGACCGCCCTATACAACTGCGGCGCGGCCAGGGCCAGCTGGAATACCGAGGTGCCGGCCATGGAGATACCGGCCACCGCATTCGCTCCGGAGCCGTGGAAGGCCGAATCGATGATCGGCGGCAGCTCCGCGGTGAGGAAACTCGACCACTTCTGCCGGCCGAGTACGGGATCGTCGGAGCGCCAATCGGCGAAATAGCTGCCGTTGCCGCCCATCGGGGTCACCACCGTGACCTGTTTGCCGCGGAAGAAATCGACGATATCGGTCTGCTCGGGCCAGCTGCTGGCCTCCGAACCGCCGCTGGCACCGTTGAGCAGATACAACACCGGCGCCGGCGCCGAACCGTCCGGCGCCCGAAGGACTTTCACCTCGATCTCGCGGTTCATCGCCGCGGAGTGCACCCGCAGATTCAGCATGCCGTCGGCTTCCTGCTCGACCCCGAGCAGGTGGGCGCCGTCGGCGGCGGGCTCGGCGGCGGCGGTGAGCGCGGCGATGCTCACCGGGGCGGGTGGTGGATCGTCGGCCGCCGCGGGTGCCGCGCACAGCGCCGCGGTCAGCACCGACGCCAGCAGGGCGGTGGGCAGTGAGCGGCGAATCATCCGCCTACCTCTCTCGTTTCGGCGGGACTGGACGGCGGTCAAGGTAGGCCCGCGAAGGTCGCGGTCGCAAGGTGTCGCGCCGACTGTTGGGACCGACGGCCTATCGGACTCGACCGGATCTGGGGAAGGTCACAAACTTCCACGGCGACGGTTGGCGGATCGGCGCGGGTGCCGTTGACTCGGTCCGCGTGATTCGGCGGCGCGGCCGGCGCCGGCGCGTCGTCACATCTGGACGAAACGAGGGTTTCCATGGTCGGTTTCGGTTTCTTCGACGATTGGCATCCGCAGCCCGGCAGACTGATCGCCTGGGCACCCACGTCGCAGTCGCGTGCGGCGGTCCTGGCCGCCCCGGAGCACCCGGTCGGCCCGTCGTACCAGCAGCGCGAATATCTGCGCGCGGCATATCGGCAGCGCGACAGCGGATCTCGCGCGTCCCGGCTGTGCATGATCGCGTTCGACTTTCCCAGCCCGCTGGACCGCGACGCCATGACCCGCACGATCACCGCGTTCGCCCGGCGCCACGACACGTTCTGGAGCTGGTTCTCCTGCGAGCCCGGTGAGCGGATCGCGCGCCACGTCGCCGACCCGGCCGATATCGACTTCGAGCCGCGCGACTACGGCGAGATCACCGACAGCGACGCCGTCCGCGACCATGTGCAGCGCCACGCTCGCGACGTATTCGATTGGGACTGTTTCGGTTTCGGTGTGATCGATCGGGGCGACTCGTTCACCGTCTACGCGGCCGTGGACCACCTGCACACCGACGGTGTGGGGCAGGCGCTGTCGTGCGTGGATCTGCTGCTGCTTTACGGCAACGAACTGTCCGGCGGACAGGTGCCCATCGCACCGGTCGACGGGCACCTCGCCTACTGTGCGCGGGAACTCAACTACAACGCCGAGCTCACCACCGAATCCGCGCCGGTGCAGCGCTGGCTGGAGTTGCTGATCCGCCACGGCGGCGCGGTGCCGTCGTTCCCGATGGACCTCGGCGTGGCGCCGGGCGCGAGCGGATTCACCCGCGGCGCGCAGATCACCGTGCCGCTGTTCGATGAGGCGGAGGCGCTGCGGTTCGAGCAGGTGTGCCAGGACTTCGGCGGGAAATTCCTCGGTGGCGTGTTCGCCGCGATCGCGCTCACCGAATACGAATTGACCGGCAGGGACAAATATTTCGTGTTCACGCCGGTCAACACTCGCTCGACTCCGGGGGAGCAGGGGGCGATCGGCTGGTACACCAGTCTGGTGCCGGTCGCGGTGGCGGTGCGGCCGGACGAGACGTTCACCTCGCTGGTGGGCCGCGCCCAGGCTCAGGCCGATGCGGCGAAGGAGCTGGCACAGGTGTGCGTGCACCGGGTGCTGGAGCTGGCCGCCGACGATCCGCGCATCCGCACCCGGCTCGGCTTCTCCGCGCCGATGGTCTCCTACGTGGATGTGCGGCGGATGGCTGGCGCGGAGATGTTCGACCGCATCAACGGCGGACTGTACGGCAACCGGGCCAGTTCCAGCGAGGTCTACCTGTGGATCAACCGCTTCCCCGACGTCACCCAGCTGAGCATGGTGTTCCCGGATACCCCGCGTGCGCACGAGGCCGTGGCGCACTACCTTTCGACCCTGACGAAACTGTGCCGCGATATCGCTCTGACCGGCACCGAACGGGTCGATGCCGCATTACTGTGACACCTCGCATCGCACCGGGCCGTCGACCGGCGAGGTGCGTGCTGAAAGACCTTGTGCCGGAAACGGTCTCACGGTACAGAGCGGCGATATGGGTCGGTGTGGTCGCGGTGCTCACCGCAGCGATCCTCGTGGCCCGGGCCGCGCGGTACGACTGGTTCGGCGACGAGTTGTACTTCGTCGCCGCCGGATATCATCCGGCCGCCGGATACGTCGATCAGGGACCGCTCGTTCCGCTGCTCGCGCGTGCCGCGCACGCTGTCGCGCCCGATTCCCCGACCGTGCTGCGACTGCCGGCCATTCTGGCCGGAGTGGCGGCGATCGTCGTCACCGCGGCGCTGGCGCGGGAGTTCGGCGGCGGCCGCGCCGCGCGGATTCTCGCCGCGATCGGATACGCCTGCTGCCCGTATGTGGTCACTCAGACCGCGTCGCTGTCGACGTTCGCGCTCGACAGTACGGCCGTCGCCGTTCTCACCTGGCTGTCGGCGCGCTGGGTGCGGACCCGAGCGGACAGGTTGCTGCCGATCGCGGGAGTGGTCGCGGCGATCGATCTACAGGTGAAACTGCTGTTGCCCGTCGTCGTGGCCGCCCTCGCCCTCGGCATCGCCTGCTGCGGACCGCGTGAGCTCATGCGCCGGCCCGCACTGTGGGCCGGCGTCGCCATCGCGGCCGTGTCGGCGGCGCCCGCGGTGCTGTGGCAAGAGCGCCACGGCTGGCCGCAGCTGGCCATGGGGGCGGTGATCCGCGACGAGCAGCGTGCCGCGACGGGCGGCGCGGCCGGATTGCCGGTGCAGCTGGTGACCATGGCCGGAGTGCTGGGTGTGGTGCTGATCGGCTGTGCCGCTTACGGTTTCGCGAGTCGCCGGTTGCGTGACCACCGCTTCCTGGCGGTTGCCACCTGCGTCATGGTGCTGTTCGTGGCCGTCAGCGGCGGGCGCCCCTACTACGTCGCCGGACTGCTGCCGGTGCTGTTCGCGGCGGGCGCCTGCGTGCTGGCCGAGCGGTTTCCGGTGCGATGGCCGCGAGCCACCGCGTTCACCGCCGCGACGGTGTCGATCGTCATCGCGCTCGCGGT
This sequence comes from Nocardia nova NBRC 15556, assembly GCF_001613005.1. Taxonomy (GTDB): domain Bacteria; phylum Actinomycetota; class Actinomycetes; order Mycobacteriales; family Mycobacteriaceae; genus Nocardia; species Nocardia nova. The sequence goes on along the minus strand of NZ_BDBN01000153.1, from coordinate 2,731 downwards.
GGTGCTGCTGCTGCCGTCCGGCAGCCCACCGCGACCGGTAACCACGCGCGCCGAATTATCCACGCGCATGCGGGTTTCGGGGACTACGGGCTGGGGCCCCCTCGTCGCCGGCGCGGCGCTGGCCGTCGAACGAGCCGGTCCGGATCACGCCCGGACCGCGATACTGACCCGCACCTATTGGCAGGCAGCGGCGCTGGATCGTTTCGGGCCGCCCGGACTACCGCCGGTCTACAGTCCCGATCGCGGTTTCGCGGAGTTCGGCCGCCCGCCACCCGGCGCCACCACGATCATCTATGTCGATACCGACACCGCCGAAATGCGTTTGCGCCGAACGTTTTCCACCGTCGAGCCCCTTGTGCGCCTCGACGATCCGCGCGGGTTCCCCGGTATCGACGCCCACGTGACCATCTGGCGGTGCGCCGAGCCGCGCGACACCTGGGCGCGGCTGTGGCCGGAGCTGACGACCGACATTCTGGACCCGGGTATCTGAGGAGATATCGATGACCTATGCCGCACCCGCCGCCGGAACCGCCTCTCCCGCACACGATGTCGGCGTGGACGACCTGATCCGGGCCAAAGGCGACCGGACCGTGTCGGTCGTGATCCCGGCCCTGAACGAGCGCGCCACCATCGCGGGAGTGATCGGTTCGATTCGGGATCTGATCGGCGGACTCGTCGACGAACTGGTCGTCGTGGACTCCGGCTCGACCGACGACACCATCGCCCGCGCCCGCGCCGCGGGTGCGAGTGCGGTGTACACCCGCGAGGAGGCACTGCCGGGAGTGCCGGTGCGGGCCGGCAAGGGGGAGGTGCTGTGGCGGTCACTGGCGGTGACGACCGGCGATATCGTCGTATTCATCGATTCCGACCTGCACGATCCCGACCCGGGCTTCGTGCCCGCGCTGGTGGCGCCGTTGCTGCGGGATCCGGGCATTCAGCTGGTGAAAGGGTTCTATCGCCGACCGCTCGGCGACGATCCGCACGGCGACACCGACGGCGGCGGGCGGGTGACCCAGCTGGTGGCCCGGCCGTTGCTGACCGCACTCGCTCCCGAGGTGGCCGATGTGCGGCAGCCGCTCGGAGGTGAATACGCCGCCACCCGCGCACTGCTCACCGCGGTTCCGTTCGCGCCCGGTTACGGCGTCGAGATCGGCATCCTGCTCGACACCCTGCACCGCTACGGCCGCGCGGCGATCGACGAGGTCGATCTGGGGATCCGGATTCATCGCAATCGGCCGACCCACGAACTGGCCGTGATGAGCCGTCAGATCATCGCGACCCTGCTCGCGCGCCTCGACATTCCCGATTCGGGGGTGGGGCTGACTCAGTTCCGGCCCGAGGCGGCGGGGTGGCGGCGGGTGACGAGTCCGGTGTCGTCGGCTGAGCGTCCACCGCTGGCCTCGCTGTTCACCACCAACCCAGCAGGGGGCTGAGCTGCCGGCCGAGTTCGGGGGCCAGCGACCGCGCGAAGCTCGCGGTGAAGTGGTGCTCGTCGTGGTAGACGAGGATATTGCCGATTTCCACCGGGCAGACGTCTCGTTCGCAGACGGCGTCGGTGAGGTCGATGGGGAAGACGTTCGGGAAGGCGGCGGCCGCGTCGAGGGCCGGGTTGACCGGTGAGAGCGCATCGGCGCGGTGCATTCCGCAGCTGATCCGATCGCCGTGGCGGGCCAGGCAGTCGATGGCGCGATAGCGCACACCCTCGCGGCGCAGCCACGGGGTGTCGCGGATCGCGATCACCCGGATTCCCTTGTCGGACAACGCCTTCCAGACGTCCTGGTAGTCGGGCGGGGTTTCGTCGCCGCCCGCGTCGACCGGCCGGGTGCCGGTGGTGAAGACCCACTCGGGCCGCTCGTTGCCCAGCAGGTCGATCACCTCGTGGGACCAGTCGCGGCAGTCCGGATTCGGTTCGCCCTTGTACATGGCGTTCTGATCGAGAGTGAGCGGACAGCCCATCTTCAGATGCACCAGGATCTTGAAATGGTGCTGCTCGGCCAGCTGCTGCAGCGCCGGCATCCAGTGCTCGGCGTGGGAGTTGCCGACCACCGCCAGCGTGTGCTGGGCATCGGCCGGCCCGTAGGTGCAGCTGACGACCTCGCGGTGATCCCAGTCGGCGATACATCCGTCGACGGTCGGGCGGGGCAGTTCCGCCGGCGCCTCGTACAGTGTCGGCCGCATGCGCGCCTGCGGTACCGACGCGCCGCCGACCAGTGCCTCGGCGCCGGGATACTGCACCGGGTCGAGGGCGCCCACCGCCCGCGGCGGATGAGTCTGCACGACCGCGCTCCAGGTGACCGCCGCGGAGGCGACCACCGCCGCCGTCACCGACAGCGCGACTCCGGCGGTGCGGCGATACCGGGCGCCGAACGCCGGCGCGGTGGTCTCCTGCCGGGGGCGCAGGCGCAGCGGCTGCTCGATATAGCGATGGGTGAGGTAGGCCAGCCCCAGGGACACCGCGATCACCGCCGCACCGCCGGCCACCCCGGCGCGAGAGCCGCCGCGTTCGGCGAGCAGGAAGATCAGCAACGGCCAATGCCACAGATACAACGAGTAGGCCAGGTCGCCGAGCCGGACCAGGGGAGGCGAGGCGAGCATTCGGGTGAGCCGCGGCTGTTCCTCGGCGGCCACCCCGGCGCCGGCGAGGATCAGCGCCACGGCCGCACCGACCGGCAGCAGCGCCGGCGGGCCCGGGAACTGATTCGCCCCGTCGGTGATCCAGCCGCCCACCGCG
>NZ_BDBN01000152.1 GCF_001613005.1 Nocardia nova NBRC 15556 | reverse complement strand
GCTAGATCAGGGATAGGCTCGTGGGAGTGGTTCTCGGATTCGTGCACCTCGATAAGGAGGGCGTGCGTTGTTCGCTGGAGCCGTACTCTGATCTCGTCCAGTACCTCGACCGGTTCGGTCGGCATCCGAGCTTCGATGAGTGCGCACAGTACGGCCTCGACGTCGGTGCGGAGGTAGCTCAATCCGGCCTGCGACAAATGCCACCACGCCTTCAGGGATGTAACTTCCAGCGCCGCCGCGAACGCTTTCACCGGGAATTCCCCGGCCAGGACGGGCGCGGCATCGGTCTGCGAAATCCTGGCCACCGGTTCGGGCAGATACAGCAGGCGCGTATGCGCGTGTATCCGTGAAAGTTGTTTCAACGCAGTCGTTCTGGACGTGGCGAGCCCGTCCAGGTGCTCGGGTCCTGGGATGATGACGGTGCCGCCATAGGGGCGTAGTTCGGACAGCAGTGCCTGCCATGCCACTGCGCGCGTGCGGCGCCGCCCTGACTCGAGCAGACGGCCCACATCCATTCCCCGCCGCTCGGCGGTGGCGGAGACCGTGGGTATCAGCTGTCCGCTCACTGAGCGGTCTGCGTCGATGATCAACGACCACAACGCATCAGCCGGGGGAATCGGTTCTGTGAACACGCGCCGTAGACGACCTCCGGATTCCGCTGCCACCCGGCCGATTCGCTCCTCGACTTCGCTCGACGGGCGCGGCAGCAACGCCAGCTGCATGTATCCATATGTCGGTACGGCCGTCATCAGGTTCGGCCTCCCGATCCGAAACGGAATGCGTAGAGATTCCCGGCGTGAAATCCGCTGCGCAGGTGTGCAATTCCACGATGGGTTTGTCGGCTGGGTCGACGCCGCCGTCTTGTGAGCTGTATGGGTGTCACAGCGTCACCTCGCGGACATGCGCGCGGGCTCGTGTCGCCAGCAAGTCGAGCAGCACGGTCTGCGGGACGGTCATTCCGGACAGGTGGCCCGGTGCGGCGATCACGGTGTGCGCGTCCGCGCGGCAACACTCGCACACCAGGTCCAGATAGGCGGTCGGCACGATCGTTTCGGGTGAATGCTCTCGGAAGACGGCAGCCATCTGGAAACCCAAATGCTGAGCCGCCTGGGTGATCTGCTGCTCGGCGCGATCACCGTCATCAACGAGATCCATCCGCAAATACCCGTATGCCAGGGGCAACAGTTTGTTCATCAACGACCTCCCGGCACGGCATCGACGGTCGTTTCGACCGTTGCTTGCGCGACAGGAAGGCGCATGTCACGGCAACGGGGCGTTATCGGCGGCTGGTGTGACGTTGGGGAACTTATTCGCTGAGCAAACATCGGTCCCACCTCCATGTCTCGCTTGCTTCATCAGGCCGGCACACCGGTTGCGTGCTGTGAGCGCCTGACATCCGCCGGTCACAGGCATGGGGCTCGTGGCCGGGAGTCAGTGACCTACGCGTTTGTGAGCGGGCCCGGCGGCTGCCGTTTCCTGCGGCGTGGTGATCCCTGACACCTGGAAATAGTCACATGAAAATTCACGTGAATCAATACCGATGTTTTCACGTGTCGTACCATGTTGAGAATCACCTGGTCGTCGTGCCCGAATCCGCGATCGGGCAGACTGAGCAGGCTGGCGACGACCAAAAACTAGGAGGGCACATGGCGATTCGGGGCGACTCCGCGGCTGTGGCGTACTTGGTTGGCGCCGAACTCTCGGCCAGGCGGGCCCAGGCCCACAAAACGATCGCTGACGCGGCGAAAGCTCTCGGCTGCTCGAACGCCAAGATCCACAACATGGAGTCCGGACGCAATCAACAACGACCCGACGAGGTCGAGACGTTGGTGCGGTTCTACGGTTCGAGCCAGGTCGATATCGACAGGTTGTGTGCCCTTGCAGCCTCGGCTGACGACCGCGCGGCGTGGTGGGCGCCCTGGTCGGACGTCGTACCCGATTGGCTGAAGACCTTCGTCGGATTGGAAGGGCTGGCAACGCACGCCCACATCTACGCACCCCAAGTACTCCCAGCTCTGGTGCAAACTTCGGGCTACAGCCTGGCAGCGACCGAGGGCGACATGCGTGTGCGCGCGGATCACAACGACCGGGTCGTCGCGTTACGTCAGGAGCGACAGCGAAGAGTTACCGAAGGCGATGACCCGCTCGAACTCGAAGTCTTCATCGAGGAAGCTGCACTCGACCGTCCCATGGGGCCGCCCGAGGTGATGACCGAGCAGTACCAACACTTGCGCGAGCTCGGAGATCTGCCGAATGTCACACTCCGTCTGCTGCCGATCAGCATCGGCCGCCATGACGCCATCGCTGGACGTTTCGTCCTGCTGGACTTCGCCGAAGCGAGCTCGATCGCGTACGTCGAGATGCGCCATGGTGCCGTCTATCTGCAAGAGTCGCGGGTCGTCGACGGGTACGCTAAAACTGTCGAACAACTGCGCGACGTTGCACTCTCCGCTGCAGCAACAGCGGAAGCCATCAAAGAGCGCATCAACGCGTAACGCACCACCGGGAGAGACGATGTTTACCGGCCCACGACGTGCAGGCCGCAGGACCAGTACCTACAGCGACCACGGCAACGGATGCGTGGCAGTCGACTTCCTCAGCGACTCGACCGGCTCCGGGACGGCGCTGATCGAAGTCACTGACACCAAACTCACCGACAGCCCGGCCATTCTGTTTACACCAGTCCAATGGGCCGCATGGCAAGACGAAGTCGCATCGAACAAGCTCACCAATACCAACGGATGCGTCAACGTCATCGCAACCGAAGGGACGTGGCGGGTTGAGGCGGTCGACGGGACCGTCCCCTTCCACTTCAACGAGACCGAGTGGCACGCCTTCCGCAAAGGCGTGCTCGACGATGAATTCGCCCCGGACGCTGCGTTTGCCGTTACTTGACACAGTCCCCGAATCTGGCCGCAGTCAAGCTGCGGTGGTGGCAACTCATCGATCGGAGATCTGTTCGCGTCGATCACGCAGGGCGCCGGTGAGCATTTCACGACTCGATGGGCGTGCCTGGGCTTGAGTTCGGCATCCTCCGACTGAGCACAGCGCCGGCCAGCGAACCGTAGCCCGCAGTTAAGATTCGAACACTCGACGCAGCCCCGCGCGCGGCAGTCGCGGCGTGACGACCTACCACAGATTGAAGGACAGCACAGTAACGCCTGGCGCCTGATAAACCGGGACGTAAGGGTGGCGGAAGCGCGCGTGACGGTGGAACACATAAGCTTTCCACCGATACGGTTCGACAACAGTTGGAGGGAATGCCACATGGCCAAGAAGGTCACCGTCGAGTTGATCGACGACTACGACGGCAAGTCGAAAGCCGAGGAGACGGTGTTCTTCCGCCTCGACGGCGTGGAATACGAAATCGACTTGTCGACCAAAAACGCCGTGAAGTTGCGGGGCATCTTCGAACAGTGGACCGAATCTGCTCGCAAGGTGGGCCGGATTCCCCGAGGCAAGGGCAGCCGGATCGGCGCCCGCACCGTGGCCGACAAAGAGCAAACCCGCGCGATTCGCGAGTGGGCTCGTAACAACGGCTACAACGTGTCGAGCCGTGGGCGGATCCAAGCGGACATCATCGAGGCATACAACAAGGCGAGTTAGCGCAGGACGTTTGGCCACGCCGCTAGTTCGTGTCTCGCCAGACGAGAGCGCCGACACATGGCATGAAACCGGACTGGCAGCCGACGCCGATCCCCGCCATGGCCGCACACTGGTTCAGCGACTGGTTGGACGCCGGAGACCGCTACCGCCGCGCTTGAAAGCTTCGTTTGGGCGTGGCCCCGAGCGCTGGCCCGTGCGGATGGTGCGCCGGTTCATCCAGTGAAGGGCAAGCCGTGACGAGCGCGCTGCTCTTGGCTTGACTATGGATGGGCAGCAATGCCGTGTGGCCTCACTCGTCGCCCCGCAGAGCCAGGGGTGGTAAGCGCGGGATTCGAAGGTTGTCTGGGCGAGACATGGCGGTCAACGCGAACCACCAGATCAGTCCCCATGCCCGCCAACTCGAATCACCCTGGGCTAGTGCGCGACTCGGCGTACTGAAGTCGGTTTTGTGGCATCATGCCAGCATGACTCGTATCCAGGTTCAAGCTGGCAGCGGTTTGCTGTCCAGCTACATCAGGACACCCGAAGTGGGACTATGCGAGCTAATTTGGAACGCCTTCGATGAAGACGCGACTTTAGTTTCTATTTCAGCGGAAAATGACGAGCTCGGAGGGCTGGCAGAAATTGTCGTCGCCGATGATGGCGCCGGCATGACCGAGATGGATGCTCAGAGGGCGTTCTCCCATGTCGGCGACAGCTGGAAGATGGTTGCGGGCAGCACCTCACCGAACGGTCGATCAGTACATGGCAAATATGGGCGAGGCAGGTATTCCGCGTTCTCGCTTGGGCATTCGGTTCAATGGCGGACCGTGGCGGTCGGGCCCGGCGAGAGATTCGACTGCGTCACAGTTACCGGAAGTCGCGACAGCCTCCAATCATTCGAAATTTCCGATCCATGCAGAGTGGACGGACCCGCAGGCACCACAGTTATAATCAATGGAATAACCGAGGCTGCGCAGGATGCGTTCGATAATATCGCGAAAACGCGCACCAGAATTTTGACTGAGTTTGCTCTCCATTTGGATCGCTACCATGACTTCGACATAAGATTCCTCGGCGAAACGCTTGATGCAGAATCTCTAATAGCCGAAAGACGCGAACTCCCGCTTGAGGTTCCGGAAGGTTGTCACGGCGCTGCCAAGCTGACAGTGATTGAGTGGAATTTGGAGGATGTCGACAGAAAGATCTATCTATGCGCGCCAGCAGGAAATGTTGTCGGCGACGTTCGCGCGGGGATCCAAGCACCAGGAGCCCAGTTTACTGCATATCTTGCCTGGGACGGATTCGCCGACGGGATGCCCCCAATTCTTGAGGATGATGTCGATAGCCCGGTCGGCAGGATACTCGTGGCTGCAAGGACAGCCCTCAAAGCCTACCTCGGCGAGTCGGCCCGGCGACGAGAAGGCGAGACTATCGCCAAGTGGCAGCAAGAGGGCGTTTATCCGTATAAGGGGGAACCGCAATCGCCCGTCGAAAAGGCAACGAGAGATGCCTTCAAGGTTGTTGCCATGGCCGCTTCTCGTACGATTGAGGAGTCTAAGACAAGGAATTCAAAAGCCCTTGCTTTGCGATTGCTCAAGCAGGCGTTTGAGAGTGATCCCGAGGCAATACTGCCCGTCCTTCAACAGGTCACGATGTTGCCAAAGGCTCGCTTGGCGGAGCTTGCCGACATCCTTGAACGCACCACTCTCACTCATCTAATACAGGCTGGTCACAAAATCGGCGGGCGTGTGGATTTCTTGAATGGCCTAAATGACATCCTGTTCGAGACGGAGTCCAGAAAGAAACTCCTGGAGCGCAAGCAACTTCACCGAATACTTGCAAACGAGACTTGGCTTTTTGGTGAAGAGTGGTCGTTGACGGGCGATGACGACCGGCTCAGCGTTGTCTTGACGCAGCACCTCAGCCTTCTCGGCGAGGATGTTGACCTTGCGAACTCGGCAGAAATATTAAGAGAAGACGGCCGTGTCGCAATCCCCGACCTCGTGCTAGGGAGGCAAATACAAACCGCTGAGAATAAGTTCGAGCACCTCGTCGTGGAGCTAAAGCGTCCAAATCATCGACTCAAGGACGAGGACGTTTCCCAGTTGCGGAGCTATGCGACGGCAATGGTAAATGACGAACGGTTCTCACAGCCGAACGTGAAGTGGAACTTCATTCTTGTCGGAAATGAATGCAGTCAGTCGGTAGAAGAAGCGCGCGATCAGAACGGTCGTGCGTTCGGTCTAATTCAGGAGAGTAAGAAGTATTCATTGTGGGTGAAGTTGTGGGCCGAGGTGATCGGAGACGCCGAGCACCGATTGAAGTTCGTGCAAGAGGCCCTTCAATACGAGTCAGATCGCGACAAGGGGCTACAGCACCTCCGCGAGAAGTACTCTGAGTACCTGCCTACTCGCCTGAAGACAGCCTAGCTTTCTTTAGATTTCTCCGGCCTACACGGAACCACATCACACGCTGTTCGATGCGGTCGCGATCCACCAGCCGGTCACCATTGTGAGCGCCGTTCCGTGGCGTGTGCGGTGACCGAGGTGGCTCGGTCTCCGCCGGAGTCGGCGTGGGCGACGCCGGTCATCGACTTGCTTAAGTTGTTGGTGGCCAAGACCATCTCCCATAAGGCGCGACCGACTGTGAGACTCGTTCAGACCCTGAACACTCCGAATCCGAGCTTGCGATGGGTCGGCATGGCAGATGCCCTGCGTCAGCGTTTCAGGCAAACTCGACGGATGGAGGATGCAGCCCTGCCGGTAGTACACGCAGACGAGAGCAACAATACCGGCGAGAATCTTCGAGACATAAACCAGCTAGTCTTCACCGTTGCTGGGGTGCGCCTCGACGACCAACGTGATCGACTGTAACAAGGACCTGCTCATCACCATGGATCGGCTTCGCGATCTGGCAGACCCCGACCGCCATATGGAAACTGCCGGCGTGAAGGAAATAGTCTTCGGCGGCAGTAAGGACGTTGCCCAACTGAAAATCGCCGACTGGGCCGCCGGTGCAGCACGAGATGTTGCCATGAGCAAACTCGCCCCACCCCGAAAGCAAGTGAACGAGGAATTGAGCGAACTCGTCGAAAGCTGGCTCGCAGGCCCTTCATTATGGCCTGATCAAGATTGGCTTGCCAAACACCTTGGCATCAATTGAGGCGTTTTCCAAACACGACGCGTCCTTCGCTTGCCCTTCTGCCAGGAGAAGGGGTCAGCGCTACTCATGGCGTTCATGCCCTAATCGACTACCCGCAAGTCACCCTGCTACAGGAGCTAAAGTCGCTTTGACTACAGAACTACTCCTATATCCCACTGCGTTGAAAATAGCAGGGAGTTCCCCTATGTTAGATGTCATCGAACACATGGTTTAGGTAAATCTGCCGCATGGAGGGATACGAGTCCTACCCTGCGCCCGTAATCCCAGCGAATCTGCCAACTTCGACCTTCGTCGCGAGCACGAGGGGTGGTAACTCGGTGCGGGCATGCCGGCCGGTCGGTCCACCGTTGAGATGCTTTGTCGTGGTTGAGCATCCAATCCACTCACACGCGACCCGATCGGTTTGACATCCAATCATGCATCCCGCGAATGCGCTATCGCCGAGCGACGCAGGTTTTCGGCCCTGCGGCGGCGCGACTTGGCCATCAGCTCGAGCATGAGCCGCCGGTCGGCCGACGCGCGGGCGGATCAGTTGCGCGTGCCGGCCGGTGGGCCGACGACGGTGGTGAGCTGGAGTTTGGTCTCGTCTTCGCTGCCCGGCGCGGCAGTCATGATGACGATCTTGAGCTCCGTGTCGCCGTCGGCCAGGACATCGCAGTCCACCGTGACCGGGCCCACCGACGGGTGGTCGACCGTCTTGCGGACCTCGCGGCTCGCGGTCACCTCTCCCGTCGCCCACAGTTTGGCGAACCTCTCGTTGCCTGCGCTCAGGTCGCGGACCAGCGCGGCCAGGCGACTGTCCCGGGGGAAGCGGCCGGTGGCGCGGCGCAGGTCGGAGACGAGGGCGGCGTCGGTGGTGTCGGGGTCCGTATCGGTGACCGGCCACAGCACGAGGGGGGTGTGATCGGCGCCCACCGGGAACCTGTCGCGGGCGAAGTTGCGCATCCGCGGCGGCGAGGCCGAGGGGTCGCCCAGCAGGGCGGCCCACCCGTGGTTCCACCACACCAGTTGCCAGTCTGCCGCGAACACGGCAACCGGTACGTCTCCGAGGCGGACGAGCACTCGTTGCAAGCCGGACGGGAGATGGTCGCAGATCGTGCCGTCCGCGGGCGGCACGATCTGGGCCAGCCGGTAGAGGTGGTCCCGCTCGGCGGTGGACAACTGAAGGGCGCGCGCCAGGGACGCCACCACCGACGCCGAGGGTGTCGTGGCCCGCCCCTGCTCCAGGCGCACGACGTAATCGACCGACACTCCGGCCAGGTCGGCCAGTTCCTCGCGCCGCAGCCCGACAGCCCGGCGCTTGCGGACGACCGGCAGCCCGGCGGCCGACGGGGGAAGCCGGTCGCGCCACATTCGGATCGCCGCGCCCAGTCCGGCCCCGGGGGGTGTCGTCGTCATGCCCTCCATCCTCCTGTATTCCCGATCACTTGCGGGGGTGCGAGGGTGGTACTGGTCTTCCCACCGTCGAAGCGTCCCTGGTCCGGCTCCCTCGTCCAGGCAACCATCGAAGGCATGACGATCACTTTCATCACCGGAGCCAACAAGGGAATCGGACGCGAGACCGCCCGCCGCCTGATAGCCTGCGGTCACACCGTTCTCCTGGGAGCCCGCGATCGAGAGCGGGGTGAGGAGGCAGCCGCGGCGCTGGGCGCACGCTTCGTCCCCATCGACGTAACTGACGACACGTCCGTGGCCGCCGCCGCCGTGGACGTCGCCGAGCACGAGGGCAGGATCGATGTCCTGATCAACAACGCGGGGGTACAGGGTCCCTTCGGTGATCCCGGCGACCTCACCGCCGCCGACGCCCACGCCGTCCTCGACGTCAACGTCGTCGGCGTCGTCCGCACCACCACCGCTTTCTTGCCGCTGCTGCGCCGCTCGGACGACCCCGTGATCATCAATGTCAGCAGTGGCATGGGCTCCCTCGCCTTCACCCACGACCCCGGCCGGACCGAGTCGCACGTCGTCGCGCCGCTGTACGCCTCCTCGAAGGCGGCGCTGACGATGTTGACCACGCAGTACGCCAAGGGGCTCAAGGGCATTCGCGTCAACGCCGCCGACCCCGGCTACACCGCGACCGACATAAACGGTTACAGCGGCTCCCAGACCCTCACCGAGGGCACAGACGCGATCGTCGCCCTCGCCACCGAGGAGCCCGGCGCAGGCACCGGACGCTTCATCGACCGCCATGGCGAGATCGCCTGGTCTTGAGACGGCAGGTGCCGGGTCACCGGCCATGAAGGACAGAACGGGCAGAACATCGAGACCGGTTCTGGGCGGGGATCAACCGTCTCCGACCAGCTTGAGAACCTGGGGCGACCGTCACGCCAGCCTTTTGACCTGCGTCTTCAAGTTGGCGGAGGCTCACGGTGTCGCCGTCCAGGACTTGTGTGTGGTGAGCCGTTCCATCAGCTCCTGGTCGGTGCCCCTTCCGCGGCCGGTGATGCGGACGCGGACCGGGCGGCCGGGGTCGATGACCTGTGCGTCGTCGGACCCGTCGGCTTCCTCGGCTTCGGCGAGCGCCCGGTACAGCGAGGCGACCGAGGGGTGGCGTCCCGCGCTCTTGCCCGCCTTGATCGTCAGCTTCTTCGCGATGTCGGGACGGGACACCCTTGTTCTTCAGCGCGACGGCGAAGGTGAGCATGTCGTCGTCGATGACCTTGGGGCGTCCGCCGTGGTTACCCTTGGCAGCGGCGGTCTGCTGGCCCTCCAGGGTCTTCTCTCGGATGTAGTTACTGTCGAGCTGGGCGGCGACGGCGAGCACGGCGAAGAACATCGCGCCCATGCCGTTGGGGTCGTAGATGCTCGGTGAGCGGGCCGGTGAGGAATTCGAGCTGGACGCTCTGGAGCGGGTCCAGGCGGCGGGCAGCGGGCCGCCAGTGGTGAGGCGCTCGTCGAGGGCGGCCATGAGGTCGCTGGTATCGCAATAGAGCTCTTCGAGCCGGTCGTGATGGTCGGCGGCCTCGCTGGCGCGTTCGATGCGGCGCTCACCAATACCAAGGGATGCGTCAGCGTCATCGCAACAGAAGGGACGTGGCGGGTTGAGGCGGTCGACGGGACCGCCAGCTTCCACTTCAACGAGACCGAGTGGCGCGCCTTCCGCAAAGGCGTGCTCGACAATGAATTCGCCGCGGACGCTGCGTTTGCCATTACTTGAGACAGTCCTCAATCTGGCGCAGTCACGCTGCGGTGGCGGTAGCTCATCGATCGAAGAGCTGTTCCATCGTGGGCGTCCATCATGCAGGGCATTGCGAGCATTTCACCACCTCGGTGGGCGCGACCGGGCTTGAGTTCGGCACCAAGGCAACGTGTCGGGCGATCCGGTGCGGATACTCCGACTGAGTACAGAGCGGGCCGGCTAACCCAGCACGGATAAGATCTGAACGCACGAAGCTACCCAGCGCGCGGAAGTCGGGCGCGACCACGGCGCCCAACTCTCGGCGACCAACGCACCACAGACTGAGGTACGGCTGCACCACACCACAACGGCACAGTAACGCCCGGCACCTGATACACCGGGACGTGAGAGTGGCGTAAGCGCGCGTGACGGTGGAGCACATAAGCTTTCCGCCGGTACCGTTCGTCAACGTTTGGAGGAATGCCGCATGGCCAAGAAGGTCACCGTCGAGTTGATCGACGACTACGATGGCAAGTCTAAAGCCGAGGAGACGGTGTTCTTCCGCCTCGACGGCGTGGAATACGAAATCGACTTGTCGACTAAGAACGCAGGCAAGTTGCGTGGCATCTTCGAGCAGTGGACCGAATCTGCTCGCAAGGTGGGCCGGCTTCCCCGAGGCAAGAGCAGCAGGACCGGCGCCCGCACGGTGGCCGACAAAGAACAAACCCGCGCGATTCGCGAGTGGGCTCGCAACAACGGCTACAACGTCTCCAGCCGTGGGCGGATCCAAGCGGACATCATCGAGGCATACAACAAGGCGAGTTAGCGCAAGAAGGTTGGCCGCTTGCTCGTGTCTCCCAATGGTTTTGGCCGTTCGACGATGCGGGCGAGTGTGAATCCGGCGCGGAAGCTGGTTCCGAGTTGGGCGTAGCGGGTCGCGGCCGCGCGCGAGTGGATGACCCTCTTCGACAAACAGGACCGTCCCAAGCTCGTCGACCAATGCAGCTACCCGCTCACCGGCTTGCGCTGCGTTAACCGCATCTACACCGACCTCGCCGTCTTCGACATAGGACCGGAAGGCGCCCCGGCGCGGGAGACGTTCGAGATTTCACATGCCGAGCCGAACCACCGCCACCCCCACATGCATTTGCCCGAGAGCGATAGAGCAACAACCTCTTCCATTGAAGAGGTGATCCTCAACCACGGCCTGGCACCGAAGCCCAACTGCCCCTCACGTCACCGAGGTAGGCGACGAGCTGTCGCTTACAGCACTGGCTTGAATTGCCGCAACAACGCGGCCACCCGTCGGCGAAGTAAGTTGTCTGCCAGCAGCATTCAGCGCTGGTTCAATCAACGCAAAGTGTCGCTGACTATAACGCGCGCAGGCGCGGGGCGAGGTCGCGCGCGAACAGATCCAGGAAACGGCGCTGATCGTGGCCGGGA
>NZ_BDBN01000151.1 GCF_001613005.1 Nocardia nova NBRC 15556 | reverse complement strand
CGATCGTGCGCTCCGGATCCGGGGCGACGATCACCGGCCGCGCCAGCGCCGCGGCCAGGACCGCGGCGACTTCGGGCGGACGGGCGGCGCCGCCGACGATGAGCACACAGTCGACATCGGCCATCGTGACGCGGGCTCGGCCGAGGCATTCGTACACCACATCGAGCGACTCGCGGATGTGCGCGGTGCGCAAAGCCGTGATCGCGGCGTCGGAGTCGGCGGCCGAGGAAGCACCGGCGCGCCAGTTGTCCTGCGCGGCCATCTTCGCACCGAAGGCGCGGCCACCGAAGGCGGTGGAGCGCAACGGTTCCCCGAACACCGGCAGGTCCGGAGTACCGGGGCCGATGCGCACCAGGGTGACGGTCAGCCCCGATCCGCCGAGGTCGTAGACCAGCGCCAGGCCCGGCAGCAGCGGACCGTGCGCCACCGACAGCCACGCCGCGGCCGCCACCGGTTCGGCCACCAGGGCGGCATGGGACAGTCCGATCGAATCCAGGGCCTCGCGCAGTTCGAGCACCCGCTCCTCGCCGTAACTCACCGGATGTGTCACCGCGACAGCGGTTTCCGGATTGCGGCCCTCGGCGGTGGCCACCACGTGGGCGGACACGTCCGCGACCACGGTGCGCGCGACGGTCGCCACCAGATCGGCCGCGGACAGCGACCGATGACGTACGCGCGCGGTCCGGCCAGGCTCGGTCAGATCGGCGAAGTCGGTCACGGCGCGGCCGTGGCGCGGAATCCGGCCGACCCGCGCGGTGCCGCTGCTGTCGAAAGTGAGTGTCGTGCGCCAGGTTCCCGGCGCGGTGCGCTGCTGCGGCAGCGCGGATTTCGGGCCCGAGGCCCGCTTGCGCCGGCCGGTCGCCGCACGCTCACCGGATTCGCCGGCCGCGCTGCGCCCGCGGCCACGCGCGTTCTTCCCGCTCTCAGCAGTATCGATGGCGCACACCGTGTTGACCGTGCCGATACTCACTCCGAGCCCAACCGTCATCACAATTCCCCTCGATCGACGAGCGTACGTTCGCTGACATGTCTCGATCCGGCATCAGGCAACCACTGTGCTGAGAACTTGCCAAGCACCGGACAATCGGTTGTCCGCTCAACCGCCGCACTCCGCGACGACGCCGCCGATACCGCAGATATACCCCTTCACCTGCGGTAACAAATCAGGCAATTCATACGCGCAGTGGACATTTCGCGACACCGACCGACCGGTACGGGTTTGCCAGCAATCGTCCGAATATCCTCGGACACCGTATACCGGCGATCCTGCAACGGTGGCGCATCCGGCGAAACACCCACTCCCGCAACGCCGCACGAGCGCCCGGCTCCGCCGGCAGGGAAGATCAGCCTGCCGGCAGGGAAGATCAGGCCGCCGGCAGTTCCGGGATGCGGGTGGCGCGGGCGAAGACGGTCTCACCCTCCGCCAACCGCAAAGCCTCCGCGTCACCGCGAGTGACCTGCGCGGTGAACAGGTCACCAGTGGCCGCATTGCGCAATTCGAGGCGAACCTCGAAACCCAGTCGGACGACGCGCTCGACGGTCGCGCGGGTGACCCCCGCCGACTCCGCGGTGCCCTCGTGTTCGGCCAGGGCCATACCGGGATCGCGGCCGATGCGAATATCGTGCGGGCGCACCAGATGTCCGTTCAACTTGGCCACCGCACCGAGGAAGGACATGACGAATTCGTTGGCGGGACGGTCGTATACGTCTTCGGGCGTTCCGACCTGTTCGATGCGACCGGCATTCATCACCGCGATCCGGTCGGCGACGTCGAGCGCCTCCTCCTGATCGTGGGTGACCAGCACGGTGGTCACGTGCACTTCCTCGTGCAGGCGACGCAACCACGTGCGCAGGTCGTGACGCACCTTGGCGTCGAGGGCGCCGAAGGGTTCGTCGAGCAACAGCACCTGCGGGTCGACGGCCAGCGCCCGGGCCAGCGCCATGCGCTGCCGCTGCCCACCCGACAGTTGCGCCGGGTAACGATGCTGGAAACCGTCCAGGCCCACGATGCCGAGCAGTTCGTCGACGCGCTTGCGGATTTCGTTCTTCGGCCGTTTGCGGATCTTCAGCCCGAACGCCACGTTGTCGCGCACGGTCATATGTTTGAACGCCGCGTAGTGCTGGAAGACGAAGCCGATATCGCGCTTCTGCGGCGAGACCCGGGTGACGTCGCGGTCGGCGATGGTCACGATGCCCGAATCCAAGGATTCCAAGCCGGCGATCGAACGCAGCAGCGTCGATTTCCCGGAACCGGAGGGCCCCAGCAGCGCGGTCAGCTCACCGGAGGGGATGTCCAGGCTGACGTTGTCGAGGGCGGCGAACGAACCATAACGCTTGTTCGCGTCGGTGACGGTAATCATTTGGCAGTGCCCCGCTTGCGTTCGAGAAGGGTCATCAGGACGAGGGTGACGAGCGCCATGGCCATGAGCAGGGTCGCCGCGCAGTAGGCGCCGAAGGTGTTGTGGTCGTTGATATAACGACCGTGCACCAGCAGCGTCAGGGTCTGAGAAATGCCGGGCAGTCCGGACGACACCATGATCACGGCGCCGAATTCGCCGAGGGCGCGGGCGACGGTGAGCACGATGCCGTAGGTCAGGCCCCACCGGATGGCCGGCAGGGTGATACGCCAGAAGGTCTGCCACCGGCTGGCGCCCAGGGTCGCCGCGGCCTGCTCCTGATCGTCGCCGATCTCGTGCAGGACCGGGACGACCTCGCTGACCACGAAGGGCAGCGTGACGAAGAGCGTGGCGATCACCATGCCCGGCAGGCCGAAGATCACCCGGAAGCCGAAGCTGTCGAGGCCGCCGAACCAGCCCCCGACACCCCACAGCATGATCAGCGATACGCCGACCACCACCGGCGAGACCGCGAACGGCAGGTCTACCACGCCCTGAATCAGGGTGCGCCCCCGGAAGTTTCCGCGCACCAGGGCGATGGCGGTGATGACTCCGAAGACCACATTGAGCGGCACCACGATCACGACGATCAACAGCGACAGATTGAACGCCGAGATCGCGGCGGGGGTGGTGATGGAATCGAGGAACGCGCCGATCCCATGCTCGAAGCTGCGCCAGAGAATGATCACCAGCGGGGCCACCAACAACACGATCAGATACGCGAGCGCGATCACGCGCAGCGAAATCCGGGACGGGGCGGACAGTTTCATCGGCTCGCCTGTTCCTTGCGGGCGGTGCGTTCGGAGAAGATGCGCAGGATCAGCAGGGTGGCGAAGGAAATCGCCAGCAGCGCCACCGACACCGCCGCCGCGTTCACCGGACGGTCCACCTCGATCTGCTGCTGGATGTACTGCGACGCGACCTGAGTGCGGCGCGGAATGTTGCCGCCGATCAGGACCACCGACCCGTATTCGCCGATGGCGCGCGCGAAGGCGAGGCCACCGCCGGAGATGATGGCCGGCGCGAGCGACGGCAGCACCACGCGCCGGAAGATGGTCAGATTGTTCGCGCCCAGTGAGGCCGCTGCCTGCTCGACCTCTTTATCCGCTTCGATCAGCACCGGCTGCACCGAGCGCACGACGAACGGCAGCGTCACGAATGCCAGCGCCACCACGAGTCCCGGCTGGGTGGCGTTGAGGTGGATACCGACCGGGCTCTGCGGCCCGTACAGCGACAGCAGCACGATGCTCGCCACGATCGTCGGAAGCGCGAACGGCAGATCGATCAGGGCGTTGACGAAGCTCTTGCCCGGGAAATCGTCGCGCACCAGCACCCACGCCACCACGGTGCCCATGACGACGTTGATCACGGCGACGACCACCGATACGAGAACCGTCACCCGCAACGCGTCCAGTGCCGCGGGCGCGGTGACCGCATCCCAGAAGCCGGACCACCCGTCGTCGAAGGAATGGACCGTCAATGCGGCCAGCGGCAGCAAGACGATGATGCTCAGCCACAGCACCGTGATCGCCAGACCGAGCGAGCCGGCCGATCCGGTGAGGCGCGACCGCCAGGCCGGTCCGGCGGACCGCTGCCGGACGACGCCGGGACCGGTGGTGGTCCCGGCGTCGGTACTCCCGCCGGTGTCGGCCTTCGTACGGGTGTCAGTCACAGTTGCCCAGTATTCCGTGCGCTCCGAGCCACCGGCTTACTTGGTGGCTTTGTCGTAGAGCACCGCGACGCTGCCGGTGTCGGGGGTGAACAGATCCTTGTCGACCTGCTTCCACCCACCCAGATCGGCGATCGTCCACAGCTTCTGCGGCGCCGGGAAATCCTTGGTGTACTGCGCGGCGACCTGCGGATCGACCGGACGGAAACCGGCCTCCGCCCATGCCTTCTGGCCGGCCTGCGAGTACAGGAAGTCCTTGAACGCCACAGCGGTGGTGGGATTCTTGGCGTTCTTCGTCACCGCCACCGGGTTCTCGATCTTGAAGGTGGTCGGCGGGATGACGTGCTCGATCGGATCCCCGCTGCGTTCGGAGAAGATCGCCTCGTTCTCGTAGCTGAGCAGTACATCCCCGGTGCCCTGCAGGAAGGTCTCGGTCGCCTCCCGGCCCGACTTCGGCTGCACCTTGATGTGCTCCTTGGAGATCAGCTTGCCCAGGTAGTCCAGGCCCGCCTGCGGATTCTTGCCGCCGTCGCTCTCCGCGGCGTAGGGCGCCAGCAGGTTCCACTTGGCCGAGCCGGAGCTGAACGGATTCGGCGTCACCACCTCGACGCCGGGCTTCAGCAGATCGTTCCAGTCGTGGATGCCCTTCGGGTTGCCCTTGCGGACGGCGATCACGACGACCGAACCGAACGGCACCCCCTTGTTGGCGTCGGCATTCCAGGTCGAGTCGACCAGCCCGGCATCCACCAGCCGGGTGATGTCGGGTTCGACCGAGAAGCTGACGACGTCGGCCTGGGCTCCGTCCTTGACCTTGCGGGACTGGTCGCCGGAGGCGCCGTAGGACTGCTGGATCTGCGCGCCCTTGCCGGCCTCGGTCTTGTTGAATTCGCCGATCACCTTGTCGTAGCCCGGCTTGGCGACCGAGTAGGCGAACAGCGTCAACTGCCCGCCACCACTGTGGGCGTCGCCGCCGACGGTGTCGCTCGAGCCACCACTGCAGGCGGCGGTCAGTCCCACGGCCGCCAGCGCGGTGAGCGCGACGGCGATGCGTCCTCGGCGCACCGAGAACCAGGATCTGCTGGACGATCTGCGAGACATGGAACTGACCTTTCCTGCCGCCCGCCCCCGGCGCACACTGCTGCCGGGTCGGAAGTAACTGTGATTGAGCGGTAGATCTGCCCGGTGAATACCGGAGACAGGCGCGTGCGGCTGAGCCGCGAGAGGCGGAGACGCTGCGGAAAGATGTGCGCCGGTCCCGTGGAAGGGGCGCAGCGTGTCCGATCAGCTATCGACGACAGTGAATGTCCGCGACGACGAGACAGCCGACCGCGATCAACGCCAACTCATGGCGGACCTGCGGAACAACGCTCGATGACACGGGCAGACTCTAACAGAGCACCCAGAACCGCGCGAATCGGTCGAAGCGGAATCCGCCGAAGATCCCGATATTCGAGAAAACCGCCCATGACCGGCGGGAAGTATTCATATTTCGGATTCCCGACCGCCACCGCGCCGACACCGCAACGACCACCGGGGCCCGGGCGAACCGTGGTGAAGACCACAGTCGCCCGGACCCCGGTGCGTGCGTTCCGGCACCAGCCGATCGGTGGCCGGTCTACTCCTCGTCGGCGGACTCGGGCGGGCTTTCGTAGAGGTCGAGCACCCACTCCTCGACGGCGGTGTCCTCACCGTCCTCGTCGGGCTCGTCGGCGCGCAGCCGGTTCTGCAGCCGCACGCCCAGGCCGAGCATTTGCGCGGCGCGCACCATCTCGATCGCCTCGTCGGCGGTGGTGTAGTGGGTCGCGATCAGTCGGGGGCCGTCCTCGATTTCCAGAAGCTGCTCGAGGTCGACGAATTCCTCATCGGTTGGCATGGGCTGCACAGTACCTGCAACCTCCGACAGCGGGGGATTATCGCGTCAGCAACCAGGCGACGACGATCAGCACGAGCAGTGCGATCAGCGCCAACTGGACCCGTGAGCGTGGCATCAGATCGCTTCCTTCGGCATCGGACCCGGAACATGCATCGAGGCGCCGGCCAGCGCCGGTTCGGGCGGTGCGATGGTCGCCGCATCGGGCGCGATCTCGGCGGCCGCGTCGCCGGCGACGATGTCGGTCTCGGCGACGGCCGAGCGGTCGCGGCCGAGCAGCCGCAGCACGATCCGCAATCCACGATCGAGCAGGTAGGCGATCAGGAAACTGACCGGCACCGCCCCGACCAGAACCACGACGAACTGCGGGATGAACGGTAATCCGGCCACCCACAACTCGAAGCCGTCCCACCAGCCCGCGACATGATGCACAACCACCAGCCTAGTAGGTCACGGGTGCGCCGGCCGCAGGGCATGCCGACCGGCTGTCGCGAGGTGCCGACAGTCCCGGCGAACGGGACCGGAATCCACCATGATGGCTGTATGGCGTCCTACGACGAACCGATCACCGAACAACCCCTCATCGAGACGCTCGACGACATGTCGCCGCCGCGCGATGCCCTGGCCGATGTCTCCGACGCCGAGATCTCGGCGAACTACCTGCCCATTTCGGCGGGCGTCGTGCACAAGTCGTCGTATCCGCCGATCGACGACTACGCCTTCCTCTCCGATTGCGAGACCTGCTGCCTCATCGCGCGCAACGGTGCGGTCGAGTGGATGTGCCTGCCGCGGCCGGATTCACCCAGTGTGTTCGGCGCCATGCTGGACCGCAGCGCCGGCCACTTCCGGCTCGGCCCCTACGGCGTGAACGTGCCCGCGGCGCGGCGCTATCTGCCCGGGGGCATGATCGTGGAGACGACCTGGCAGACCGACACCGGCTGGATCATCGTCCGCGATGCGCTGGTCCTGGGCCCCTGGCACAACACCGACCGGCGCAGCCGGACCTACCGCCGCACCCCGGAGGACTGGGACGCCGAGCACATCCTGCTGCGCACGGTGAAATGCGTCAGCGGCGTGGTCGAACTGGAGATGAGCTGCGAACCGGCCTTCGACTATCACCGGGCGCCCGTGAATTGGGAATACACCGGCGAGGTCTACGAACGCGCCACCGCCACCGCGACCTGCGCCCACGACGAATTGCCCTGCGGCGAACTGGTTCTCACCACGGATATGCGGCTGGGGCTGGAGGGGCGCGAGGCCCGTGCCCGCACCCGCATGCGCGAGGGCGACGAATTGTTCGTGGCCCTGTCCTGGTCGCCGCTGCCGGCCCCGCGCACCTTCGCCGAAGCGGCGCAGAAGATGTGGCAGACCACCGAATGCTGGCGGCAGTGGATCACTCTGGGCAAGTTCCCGGATCATCCGTGGCGCGGCTATCTGCAGCGCAGCGCGCTCACGCTCAAGGGTCTGATCTACTCCCCGACCGGCGCCCTGATGGCGGCAGCCACCACCTCGCTGCCGGAAACGCCGGGCGGCGAACGCAACTGGGACTACCGCTACAGCTGGGTGCGCGACTCCACCTTCGCCCTGTGGGGCCTCTACACGCTGGGCCTCAACCGGGAGGCCGACGACTTCTTCGCCTTCCTGCACGATGTCGCGACCGCGAAAGACGGTGAGGCACAACCGCTTCAGGTGATGTACGGCATCGGCGGGGAACGCGATCTGGACGAGTCCGAGATCCCGCACCTGCACGGTTACGACGGCGCCAAGCCGGTCCGCATCGGCAACGGCGCGTTCCAGCAACAGCAGCACGACATCTGGGGCACCATTCTGGATTCGGTTTATCTGCACGTGAAATCACGCCAGCAAGTCCCGGAAACGTTGTGGCCGATGTTGAAGCGGCAGGTCGAGGCGGCGATCGAGAACTGGCGCAAACCCGACCGCGGCATCTGGGAGGTGCGCGGCGAACCGCAGCATTTCACTTCGTCCAAGGTGATGTGCTGGGTCGCGCTGGACCGCGGCGCGAAACTCGCCGAATTGCACGGCGAGACCGACTACGCCGAGAAGTGGGCCGCGCTGGCCGAAGAGATCCGCGCCGATGTACTCGCCCACGGGGTGAACGACAAGGGCGTCTTCACCCAGACCTACGGTGGTGACAGCCTCGACGCCTCACTGCTGCTGGTCGTACTCCTGCGCTTCCTGCCGCCGACCGATCCGCGGGTGCGCGCCACGGTCCTGGCCATCGCCTCCGATCTGACCCAGCACGGTCTGGTGCTGCGCTACCGCACCGACACCACCGACGACGGATTGTCCGGTGCGGAGGGCACATTCACCATCTGCTCGTTCTGGCTGGTATCGGCGCTGGTGGAGATCGGCGAGGTGCGCCGGGCGCGGCATCTGCTGGAACGGCTGCTCGGATACGCCAGCCCGCTCAAGCTCTACGCCGAGGAGATCGACCCCTACACCGGACGGCATCTCGGTAACTTCCCGCAGGCGTTCACCCACCTGGCATTGATCAACGCGGTGATGCATGTGATCCGGGCCGAACACTCCACCGGGGCCGGTGAATTCCATCCGGCTCATCCCGCGGGCTGACGAAGCAGCGGGTGGTCCGATATGCCCCGGACCACCCGCCACGAATGCGCACAGCACGAACGCTAAGGCACATCGGCGTTTTCGCGGATCTCCCGCAACCGCACCATCGATCGCTCGATTTCGGTGAGACGCCGTTCACGACTCTCCGGCGAGTTGATCGCCGCCGCCTCCTCGGCCGCGCGCAGCGATTCGTCCACCGATCGCAGCGTCTGATCGGCCAGATCGGTGAAGTGGTCGCGCAACATGCGCTGCATGGCCCGCAGCCGATGCCGTGACTCCTTGCCGACCTGGAAGATCACATCGTCCATCAGGCGAGCCACCGCCACCTTGGCCTCGGACTGGCGGCGCTCACGGCGCAGCTTGCGGTCCTCCCACAGGGCGTTGATACCCAGCAGGGCGGCCGCCGCACCCGAATACCAGTTCACCAGCGGCATTTTCAGCAAACTGGTGAGCAACCCGACCATCAGCAGACCACCGTAGGAGCCGCGCATCACGTTCAGCAGCGACGAGGTGAAACCCACCTTCGCGGTATCCAGCGGCTCCAGCGACGACACCGGTTCGAGGACGTCGCCCGGATCCTCGAGCCGCAGATCGGGCAGCGGCACATCGCGCGAGTCGGCGGGGAACTTCGCGGTGACCTGCTCAGCCAGTTCCACCGCCCGATAGTGGGCGACGACGAAGTTCTCCTCGACCGCCTCGCAGATCCGGGAATCCAGATCGGCGCCGAATTCGTCCCAGCTGCGAGCCGGATCGCGCTTGGCGATCTCCGATTCGGCGTGGCGGACCAGTACGCGCAGCCGGTGCCGCAGATCGTGTTCGATATCGGCCATCAGTTCCGAACAGCCGTCGGCGAGGGTGACCTGCCAGTTGGCGCTGCGGTGGCGCAGATCGTCGGCCTCGGCGCGCGCGGTGCGCAGTTGATCGGTGATCGCGGTGTAGCGCTGCGGATCGCGCAGGGTTTCGGCCTCACTGCGCAGGGCCAGCCCCAGATGATCGGTGATGGTGCGGATGTCGCGCAGCGCCGCTTCCCGGGCGACGGCGTCGGCGCGGGCGAGGACGTATCCGCGCAGATGGTCGATCAGTTGCGGCACACCGGATTCGATATCGCGGCGGTGATCGTCACCGGCACGCAGATGCAGATCGGCGGAGATCGGGGCCACCGCGAAACCCAGGCCGGCGGCGTCGAGCAGCTCGCGATTGCGCTGCTGCACCCGGCTCCAGTGGCTGTAGCGATCGATCTTGTTCAGCACACAGACGACCGTCGGGCACACCTGCCGGATGCGCTGCAGCAGGGCGATCTGCTCGGGGGTGTATTCCGCGGCCGCGTCGCTGACGTAGAGCACGGCGTCGGCGGCGGCGATCAGCGACCAGGTAGTCGGCGCGTCGGCGGGTGCGCCGGGCGCGTCCATCACCACGAATCCCTCGGCCAGCAGCGGGCTCGGGTCGGTGAATTCGGCTCGGATCACGCCGGCCGCGCTCAGCGCCGGACCGGGGTTCAGCGGGTCGACGGGCTGGCGTTCGGTGCGGCCGCCGGGCAGCGAGCGCACCAGCGTGGCGGTCGCCTCCGGACCGTATTCGGCGATCACCGGAACGCTGACCGGACTGCCGGTCGCGCTCACCGCGCTGCCGACCAGACCGTTGACCAGCGTGCTCATCCCGTTCTTGGGTTCGCCGACGACCACCAGCCGCACGCGCGGATCGGCCACCCGAGCCCGCGACATCCCCAGTCGTGCGGTGAGATCGGCCCGGCCCGCGGCGCGGGTCAGGTCGAGCAATTCGTCGAGCTGCGCGAGCAGCGGGGCCATCTCGTCGGGGTGTTTGGCACCCGGCGACTCCACCGCCGTCACAGCGGAAGCACGTGGAAATCGACGACAGGGTGGTCCACCGGATGGTGCATCTCGGCAAAGGTGGTTTCGTGCAGACCGCCGGACAGTCCGGCGGCGGACACACTCGTCAGGCCGTGGCCGGGATCGGCCCACAGCGAGGTGTCGTACGAATCGTTTACAGCCGCAACAGGTTTCACCGGAACGTGCGCATTCGGCACGGGATCGATGGTGGTCGGCGGTTTGATCACGGTCGGCGGCTCCACGGGTGCGGTGTGCTGCGCGGTCGGCACGGTCGGTTCGTGTGTCGGGACGGTCTGGTCGTGGCTCGGCGGCGTCGCATGCTGGGTCGGTACCTGCTGGGTAGGAACCTGCTGCGTCGGTACGGAATCCGGATCGTGGGTCGGCACCTGGGAACCGCGTGACGGCACGGTCGGATCGTCGGCGTTGCCGGTGGCGGAGGTGTCCGCCCCCGAGGAGGTGCCCGGTGTATGCGTCGCGGTATGGCCCGGCGTCGACGCGTCCGCGCCGGCGGAGGTCGACGGCCCGGAGTCGCTGTCGGTATCCGACGGCGTCGTACCGGGAGTGCGGGTGGGATGGCCGGAATCGGTGTCGCGAGGCACCGTCACGGTCGGCGTGGGCCGGTCGACGGAATCGTGATCGGTCGAGGTACCCGGACGGGTGGTGGTGTGCTCGCCGCCGGGCGTGGTCCCCGGCGCGTGCGAGGTGCTCGGCGCGGTCGGCGTCTTCGTCGCATCGGCGTCGTGGGTCGTGGTGGTGCCGTGCGATGTGGTGGTCGGCGCGTGGGTGGTGGTCCGCCCGGCGCCCGATTCCGACGGATCGTCGGCACCGCCCGGCAGTCCGGTGTCCGTACCGGCATGGCGGGGCCGATCGTCGAACAGCGCCGGAACGGCCACCGCGGGCGCGGTCAGCGGGGACGGTCCCGCATGCGTGGTGATCACGTTCGCGATCGGGTGGGTAGCGGCCTCGGGCTGAATCGTGGTCTGCAGTGGCGTCGCCGAGACCGGTTGGACGAGCGCGGGCGCCGGCGCGGGTGCGACCGGCGCCGGCGCGGCCACGACCGGTGCGGTCGAAACCGGTTGCGGCGCCGCGACATTCGTCACCGGCGCGGACGCTTGAGCGGTAGCGAACGGCGTCGAGCCGGGGGCGGCCGAGGTGGCGATCGGCCCG
>NZ_BDBN01000150.1 GCF_001613005.1 Nocardia nova NBRC 15556 | reverse complement strand
GCCGCACCGGTGTTGACGCCGGAACCGGACCCGGCCTGGGTGCCTGTGGAGTCCACGGCGCCCATCGGTGCGGCAGCTCCCGGTGCGGCGGCGGCGACGCCGGGGACGGTCGCGCCCGGCGATTGGTCCGCCGCGTCCGGCTGTTGCTGACCGGCGCCCGGCGTCTGCGGACCGGTGACCGAAGGACCGCCGTCGAGCGGCGACGTGCCGAGCGGCGAGATACCCGCCGGCGTGCGGCCGTCGCCGGGGCCGAAGGTATGGCCGTTCGGCCCAGCGTGCGCCGGTGTTCCCTGCGGTGACCCGTGCCCGCCGATGTCGTCGCCCGCTCGGCGGAAATCCGATGCGATGCCGTGGTCGGCGTTTTCATAGGACTCGGCCGCGGCGATCAACTGATCCGCGGTGTGGTCGTGGTCGTCCGCCAGTTTGTCACCCGCCCGTTTGCGGGCGTCGTAGTAGTCGTCGAGGGCATCCTTGACCGGCTGGGCGATCTTGCCGTACGTGGGGATGAAGCTGGCGAGCCAATCGTAAGGCGGTTGCGCCCATTCCCGGGTTTCGCGCGCGACCTGACGGTGTTGCTCTGCCAGTTGACGCAGCACCGCAGGGTCGATCTCCATCTCCGGCATGCCGCACAATCCTTTCCGCCACTGACGAGATCATTGTCGGCGCTGGACAATCCCCACTGCCGGGCGCTGTTCCCAGTGCAGGGAAGTTCTGGCCGCGCACGGCATCCGACCGGCTACGGTCCACCGCTCCCTGGCACTCACCGCCGCGTGGGGCCGACACTGACCGACGAGGTCCGAGGCGGTCCCGGCGGCGCCGGATCCGGTCCCGGCGGGGCCGCGGCCAATTCCGCCAGTTGCGCATGTGCGTATACGGCGTCGCGCAAGGTTTGGCGAGTCGGTTCGGCCGCGAGCAGCAGGACCAGTTCGTCACAGCGTCGCTGGCACACCATCGCACGCAGGACCGCGGCCTCTCCCCGGGCGCCGGATTCGGACCGCAGCTCGCCCAACGCTACGCGGGACACATCCGCGCGCAGCGGCAACATCGAGGCTGCGACCAGCGCGTCGGCGTCGCGCAGTTCGTCCCACAGCGGTTCCGGCACCGCCTTGCGCTGCGCGATCGCCTGCAGAATGCCGGCGCGAATCGCCCCGGCTCCCAATGAATCCGGCGCCCGCCCCAGTGCGGCGGCCCGGGCGTGGCCGTCGCGCGCCAATTCCACACACCGCTCGGCGATGCGATCCGGAGGAGTCGCGGCAACGCGCTCGGCCAGCTGCGCCGACCCCACGAGTTCGAGCCGGTCGGCCAAACCCGCGGCCGGCGTACCGAAATCCATCACCGCCGCGGCCGCGACCGAGCCCTCCGTCGGAACCGCACCGAGCTGGGCACTCAGCGCGCCGTCGATCGGCTGCGACGAAACCAGCGCCGAGAGCCGCGCCCCGATCTTCGCGCCCCAGGCGATTCCGAATTCCGCCAGGATGCGCGCCGGATCGCCGACGCCCTCCCAGCCACTGCCCTCGGACTCCGACCATACCCACGGCGTGGACAATTCCCGCGGCAGATACAGCCCGGCCGGCAGCCACCCGCGCCCTTCGTTGGAGGTGACGAACGCGGTCACGCCGCCGGAATGACGCAGCACCGACACCGCCCAGTCCACACCGAGCGCCGAATCCCCGGCCGCGGCGAGCAGACTGCTCAGCAGGCTGCGGGCCAACACCAGGTCGCCGTCGACACGTTCGCCGAGTACGAAGGCCGGGGCCGACGCCGCCACCATGGCCGCGCCGACCGCATCCCGCACGACCTCGTCGCTGCCGGACTGTCCCGGAATACGCTGCGGGGGAATCGCTTTCGCCGCCGGTGGCGCAACGGGGGATCCGGGTGGGCCGGGTGGATTGCCGACCATGGGCCCCTTCCCCCCGGGCGCGGAGATCCGCGAGTCCGGTGGCGATCCGGGGCGGGTGTCGGCACCGGCCGGCGGCGGGGTTGCCTGCGCCGCGGGCGCGTTCATCCGATCGACGGGGGCCGATACGGCGGGACCGAGCGCCCCGGGCTGGGGCATGACCAGTGGCGCCGACATCACCCCACCCGCCGCGAGGCCCGGCGCGCCGATCGGAGCGATCGGGCCCAGCTCGGCACGATGTCCCGCCTCGTCGTGTTCGGTCTCGTCGTCCGGATGCGACGTGCGGCCGAATTGCCCTCCGCCGGAGTCGTTCTCGTCATGACCGCCCCCGGACTCGGAGCCGTGCCCGGCGGCGGGCCCGGCATGTGTGTCCGAGGCGGTCCCGGCGACCGGGGCGTCCGGCTCGTGCGAGGCACCGGAATCGGCCATCGGCGCGGCGTCCACGGCATGGTCGCCGCTCTCGCCGGGTCCGGCGTGATTCGGAGCCGCGGGCGCCCACGCGGAGTTCTGCCCCGGAGCAGGCGCGCCGCCGACCGGTGCCGTCGGAGCCGGCGCGTTCGGCGCTTGGTCCTGAGGGCCCGACGACGGGGCAGGCATGCGATCGACCGTGGCCGGCGGATCGCCGAACAGCCGATCCCGCAACCGATCCGCGATGTCCTCGAACGGCGGTGGAACATGAGAGAACATCCCCGGATCGAGCCGGACCATCCCGGGGAGGAACGGGAAGCGCGGCATCGGATCGTGCATCGGACCAGGCATCTGATGGTGCGAGCCACCACCGGGGTACCGGGGGCGGCCGCCGGCCCCGGGCCCACCGTCCTGCCGCCGTCCCGGATGTCCCGGGCCGCCCGGGCCGTTGTCCCGCGCCCAGGGATTCGGCCGGCCCAGCAATTCGGCGATCAAGGCGAGCTCCGGAAGACCCTGGGGGCCCAACATGTTCAGCGCATTGCGCTCGACGTCGGCGACCTCGTCCCGAGCCTCTCGGACGATCGCGGAGATCCGCCGCTGTTCGGCGGCTTCGTCCTCGTTTCCGTTCTTGTCGGTCTCCTGCTGCCGGACCCGCCGGATATCGGCGTCCGCACGATCGACGATGTCGAGGATCCGATGCCGGGTGCGATAGTCGATGTCGCCGATCTGCCCGAAGGTATCGGACGCGGCGACCAGGGCATCCACCAGCTTGCGCAAGCTGTCCTGCTGGTTCAGCATGTCGCGTTTGGCCGGCTCCAATCCTTCGCTGGACGGAACGCGTTCGGAAAACAGGCGCCGGGCACGATCGGCCTCCTCGGGGTCCATCGCCGCGGCGGCGTCGCGAACCATCGTCTGGAGGTTGTACCAATCCGACGGTGGAATCGTGGGCCAATGCTTGCCGACGATCGTTTCCCAATAGGGGCTGCCGTGCTCGGAACCCATGCGCGTCAGACCGATCGCACGCCGGCGCCGGTATCGATATCCGCGTCGTAGAGGGCGTTCACGGCATCGCGCACGGCAACGTTCGTGCCATCGCTGTGGCGGTTGCGCGCGGTTACGAAGTCGCTGATCCACTCACCGACTCGATTGCAGATCTGCGTCGTCTGATCGTCGAATTCCGCTCCCGTGCCCGCGCGATAGTGCGTAGCCGGATTTTCGAACCGCTGTGACGCCTGTCGGGTGTTCGTGGCGACGGCGACGTGGAACTGATCCGACGCGTTGATGGAGCTTTGTTGATCGTCCATCTCCAGCATGACGGACTCCTATCTGTAGTCACAGCGTGGTGCCGAATTCGGCGCTCTCCATCGCCCGGTAGGACGCCTCGGTCGGCAGATCGAACGAGTCCACCGTGTAGGGCCGCGCGCCGTTGTACTCCATCTCCGCGCGCAGCCCGACGCGGGATTTCATATGCGCGAGCCGCGCCAGTCGCAGAATCTCGTTGGCGAGCCAGCTGTCGCCGTTGTCGCGCGCCTCGTCCGACAGGTGCAGACCGACCACCTCGCCGTCCCGGTCGCATGCGACGCCGACGCTGTGGTCGGGATTGAAGACCTCGTAGGTCATCGACTTCCAATCCGGCGCCGGTGCATCGGATTCGGTGTCGTAGTCGTCGAAATCCAGATCGTCGTTCATCTGTTCTCCTGTGTCTTGCGAGCCACCTGCACCCGGTCGGCCCGACGGGAAGGCACCGCAGTGTGACTCATCGGCCCTCCGAAAGTTCAGGGGCGAGCGCACCTCGCGGCGGTGGTGCGACGGCGCCGGCGGGTGGCGCGACGCTCGCGGCGGGCGGTGGCTCGTTCGAACCCGCCGGTGGTTCTCCGGTTCCCGACATCCGGTCGACCAACTCGCTCCAGGCCGCGTCGCCGACCGTCATCACCTGACGCAGCGACCAGAATCGCGAGCCCAAATACATCTCCCCCGTTCCGTCGGGTTCGACGTCCAGATGGTCCGGGCCCTCCGCTCCGTTGAGCGTCACCGTGGTCAGCGGCGGATTCATATCGTCGATATTGATGATCGTCGCGCCGCCGCCCGGGATGAACGAGCGGCGGCAGCGTGGACTGTTACCGATCGCCACCTCGGCACTGTTGGTGGAGATGGTGATCTCCGGATTCAGCAGCAGTTGCAGAACCCACGACCGCGCGGCCGCCTCGGGCTGATCGGCGTTGATCGAAATAGTCAGGGCGGCAGCAAGATCCACCACCAGCATCGACTCGGAGGTGGTGACACCGACGATCACGAGCCGCTTCGGCGAACCGACCGGATGGGGCAGATCGTCGGCGGCGAAGGTGCTCACATCGGAGCTGGCGCCCGAAGCCGGATGAGCTCCCACCATTCCGGTCGCCACGTCGATGGTGAACGCCGCGATCGGGTGCAGACTGCGCTCGCCCACCCCCGCCAGCCGCACGAGGCCCTCCTCGTGCAGCCAGCGCACGGTGTCGGCGACGGTGACCGCCGCGGGTTCGGTCACGACAGCTGCTCCACCGGTTGCCCACCGACACCCTCGGTCTCGGGCGCCGGCTCGGCATCCATGATCACCTGGTACTGGCGTCCGGCGTCGGCCGAACTCTCGCGGATGGCGGACATGATCTCGGCGACCAGTTCATCGGCCTCGAACCGGTCGACCGTGCCGGGTGCCAGGTACAGGTCGGTCAGCCGCCCCATCGCGTCCACCTCGGGGATGACGGCACCGCTCGGCGAGGGGCGCCGCGCTCGGATCGCGTCGATACGTTCCCGCAGATCGGCGATCTTGTGGCGTAATTCGCGGGCGGCGTCCAAAGCCGCTTGGACGTCGGGATGGATTCCACTCATGCGCTACCTCCGGATTGACTCGGGGTCTGGTTGGCGGGTGACGGCGTCGGGGGTGTGACGGTCGGTGCGATGGTCGGCTTCTCACCGATGACCTGCTCGGTGTGCGGGGTGTCGTCGACGTACATCAGCCGATCGGGATGCCATGCCACGACCCGGTTGCGTTCGTTGCCGCCGCCGCCACCGCCCATACCGGGCGCCATCGGCATGTACGGCATCATCGGCGACCCACCGGCGGCGCCGCGGGCCGCCGCGGCCGCCGAGGAGGACAGCGGCTCGATCACCGGTGTGCGAGGCATATTCGACGCGCTGCTCGCCGCGGTCCCGGCCGTCGACGCCGACGCCACCATCGGCATCGGGCCGACGCTGACGGTCGGTGTACTCGTGGAGCCGCTGTCCAGCCCGCTGGTGATGTCCCCGATCGGCATCGCGCCACCGCCGCCGTAACCGCCACCGGCGGAGCCGTAGTCGGGGTAGCTGCCGTAGTCGTAGCCGTAATCGGAGCCGTCGAGCCCGTCGAGCGAGTCCGTGCTGCCGCCCTGGCCCAGCTGCGACATCATCCCGCCCTGCATCAGCGAGCTCATCATCGTGGGCAGCATCTGGGCCAGCATGCTCATATCGCCACCGCTCGAATCACTCTGCGAGCCCGAGGTTTCCGAGCCTTTCGAGGGCCCCTTCGAGTTCACCGCCGTGGAGTAGTCGGTGACCGTCTGGGCCGAGCGCGCGTTCTGCTCCTGAAACTTCGCCAGCGCATCCTGCACGCCCAGTTCGTTCTTCGAGCGCATCGCCGAGACCAGCTCCTTGCGGGCGGCGATGATCTCCTGGGGCGTGGGATGTTTGGCCTTCGCCGCGGTGAAAGCGTCGGCGTAGTTCTGGGCGTTGTCCGCCAGATCCCCCAGCGCGGATCCGAGCTGGTCGAGCCAGCTGCGGTGTTTCGAGAGTTGCTGTGCAGCCGCCGATCCCACCGGTGTCCAGTGCTGCATGCGCAGCGCGGCCTGATCCAGACCGCTGGTGGCATCGGCATGCGTGGTCGACAGGTAGTTCCGCACGTTTTCGGCGAAGCGGGCGGCGCCTCCCGGCCCCGGACCGGTATGCAACTGCTGGGCGAAGGTCAGCGGATCGACCTCCGCGCCGACGGCCGGCAATCGGAAGGTCGGCGCGAACCGCGGTGTGTGCGGCGGAGTCTCGGCCACCGGATTTGTCAGCAAATCCGAACCCGCGCCGCCGATATCGCGCCCGGCCTGCTCGTCGGCCTCGGTGTAGTCCACCGCGGCGGCGCCGATGTTCCAGGCGGTGCGATGCACCTCGTTCAACGCCCCGAGCACACCGTTGTACAGGTCCTGCGCACTGCCGTTCAGCTGTGGCACCGCCTGCGCGGAAATCGGATCCGCTCCGGCGGGGACCACCCAGCCTCGGGGCAGGGTGGACCCGCTGTTGTGGGCCATATCGGCCAGGGCGGATGCCGCCGAAACCAGTTCCGTCGGATCAACATTCAACGCTACGACCTCCTCTCACCCTCCAGCCGTCAGATCGTCTGAGTGCCGGCCAGTGCCGACATCGTCGGACCGCCGGCGGACGGATCACCCGGCGCCGGCACCGCGGGCATGGCGTCACCGTGCGCGGCGCCCGTGCCCTCGATACCGGCCGGGTGCGCGAACCCGCTGAAGTCGCCGAAATCGCCACCCACATCGGACATGTGCGCATCGAACCGCTTCAGCTCACCGCACACGATCACCTGCAGCGCATCACTGCCGTCACCCGAACCGGCCGAGGTGTCGCCCGAGCCGGCCGAGGGATCACCGGAACCGCCCGACACACCGGTGAAACTCGCGGCACCGGTGAAATTCGCGGCGGCGGCGGTGCTCGGATCACCGGATCCGAAGGCGACCACGATCGCCGCGTGGTCCTTGTCCCACAGCGCGACATCGCCGGTCATCAACTGGCTCGGATCGATCCGCGCGCCGACCTGCTTGTTGTCCGACCACTTCGCCGTGGTGCCGGAATAGGCCGCCTTCGCGTCCGTGCCCTTGGTATTGGCGAAGGCCGCGTCCAGCGCCTGGGCGACGACGGGCGACACCTTCTGCTTCCGCTGGAAGTCGGGCGGGAAGGCGTATTCGATCATGCCGTCCGAACCCGGCACCCGCGGCGGCGGTGTGGTCCCGCCCGGCTGCGAGGACGTCGCGTTCGGAGGCGGACCGCCGGCGGTATTCGACACCGGCGCGGCGTTGTTCTGATTCGACCACGGCGTCGACGGAGCGGGCTGCTGCGGTTGCGCCTGTGCCAGCGGCTGCACCGCCCGATCGATCCGATTCGGATCCAGATCGTCGGCCCGGTTGCGCAGCGAGTCCCCGAGCGAGCCGTAGGGATCCATGCCCATACCCATCCCGTACGGATTCATATACGGGTTCATGCCCATTCCCCCCATGCCCATCGGATCCATCATTCCGCCCAAACCCGAACCGAGCGAAGGTGATTCGACCGGGCTCGCCATCGACGAGTTCGGTGTCATCGCCGAATCCTTGATCTGCTGAATCGCATCGTCGATCTTCGATTTGGCGTCGTCGGCCGTGGAGGTGTTGTCGGTCGGCAGTCCGGTATTGGGGTCGATGGTGGTGTCCTTGCCGAGGTTCTCCAGCCCGTTGTCGGCACCGAGATTCAAACCGGGGTTGTCGCCGGGATTACCTCCGTTACCGCCGCCATTGAGCTTCGCCATTGCGCTGTCCAGTTCCGACTGAATGGCGGCATCGTGCTGCTGCTGGGTCTTCTCGAAATCCGCCGCCCAGGATTTGATGGCATCGGCGGCGGCCTCGTTCTGTCCGGCAGCCGGATCCACCGTGTCGATCAGTTCGGAGTACGCCTGGTCCATCATGTCGATGAATTGGATCTCCAGCACCTGCCCCTCCTCGAGCGAGGAGATCGAAGCGACGTTGTAGTTGATACCGCTGACGAGGTCACCCAGTTGTTTGAGTCCGTCCTTGGAGGTCTTCTTCACGTCGTCGACCTTCGCGCCGAGCTTCTCCAGCGAAGCGTCGTAACTCTCCGCTTTCGCATTCATGCTGCTCACGGCGGAGCGGTATTGGGTCAGCAGATCCGATTGGCCCTGCAGTTTCTGGAGCGCCTGCGGCTTCAGCGTCGGCGTCTTCACCACCGCCACCGGCTTACCCTTCTCGGGCTCACCGAAGAGCTTCGCGTTGGTACTCAGCGCCTCTGCCAGCGAGTCGGCGGTTTCGGCTTCGGTCTCATCCGACATACCAGCGCCGTATCTGCTCGTTCAAACCCTGCGGATACAGCAGGAATCCCGTACCGGTGGCCGTGTAGCCCGGATCGGGGGCAATAGGTTCCTTCGCCGGAGAATCCATGTACTGGCTACCGCCCCAGGTGAGGGTGACCTGCTGCGTGGCCGGTGGCTTTCCGCCCGGCTGTTTGTCGCCGCCGCCGTCGGATCCCCCCGAATCGCTGCCCCCGCGTGGCGACTGCCAGCTCAAGCCCGTTGCTGTCGCGATCCCCGCCGCCCGCAACGAGTTCCGCTTCCAGCCCGCGTTCTTCGCGCCCTTGCTGTTGGCCCAGCCCTTCTGCTTGGCTTCGAGCTCTTTCTTCCGATTCTCCAGCTCCTGCGTTTCTTTGTTTGCCGTCTTCCCCCTGGCTTTGACCTCCTTCTCCAACGCCTTGTATTTGTTCTTCCCGGCCACGTCGGTCAGTGGAACACCGAGCTGGTCAGCCAACTCCTGGTCGGCCTTCTGCGATTTGGCACGCAGCTTGGGATCCACATTCGAGCCAGAGTTTTTGTAGTACTTCGCGTCGGCCTTCGCTTTGTTTCGAAGGGCTTTTTCGAGCGCTAGCTGGTTATCTCCCAGGGTCTCGATCTCGGTGCCGACAGAGGTCACCGACCGCCCTGTCTTCCGGCTGATACCCCCCGCAACCGCATCGCCCGCGAGACTGCCGGCCGCACCGATCCCGCCGGCCATCCCGATGCGGCCCCAGTCGATGTTCCCGATGCCGTCACTGGCTGCCGAGTGCAGGAATTCGGCACCGCCGTTGACCGCTGCGCCGAGCAGCGCGCTGCCCAGTTTGCCGCCGGTGGCTTCGTTGGCGGCCTTGAAAATGGTCCCGATTCCCATGAATGGTCCGACTCCTTATGCGGGTACCGTCGCCGGTCCGTGCGTTGACTGGTCCACCGGAGTCGCCGACAGCCCAGGGCTGGACGAGGGAGCCGATATGTCGATTCCGGCGGGGTGGAAGAAACCTGCGAAAGACCCGAAGTCTCCGCTCTTGTCGCTCATATGTGGATCGAACGGACGCAGTTGGGCCTCGATGATCACTTCGAGTGTTCCGCCGTTCTCCTCCGGGAAGGCCACTACCAGTGCGGTCCGCTGGGTATCCCAACTCGCGAGATCCCCGGTTGTCAGTTGATTCGGTTCGGCCGGCGTCCCAAGAGAATTCGCGTCCGGAATCTTGGCGGGGGTGGCGGCGTAGGCACCACGACCGTCCGTGGTCGCCGCGTTTCCGAACGCCGCCGTGAGAGCATTCGATACGACGATCGAGACACGCTGAGAACGACCGTCCGGAAAAGTGAAGACGGTGCTGCCGTCGTCGGCACGCGCGACGGCGACGCTGACCGGTGTCGCGCCGGCTTTCGCCGGTGCGGCGGCCTGCGTCGGTGTGGGCGACTGATTCGACGCGCCGGGTGCCGAGTTGGCCGCATTCGCAGCGGAATTCGACGCGGTGTTCGCGGAAACAGGGCCGGCGCCGGCACGACTCGCCGCAGCCTGGGCCGGCGCCGCCGGCGGAGCACCGACAGCTGGAGCGATTACCGTCGACGACGGGTTCTCCGCCGTGGCCGGAACGCTGCGTGCCGCTTCGGCCGCTCGGCGTTGGTTGGCGGCAGCCAGCGCCATCGGCAAGGCGTAGGCAGGCATCCCGTACGGCGCACTCGCGGCGGCCGACGCGGGCGCGGCGGCGGCCGGTGCCAGGGAATGCCGAGACGAGGGTTCAGCAGAGGCAAGCGGCATGGGCTGACCCGCGTCATTGGAAGCGGCGGTCTGCGCAACGGGCGAATCCGTAACCGGAGCGAGGGACGAAAGGGACGGACTGCCCGAGGTATCCCAGTTCCACACCGGCGCAGCTGCGGGTGAATTCTCGTTTCCCACCACCGAGTAGGGACTGTTGTCGCCGGTGTAAGTGAAGGTGTTGCTCGGGCCGGTGTTCTTTCCTGAAGGCGAGGGCTTGTCGATGCCTCCGGGTCCGGTCGTCTTGCCGGCATCCTCGGGGTTCTGTTTGCGGACCTTCGAACCGAGTTCGGCGAACTGCTGAGATTTTTCCTGCATGATGCCCGAGACGGTGTTCACCGCGGAGTCGATGATCGCCATCACGTAATCGTCCTCCGAAATTGCGTTACCCCCCTGGGCGAGGCTCGGGTCCAGAACCTGTTTATCGATGAGCTCCTTCAGCACCGTCACATCACGGGGGTCCACACTTGCCATGACCTTCAAGCCATCGATGCCGTTCGCCAAGTCACTCCGGCCCTCGTGGCACAGCTCCGGGCTGTCGTCAGCAGCCTTCGCCACGGTAGCGTCGAGTTCCAGCAGTCGGTCGTACGCATGTTGAAGAGCGATCACCCACTGCTGGTAATTCGCAATGCCGGCGTTCTCTGCCCCGGACACCTTCCCGACCGGAACCGTCTTCGGCGCAGCCAGAGCACTTCCGTCTCCGAATGCCGCCCAGCTCGAGACATACATGGCGGGCAGCGTTTTGTATTGCTGGACAAGACCCGGAGAAAACGTCAGGCCGTCCGGCATCTTTTCCGGATCGGGCATGAAGATCCGCGGCATCTTGTCAGACATACTTGAGCGCCTCCGCGGGCGTTATGTCTACAACCGGGATCTGCCCCGGGCCGTTCTTACCTCCTTGAATAATCGTCCATGCGTCCTTACCCATGTCCCAGGCGAAATGAGCATTCGAAGATCCCATGCTCGCGCCCAGCGCGCTGGAGTAATACCGACCCGGGGTCATGTGCCCGGCGCCGGCCCAGGTCGGCAGCTTGTTCTTCCAGAATCCGGTCTTGTTGAAGGCCATGGCATCCTTGATCGCCTGGCCCTTCACCGCGCCTTTGGCATCGGCTTTCGCGATCGCTTTGGCCAT
This sequence comes from Nocardia nova NBRC 15556, assembly GCF_001613005.1. Lineage (GTDB taxonomy): Bacteria > Actinomycetota > Actinomycetes > Mycobacteriales > Mycobacteriaceae > Nocardia > Nocardia nova. Next base: position 822 of record NZ_BDBN01000150.1, on the reverse strand, counting down.
CGCCTTCGCCGCCGCCTCGCCCTCGGCCCGCATGAAGCCCTTGACGCCGAAACCGCTGACACCGCCACCGAGCATGCCTCCGGCGGCACCGAACGCAGCGCCTGCTCCCACGTTCTTCCAGCTCCACCCGTCCTTGATTCCCGACTGCAACGCACCGGCGGCAGCACCGACCAAGCCCGCGCCGATCGGTCCGGTGGTCGCGAAGGCCACGCCGGTCAACGCGCCGATCGCGATGTCGTCCCAGTGGTTCACGACCTGGTTGCCGACCCAGCCGGCAGCCTTACCTATGGCACCGAACAGGTTCATCGGGTCACCTACCCGGTCGGGAGCGACTGCTACTCATACCGCGATCCCCGTCCTGCCGTCGGTTCGATCCCCCCTCATTCTCAGCGATTCCCAGCGTTGGGAATTCTGTGCGGATCAGGACCGGAGAGGATTGAGAGAAGCTCGCGCACCGGCGAATCGGTGCGCCGTGGCGGACCGGCTGGGACCGATGCGGAAGGAGTGCCGATGCCCCTTTTGCAGTCGATCACCGCCGCGGCGCGCCCGGTCACGTTCGCCTTCGTCGCCCTGGGGGATGGCGCGTGACCAGCATCGAGAGCCCAGTGCCGGTGGTGAACGACGGTTCCACCGATCCCGTTACCACCGCCCCGGATGCCGACACCGGATCCGGTTCGGAGGCGCCGACGACACCGTGGACAACACCTCGGCGGCACCGTGATTCGAGCGGAACCAGAGCCACGGTGCCGAGCACTTCTCCCTGGACGGATCAGCACGGTACGTCTGCGCCACAGAACTCGGGAGTATCCGTGCCGTCCGCCT
>NZ_BDBN01000149.1 GCF_001613005.1 Nocardia nova NBRC 15556 | reverse complement strand
ACCGCCACCCTTCATCGCCAGGCCCTTACCGGCGGCCGGGGCGGCCTGCTCGGCAGGCGCCTCCGCCTCGGTGACCGCGGCTTCGGCAACGGCGGCCTCGGCGGCCGGTGCGGCCGCGGCTTCGGCGACCGGTTCGGGAGCCTTGGGCTGCTGGACCACCTTCAGGTTCTCCGACAGCGCCGCGGGCTCGACCCGGTCGATCGACTGCAGCATCAGCTGCGCCACGTCCACGACCTCGACGCCCTGGCCGACCTCGCCGGAATCCTTGCGCGCGGTCACACCGTCGGTGAGCATCACGCGGCAGAAGGGGCAGCCGGTGGCGATCAGCGACGGCGAGTTACCGCCGTCCAGGGTGGCCAGCGCCTCGTCGGTCCGGTCGAGGTTGACTCGCTTTCCGAGTTGTTCCTCCATCCACATGCGGGCACCACCGGCGCCACAGCACATCGAACGCTCGCCGTGGCGCGGCATCTCGCTGACCTTCGCACCGGAGGCGGCCATCAGCTCACGCGGCGCGTTGTAGATCTTGTTGTGCCGGCCCAGGTAGCAGGGGTCGTGATAGGTGACCTTCTCCGACACCGGCTTCACCTGAACGAGCTTGCGCTGCCGCACCAGCCGGTTCAGCAGCTGCGTGTGGTGCACGACCTCGTAGGTGCCGCCCACCTGCGGATACTCGTTGTTGAGCGCGTTGAAGCAGTGCGCACAGGTGACGACGATCTTCTTCTTCGACGGCTCCACGCCCTCGAAGACCGAATTCAGCGTCTCGATGTTCTGCATCGCCAACTGCTGGAACAGGAATTCGTTACCCGCGCGGCGAGCCGAGTCACCGGTACAGGTTTCCTCCGCACCCAGCACCATGAATTTCACGCCGGCCGTGGCGAGCAGTTCGGCGACGGCCTTGGTGGTCTTCTTGGCACGGTCCTCGTAGGCACCGGCACAGCCGACCCAGAACAGATATTCGTATCCGTCGAAACTCTCGGCGTCCTGGCCGAATACCGGAATATCGAAGTCCAGCTCCGACATCCAGTTCAAGCGATCCTTGGCGTTCTGGCCCCAGGGGTTGCCCTTGTTCTCCAGATTTTTGAACAGACCGGCCAGCTCGGAGGGGAATTCCGATTCGATCAGAACCTGGTAGCGACGCATATCGATGATGTGGTCGACGTGCTCGATATCCACCGGGCACTGCTCGACACAGGCGCCACAGGTGGTGCAGGACCACAGCACCTCGGGGTCGATGATGCCGTTGACATCCTCGCCACCGACCAGCGGACGCTCGGCCTCGGCCTTGGCCGCCTCCGAGATCTTCGCCAGCGCGGCCTCGTTCGGCTTGCCCTCGGCGTCGACCAGGCCGACCTCGTCGCCGCCCATATCCTTACGGCCACCGGCGAGCAGGTAGGGCGCCTTGGCCGCACCGTGGTCGCGCAGCGACATGATCAGCAGCTTCGGCGAGAGCGGTTTACCGGTGTTCCACGCCGGGCACTGGCTCTGGCAGCGACCGCATTCGGTGCAGGTGGTGAAGTCCAGCCAGCCCTTCCAGGAGAAGTCCTCGATCCGCCCGGCGCCGAGGGTGTCGGTATCGGGGTCGACGTTCTCCATATCCAGGGCGCGGCCCTTGGACATCATCGGCTTGGCCGCACCCAGGGCGACGCCGCCGTCGTCCTCACGCTTGAAGTAGATGTTGAAGAAGGCGGAGAACCGGTGCCACGCCACACCCCAGGTGATGTTGCGACCGACGTAATAGAGGAATGCCATACCCGACATCAGCTTGATGAAGGCGAAGATCGACACCATCGTCGCGTTGGCGGGCAGCAATTCGGCGACCCGCATCGTGAAGAAGTCGGTCGCGGGGTTGCCCTCGCCGTTCAGCGCGATCTTGCCGGCCTTGACGAAGATCATGCCGAGGCCTTCCATCAGCACGATCGCTTCGATCACATAGGCGGGCCCGAACTTCGAACCGCTGAAGCGCGAGAGGCGCTGCGGGATCCGCGGGTGATTGAGCTGGCGAATGGTGATCAGCGTCAGGATGCCGACCACCGTTCCGATGCCCATCAGCTCGTCCCAGAAGTGGTACACACCCCAGTTGCCGATGATCGGCCAATGGAATTCGGGGTCGAACGTCTGCCCGTACGCCTCGAACCAGAGGATGGCGCCGGTGATGAAGCCGATCATCACCAGCCAGTGCGCCCAGCCGACGGTGCGGAACTTGTTCATGCGGGTATGGGCGATGAACTCGACCAGCATCGTCTTGAGGCGTGGGAAGAACGGCCGCCAACGATCGGGTGCCGGCTGACCGACCCTGATCGCGCTGAAGATCTTCCACGCGCCGCCGATGAACGACGCCCAGCACACCAGGCTGAGCACCGCTCCAATCGTGCCCAGCGTCACTGTCAGGGCATTCATGTCGCGACCTTCCTTCGGTTCCACGAGCATTCCGGCGACCGGGCTGGGGTCGCCGTCGGTTGCTCGTATCGTAACGGGCAGTAAGTTACCCGCCGGTAACTTATCTGTCCATCGTATGATGCACGAGTGATCTATCCCAGGTTGTGGGGTCCAACCGTACTGGGGGTGTGACCGTTCTCACGTGTTGTCCTGCGGTTTTGGCGTGGGCGCGGTCGTCTGACACGGTAAATCCCGGCAAATCCGGTGCTCAAGCCAGGACAGGCTTACTCGCCGCGAAGGCGAACCGTTGTGGAATTCCGCGTTAATTGTTAGGGCACATAACAATTCTCGCTTTCGGTCGGGGTATTCGACTAAGCTCACCTCGTCCTGCTTGCTGTGTGCACCTTCACACTGCTCGGGGAGGTCCGTCAGGTTTGAAGTCGGGGTTGATGGCCTGATGGATGCGTGGGCTCTCGCGGAGAAGTTGCGTGCGGCAAACCCTGATGACGGATTGGAAACCGAATGAAGCTCCGCAGAGGTACTGCGGTCGCCGCTATGGTCATCGGCGCAATGACCGTGGCGTTGGGAACTGCCAACGCCGACCCTGCACCAGCCCCGGCCCCGGCCGCCGACGCCAAGCCGGGGATCGACTACTCCACCAAACTGGTCGACAAGACTGTCGTCACCAAGCTCAAGAACGGCACGTTCGAGCTCGTGGAGAAGCACGGCGCGACTCCCGACCAGAAGCAGCAGGTCGTCGACATCAAGGACCAGGCCGGCAATGTCGCCCTGGAGATGCCGATCGACTACCGGATCGCGGGCGTTCAGATTCCGATCAAGCCGGTGCTCAAAGACAACGGCACGGTACTCGAGCTGACGCCGGACAAGCCCGCCAACGTCGACCTGACCAAGCCGGTCGCCGCCGCCCCCGTGGCCGCGGTCGCGGACACGAAGGTCGACCAGCAGGCGCCGATCCAGGCCGATAAGCCGGTTCTGGTCGCCAAGGATGTCGCCTCGCCGATCGAGAACCAGCGCGCGATGAGCGACTTCGCCACCAAGTTCGGTCTGGCGACCGCGATCGGTGGTTTCGTCGGTACCGCCATCGGCGCCGCGATCGGTTGTGTCGTGACGATCGTCGCCGGCTGCATCCCGGGTCTGGTGACCGGCGCCGGCGTCGGCGGCATCGTGGGCACCGTCGCGGTGGGCGGCCCTGCTCTGGTCGCGGCGGGCGTCGAGCTCGTCAACACCATGCAGGCCGCCGACGGCACCACCCAGTGGTCGGATGCGGCCATGGCGGCGGCCAGCGGCCAGGCGCAGCAGGCCAACCAGCCGAAGTAGTTCGCGGCGCGGAGCCGGTCATCGGCCGACTCCTGGACGTGTACGGCCCGTCTTCCGCACGGAAGGCGGGCCGTTGTCGTTGTGCCGGTCAGTCCGCGAACCGCAGCCGCCCGGTGTAGCTCACCTCGCCGAGCGGTGTGCCGAATTCGGCGAAGGACCGTTCGGCGATCTCGAAACGTCCGTTCTCGCGGACCAGGAGGACTGTGCTGCAGCGGGTTCCGTGCCAGTCGTTGGCGACGAAGCGGGCCGATACCGAGCGTTCCTGATCCGGCGACAATCCGGTGTGCGGTAGTTCGGCGTCGGGTGCGATGGTGGGGTCGGCCAGGACGTCGAAGTAGTCCTCGACAGCGGGCGAACCGACTATCGCGCTCAGCGCGCGCACGCCGTCGCGCACCTTCGGCCACGCTGTGGCGCCGGTGTCGGTGTGCACGGTGCCGTCTCCGGTGCCCTCGCTCTCTGCGGTCCGACCATCCGCGATGCCTGCCGTCCGTTCGGAACCGGGAAGGGTCGAACCGAGGAGGGCGGCATTGGACAGCCCGTGTACTCCCGGCGGGAGGGCCAGCGGAGTGGCCTCGCTGCGATTGCTCTGCCACCACAGCGTCTCCAGATCGGAGACCACCAGGTTGTAGCCGTTGTAGTCGTCCAGATCGGCCGCGGTGGTACGAACGAATTTCTCCGGGGCCGTGGAGGCGGTCAGATAGTCCATCAGCAGGGCGCCGCGGGAGCGGGCATCGGTGCGCCTCTCGTTCGGGCCGCGCACATTGGTGACGGTCGCGAACCGGCCGGCCTCGGGGACGATCCCCAGCCAGGTGCCCGGCACGCCGTCCGGAGCTCCGAGATCACGCCCGGCCAGCAGGTTCGGCCGCTCCGGCCACCAGCGCATCGATTCGGTTGGGCGCGTGTAGAACTCGTCGCGATTGCCCGCCACGATCAGCCGATACTCCGGATGCGCGCGCCACCCGATCAACACCAGACACATAACTCCAGCATGCCCCAGCCGCTGTGCCGGCACTATCGCGGCCGCGGCCACCGAGTCTCGTCACCGGCGCGCGAAGGCGCCCCGTCGGCGCGAGCCACGGTGGGCTCGGTGCTGCCGACGAGGCGCCTCCTCGTGGCGATCAGCCGACCGGGATGGTGGGCGGATTGCAGTCGGCGGTCCGTCCGCCGCCCGACAGGGTGTCCAGCAGGCAGCCGAGGTTGATCTGGCTGCTGCCGGAGGACAGACCGGCGGTATCGGACGCGGCTACCGGCGTGGCGGTCGTCGCCGATGCGATGGGGGCGGCGACGAGAAGTGAAGTGGCGCAGAGCAAACCGGCGGCGAAAAGCTTCGTTGTGAACATGCGTGCGATCCTTCCATCCGGCAGCGCGGAGAAGGATCCCCGAATTGCGCTGCCCCGAATGCTCGGGGCACACCGGTTCCCGCCCCGGATACGACGAAAGCCCGGCATTGCTGCCGGGCCTTCGACGATGCTCGAAGCGCTCAGTTGGTGCGAACCCGCAGACCCGGGTTGTCGGAGAGCACCTGGTTCACCGGCTGCGCGAACAGCTGGGGCGCGTCACCGGTCAGGGCGCCGATCAGGTTCGGGATCTCGCAGATCGGGTAGTCGGCCACCGAGGAGGCGCTGGAGATGCCCAGGGCCATGGTGCCGGTGACGATCGGGCCGCCCGAATCACCCGGCAGCGCACAGATGTTCGCCGAGAAGGCCTGGGTCAGGTCACGGTCACCGACCTGCACGGTCTGATCCACGGCGTTGACCACGCCGCAGCTGAAGCCGGTGCGCGAACCCGACTTGCAGACCGGGGCGCCGACGACGGGATCGGCCACACCGGTGATCGCGATCGGCGCGGCACCGGGGACCCGGACCAGGTTGTTGGCGAAGCGATCCCGGCTGCCGCCATCGATCGAGACGATCGAGTAGTCCTGGTTGCCCAGGATCGACTTCTGGAACGAGCCCAGCTGGGCGCCGATGTGGTTGCCCGGCAGCAGCTCGAACATGCCCGGCGCGTTCGCGGTACCGGCGGCCGGAATGTTCGGATCGCAGTGTCCGGCAGTGATGTTCACCGGGTTGCCGTTGCGGTCCTCACCGTTGAAGCCGGTGGAGCAGACCAGCTGCATCTTGCCGGCCACCGAGGCGTAGGCGTCTCCGCCGGCGCGGGGAGCGTTGGGCTGCTCACCGGCAACCGGCTTCACCTGCGCGTCGGACTCCGGCGGGCCGACCGGGGGAGCGGCCATCACGATCACGTGCGCCGGGTCGACGAAGCCCGGCATCGGCACGCCGGCCTTGTCCACGCGCACCGCGATGCTGTTGTTGACGGTATCGATCACGACGCCGCGCACGGCCTGCACGACGGCCTCGGGCTGGCCCGAGAGCCACTGCTGGAAGGCGTTCTTCTCGCTGCGCAGCACGGTCTGGCTCTTGGCCACGTCCTTCACGCCGAATCCGGCGTCCTGAGCGGCCTTCTTCGCCTCGTCGAGGCCCTGGCCCGGGGCCAGCGCCACCACGGCCTTGCCGGCGTCGTCGAGCCACGCGCCCGCGAACGCCTGCGGGAACTGACGCTGCGCGGTGGCCGTGAAGGCCGCCACGTGCTGCGCCACATCGGCGCGGTGCAGGTACTCCTCCGGCGAGATCTTCAGGTCGCGCTGCACGGCCGCGACGAGATCGGCAGGCAGGTTCGGGGCCGGGGCGGGCGCGGGGTCCGCGGACGAGGTCGCCGCGAGCGGCCCGAGAACCAGAACCGCCGCCGAGGCGGCGACGGCCGCGCTGCGGAGGCGGGTGCGCGGGGCACGTCCCGCGGCGGACGAAAGTCGGATGCGTGGCAGGAGCATGAGGCGACTATATGGGGTTTGCGCGGCTATGCCTACTTGTCGCGGACTTTGGCCGAACTCACACCGGGCATACCGGAAATCGATACCCGCTGTTCACCCGGTCCGTATCGCGCCGAGGGGCACGTCCGCTCCGGCGGACGTGCCCCTCGGCGCAGTGGAAGGATCGTCAGCCCGCGTTCGGGCGCGTACGCACCGTGATGCCGGCGCCCAGGCCGCCACCGGAATTGGCGTCGATATCGCTGAGGATCTGCCGGATCGGGATGCCCAGCGTGGCGGTGCCGCCGTACTGCGCCAGATCCATGTTGGCGGCCTTGCAATCGGGTGCGTCGGCGGCGTTGGAACCGCTGGTGATGCCCAGGGCGAGGGTGCCCGAGACGATCGCCCCACCGCTGTCGCCACCGAGCGTGCACGCCGAGCTGGCGAAGCCGCGCACGGTCTTCGAGTCGCCCTCGGCGGTGAACAGCGCCGTCTCGACCCGGTCGGCCACCACGAACCCGCAGGTGAAGGTGGACGACTGCCCCGACTTGCAGATCGGGGCGCCGGTGATCGGTTCGGCGGTTCCGGTCAGCGTGAGGGTGGTGCCGTTGCCGCCGCGCACCGAGGGCTGGTCCATGCCGGCGGTGATCGCCCGCTCGTTGAGCTTGATCACCGAGTAGTCCAGTCCGGTGCTGCCGCCCAGCTGCGCCTTCACGAAGGTGCCGAACTGTGGGCTGGCCTTCAGGTTGCGCACGTTCGGCAGGTAGACCCCGGCCTCGGAGTTGCCCTTGCCCACGTTCGGATCACAGTGTCCGGCACTGATATTCAGCGCGTTCCCGGCGGCGTCGATGCTGTTGAAGCCGAAGGAGCAGACGTCCACCGACTTCAGCGCGGAATCGTCGAGGGAGGTAGGAGCGCTGATGTAGGTGTCGCCCGCCATCGGTCGGTGCTCGACCGGGCCGCCGCCGTCGGGCGAGAGCACGACCTTGACGTTGGCGATCAGGGTCGGAAGGTTCAGCAGGTGACCGGCCGGGGTGTTCGCGACGCTCAGCACCAGCTGGCTGTTCAGGAAATCGATGGCGACCGAATTGATCCCGGCCGACAGTTCCCGCGGCAGCCCGCCGATCCACTTGACCAGCTGGTCGAGCGAGCTCTCCAGATTGTCGGCCGAAATCGGCGCCAGGCGAGTCTGATATCCGGCGGAGTTGGCGATGCGCGCGGCGTCGAGCGAGGTCACCGCCATCACCGGCTTGCCGTCGGCGCCGAGCCACGCCCCGGCGAAAGCCTGCGGGTGTGAGGAGCGGAATTCGCGGGCGTAGTCGCGCAACTGCTGGGCACGGGCGGCACGGTCCAGATACTCCGCGGGCGACATCTTCAGATCGCGGCCGATGGCCTGCACCAGTTCGGGCGGCAGCGTGTCGGCCGCCGACTGGGCCGGCGCCGGATCGGCGAGCGCGGGCGATGTGGCGATCCACGGGCCGAGAAGCAGAGTCGAAGCGAGGGCGACAGCAGCAGTTTTCACCGACGCGCGTGCCACCGAGGCGCGTCCGACCGTGGCGCGACGCGCCGCCAACTTGCGCATGGAGTCCCTTCGTCAGGCACATACGTGCCGGCCACCCGTGGGCGGTAAACCATTGGGTGGCAACAGCCCTCGACCATCAAACAGACCGCTCGCCCGGTGCGACGTCCGGAACGACCGGTCAGCGCATCACTTTAGGGCACAACGGCGTGAGTTTCGCTACGAAATCATCACGGAGTCGGTGACTAGGAGAACTGCAGGCCCGGCGGCAGCGGCAATCCGGGCACCGGTTCCAGACCGTTGGGCGTGGTCGTGGTGGTGCGCGGAGTGGTCGTGGGCCGTTGCCACGTGGTGGTCCCCGGCGGCGTGGTCGGCGTCGGAGTCACGGTCGGCGTGGGCGGCGGCGGTGGCGGCGGAGGCGGGGTGGTCGTCGTCTCCGCCGTCGTCTCCGGGTACTCCTGCGGGGCGGGTTCCGGCGCGACGGGGGGCGGGGGTGGTGCGACCGTCGTCGTCACCGGCGGCGTGGGGGCCTCCGCCCGGCCGGAAACTCCGGTCGTGGGGACCGGAGTGGCGGCGTCGTCGTGCAGCAGCAGGGCCGCCGCGATGCCACCGAGGACGAGACCGGCGGTGGCCGCGGCCGCCGCGATGAGCAGCGGGGTGCGTCGACTGCGCTTCGGCTCGGCCGGTGGCACTTCCGCCGGGGCGGCCACGGTGGCCGCGACGGTCATGGCGGCGGG
>NZ_BDBN01000148.1 GCF_001613005.1 Nocardia nova NBRC 15556 | reverse complement strand
GCGGGTTCGGCCTCGGGCGCGGGTTCGGCGGCGGGCATCGCCGCCGAATACGCCTGAACCGTCCCGTCGGCGGCGTGGACCGCGGGCAGCACATCGGTGACCACCAGCGCGTTCTCGGTGCCGGTCGGATCGGGCGGGGTGGTCCCGGCCGGAGTCGCGAGCACGGCTGCCAGGGCCGCGCGGGCAGCGTCGCGCGCATGACCGCGGCTGTCCTCGGAGGCCGGCAGGTCGGCGTCGCTGACCAGAACCACCGAGCGCAGCCCCAGGTAGTCGAGGGCCTCGCGCAAACCGCGCACATACTCGGCCGGCCAGTCGCCGGGATGGGTGGCGTAGAACTCGGCCGGGCCGCTCAGATGCTCGGCGGCCAGGTTGATCAGGCAGAAGATCGCCGTTGCCACCAGATCCTCGGCGCGGTAGGCCTCCCCGTCGTCGACGGTGATACCGGCGGGATCACCGACCGACCGGACGAATCCGGTGATCGAGTGGGTATGTCCGGGCGGCGCCTCACCACCGAGCGCGGTATCGCCCTCGTCGGACATGTGCAGCACCGACTCGCGCGCGATGTACAGGGGTTCGGGCGTCTCGTCGGTTTCGCCACCGCTGGTGACGATCGCCGCGATGCACTCATCCTCGGCGATCCGCAGGCCCACCCCTGTGGCCATCCTCAATACCTCGCTTCGGTGTCTCGAGCGCGCCGATCACACGAGTAGCGAACCGTGTCCCATTGCGCGGAGCATCGACAATAACTCCGAGCGCGATCCGGCTCCGATTCGACGCCGGATCCGCGCGACATGATGCTCCACCGTCTTCGCGGAGATGTACAGTCGAGCGCCGATTTCCCGGTAGGTGAGGCCCAGCAGGACCAGCTCGGCCACCTCGCGCTCGCGCTCACTGAGGACCGAGGCCGCCGCCGGTTCGGGGGTCGCGGTACGCGGAGCGGCCGGAGTCCGCTCGGGCGCGGCCGTGGGCCGGGAGCCGGTGCGGACCGTGCGGGCCAGTTTCAGCAGGGCTGTCGCGGTGGCCGGATCGCCGGCGCTCAACGCCGCCTCACTGGCCAGCCGGGCCGCATCCCAGACCATGCCGATCGCGGCCAGCCGTCGCACCGCGGCCGTCACCCGATCCTCGGCGACCTCACCGCGCAGCACCAGCACCCAGGTGCGGCCCGCGTCGGCGAGAATCGCGGCATGCGGATCACCCGCCTGCGCGGCCGTTTTCAGCAGTCGAGCGGGTGGCATCAGTTCGTCCGGGCGCTCATGGGCGATCGCGGCCTGAATCTCGTACCAGTGGAACACATTTGCCCAGGCCGGGGGATTTCCCGCACTGCGCAACACATTTCGCGCCGCCTCGACCAGCCGGGCTATCCGTTCCTGCTCGCCGAGGCGGATGGCGGCCAGCCACAGCTCACCGATCGGCAGCAGCGCGGGCAGATCGGCGTCGACCTCGTCGAAGGTCGGATAGGCGGCCTCCCAGGCGCGCAACAGGATTCCGTGGTCTCCCGCGCGGCGGGCCAGGCCGACCAGGACGCCGTGCGCGAGCAGGCGATCGCGCGGGGGCAGGGCGGTGGTGTCGACGGCCGCGACCGTCCCGGCGGCGGTCTGTTCGTCACCGCCGAGCATCGCCGTCCATGCCGTCAGCACCCGGATCTGCGGATCGTGCGGATCGGTGCCGCGCAGGGCGTCGGCGGCGCGGCGGGGTTCACCCATACTCAGGCACAGCAGCGTCGCGAGCGCGACCGGCGCGCACGGCAGCATGCGATCCTCCGGCGCGGCCGTGCGGGCCAGCTGGATCAGGGCGGCCGCGGCCGACGTTGCGGCACTGCGAGATTCGCCGGTTATGCTCTGCGCCAGCGCGGTGGCGAAACGGCCGGTGCGGGCATTGGATTCCGTGGGCGGCCACTGCGCCGCCGAACCCGACACCGCTTGCGCGTCGCCGACCGCTCCGGCGAGGTGGAACACCGCCGCGGCGGTCGCCCAGTCGGCGCCGGTGCGGGCGGTGCCGAGCCAGGCGTACAGCTGCACCGCCCGGCCGATCAGTCCCCGGCGGGCATGGACGCTCGCGCTGATCCGCACGGCGGCGGCGAGATCCGCGGGTGGCGCGTCGCTGCGCGCGAGTACGGGTTCGGCCAAGCGCAAAGCGGATTCGTCGTCACCGCCGAGGGCGGCCGCGGTGGCGCGGGGGATGGCGATCCGCTGTGCGTCGTACCCGCTGGCCACGGCGGCGGTGTAGTACCGGCTCGCGTCGCTGCCCGCGTTTTCGGCTGCGGCGCGCAGGAATTCGGCCAGCCGATCGTCGCGGACCCCGGATTCGGCGAGCTGCAAGGCCGTGTGGTCGCGCAACAGCCCGGCCTCGAGGCGGGCGGTGAGCAGGCGGCGCTGAATCGAGACGAACCGGCGTTCGCCGACCAGGGTGCGCAACGGTTCGATCGCGGGACCCAGCAACAGGTCGGCATCGGTGATCAGGGCCCCGGCGCGGGCCCGGTCGACGAGTCCGACCGCCGTCGTCTCGTCGGTGCCGAGCACCTCCGCCAGCTCACTCGGATCGAGGCCGGCGCCGGTGGTGGCGACCGTCAGCACCTCGAGCAGTTGCGGTTCGGTATCGTCGAGAAGGGCTCGCGCCCAGCTGGTTACGGCCTGGTCGACGGCCTCGATGCCGCCCTCGAGCCGGGTGGCGCAGGCGGCGGTGAGCGCGGCCACCACGCCACCCGGGATGCCGCCGGTGTGCCGGTGAATGTGGTCGGCGACCGGACGCGGCACGGTCATTCCCAATTCGCGGGCGAACGGAGCGATATCGGCGGTGCCCAGCGGCCGGAGTTCGATCACCCGGCCGCGTCGCGACACCGCGTCCGCCAGCGCGCGCAGGGCGCTGTCGTGCGGTTGCGGCCGGGTCGCGACGATGATCGTGCGCGAATCCGATTCCACGGCGGCGCACAGCTTTTCCAGCTGTAGCTGGTCCAGGGTGTGGGCGTCGTCGACGACCACGGCGGCGCGGGTATCGGGCGGTGTCGTGGTCGCGCTCACATCGTCGAAGCAGCCGATACCGCTGCGCCGCAGGCGATTTCGCACCGCGGCTAGCAGCGTGGACTTCCCGGTGCCGCACCGTCCCCGAATCAGGTAGACGAGCGGATCCGGGGAGTCCGAATCCAGTTCCCGAAGAATCTCCCGCGCGCCCGGAAGGGCGCCGTATGCCACCGCGAGGTTGCCGACCACTGTCACCGATCCTCAGTTGCCTTCGTGGGGCAGCACCTTGCCCGGTGCCTGCAGCACCGTGCCGAGGGTGTTGCCTGTCTGGTCGAGACCGTCGTTCAGCGTGTTGCCCAGCGTATTTCCCAGCGAACCACCGGGAGAGCTCGGAGTGGTGGGCTGGGAGGGCACCGAGGGCGCGGACGGCGTCTGGACGGGCGTCTGCGGGGGTGCCTGCGGGGCAGGGGAATTGGGTGCCGGGGAGTTCTGTGCCGGCGTGTCCGGGGCCGCCGCGGAGGCGGGGGCCGGTGAATTCGGGGCCGGGGAGTTCGGGCCGGCGGAATTCGGTGCGGCCGTGCCCGGGGCCGGGGCACCCGCCGAGTTCTCGGCGGCCGTGCCGGCGCGGGTGGTGCCGGTGTTGTTCGCGGCCGTCACCGGGCTCCCGGCCGTCGGATGCGCGGGGTCGGTGGCACCGGCCGGGGCGACACCCGCCGAGGTCGCCGCATG
>NZ_BDBN01000147.1 GCF_001613005.1 Nocardia nova NBRC 15556 | reverse complement strand
ACCAACGCCGCCGATCGGCCGTCGGCGACGGCCTCGAGCGCCTGCTGCGCCTCCCGCATGGTCGGCCGGTCGGCGCCGTCGGCGGCCAGCAGGCTCATCAGCACCGGGCCCAGCGATTCGGCGCGCTTGGGCTCGGGCACCTTGGCACTCACCACCGAATGCAGCACCGCCAGCGGGTTGTCGCCCTCACCGAACGGCGGCGCGCCCTCGACGGCCGCATACAGCGTCGACCCCAGCGCGAACACGTCCGACGCCGGCTCCGGATCCTCACCGCGCGCGATCTCCGGCGACAGATATGCCGGAGTGCCGGCCAGGAAGCCGGTCGAGGTGACCGTGACGTCGCCGACGGCCCGCGAGATCCCGAAGTCGGTGATCTTCACCGTCCCGTTGTCGGCAACGAGGATGTTCGCGGGCTTCACGTCCCGGTGCACGATGCCGGCGTCGTGCGCGGCGGCCAGCGCCGCGGCGACCTTCGCCCCGATCCGGGCCACCTCGCGCGGCTCGAGCGGCCCCTTGTCGCGCATCAACGCCGCGAGGCTCTGCGCGTCGACGTATTCCATCACCAGCCAGGGCTGGCCGTCCTCCTCCGCGACGTCGAAGACGGTGACCGCGTTCTGATGGTGCAACCGCGCCGCGATGCGTCCCTCCCGCATCGCGCGCATCTTCGCCTCGAGCGCCTGCGCCTTGGTCAGCCCGGGCGCCAGCAACAGCTGTTTGACCGCGACGGTGCGCCGCAGCCGGACGTCACTGGCGCGCCACACGACCCCCATGGCTCCACTGCCGATGGGATCGGCCAGTCGGTACCGCCCGGCGATCAGCCGATCTGAACTCATGGTGTCCAACCCCTCCTGCGCTCACACGCCGAGCCGCCTTGCCACTCTGCGTGACGCCCGGAAACGCCAAAATCCTACGCGTTGAAGTATTTTGCTTCCGGATGCAGCAGGACGAAGGCATCGGTGGACTGTTCCGGATGCAGCTGCAACTCCTCCGACAGCGACACGCCGATCCGGTCCGCCTCGAGCAGCGACACCAGTTTCGCGCGGTCCTCGAGTTCGGGGCAGGCCCCGTAACCGAAGGAGTAGCGTGCGCCACGGTAGCCGAGTTTGAAGTAATCCGTCACCTCGGCGGGGTCCTCGTCGGCGACCGAATGTCCTTCCAGCACAAGCTCTTCGCGAATCCGGCGGTGCCAGTACTCGGCCAGCGCCTCGGTGAGCTGCACGCCGATGCCGTGCACCTCGAGGTAGTCGCGATAGTTGTTCGCCGCGAACAGCTCGTTGGCGAAGTCGGCGATCGGCTGGCCCATGGTGACCAGCTGGAACGGCAGCACGTCGACCTGTCCGCGCTCCACGGCCAGCTTCCGCGAGCGCACGAAGTCGGCGATGCACAGGAACCGGTCGCGCTGCTGACGCGGGAAGGTGAACCGATAGCGTTGCGGCGCAGCGGGGTCCGGCTCGGTGAGAACGATCACATCGTCCCCCTCGGATACGGCCGGGAAGTAGCCGTAGACCACTGCCGCATGCTGCAGCACGCCCTCGGTGGACAACCGGTCCAGCCAGTACCGCAGCCGCGGGCGGCCGTCGGATTCGACCAGTTCCTCGTAGCTCGGCCCCTCGCCGCCACGCTGCCCGCGCAGACCCCACTGCCCCAGGAACAGCGCGCGCTCGTCCAGCAGGCCCGAGTATTCGCCCACCGCAAGACCTTTGATCACCCGCGTGCCCCAGAACGGCGGCACCGGCACCGGCAGATCGGCGGCCACGTCCGAGCGTTCGGGCACCTCGACGGGCACCTCCTTGGCGCGCCGTTCCGCCGCGATGCGCTTGGACCGCTCGTGGCGGGCCTTGCGCTCGGCGGCCTTGGCGCGTTCGGCCTCGGCGTCGGGACTGTCCGAATCGCCCGCGCCGCCACGCTTGCGGGTCATGATGTCGTCCATCAGGCGCAGGCCCTCGAACGCGTCGCGGGCATAGTGCACATCGCCGGCGTAGACGTCGGTCAGATCGTTCTCGACGTAGGCGCGGGTCAGCGCGGCGCCGCCCAGCAGCACCGGGAACTGGTCGGCGACCCCGCGGGTGTTCATCTCCTCGAGGTTCTCCTTCATCACCACCGTCGACTTGACCAGCAGACCGGACATGCCGATCACATCGGCCTTCTTGTCGGTCGCCGCGTCCAGGATCGCCGAAATCGGTTGTTTGATACCGAGATTGACGACCTCGTAGCCGTTGTTCGACAGGATGATGTCGACCAGGTTCTTGCCGATGTCGTGCACGTCGCCCTTGACCGTGGCCAGCACGATCCGACCCTTGCCGGAGTCGTCGGTGGCCTCCATATGCGGTTCCAGGTGCGCCACGGCGGCCTTCATCACCTCGGCGGACTGCAGCACGAACGGCAGCTGCATCTGACCGGAGCCGAAGAGCTCACCGACGGTCTTCATCCCCGACAGCAGCGTTTCGTTGATGATCTGCAGCGGCGGCACCTCCTGCATGGCCGCGTCCAGATCCTGCTCCAGCCCGTTGCGGTCGCCGTCGACGATGCGCCGCTCCAGGCGTTCGAACAGCGGCAACGCGGCCAGTTCGTCGGCGCGGGAGGCCTTGGCCGAGGCGGCCGACACGCCCTCGAACATCGCCATCAGCGTCTGCAGCGGGTCGTAGCCCTCGCGGCGGCGGTCGTAGATCAGATCCAGCGCCGCGGTGCGCTGATCCTCCGGGATCCGGCTCATCGGCAGGATCTTCGAGGCGTGCACGATCGCGGAATCCAGCCCGGCCTCGACACATTCGTGCATGAACACCGAGTTCAGCACCTGCCGCGCGGCCGGGTTGAGGCCGAAGGAGATGTTCGACAGGCCGAGGGTGGTCTGCACCTGCGGGTGGCGGCGCTTGAGTTCGCGGATGCCCTCGATGGTCTCCACACCGTCGCGCCGCGACTCCTCCTGGCCGGTGCCGAGGGTGAAGGTCAAGCAGTCGACGATGATGTCGCTCTCGGCCAGCCCCCAGTTGCCGGTGATGTCGGCGATCAGGCGCTCGGCGATCTCGACCTTCTTCTCCGCCGTGCGAGCCTGGCCCTCCTCGTCGATGGTCAGCGCCACCACGGCGGCGCCGTGCTCGGCCACCAGGCGCATGATCTGCTGGAAGCGCGAATCCGGCCCGGCGCCGTCCTCGTAGTTCACCGAGTTGACCGCGCACCGCCCGCCCAGATGTTCCAGACCGGCCTGCAGCACCGGCGGCTCGGTGGAGTCGAGCATGATCGGCAGCGTCGAGGCGGTGGCCAGCCGGCCCGCCAGCTCGGCCATGTCGACGCTGCCGTCGCGGCCGACGTAGTCGACACACAGGTCCAGCATGTGCGCGCCGTCGCGGGTCTGGTCCTTGGCGATGTCGAGGCATTTCTGCCAGTCGCCGGCCAGCATCGCGTCGCGGAATGCCTTGGAGCCGTTGGCGTTGGTGCGCTCGCCGATCATCATGATCGAGGCGTCCTGTTCGAACGGCACCGAGGTGTACATCGAGGACACGCTCGGCTCGTGAGCCGGATTGCGTTCGGCCGGAGTGACATTCGCGACCGCGTCGGCGACCTCGCGGATGTGCTGCGGGGTGGTGCCGCAGCAGCCACCCACCAGCGCGAGGCCGAATTCGGTGACGAAGCCGTGCAGCGCGCTCGCCAATTCGCCCGGGGTGAGCGGATATTCGGCGCCGTTGGCCCCCAGCACCGGCAGGCCCGCGTTCGGCATCACCGACACCGGCAGCTGAGCGTGCTTGGACAGATGGCGCAGATGTTCGCTCATCTCGTCCGGGCCGGTGGCGCAATTGAGACCGATCATGTCGACGCCGAGTGGCTCGATCGCGGTCAGCGCCGCACCGATCTCACTGCCGACCAGCATGGTTCCGGTGGTCTCGACCGTGACGTGGGTGATGATCGGAATGCGCCGCCCGGCCCGTTCCATGGCCCGGCGGCTACCGGTGACCGCGGCCTTCACCTGCAGCAGGTCCTGGCAGGTCTCGATCAGGATGGCATCCGCGCCCCCCTCGAGCATGCCGAGCGCGGCCTCGGCGTAGGCGTCGCGCAGCGCGACGAAGGGGGCGTGGCCCAGGGTGGGCAGTTTGGTACCGGGGCCCATCGACCCCAGGACGTAGCGGGGCGTGCCGTCGGCGGACGGGCCCATCTCGTCGGCGACCTCGCGGGCGAGCCGGGTGCCGCGCTCGGACAGATCGCGGATCCGGTCGGCGATGTCGTAGTCGGCCAGGTTGGGCAGGTTGCAGCCGAAGGTGTTGGTCTCGACCGCGTCGGCGCCGGCCTCGTAGTAGGCGCGGTGAATGCCGCGCAGCACGTCGGGGCGGGTCTCGTTCAGGATCTCGTTGCATCCTTCGAGGCCACGGAAGTCGTCGAGCGTCAGATCCGCGGCCTGCAACATCGTGCCCATCGCACCGTCGCCGATCACGACACGCCGGGCAAGCGTGTCGAGCAACGTGGTATCGAACTCGGCGCGGGAGGACACAGACATGTACCCCAGAGTAGTGGGCGGCCCCGACAATCCTGACCACCGGACCGGGCGGCCCGTGCCACATCGCTCCCGACACGCGGTATCCCGCAATATGCGGTGAACGACACCGCCGCCACGCCGTAGGCTGACCGGGTGAACCCCAGTGCCTCATCCGATCCGGCAATGCCGACGTTGCGTGATCCGGTTCTCGTCGCCGCCTTCGAAGGCTGGAACGACGCGGCCGACGCCGCCAGCGGCGCCGTCGAACATCTGGAACTGATCTGGGACGCCGAACCGCTGGCCGAACTGGATTCCGAAGACTACTACGATTACCAGGTCAATCGGCCGACCGTGCGCCAGGTCGACGGCGTGACCCGCGAGATCCAGTGGCCCTCGACCACGCTGTCGGTGTGCTCACCTCCCGGTAGTGAGCGCGACATCGTGTTGCTGCACGGCATCGAGCCGAATATGCGCTGGCGAGCGTTCTGCTCCGACATCATCGAACTGATCGAGCAACTGCAGGTCACGACGGTGGTGATTCTGGGAGCACTGCTCGCGGACACGCCGCACACCCGGCCGGTCCCGGTCACCGGCACCGCCTACAGCAAGGAAGCGGCCGAACAGTTCAGCCTGGAACAAACTCGCTACGAGGGCCCGACCGGCATCACCGGCGTGCTGCAGGACGCGTGTGTGCGAGCGGGCGTGCCGGCCATCTCGTTCTGGGCGGCGGTTCCGCACTACGTCTCCCAGCCGCCGAATCCGAAGGCGACCATCGCGCTGCTGCGCCGGGTCGAGGACGTGCTCGATATCGAGGTGCCGCTGGGCGAGTTGCCCGCGCAGGCCGAGGACTGGGAGTCCGCGGTCGACGAGATGACCGAGGGTGACGAGGAGGTCACCGAATACGTGCGGTCGCTGGAGGAGCGCGGCGACGCCGCGGTCGACCTCGACGACGCGATGGCCAAGATCGATGGCGATGCGATCGCCGCGGAATTCGAGAAGTATCTGCGCCGGCGAGGCGGCGGCAAGGGCGGATTCGGCTTGTAGCCGGTGGCGGCGCCGGACACTCGGCCGGCGGACGGGTCCCGCGGACGCGTGTCCGGCGACAGCCGCGCGCGGTCAGGTCTCGATGGTCAGCACCTGGGCCTCCGCGTCGTGAGCCAGTTTCGCGATCAGCACGTCGCGCGGAATGGTCTGGCCCGCAAGATGATCGAGGGACGGAACCACCACATGGTGTGCCTCGGCCCGCTTGAGCTCGGCCGTGAGTTCGGCGAACGCGGTGCCGTCACCCTGGGTCGATTCATGGAACGTCGCGGCGAAGCAGAGGCCGACTTCGCTGGCCAGGGTGCACATCGCATCCTCCAGCTCGGCGGCGTGACCGTCGGCCAAATCGTCACGCACGTATCCATAGATCAACGCTTCCACCCGAACCTCCGTTTGGATGTGTAAGGGACTCGCTGTTCTGTTGTGGATCACCTGCTAGTGGATCACCTTCTGCGGACGGGAAAACCGCCCGAATCGAGCATCCGTCATCGGCAAATGCAATTGCAGATGTCAATGACGGACAACCGCGTGCCCTATTGGGTCCAACTCGCGTTAACTGGTGGGATACTACAGACGTGGCCGTGAGTGACGATCGACCCGTCTGGGCTGTCAGGATGCGCTCCGAACGCGACGCCCGGGGGTGGTCCCAAGCGGATGCCGTCCGTGCGATGCGCGCGAAGTCATCCCACAACTTGCCGACAGACAGTACCCTCCTACGCAATTGGCGCCGTTGGGAATCGGGCGAGTCGCGCCCGGACGATTTCTACGCGCCGATCATCGCGGCGGCGTTCGACACCGTCACCGCGGCGTTTTTCCCCAAGGCGCGCCCGAATCGGGACGACGAACTTTTGTCGTCAACGGGAATGGACACGCTCGAGTTCATCGGCCGGCTACGGATGTCCGACATCTCCTCGGCCACACTGGATGCCATTCGCATCACCGCCGAGCGGCTGTGCTGCGAATATCCCTTCGCCGACCCGCACGAACTGCATACCGAGGGCACCGCGTGGCTGCGGCGCATCACCTCGCTGCTGGACGGGCGGTTGACCCTGGCCCAGCATCGCGAGGTGCTGGTCCTCGCCGGTTGGGTGGCGTTGCTGGTCGGATGTGTGGACTACGACCTGGGCCGGCGCACCGCCGCGGAGGCGACCCGCCGCGCGGCCCTGTCACTGGGACAGGAGGCCGACCATCCCGAAATCGTCGGCTGGGGTGCGGAAATGGCGGCCTGGTTCGCCATCACGCAGGGCAACTACCGCGGTGCGATCGAGGTGGCCGAGTCCGCCCTGGACAACTGCCGCGGCATGGGCGTCGGCGTGCAGCTGGCCGCGCAGCAGGCCAAGGCGTGGGCCCGCATCGGCGATCGCGAGGCGATGGAACGCGCCCTCGAGCGCGGCCGAAATATCTTGCGGCAATTGGACAATCCGGCAAATCTGGACAACCACTTCGTGGTCGACGCGCAGAAGTTCGACTTCTACGCCATGGATTGCTGCCGGGTCGCCGGTGACAACCGCCCGGCGGAAGCCTATGCCCGCCAGGTGATCCGCAGCGCCACGGGCCTCGACGGTTCGGTCCGTCAGCCGATGCGCGTATCCGAGGCACAGCTGACGCTGGCCGTCGTAGCGGTCCGCGATCGCGATCTGGAGCTCGCGGTCGACGAGGCGATGCGGGCGTTCGAGGGCAAGCGCCGCTCGCTGCCCTCACTGCTGTGGATCGCGGGCGAGGCGGCGCGGGAGATGATCGAACGCTATCCGTCCGATCCCCGCACTCGCACCTACCTCGAGCAGCTGCGGGTCCTGTCGATGAGCTGAGCGGATTCGCCTGCGCCGCTGAATTGCACGATGCCGCCGGGGTTGTACGCTGCGACGAATGGACTTCAGTCTGCGCAGCTGCTCGTGGCACGGGCACGCCACCTACGCCCCCGACGAAGCGGAACTGGCTGCGCGCCTGCATGTTTCGACGGCCGCCGGCGAAGCCTGGCGGTGTCTGCGCTGCGGGAACTTCGTGATCGGCGAACCGCGCGGACGCGGCCCGGCCGACGCGGCGCCCGAGGTGCCGCGCGGGCGGCTGCTGCGCGACCGGCTGATCATGCGGCTGCTGGCCACCGAACGCGTGATCCGCGGGCTGGTGTTCGTGGTGCTGGCCGCCGGGGTGTTCAAGGTGCGCAATTCGCAGGAGCAGCTGCATGCCGCATTCGATCGCGAGCTGCCGCTGATCCGTCCGCTCGCCGACCAGATCGGCTGGAATCCCGACAATTCCAAGATCGTGGCGTTCATCGAGAAGGGCTGGACGCTGTCGCCGACCGTGCTCACCTGGATCGCGGCGGGGTTGCTGGCGTACGCCGTCATCGAATTCGTGGAGGCCGTGGGCCTGTGGTACGTGCAGCGCTGGGGTGAGTATTTCGCGGTGATCGCCACCTCGCTGTTCCTACCGCTCGAAATCTACGAGCTCACCGAGCGCATCACCGTCGTCCGCGCCGGCGCCCTGGTGATCAATATCGCCGCGGTGCTGTGGTTGCTGTGGTCGAAGCGGTTGTTCGGCCTCAACGGCGGTGGCGCCGCCTATCATCGCGAGCACAGTGAGGAGAGCCTGCTGACCGTGGAACGCTCCGCGGTCGCCACCGAGGCGGGGTGACGGCACGCCGAGGCCCGGGTGCGCCGCCGCGGCGCACGGGCAGGTATTACGCTCGTGCCGGTGACCGAGTCCGCTGACCGATTGCTACCCGCCGAACCCGCACTGTTCGACGGCGTCTCCCGCACCCGGGACGAGACGGTGATCGAGGGCGCGGATCGGCTGCGGTTGTTCTCCTTCGCCACCGCCGACAAGCGCAACGACTATCTGTGGGTGCTGCGCGCCTTCGATCACGCGCGTGCCGCCTATGTGGTGCTGCTGCATGCCTCCGATGTGGCCGACACCCTGGCTCGGATGCTCGATGCCCCGCACCCCACCGCCACCGAGATCGGGCCGCTGCTCGAACAGCTGCACACCTGGGGTGTGCTGGAACGCAGTTACGACGGCACCCGCGCGGCGACCCTGGCCGAATATCGCAACCGGCACTACGTATATCAGTTCTCGCAGGCCGGATATCAGGCGTACCGGGCGGTGAACGAGGTCCTGGGCGCGCGCTTGGACGAGGCCTCGCTGTCGCGGCTGGTGCTCCCGGAACTGCTGGCCGATCTGCAAGCACTGGCGCAGGCCAATCGCGGCGGGGACGCCGAGCGGGTGTACCGGATCCTGAAGCGACTCGATACCGCGCTGTCCGAATTGGCCGACCGCGCGGCGCATTTCTATCTGACCCTCGGCGATCTGGTCCGCACGACCGAGGCCACGCCGGAAGCCTTTCTCGCACACAAGGATGCGCTGCTGGCGCACATGCGCGAATTCAGCATGGATCTGGCCCGCTACGCGCCCCGGCTGGCGGCCGCGATCGCCGAGGTCGACGACACCGGCGCCGAGTCGCTGATCGCCCGCGCCGCGTCCTGTGACGAGCGGGTGCTGCTGGACATCGGCGCGCGCGAAGCCGATTGGCGGGCTCGCTGGCAGGGGCTGCGCGGATGGTTCGTCGCGGTCCGCGATCGCGGCGCGCCCGACCCGGCCGCCGAATCCGCACCGGCGACCGAGGCCGAACGGTTGCGGGAGGCGACCATGAGCGCGATCGCGGCGGTGCTGTCGCTGCTGCGCCGCGTGACCGAAACACGCAAGGGCGGGGTGAGCCGGGAGTCGGCGCTGCGGCATCTGGCCGGTTGGTTCGCCGCCGCGCCCACCACCGACAGTGCGCACGCCCTGTTCGACGT
Organism: Nocardia nova NBRC 15556; assembly: GCF_001613005.1. Lineage (GTDB taxonomy): Bacteria > Actinomycetota > Actinomycetes > Mycobacteriales > Mycobacteriaceae > Nocardia > Nocardia nova. Next base: position 3,305 of record NZ_BDBN01000147.1, on the reverse strand, counting down.
CGTCTTCGGATTGGGCAAACCCCGGCACCTGTCGATGGAACATCCCGACGCCGACATCATTCCCGCCCACCGATCCTGGTGGGAGGCAGCGCCGCTGGAGATCGCGCGCACGCTCGCCGAAACCGGCCGTCAGCCCACCCCGGGCGCGCCCGCGCGGCTCGTGCGCAACGATGCCGGGGTGCGGCGGCTGCGCCAGGCGCAGTTGGAGACGCAGCGGGCCCGCGCGGCGGCCGCGATGTCGCTGGCCGCCGCCGATGTGCACGACCGGGTGCTCGACGAACGTGAAACCGAGGTCCTGCTGCGGCTGCTCGACGCCGCCTCGACCGCGTGGGTGCCCGTGAGCGGCCGGGTGAGCACGACCGGATCCGACAGCGGCGTCACGCTGACGGTCCGCGAACATCCCGGCTCCACGGTGGTGCGCACGGCCCAGGGCCTGCTGTATCTGGATCACCGCCGGCTCGAGGTGCGCGAGAATTCCCGCGCCCGCACCGCCTCCGGTCGGTCGTGATGCACGCGAAAACCATCGACCCGCTCGCATTGGACAGCTACCAGCGCGCGGCGCGGGTCCTGCTGGCCAATCATCTGGTGACCCGGACCTTCCCGGATCGCATTGCGCTGCCGTTGATCCGGCGCTGGGCCACGGAACTGCGCGAGGACATGGCCGAGCTGCTCGGTTACCGGCTCGAGGTCACCGAGACCACGGCTCGGCTGTTCCCGATCCCCGACCGGCTCGACACCGGCCGTCCCGCCCGTACCCCCGCCGATCGTATCTTCGACCGTCGCCGCTACGCCTATCTCTCCCTCGCCCTGGCGGCGCTCGGTCGCGCCGGTGATCAGATCACGCTGTCGGAGTTGGCCGATCAGGTCGCGGCCTACGCCGTGCGGGTGGAAGGGCTGGAACTGTCGACCGAACGCGCTGCCGACCGGGATGCGTTCGTGGACGCGGTGGCCTGGCTGGCCGCCCGCGGCGCCCTGACCCTCGCCGACGGCGACGCCGGTGGCTGGGCCGCCGACCCGGAAGCGGGTGAGGCACTCTACGACATCGACCGCTCGGTGGTGTTCGCGATATTCCGGCCGCCGCGCGCGTTGCAGCACCTGCACAGTGTGCGCACCCTGCTCGCCGACGACACCGATTCCGCCGCAACGGTTTCCGTGCCGTCGCGCGCCGCGGCCGCGCGCCGGGTGCGGCGGGCGCTGATCGAACTGCCGGTCGTCTACACCGAAACCCTCGGTGCGGCGGAACAATCCGCGCTGGGCAGCGAGAAGATCGTGGCGGAGGTGGAGTTGCTCACCGGGTTGCGCGCCGAACGCCGCGGTGAGGGTGTGGCCTTGATCGACACCTCCGGCCGGTTCTCCGATGTGCGCTTCCCCAGCACCGGAACCCTCGCGCAGGTGGCGCTGCTGCTGATCGGCGAGATCGCCGACCGGGTCCTCGACATCGACAATCCGCTGCCCCGGCAACCGCGCCCGCCCGCCGCCACCGGCATCGCCGACGGTCTCGATGCCGCCATTCCGGCGGCCACCGTCTTCGCGCCGCTGGTCACGGCGCCGCAGGAGCCCGGCGACGCGGATGATCCGGCCGACGAGGAAGGTCCCGAGCCGATCACCCATCCATTCGTCGACGACGAGTGGATTCGCGCGACGGTGCACGCGCTCACCGAGCGGTACGGTTCGACCTTCGCCGCTCAATGGCAGGCCGACGTGGGCGGGCTCACCACCGAGGTGGTCGGTCTGCTGGCGCGGCTGTCTCTGGTGGAGATGGTCGACGGCGGTGTCCTGGCACTGCCCGCGCTGGCCCGCTATCGGGGCGCGGTGGTCACCGTGCGCACGCGGGCCGAAACCGAATTGTTCGCCTCGGCACGATCGCTGGGCGCGCACGCCACCGGGCAACCGGCGACCGCACCGGCCGGCGCCGCGGGATCCAGTACCTCAGGAAAGGGGACGGAGTAACCATGGACCTCATTCACGGTGGTGTCCGCTTCATTCCCACCCGCGCCGGAATCGTCAATCTGTGGGACTACCGCGATCAGGAATTCTGCTTCGCCGACGGGCGGCTGGTGCTGCGCGGTCCGAACGGATCCGGCAAGACCAAGGCCCTGGAGGTGTTGTTCCCCTTCGTCTTCGACGGCCGCATCGAACCGCGGCGGTTGAATCCGTTCGCCGGTGAAGAGCGCACGATGAAGTCGAATCTGCTCTATCGCAAACAGGATTCGGCCTATTCCTATGTCTGGATGGAATTCGCGCGCGGGCGCTGGTCGGATCCCGAGGTGGTCACCGTCGGCATCGGCATGCGCGCGACCCGGTCCTCGGACAAGGTGACGCGGTGGTATTTCGTCGCCGACGGCCGGGTGGGCGTGGACTTCTCGCTGATCGGACCCGACGACCGGCCCTTCACCCGCAAACAGCTGGCCGAGCAGATCGGCACCGACGCGATCGTGGACCGCCCCGTCGACTACCGCGCCGCGATCGACGCGCGCATGTTCGGCCTCGGTGTGCAGCGCTACGACCAGTTGATCAATCTGATCCTGACGCTGCGCCGCCCGCAGCTGGCCAAGAACCTCGATCCGCGCGGACTGTCGCAGGCCCTCACCGACGGTCTGCGCCCGCTCGACGATCAGCTGATCCTCGACGCCGCCCGCTCGTTCAGCGATATGGAGGAGGTCGGCCGCACGCTCGAGGGGCTGGTCGCCGCCGACTCCGCCACTCGCACCTTCGTCGACGTCTATCGCAAATACCTTGCGGTGCAGGCGAAGTCGGATGTGGATCAGGTGCGCTCGCGGCTGGACGCGGTGACCCACGGCAGCACCGCGCTGTTCGCGGCCGCGGCACTGCGGCAGCGGCGCGAGACCGAGCGCACCGCCGCCGAGCATCGCGCCGAGGAGGCCGATCGCGCCTACGAGCAGGCCCTGACCGATCGGGAGACGCTGCAGCGGTCCAGCGCCTACGAGGGCAAGCAGCAGCTCGACGATCTGGCCGATGCGGTGCGGCGGCTCGAGACCTCGGCGGCGGTCCACCGCGACAAGGCGACCAAGGCCCAGCAGGCGGCCGACCAGCGCGGCGAGGAATACGAACGCGCCACCGCCGCGGTCACCACCGCCGCCGCGGCCCTGGCCCGCGGTGAGGACGAACTGCGCGCGGCGGCCGAGGAGGCCGGAATCGCCTGGGCCGCCCTGCCGGAACAGGCCCGCACCGAACAACTCACCACCACCGTGCGCAGCCACGCCGAGGAACGCGACGCCGATGTGCGCGCGGTGCGCCAGGCGATGACGGTGGCCGATGCCGCCGCGGCCGACCGCACCCGCGCG
>NZ_BDBN01000146.1 GCF_001613005.1 Nocardia nova NBRC 15556 | reverse complement strand
CCGCCGCGGCCGGAACCCACCCCGGGCCTGAGCCTGCCCGGACGTCATGCGCCGCAGCGGGACAGCTCCGCCGCGGACGCGAATGCGGAATCCGGTGAAGGTCGCGAACGCGGCCGCCACAGCTACCGGTCGAATCCGCAGAAGACGGCATCGTTCTTCCAGACCCGGCTGCAACCCGCAGCCGACCCCGGTCCGTCGGAAGGGGGAAGTCCGATCTTCGCCGAGATGATGTCGGCGTGGCTCGCGGACCCCAACCCGGACCGGTCCCAAGTCGCCGCCTCCTTCGAATCCCCAGGTGACGAAGGTTGGCAGGCTGCCCGACGAGCGGTGGAAACCTCGTCGGAGAAGCGGACGGCAGCCGGATTGCCGCAGCGTGATCCCGGCAATCGGCTGGTACCCGGTGGTGTCATCGGGCGCGCCGACCGGGCGCCGAGCCGCGACCCAGAGTCGATCAGGTCAAGTCTGAGTCGTCACCAGCAGGGCGTCCGGGATGGCCGCGCAATGGGAGCAATGAACCTAACCGGAGATAAAGGAGACCGATGAACCCCGATCTAGGTGGTACGAACCGTCAGCTGGATTGGCTGGTTTCGAACTTCGCCAACGAGGTCCCGGGCGTCGCTCATGCCGTGCTGGTTTCGGCGGACGGCCTGTTGATGGCCGCGAGCGCTCAATTGCCCGTCGACCGAGCCGAACAGCTGTCCGCCGTGACCGCAGGTTTGGCCAGCCTCTCTGTCGGCGTTTCGAACCTGTTCGAAGGCGGCACGGTACTGCAGTCCGTGGTCGAGATGGAACACGGTTACCTACTGCTCATGGCAGTCGGTGACGGGTCCTATCTGGCCGTGCTGACGAACACGTCCTGCGATATCGGCCAGGTGGGCTACGAGATGGCTCTGCTGGTCGAGCGGGTGGGCCAGACAGTCCAGGCCACACCTCGCGTCACGATGGGTTCCTGATGGTGGGATGGACATAGACAACCAGCACGTGGGGAGCGCCGAGCCCAGCCTCGTCCGTCCGTACTCGCTGACCGCCGGTCGTACGCGGCCGACGGTGGAGTTGGCATTGGAGGCGCTCGTCGCATCGCATCCGGTCGCCCTGGAGCGGCAGTTCGAACTGACCAACATCGAGACGTCAATCGTGGAGTTGTGCAGAGAATCGCCATCTGTCGCGGAACTGGCTGCCCGACTGGGTATTCCGATCGGGGTGGCTCGAGTGCTCGTCGCCGACCTCATCGAGGCGGGACATGTTCGAGTTTCGGCGACTTTGAAAGACGATTCGAGCGACGATGAACGTCGCGAGCTGATCGAAAGGGTTCTCAGTGGACTCCGGCGTATTTGATTCGACGGCCCAGGTCGATACCCGCAACGCCAAGCCGACCTCCGCGAAGATCGTGGTGGCCGGTGGCTTCGGTGTGGGTAAGACGACCTTGGTCGGTGCTGTATCGGAGATCGTTCCGCTGCGCACCGAGGCCTTGGTGACCAACGCCAGTGTGGGCGTTGACAGCCTGACCGCCGTGCCGACGAAGGCCACCACCACGGTGGCCATGGACTTCGGCAGGATCAGCCTCGCCGACGATTTGGTGCTTTATCTGTTCGGCACACCCGGCCAGTACCGCTTCTGGTTCATGTGGGACGACCTGATTCGCGGCGCCATCGGGGCGGTAGTGCTGATCGACACCAGACGGCTGGAGGATTCCTTCGCCGCCGTCGACTACTTCGAGGCTCGTGGGCTGCCGTTCCTGGTGGCCATCAACGAGTTCGACGACGCACCGCGGTACCCCCTGGAGGACATCCGCCAGGCGCTGGCCGTCCCGGCGGACGTGCCGATCATGTCGATCGACGCGCGCCGCCGCGAGCCGGTGAAGCAGGCGCTGGTCTCGGTCACCGAGTACGCGCTGCGCAAAGTGGTTCAGGGTTACTGATACGCCGACGACCGGCCGCACGACGCGGCCGCGTCGGCGCGCGGCGGCACCACGACCGCCGATCGCCCGGTCCGGCGCGGTTACGCTCGGAGCGTGAAGATCTCGGCGCGTGAGTTTTTCGACGGTGTGCTCGATCCCGGTTCGTATCGCAGCTGGGATCGAGAACCGATCGAGGTCGCCACGTCGCCGGCGTATCGCGCGGAACTGACCGCCGCGGGCGAACGCAGCGGCACCGACGAATCGGTGCTGACCGGTGAGGGACGGTTGCGCGGGCGGCGCGTCGCGGTGATCGCGTGTGAATTCGGCTTTCTGGCCGGATCGATCGGCGTGGCGGCCGCCGAGCGCATCGTCACCGCCGTCGAACGCGCCACCGAGCTGGGGCTGCCCCTGCTCGCCTCGCCCACCTCCGGCGGAACGCGGATGCAGGAGGGCACGGTCGCCTTCGTGCAGATGGTGAAGATCGCCGGCGCGGTGGCCGCCCACAAATCGGCCGGCCACCCCTATCTGGTGTATCTGCGCAATCCCACGATGGGCGGCGTATTCGCGTCCTGGGGTTCGCTGGGGCACATGACCTTCGCCGAACCCGGGGCACTGATCGGATTCCTGGGACCCCGGGTCTACGAGGCCCTGTACGACCGGCCGTTTCCGGAAGGCGTGCAGACCGCCGAGAATCTGTATCGCAACGGGGTCATCGACGGGGTCGTGCCGGTCCGGTTCTTCCGCCGGATCGCGCACCGGGTGTTGAATGTGACGACTCCGGTTGCGGGACAGCCTGATTCGCTATCCATTGCTTCGTCAACGCGGGATTTGCCGGTGGTGCCGCCCGGCGACGGCGGCATTGCCGGAGGTTCGGCCGATACCGCTGATTCACCGGACGCCGACCGAACCACTTCGTCGGCCTGGGAGTCGGTGCTGATCTCCCGCGACCTGCGGCGTCCCGGCATCCGGGAGCTGTTGCGGCAGTCGACCGATCGGGTGCCGTTGAGCGGCACCGGCCAAGGCGAATCCGACCGCACCGTCGTGCACGCCCTGGCCCGGCTGCGCGGCGAACCGTGCGTGATCTTCGGCCACGACCGGGCCGGCCAGACCGGCGAGAACACCATGGGCCCGGCCGCATTGCGCGAGGCCCGCCGCAGTATGCACCTGGCCGCCGAACTCCGCCTCCCGCTGGTCCTGGTCATCGATACCGCGGGCGCCGCGCTGTCCCAGGAGGCCGAGGAGCGTGGCCTCGCACCCGAAATCGCCCGCTGCCTAGCGGATTTGGTCACCCTGGACACGCCGACCGTGTCGATACTGCTGGGCCAGGGCACCGGCGGAGGGGCATTGGCCCTGCTGCCTGCCGACCGTGTCCTCGCCGCGACGCACGCCTGGCTGGCGCCACTCCCGCCGGAAGGCGCCAGCGCCATCGTCTTCCGCGATACGGACCATGCGCCGGAACTGGCCGCCGCCCAACGAGTCGGCGCGGCCGACCTGCGCACCGACGGCGTCGTCGACCGCATCGTCCCGGAGTGCCCCGACGCCGCCCACGAACCGATCGACTTCTCCCGCCGCATGGTCGCCGCCGTCGCCGAGGAACTGGCGAGCCTCCGGACCCGACCGACAGCCGATCTGCGCGCCCTTCGCCGCCGCCGCTACCGTCGGCTGGGCGTTCCCGGGTGAGTGTGCGGTTCCGTGCTCCGGCCGCCTCGTCGTGCGGGTCCACCCGTCCCCCCGATTCCGAGGAACGCGACCGCAGTACGCGCACACCGGCATCCACCACGATCGGTTGCGAGTGCGCGTCGCGTTCGAGATCGACCTCCACCTCGGACGGGCAACCGAGCGCTGAGGTCCGAGGTTCCGCCTGGTAGGCGCACAGGATCCGAACACGCAGGTGCGCGTCGTTGACGGCTCGGCAAACCGCTTCTACGGTCGGAACGGTGACCTTTCGCAGCGAGAGCAGCACAGTACCGTCGGTGATTCTCAACGACGGCCATCTGATTCCGAGGCTGGGCTTCGGGGTTTTCCAGGTGCCGGAGGGACAGACCTTCGACACGGTGACCGCCGCGCTCGAGGCGGGGTATCGCAGCATCGACACCGCGGCGGCCTACGGGAACGAGGCCGAGGTGGGGCGGGCGATCGCCGAATCGGGGCTGGCGCGCGACGAGGTCTTCATCACCACCAAGCTGTGGAATGCCGACCAGGGGTACGACTCGACCCTGCGCGCGTTCGACGCGAGTATGGAGCGGCTGGGGTTCGAGTATCTCGATCTGTATCTCATCCACTGGCCGGTCGCGAGCGCGGATCGTTACGTGGACACGTTCCGTGCCTTCCAGTCGCTGAAGACGCAGGGCCGCATCGGCTCGATCGGTGTCTCCAATTTCCAGCCGGAACACCTGCGACGAGTGATCGGGGAGACCGGTGAGGTGCCGGCGGTGAACCAGGTGGAGCTGCATCCGGCGCTCGCGCAGAACACGCTGCGTGCCTTCCACGCCGAGCACGGCATCGCCACCGAGGCGTGGAGTCCGCTCGGCCAGGGCGCGGAACTTAAGGATCCCACCGTGGGCGCGGTCGCCGAACAGGTCGGCCGCACGCCCGCCCAGGTTCTGATCCGGTGGCACCTGCAGCTGGGCAATATCGTCATTCCGAAGTCGGTGAATCCCGAGCGCATCCGGGAGAACTTCGATGTGTTCACTTTCGAACTCGACGTCGAGCAGATGACCACCCTCAATGCGCTCGACACCGGCAGCCGCGTCGGCCCCGATCCCGACACGTTCGCGATGGGGCTCGACTGACGCGTTGCCGGGCCCCTATCGCAGACCCAGGTAGCTCGTGAGCTCGACCGCTGCGGCGCGCCCTGCCCGATTCGCGCCGATGGTGCTGGCCGACGGCCCGTAACCGATCAAATGGATGCGCGGGTCGGCGGCTACCTGGGTAGCGAGCCGGCCCGCCATCGCGATGCCGCCGCCGGGTCCGCGCAGCCGCAGCGGCGCCAGGTGGTCGAGCGCGCTCCGGAAGCCGGTGGCCCAGAGGATCACGTCGGCGGCCTGAGAGCTGCCGTCGGGCCAGCGCACGCCGTCCGGTTCGATGCGGGCGAACATCGGATGCCAGGTCAGCGCGCCGCGCGCACGGGCGGCGCGAATCCGGTCGTCGACCGGCAGCCCGGTTACCGACACCACCGATCGCGGCGGTAAGCCGCGACGCACCCGGTCCTCGACCATCGCGACCGCCCGGCGGCCCTCGTCGGGACCGAACGGCCCCTCCCGCCAGCGCGGCTCCGTCCGCGACACCCACGTCGTGCCGGTGACCTGGGAAATCTCGTCCAGCAGTTGGACCGCGGAAATTCCCGCGCCGACCACCACGACGTGCTGACCGGCGAACTCCGCCGCGCTGCGGTAGTCATGAGCGTGCAATTGCCGTCCGGCGAAGGTTTCGGCGCCCGGATAGTACGGAATGAACGGTTTTTCCCAGGTGCCGGTCGCATTGATCACTCCGCGGACCCGGAGGGGCCGGTCGCCGGCACCCGGTAACTCGGGCGGTGCGACGACGGAAACCTCTGCGGCCGAGAGGTTTTCGCCGACCACGGTCTCGACGTGCAACAGCCCGTCCACCAACGTCCCCGGACATGTTGCGGTGGTTGCCCGATCACATACCACCCGTACCGACACCGGCCGGCGAACACGGAGGTCGAAACGCTTCTCGTACAGCTCGAAATAGTGCGGCACCGCGGTCGCGGCTGGTACGGAATCCGAGCCGGGCGGCAGAGTTTCGGTGAACGACATCCCCGGCAGGTCGTGCACCCGATTCACGGTGCTCAAAGTCAGTGAGGGCCAGCGGAATTGCCATGCCCCGCCGGGACCGGGGGAGTGGTCGACGATGAGGAAGTCGGTTCCCGGTGTCAATCCGAGCCGCCGCAGGTGATAGCCGACCGACAGTCCGGCCTGGCCGGCGCCGATCACCACAATCTCGAAATCGGGTGCGGTCACCGCCGTCACAGTACGCGTCGGGTGCGCTGCGGTAACTGTCCGCCGCATACAGTGGAGTCGATACCGACCGGCGGGTGCGGTGAGGTGTGCCCCCGGAAGAGAAACCGCGCGAATGGGGAGAGGTCAGATGCTCGCAGTGAGCCGGGATGGTGACGTGGTCACCATCGAATTACAGCGCCCGCAGCGGCGCAACGCCCTCAACAACGAGTTGGTGGCAGCGTTGCGCGAGGCCGTCACGACCGCGGCGGCCGACGCGCGGGTGATCGTGCTGACCGGTCAGGGGCCGATTTTCAGCGCCGGAGCCGATTTGTCCGGCGTCTACTCGTCGGATTTCCTCGACGGACTGCTCGCTCTGTTGCACACCATCGAAACGGTCCCGGTGCCGGTGATCTCCGCCATCAACGGCGGCGCGCTCGGAGCCGGGGTGCAGCTGGCGCTGGCCTCCGACCTGCGGGTGATGAGTCCGGATTCCTATATCGCCATTCCGGCCGCGAAGCTGGGCATCTCGGTGGATCGCTGGACGGTGCGCCGCCTGGTCTCGCTGATCGGTGGCGGCCCGGCGCGGACCGTGCTGATGGGCGCCGAGAGCGTATCCGCTTCCGACGCATACACTTTCGGCTTCGCCAACCGCCTCGGCACGCTGGCCGACGCGCAGGAGTGGGCCAAGTCGATCGCCCAGCTCGCCCCGCTCTCACTGCGCCACCTCAAGCTGGTGTTCAACGACGACGGCACCCGCGGCGAGGACACCCCCGAGCAGCGCGCCGCCTTGGAGGCCGCCTGGCGCAGCGCCGACGCCGAGGAGGCGCGGCTGGCGCGGGAACAGAAGCGCGCGGCGAAGTTCGTGGGGCGCTGATGGCCGGCACCGAGATCGTCGCGGCCGCCCGCAGAGCGGCCCTGGCCGCGGCCGGGCTGGTCGGATTGCGCTGGGTGGCCCGCGCGGCATGGCGGATTCCCGCCGAAATGGGGGCTTCCGCGGCCGCCATCGCACCGCTGGCGACGCGGTCGGCGAGCTACCGCGACCGGCAGTTCCACAACACCGAACCCAGCAGTCAGATCACGCCCGGATCCGGCGCATCCCTGCTGCTGTCGGCGCTGACCCGGCGCGATGTGGGGCGGCCACCGGCGGAAATCCCGCTGGCGAGCACCGAACATCCGGAGCTGGCGGCAGATCTGGCCGTGACCTGGTTCGGCCACGCCACCGCCCTGATCGAGGTCGACGGCTACCGCATCCTCACCGATCCGGTCTGGAGCGAGCGGGTCTCGCCGTCGCCGCTGATCGGGCCGGCCCGGCTGCATCCGGTCCCGGCACCGCTGTCCTCGCTGCCGGCGCTGGACGCGGTGGTCATCTCGCACGATCACTACGACCACCTGGATCGCGAGACCGTGCGCGCGCTGGTGGCCGGTCAGGACGCCCCGTTCGTGGTGCCGATCGGGATCGGCGCCCATCTGCGCAAATGGCAGGTGCCGGAGGCCCGCATCATCGAATTGGATTGGAATACGTCCACTTCCATCACCCGCCCCGGACTGGGTGAGCTCACCGTGACCTGCACCGAGGCGCGGCACTTCTCCGGGCGCGGCCTCACCCGCAACACCACGCTCTGGGCGTCGTGGGTGTTCGCGGGGCCGCGGCGGCGGGCCTACTTCGGCGGTGACAGCGGGTACACGAAGGCGTTCGCCGAAATCGGCGCGACGCACGGTCCGTTCGATCTCACGCTGCTGCCGATCGGTGCCTACGACGTGCATTGGCCCGATGTGCACATGAACCCCGAGGAGGCGGTGCGCGCCCACGCCGACGTGTGTGTCGGGGAGGCCGAATACGGCATGTTGGTGCCGATTCACTGGGCCACGTTCAACCTGGCTTTCCACGGCTGGTCCGAGCCGGTCCACAGACTTGTTGCGGCGGCGCGTGCAGCGGGTACCCGGGTAGCGGTGCCGCTTCCCGGCGGGCGGATCGATACCAATGCGGTATCACCGCAGGTCTCCTGGTGGGAGGATGTGCGCTAGAAACGCAGTCGACGAGTGAAGGAGTGGGCTTCATGAGTTTGATGGATACGCTCAAGGGGTTGGTGGGTAAGGGCCGCGACGTGGCCTCGCAGAACGCGGAGAAGGTCCACGGCGCTGTCGACAAGGCCGGTGGCTTCGTCAAAGAGAAGACCGGTGGCAAGTACTCCGATCACATCGACAAGGGCACCGAGGCCATCAAGAAGAACATCCCCCAGCAGGGCGGCAAGACCCCGCCGCCGGCTCCCGAGCCGCCCGCCGCGCCCCCGCAGACTCCGCCCGCCACCCCGCCGCAGGCGCCGCAGCCGCCGGAGGGCTGAGCACGAGGCGGGATGCCCGGCACCAGCGGGCTCACTCGCCGATCGACGACGGGCACCGGCCGGAGGTTCACTCCTCCGGCGGGGCCCGTTTTCGCTTTACACTGCGACTATGGCGGCGCGCCGCGAGTTCGGGGGCATCGAGGTCGGTCTGACCAACCTCGACAAGGTGCTGTATCCGGCGACGGGTACCACCAAGGGTGAGGTGATCGACTACTACACCGCCATCGCACCGGCTCTGCTGCCGCATATCGCCGACCGTCCGGTGACGCGTAAGCGCTGGCCCAACGGGGTGAGCGAATCCTCGTTCTTCGAAAAGAATCTGGCCTCGCACGCGCCGAAATGGATTCAGCGCCGGCCGATGGATCATTCCGATCGCCGGGTGAACTATCCGGTCATCGACTCGGTGGCCGGGCTGGCGTGGCTCGGACAGCAGGCGTCGCTGGAAATCCATGTGCCGCAATGGCGTTTCGTCGACGGATCGCGCGGTCCGGCCACCCGCATCGTCTTCGATCTCGATCCCGGGCCGGGGGTGGACCTGGCCGATTGCGCGACGGTGGCGTTGTGGATTCGCGATACCGTCCGCGACGCCGGTCTCGATGCCTATCCGGTGACCAGCGGCAGCAAGGGTATTCACATCTATGTGCCGCTGGACCGGGTACTGAGTCCCGGCGGCGCCTCGACGGTCGCGAAACAGTTGGCGACCGGGCTGGAGAAGCTGCATCCGGCGCTGGTCACGGCGGCGATGGCGAAGGCCGTGCGGCCGGGCAAGATCTTCCTGGACTGGAGCCAGAACAACCCGGCGAAGACGACCATCGCGCCGTATTCGCTGCGCGGGCGTGAGCAGCCGACGGTCGCGGCGCCGCGCAGCTGGGACGAGATCGCCGACCGAAAGCGCCTGCGGCAGTTGCGCTTCGACGAGGTACTCGAACGCTGGCGTTCCGACGGGGATCTGCTGGCGGGTTTGGATCCGCCCCTGGGCGCCGGCGCGGCGGATCCGCTGCAGACCTACCGGTCCATGCGCGACCCCGACCGCACGCCGGAACCGGTTCCGCCCGGGCCGCCCGATCCCGGTGCGGGTGATCGCTTCGTGGTGCAGGAGCATCACGCTCGGCGACTGCACTGGGATGTGCGACTCGAACGCGACGGTGTGCTGGTGTCGTGGGCGGTGCCGAAGGGGCCGCCGACCTCGCCGTCACAGAACCGGCTGGCCGTGCACACCGAGGACCATCCGCTGGAATACCTCCATTTCCACGGCACCATCCCGCGCGGTGAATACGGTGCCGGGCAGATGACGATCTGGGACACCGGCACCTACGACACCGAGAAGTGGCGTGCGGACGAGGTGATCGTCCAGTTTCACGGCGAGCGTCTCGACGGCCGCTACGCCTTCATCCGCACCGACGGCGAGCAGTGGTTGATGCACCTGATGAAATCGCAGGTCGCCGAGCCGGAAGAGGAGGCGGAGCAAGGGGATTCGGCCGACGGTCACCGAGGCGACCCGCAAGAGGTTGCCGGACGTAGCGGCGGCTCCGGCGCGGCCGAAAACGGCGTCGCCGAACACGATGTCGCAGCGCGCACCACGAGCCGGACCGAGACGCGGTCGGGCGGAGCCGAGTTCCCGCGCGGTCTGTCGCCGATGCTGGCGACCTCCGGGGAAGTGGCGAAACTCGGCGCCCGGGACTGGGTCTTCGAGACCAAATGGGACGGGTTCCGGGTCATCACGGAAATCGACGACGGCAACGTGGTGATCCGCAGCCGGGCGGGCAATATCGTCACCGACCGCTATCCGCGCATCGCCGAGCTGGGGCGGCAACTGCGGGGGCATCGGATCGTGCTCGACGGGGAGGCGGTCGTCTTCGATGCCGAGGGTTCGTCGAATCTGGCCCTGTTGCAGGCGGATCCGGCCCATGCGGAACTGGTCGCCTTCGACGTGCTGTATCTGGACGGCACCTCGCTGCTGCGTAAGCGCTACGCGGATCGGCGGCAGGTGCTGGAGGCGCTGGCCGAGGGCGTGCCCTCGCTGCTCGTCCCGCCGCGCCTGGAGGGTTCCGGTGCGGACGCCCTGGAATACAGCCGTGAGCATCGGCTCGAGGGAGTCGTCGCCAAACGCAAGGATTCGGTTTATCTGCCCGGCAAGCGCGGCCAATCGTGGATCAAGACCCGCAACTGGCGCACCCAGGAGGTGATCATCGGTGGCTGGCGTCGCAGTGCCGCACGAGAATTCGCCTCCCTGCTGGTCGGCGTCCGCTACGACGGCGAGCTGTATTACATCGGCCGGGTGGGTACCGGCTTCAGCGACCGCGAGATGTCGGGGCTGACCGCGCGCCTGCGGCCCCTCCGCCGCAAGACCAGTCCCTTCGCCAACGAGCTGACCGCCGACGAACGCAAGGATGCCGTCTGGGCGACGCCGAAAATTCCCGGCACGGTGCGGTATATGAACTGGACCGAGTCCGGGCGGCTGTGGCATCCGGCGTGGGTGCCGGACGAGAAGTAGTTCCGTCACAACCGGTTTCGGCCTCCCGAACGGGCCGGCTACTCGCGCGGGCGACCCGTTCTCGTGCCGCGGCCCGACGGCCCGGCGCCACGAGGTGTGGGCGCCGGACCCTTCGGGATGTTCGGTTGGGCGAGTCAGTTCGTGGTGGCGGTGTACCACTTCGTGGTGCCCGCCGGAGCGCTCAGCGTGCTGATGAGATCGATGGCGGCCACGACCAGCGTGGGTCCGCCGACCACCAGCGAGCCGATGATCGCGCCCGCGGTGGCACCCGTGATGAATCCCGGAATCGCCCCGATACCGCCTGCCGCGGCGCCGACGACCAAGCCGATCACTCCGCCGATGGCGGTACCGATGAAGCTGCCGATCGCGGTTCCGAGCCCGAATTGGGTTGCGAACGCGTTCATCGCGCTCTGATTCTCCAGCGGCGAGGCCACCGGGGTCACCGGCGCGGGCCGCGCCGCCGCGGCGTCCTTCACCACGGTCAATTCCAGGACCCGGGCGTCGTCGCGCACCTGGTGGGGCAGGGGGTATTCCACACCGTCCTGCCGCAAGGACAGCGGCAGTGTGACGAGCGCGCGGCCGTCGGCGTCGGTGACGTCGACGGTGCGTCCGTCGGCGTCGACGCGGAAAAAGCCGCCGTCGAGAGTGGTTTCGACGGTATTGCCCGTCAGATGGGTTTCGTAGCGCACCGTGGGTGCGCCGGTATCGGCATGGACGGTACCTGCCCCGAGGGCGACGGCCACTACTGCCGGAAGGGCAAGAGCGGCGAACTTGCGCAGAAACATTCCGGTTCCAATCTCCATCAGGAAGAAATTCGGTAGCCGAAAACGACGCGCGCTGAGAACCCAATACCCCCGACGTATCTCAACCCCTGCGCGTGGAGCCGCGGTCCGGCTAACTCACTGAGGTAACCGTACCTTCACTCGGTCACAAAATGGGGTGAATTCGATCCCCTGACTTCGGGTTTCGCAAAGTGGAATAAGTTTGCCCGTTTCGACATGAGATCGCTGAAAATTTGCTTCGGCGAGTTACAGAAACACGCCGATCGCCGCCGCGCCGCCGCACACCACCACCGACAGGACGAGAGCGAGGTAGTCGGCCCGGCGGGGTCCGGCCGGATGCGCGGTCAATTCACCTGTCCCGCCGCGTGCCGTGATGGCCTCGCCCAACTCCCCGGCGCGACGGGTGGCGACGGCCATGGCCGCGGTGAGAATGTCCACGAGCGGATTCGCGGCGCCGCGCGCCATCGACCCGTCCTTCGGACGCAGCCGGCGGGCGGCGCGCAACACCCGGATCTCGTCCATCAGCAGTGGCAGTCCGCGCAGGGTCAGCGCCACGACGACCGCCCATTCGTCCACCGGAATCCGCAGAACTCGCAGCGGCGCACCGAGTTTGGCCAGGGCGGGAGCGATCTCGCTCATCGGGGTCGTCCAGGCGATCAGGAACGAGGTGGTCAGCAACACCAGCCCGAACAGCGTGACCTGGACATACCGCAGTACGGCGGCACCACCGGTCGGGATGGTGATCAGCCCGCCGAGCACGATCAGTGCCCAGAACCACCACGGCAGCCGCGGCAGCGTGCCCAGCGGCAGCCGGGCGATCAGGCCGATCGCGATCAGGAAGGCGACCACCACGCCCAGGACCGGCCACGCGGGCTGCAACATCAGCAGCACACTGATGAAGAAGGCGACGATCATCTTGGTCCCGGCCCACAGCCGATGGATCGGGCTGTCGACTGGAACTTCGCGCAGCAGCACCATACTCATCGCGCACCTCCGAGGGCGTCGCCGTGCCGGCCGCGGCTGCGGCGCTGTGTGCCCCGGGCTCGATCGGTCTCGGGCCGGCCGCCGTCCGTCGCGCCGTTCGTCCCGGGCTGCATCGGTTCGGACCGCGGGCCCGCGATCCCCGTTTCCCCGCGCCCGTC
>NZ_BDBN01000145.1 GCF_001613005.1 Nocardia nova NBRC 15556 | reverse complement strand
TGAGCACGGCCGTCGCGGCGCCGGGCGCCGCCCCACGGGCGGCGGCGCAACAGGCCGAGGTGGCGCGGGCACGGATCGCGGTCCTGGTCGCGACCTATCAGGTCGATGTGGTCGTTCCGACGAAGTTCGCCGTGGAGACCTTCATCGACGACCTGCTCGGGGTGCTCGACCGCGCGATCGACGACGAGACGGTGGATTTCACGCCACCCGCGGGCCAGTGGAGCCTGGCCCGGCCGGGTGAGCAGCCGATTCCGCGATGGCGCAGCCTGGCCGACCACGACGTGGTCGACGGCACGGTGCTGATGCTGTCCGTGGTGGAGTCGGCCGAGGTGTTCACTCCGGTCGTCGAGGACATCACCGACGCACTCGCGGCGATCAACGAGCGCGAATTCGCGGAGTTCGATTCCGAAACCGTTGCCACGGTCGGTTCCGCGGCGCTGGGTGTCGGCGCGGTGGTGGCGACGGTCCTGTTGTCCTGGTCGTGGACTCGCAGCGGGTCGCTGTGGTGGTGCGGTCTGCCCGCGCTGCTGCTGGGCGCCGCCTGCTGGGGTGCCGCCGTGGTCGCGGGACGAGGCAGGACGCCCGCAGGCGTCGTCCTCGGATTGGAATTGTCCGCACTGCCACTGCTTTTCGCGGGCGGCGCGATGCTCGTGCCGCCGGCCTACGGCCAGCCGGGTGGCTTCGCCGCGGCCAATATCGCAGCCGGCGCGGTGGTCGCCGCGGTCGCGGCGGTCACGATGTTGCGTGCGAGCGACTCCGGCACCTCGGCGCTGACCGCGGTCGCGACCCTCGGAGTGGTCCTGGCCTTCGCGGCACTGGTCCCGACCTACTTCGATGTATCTCTGGAAAAGGTCGCGGGCGGAATCGTCTTCGCCGCTGCGGTGCTGTTGACCGCGGCACCGCGACTGGCAGTGGTCGCGGCGCGCATCCGGCCGCCGGATCTGCCGGACCCCGGCAACGAGGTGGCGCCGGCCACGCTCACCGACATCTTCGACGCGGAAACCGTGCGTGACGATCAGCTCGATCAAAGCGTCGACCCGGAGCGGGAACTGCGGCCGAACACCAGGATCGAAACTCGCGCCCGACTGGCCGTGACCAGCCTGCGCGGTCTCATCGCGGCGGTGTCGGCGCTGCTTGCGGGAGGTGTGGTCGTGGCCGCCGAGCAGGCGCCCGGTGGCATCCGGGAGATCGTGCTGGGCGCCGCCGTGGCGGGCATTCTCGTCATGCGGGCGCGCTGGTATCCGGATCGGGTGCAGGCGGTTTCGCTGTGCGCGGCCTCGGCGGTGGCGACGGTGGGGGTCGCCGCGGTCACCGTCGGCGCGTACGGCACCGACTACGCGCGACTGGCTGTCGTCGGGGTGCTCGTCGTCGCCGCGGTGGCGGCCTGTGTCGCCGCCTTGCGGCTGCCCGGCCGGCGCCTGTCTCCGGTGACGCGACGAGTCATCGACCTGGTGGAGTACGCGCTCATCCTGCTGATTCCGGTGATCGCCTTCT
The DNA here is from genome assembly GCF_001613005.1 of Nocardia nova NBRC 15556. Lineage (GTDB taxonomy): Bacteria > Actinomycetota > Actinomycetes > Mycobacteriales > Mycobacteriaceae > Nocardia > Nocardia nova. The sequence goes on along the minus strand of NZ_BDBN01000145.1, from coordinate 11,350 downwards.
GGATCATGGGCATATACACGGCGATGCGAGCGATCTGATGATCATGCGCAGACCGGTGAGCATGCTGCTCGCCGGATTGGTGGCGGCGCTGACGGTGGCGCCGGCGGCCGTCATCGCCCCGGCCGCGGCGGTGGATCCGCCCGAGGCGATCGTCGGGGCCGCGCCGCCGGACGGGCCCCCCGGACCGGAACAACCGACCAAACAAGACAAGGGCTGCCTGGCCGCGGGCGTACTGCCGGGCAGTGACCTGGCCCAGGTCCCGCCGTCCGACCGCGCGCTGGATCTGCGGCGGGTCCGGCCGCTCAGTCGTGGCACCGGGGTCACCGTCGCGGTGATCGACACCGGGGTCGCTCCGAATCCCCGGCTGCCGAATCTGGTCGGTGGCGGCGACTATGTCGCCGCCGGGGGCGACGGGCTCTCGGATTGCGATGCGCACGGCACCCTCGTCGCCGGGATCATCGCCGCGGCTCCGGATCAGGCCGATGGATTCGCCGGGGTAGCGCCCGACGCGCGCGTGATCTCCATTCGCTACCGGTCCGGTGCGTTCAGCCTGGAACGTCCGGACGCGGGCAACTCTGATGAGGAACCCGCCCGCCAGATCCGAACCCTGGCCCGGGCGATCACCCATGCCGCGAATCTGGGCGCCGGCGTGATCACCGTGGCGCTGCCGGTCTGCCTCGGAGCCAATGCGCGTATCGATCAATCGATGCTCGCGGCCGCTGTCGGCTACGCGGTGCACGTGCGCGGTGCGCTCATCGTCGCCGGTGCGGGCAACACCGGCGAGGCCGGTTGTCAGCAGAACCCCGATATCGATCCGAGCCGGCCGACCGATTCGCGCAATTGGAAAGGCGTTCAGACGATTTCGACGCCCGGATGGTATGCGCCGGATGTGCTGACGGTCGGCTTCACCACTGCCACCGGCGCGCCGATGCCCGAATCACTGTGGGGCCCTTGGGTTTCGGTGGCCGCCCCCGGAACCGGGATCGAATCGCTCGGTCCCGGCGGTGGTGGGCTCATCAATGCCGTCGGAGCCGGCGACAAGATGGTTCCGGTGGGCGGCGCGTCCTTCGCCGCGGCCTACGTCAGCGGGGTGGCGGCGCTGTTGCGCTCGCGGTTCCCGAACGAGACGCCCGGCCAGATCGCCGCGCGACTGCAGGCCGGCGCGCATGCGCCCGCCCGCGGGGTCGACAACATCGTCGGTGCCGGGGTGATCGATCCGGCCGCGTCGCTCGGCTATTCCGAACCGCCGCAGGCGCCGAGCGGGCTGTTCCGTACCTCGGCCCTGATCGTGCCGCCACCCGGGCGTCCGGCCGACCGGCGTCCCGGAATCACGGCACTCGTCGTCGTGGCGGTGGCGCTGTTGCTCGGGGTGGGGGCCGGTTATGCCAACTCCATCGTCCGGAGGCGTGGGTGAGTTTTCCCAGGATCGGAGCCGGCGCGCCCGAGCGCGGACCGCTGGCGGCGGTGGTGATCGTCGGAAGCGTCGCCGTGGCGGGCCTGTGGGGCCGGGTGCCGTGGTGGGTCGCACCGGCGGCGGCGACGGTCGTGGCGATCACCCTCACGGTGCGTGTCGGCGAGCGAACCGCGGTGCGCTGGCTGCTCGACTGGTGTGACTACCGCTTCGGGCGGCAGGCCCGCCAGGATCTCCTCCATCGGCCGGCACGATTACGCGACGTCGAGGTGGCTGCGGGCGTCTGCGGTGTCCGGGAGGACGGATCGTCGTATGTGGCGATGGTCCAGCTCGCGCCGAATCTGGACCTGCCGACCGTCATCGCCGAGCGGGAGCTCTATACCGAGGACACCGTCCCGGTGCAGGATCTGCTGCCGATGCTCGACCAGTTCGGGGTCCGGATCGAGATCGACATCGTCACGACCGGTCAGCGGGTGCGGCCGGCCGGCAGCTACAGCATGCTCTACGACCAGCTGATCGGCCCGCACCCGGTGGTCGGCGACCGCATGACCTGGCTGGTGCTGCGGTTGGATCCGGAGCACAACCTCGAGGCCCTCGTGCGGCGAGGGCCGGTGGCGGAGTCCGCTCCCCGGGCGCTGGCTTCGGCCGCCCATCGCATCGCCGGTCGCCTGCGGGAACGCGGGATGGCGGCGCACGCGCTGCCCGCCGAAGCGCTGGGTGATGCGATCCGCCTGCTACATGCCGGTGTGGAACTGACCGATCTGCGGGAGACGTGGCATCACCTCGAATCCTCGGTGCCGGGACGTAGTGTCACCAGTTACCTGATCGACTGGACCCGGCTCGGCGACGCCGGCCTGGACGACTGCTGGTCGTGGCACCGCGGGCGCACCACGGTGGTGGTCAGCCTGGCAGGCGGCGCGCTGGGCGCTCGCGGCCTGGTGCGTTATGTGGGCCCGGCATCCTCGGTCGCCCCGCCGGGATATCTGCGACCGCTGGGCGGGCGGCAGGCCGACGCGTTGCGCGCGAGTCTGCCCACATCGACCTCGGTCCATCGCATTCCACGCACCGAATCCGGAGGCGACACGGCGACTCCCGAGCAACTGGACGCATTGACCATCGCGATCGGCCCGAGCGGTCAGATCCTCGGTTCGATCAGCGGCAGGCCCAAGCACACGCTGGCGTTGCCGCTGTTCGACCCGGTGCGATACAACCCGCGTCACCGCACGATCGATGTCTACGCCGACCTTCCGGTCGCCCAGCAGATCGTGCTGCGAGCGATGGTCGTCGGCGCGGATGTGGAAGTGCACTCGGCCCGGCCGCAGCGCTGGCAGCAGCTCGTCACAGCGGTGGGCGATCCGGATTCGCTACGGCTGGCGCCCGACGCCTCCGACGCCGAGCAGACCCCGGCGGCGGCCGCACAGGCGACCATCGCGGTCTTCGACCAGATACCTCCGCGCGCCTCCGCCGCGCACACGACGGTGACCATCAGCGAACCCGGCGCACCCCGTCGGCGGTCTGCCGATCTGGCGATCGACCAGGTCAGCGAGACCGCCATCGACGTCAGCATTCCGATGCGGACGGTGCGCGTGGATCTGATCGAGCCGCGAGGTGAAACCAGATATCTGGACTCCATGGGCAATCCACCGGCAGCCGGACCTCCGGCGATCACGGTGGCGGGTGGCGGATCGATGCCGCCGGCAGGTCCGGCTCATGTGGTCGGCGCCGAATCGGACGAGGTGAGACGGTAGTGTTGATCAACGTGGTAGCGGACTCCGCAGCGGACGGCAGGCAATCTTCTGATCGAGACCCACAGAACAGACACCAGAATGGAGGCGAGTTCGGGGTGCTCGATCCCGAGCGTCGTGAGTCCGGCGCCGATGAGCAACTGACACCGCGGCAAGCGGCGGCGGCGATCTTCTCGGCCAGATTGTCGGAGCTGATCGCCGAATCGGTGGTATCCACCGAGGACGGCTCGACCCGTTCGCTGACGTTGTATTCGCTGGCCCAGCATCTCGAGCTGGCCTATCCGGATGTTCCGGTGTCGCAGTCGGGTCTGTACCGGCTGGTGCACGGCGAAGCGATTCCCCGGCTCGATCTGATCATCGCCCTGGCCCGTGTCTTCGATGTGCCGCCGGAGTATTTCGTGGCGGCCGAATCCGGCCGCTGATTCCGCCGGACCGAACTTCTCTCCAGCGGGAATAGGCTTGGCGCGGACTGTATTCCGGTCCCGATACCATCGCACACATGTCCGACAAGGACCCCGCAGACGTCTTCGTGCGCCATCGAGGCGCGGTCCTGGACGCGTTGCTGTCGGAGCCGGGTTTGTCCACCGCCTCCGCAGCCGCCGACCGCCTCGGCGCCGCTGATCCGGTGTCGGTCGGAGTGTCCGTCCCGCCGGCGGAATCCGCCCCGGACCGATCGGACCGATCGTCTCGTCCTGCGGCCAACGGCGCCGCCCGGCCGCCGAGCGGACCCAAGGCCAGCGACCGGATCATGGCGCTGCTGAACGGCGAATCCCTGGACGGACCGTCGGGCCTGGAATTCACCTCCGATTTCGCCGATCGGGCCGGCGCCCGGCTCGATCGGACGGGCACGGCCGAAACGAAACCCGTTGCGGGCGAACCGGAGAAGCCGACGCAGCCGGAAAAGGCGGAGAAGGCGGCCCCGGCGGGCGCCGCCGCGCCGGCGCAGCAGCTGCTCGCGATGGTGCGCAAGCCGAAGGTGGCGATCGCGCTGGCCGGTGTGCTGGCGATCATCGTCGTGCTGGCGCTGGTCACCACCGGCGGTAAGAAGGACGGCGGGGACCAGGTCAAGGTCGTCACGGCGGCCGCGGCGGCACCGCCGAGCGCCGCCCCCAAACCGTCCGAATCGCTGACCGCCGGCACGGCGATCCAGGTGAAGGCGGCCGAATCCCATTGTCCCACCGGCAGTACGCCCGGCATGGACGCGTTCTCGGGTCAGGCGGACAAGGCGTGGTCGTGTGTGCGCGCCTATCGGGTGGACGGCCAGGTCCTGACCATCGATCTGGGCAAGACCTACCGGATCGACTCCATCGGGATCGTGCCCGGCTGGGACAGCATCGGCTCCGACGGCGCCGACCAGTGGGCCAAGTTCCGGACCGTGAGCCGCGTGTCCTATCGGTTCAACGATCCGGGCGTGACCACCTATACCCAGCAGACGATGGATCAGCGCAGCCTCGTGGTAACCAAGATCAGTCCACCGGTGACCGCGTCGAAGATCACGCTGACGATCCTGGAATCGAAGGGCGACGCCTCGATCAACACCACCGCCATCTCTTCGATTGTCGTCACCGGCCAGTGAATTCGACGCATCAGACCTGTGAGTACTGCTCGCATCGCAACAGCGGTGCGGACTCCCGCTGCGGACACTGCGGGGCGCCGCTGAAGGCGGTGGGCGATGTGCTGGGCGAACTGGGCCGGACCGCAGCGGGTATCGCACCGGTGATCATCGGCGCCGAGAAGCTCGCCAGTGGTCTGGAGAAGGCGGCGTCCGGCGGCGAACAAGCCGCGACGGACGCGAAAAAGGAAGAAGCCAAGGTCTTTCCGGCCTGGCAGTGGAAGGCGGCGTTGGGTGGCGCGGTCGCCCTGGTGCTGCTGGCCGTACTGGTCCTGCGCTCCTGTTCGACGGGCGCGCCCGCCATCGGCGACCTGACACCGGTCGATACGCTGCCCGAACTGATGCGCGCGGTATCGACCTGTCAGCCGGCGTCGGGCGGACAGGGTGATTCCTGTGTCGTCTCCGCGGACGATCCGTTGTTGTCGGGCGGGATCACGGGCGGGCGAGCGCTGACCTTCACCGTGCGCACCGATCCGCCGGATCGCATCGGTGACACGATCGGGCGCTGGCGCACCTCGGGTGCGGCGATCGTGTCCGACGGTACGGCCTTCGTGGCGATCGGCCCCGCGGTTACCGTCTGGTATGCCGACAGGCATTCGGGCTTGCATCTCGAGACGGGTAGTTTCGCGAATCGTGCAGGCGCGCAGACATTTCTGTTCCGATCCGGTTTGGTTCGCTGAGAAACCGGGTAACGGCGCCCAATCCTTGTTACACTAAATAACGTGCCGTTGTTTAACGGCACGTTCAGACAGTCCGCAATACTGCGGTACCGATTCCGATCTCGGGAAGGCACGGGTCGATGGTGGCAACAACCCAGCAGACGATTTCATGGAAGCGATTCCGTGATGATCCGACCGATCTGGAGGCGGTGTACTTCCGCTGGATTCAGCCGGGAGCCGCGGCGCCGACGATCACCGACCGTGCCGAGCAGATCTTCCGGCATCATCTGGAGCTGGCCGCGGGGCGGCGGCCCGGGACCGCGGTGACCAGGCTGTATCGCGCCGAGGACGGCAGCGGTCTGGGTCCGGCACTGCAGATCGTCAACGACGATATGCCGCTGCTGGTGGATTCGCTCACCGCGGCGCTGCAGCGCCGCGGGGCCACCGTGACCGAGGTGGTGCATCCGGTCTTCGACGTCCTGCGGGACCGGCGCGGCCGGTTGCGGGCGATCGCGCCCAGCGAGGGTTTCGATGTGGCGCAGGCGAATTCGGCGAGCCGGTCGGAGGGCAGCGGAAACGTCGTCGCCGAGTCGTGGATCCATGTGCAGCTGGGTGCCGGGGATTCCGACGCGGTGCTGGACCGGATCGAGCGGGCGCTGCCACCGCTGCTCGGCGAGATCCGCCAGGTCGCCCACGATACCGAGGCGATGACCCGCACGATGGGAACGCTGGCCGCGCGGCTGGATTCCGTGCCGCAACCCTCGGCCACCGAGGCGGCCGAATGCGCACAGCTGTTGCGCTGGCTGACCTCCGGGCATTTCACTCTGCTGGGATACGGCTACTATCGTGTGCATCCCGGTGCCGACGGCCCTGAGCCGCAACAGGTTTCGGGCACCGGTCTCGGTGTGCTGCGCAACGGTTCCGGTGTGGACGTGGGCACGCCCGCACTCGGTTCGGAGCAGATTCTGCGGCTGTCCAACGGCTCGCTGGACTCGCTGCTGCCGGGCTCACCGGATGTGTACGTGGTCAGCGTTGCCGACTACGCGGCCGAGACCACCCCGTCCGTCGCCGGAAAGGTAGTGGGCGAACACGTTTTCGTGGGCACCTTCACCGTCAGCGGCTTCCACGAGAACATCCTCGACATCCCGGTGATCTCGCGCCGTGTCCACCAGGTCATCGAATGGGCGGGCCTGGCGCTGAATTCGTTCTCCGGCCAGGCGCTGCTGGAGATGTTGCAGACCTTCCCGCGCGTCGAACTGTTCTCCACCGATGCGCGCCGTCTCTTCGAAACCGTCTCGGCCGTCATGAATTTGGGGCTGCGGCGCCAGATTCGGCTGTTCCTGCGCCGCGATGTGGGCAGCAACGCCGTGTACTGCCTGGTGTACCTGCCGCGGGACCGCTACTCGACCGAGGTGCGGTTGCGGATGCACGAGATCCTGCGCCAAGAATTCGATGCCGAGCAGATCGCCTACTCCGCGCGCGTCACCGAATCCGAGCTCGCCGTCGTCTATTTCACGGTGCACCGCGGGGCCGACGCCGAACCGGCGGACATCACCGAATCGAACCGCGAACGCATTCAGGATCTGCTGTTCGCGACCACCCGCAGCTGGAGCGACCGGCTGGTCAGCGAGGCCGCGGGCGTCGCGGAGATCGCCGCGCCGGTTGTGCAGGACTACGCGAGCGCGTTCCCGGCGACCTATCAGCAGGAATACGAACCCGCCTGGGCGCTCGACGATCTGTGCCGGCTGCAGCGACTGGCCGACGGGCAGATCGACACCGATCTCTACCGCACGGCCGGCGCCCCGTCGGGCGAGTGGCGATTCACCCTGTACGTCGCCGGCACCGAGGTGTCGCTGAGCCGGGTGCTGCCGCTGCTGCACAGCCTCGGCATCGAGGTTGTGGAGGAAAAGCCCTACCGGCTCGAATTGCCCGGCGCCAGCACCCGGTGGATCTACGACTTCGGCCTGCGGGTCGCGCCGAACGTGTTGCGCGGCACCGGTGAGAGCGATCCGGAGGCCGATCTGGACCGTGCCGTGGCGCTGGAATCGCTGCCGGACACCAGTATCCGCAAACGCCTGCCGGAGGCGGTGTCGGCGATGTGGTTCGGCGATTGCGAGGTCGACGGGCTCAACGAACTCGTTCTGCGGGCCGGATTGCATTGGCGCCAGATCGCGATGCTGCGCGCCTACGCGAAGTATCTGCAGCAGGCGGGATTCGCCTACACCTTCGCCAACATCACCCGTGTGCTGCTGGCGCAGCCGAGCACCGCGCGCGCCTTCACCGAATTGTTCGACGCCTATTTCGATCCCGAGCACCTCGGGCCGGTAGCGACCGCGCGGGCCGCGGGTATCTCGTCGCGGCTGCAGGACGAGATCGATGCCGTGGTGAGTCTCGACACCGACCGGATCCTGCGGGCGATTCTCGGGTTGATCACGGCGACCCTGCGCACCAACTACTTCCGTCGCGACGACGACGGAAATCCGCCCGGACATCTGTCGTTCAAGTTCGATCCGCACGCCATCGCGGAATTGCCGCGGCCGCGGCCGCAGTTCGAGATCTTCGTGTACTCGCCGCGGGTCGAGGGCGTGCACCTGCGTTTCGGCGCGGTGGCGCGTGGTGGTTTGCGGTGGTCGGATCGCCTGGAGGATTTCCGGACCGAGATTCTGGGTCTGGTGAAGGCGCAGGCGGTGAAGAACGCGGTGATCGTGCCGGTCGGCGCCAAGGGCGGATTCGTGGTGAAACGCCCGCCGGCCGCGACCGGTGATGCGGCGGCCGACCGCCAGGCCATGCAGGCCGAGGGCATCGCCTGCTATCGCACCTTCATCTCGGGCCTACTGGATCTCACCGACAATGTCGACCACGCCGGTGGTGAGGTGATTCCGCCGCAGCGGGTGGTGCGCCGCGACGGTGACGACACCTATCTGGTGGTGGCCGCCGACAAGGGGACCGCCACATTCTCCGACATCGCGAACGAGGTTGCGCAGCAATACGATTTCTGGCTGGGTGATGCGTTCGCGTCGGGTGGTTCGGCGGGGTATGACCACAAGGCGATGGGGATTACCGCGAAGGGTGCGTGGGAGAGTGTCAAGCGGCATTTCGCGGAGATGAATGTCGATACCCAGCGTGAGGAGTTCACGGTGGTGGGTGTCGGGGATATGTCGGGGGATGTGTTCGGTAACGGGATGTTGTTGTCGGAGCATATTCGGTTGGTGGCGGCGTTCGATCATCGGCATATTTTCATCGATCCGGATCCGGTGGCGGGGGTGTCGTTCGCGGAGCGGAAGCGGTTGTTCGGGTTGGCGCGGTCGTCGTGGGCGGATTACGACACCTCGCTGATCAGCGAGGGCGGCGGTGTCTTCGATCGCTCCGCCAAGGCCATCGCGATCACGCCGCAGATCCGCGCCGCGCTGGATCTGGATCCGGGCGTGAGCACGCTGTCCCCGCCGGAAATGATCCGGGCGATCCTGCTGGCGCCGGTCGATCTGCTGTGGAACGGCGGTATCGGCACCTACATCAAGGCCAGTACCGAATCGCACGCCGACGTGGGTGACAAATCCAACGACGCCGTGCGGGTCGACGCGGATCTGTTGCGCGTCAAGGTGATCGGCGAGGGCGGCAATCTGGGCGCCACCGCACTCGGCCGGATCGAGTTCTGCAAACTCGGTGGCCGGATGAATACCGACGCGCTCGACAACTCCGCCGGCGTGGACTGCTCCGACCACGAGGTCAACATCAAAGTCCTGCTGGGAGCGGCGATTTCCTCCGGCGAGCTGGCCGCCTCGGACCGCAATGCCCTGCTGGCCGAGATGACCGACGAGGTCTCGGCACTGGTGTTGCGCGACAACATCTCCCAGAACTTCCGGATGGGTCTGTCGCGTTCGAATGCGGCCGCCATGGTGGGGGTGCACCGGCGGTTGATCGCGGAACTGGAGACCCGGCGCGGTGTGGACCGGCAGCTCGAGGCACTGCCCTCGGATGCCGAACTGGACCGGCGCGCCGCGGCCGGTGCCGGGCTGACCTCACCCGAGCTCGCCAATCTGCTTGCGCACGTGAAGCTTTCGCTCAAGTCGGATCTGCTCGGTGGCGATCTGCTGGACAGCAGTGCGTTCGAGGCGCTGCTGCCGGGGTACTTCCCGACACCGCTGCGGGAGCGCTTCGGCGCCGCGATCGGCCGGCATCCGCTGCGCCGGGAGATCCTGGCCACCATGGTGGTCAACGATATGGTCGACTACGGCGGCATCACCTACGCCTTCCGGCTCGCCGAGGAGGCCGGCGCCACCACCGACGATGCGGTGCGCGCCTTCACCGCGGCCGTGGAGATCTTCGATCTGCGATCGCTGTGGGAGCGCATCCGCACCACGCCGATGCCGGCCGCGGCGCGCAACGAACTGGAGATGGAGACCAAACGCACCCTGGACCGGGCGGCGCGCTGGCTGCTGACCAATCGGCCGCAGCCGATCGCGGTCGGTGCCGGCATCGCGCGTTACCGCGACGGGGTGCGGGCGCTGGCGGCCCGGGTGCCGGCCTGGCGGCCCGGCGCGCTCGCCGACGATCTGATGTCGCGCTCCGGCGGACCGATCGGTCACGGCGCGCCGCGGGAACTGGCAGAGGAGGTGTTCCTGCTGATCCATCGGTTCCCGCTGCTGGACGTGCTCGACATCGCCGATATCTGTGAACGCGATGCCGACGAGGTGGCCGCCCTCTACTACGCGCTGGACGCCCACTTCGACATCCAGCGCCTGCTGTCCGCGGTGGCCGGACTGGATCGCGGCGATCGGTGGCAGACCCTGGCGCGCTTGGCCGTTCGCGAGGATCTCTACGATTCGCTGCGCTCGCTCACCGCCGACGTGCTGACCACCACGGAACCGGTCGACACCCCCGAGGAGAAGATCGCCTACTGGGAATCGACCAACCGCTCCCGTCTCAGCCGCGCTCGCGCGGCACTCGGGGAGATCTTCACCTCCGACGCCCACGACCTGGCGACCCTGTCGGTAGCCGCACGCCAGGTCCGCAGCATGGTCGGCAGCGCCGAAACGACGGCGACGGTGCCCAGCTGACCTGCCGGTGGGTTCGGGTGCGCCGCCTGGGACCGGCACACCCGAACCCACTCCGGAACCCGCCGCCGCCCACTCGGTTTCACGAGTGGGCGGCGGCGTCCGCGAATCCCCGTCCCAGCGAGCAGCCGCGGCGGCTCACGGGCCGGCGGGGGTGCCGCAGGCGCCGCAGAACCGGGCCGCGGGCGGGAGGTCCGCACCGCATTCGGCGCAGTGCCGCGGGGGAGCGGCCAGCCGGGTCCCGCAGTGCATGCAGAACCGCGCGGTGCGGGGGTTGTCGGTATCGCAGGCCGCGCAGGTCACCTGCTCCGAGGCGGTGGCCTCGTCACTCTCGAGCCGTGACGCCGCGGACGAAGGCGATTCCGCGCTCGAGGATGCGGCGGGGGAGCCGGTCGTCGCGGAGTCGTCGGCCCCGGCGGGAGTTGTCGGCGGCAGCGAGCCCGAGGTCGTCGGCTCCGGTGTGGGTGGCGGTTGCAGGGCCGGTCGGCCCGCGGGCTGACCGAACGGCGGCGGCGGGGGTGGCGGGGATTGCTGCGCGGCCCACGGCACCGTCGACTGCTGACCCATGCCGGCAATGGCGTTGAGACCCAGTGCGGCACCGAGGAATCCACCTTCTCCGCCGCCGTGTCCGTGCGCCATTCCCTGTCCCGCGCCCAGGGCCATTTCCCCGGCGGCGTAACGCTGGAAGTCGCCGGCGAGCCGGATGTAGGTGACATCCTTGGCGAGTCGTTTGAGCCGCTCGGCGTCCTCCGGTGCCAGGGTGATGTCGAAATTGCCCATGCGCGAGATCCGCATTCCGTACTCGTACAGCGTGAGATTGGTCTGGCGCACCACCGCGGACTCGATCGACTGCAGCTGCGCCGAGAGGC
>NZ_BDBN01000144.1 GCF_001613005.1 Nocardia nova NBRC 15556 | reverse complement strand
GGCTGTCGCACACCGCATCCGATGCTTCCCGGATGCGGAACTGAGGAACGATTCGTCAGTGACCACCTCCTCGATCGCCAGACTTCTCGTGGTGCTCGGACATTTGACTGTTCGGTGATGCTTCGTCCCCTTCCGGCGGGTCCGGCCGACTGCTCCGGGTCTATCTGTCATCCGCCGGAAGGGGACGGACAAGGGGGAACTTACTTCTTCCGGGCAGTTCACCTGCCCGGCCACTTGGACTCGTTAATTCGAACGACAGCGACTGTATAACTCGCTGCAGCGAATGTCTACACCCGACACGGCAGATTTTCGGCTGCCGGCAGGAGTGTTTATGTCACATGCATGGCCCGGGTTTCGCGGGCGCAGGGACCGGGTAGATCCGAAGTGCCCGAGCGGACGGAGGGGGCGAGGCTCATGGGCACGGCTTCACCCGGGCGCGGGTTCCAGGTCGTGGATCGGCGAAACGCAGCACGGCTATCGGGAGCCGACATGGGCAATGACCAGATACTAGAAATCGCCACCGAGGCGATCCGGCGCTCTTCAGCGCGGTTGATCGCCGCCGACGCCAGACTCGCCGCATCTCAGGCCCGACTCACTCGGGCACAACAGCAGCTCGACACCGCGCGCCGCGCCGCGGCTCAGATCAGAAGGCCGCGGTTCTGCCCGCCCAGGCCCGCGAGTGGCCCCGACGGATCTCGCGGTTGAGCGTCGGCGAGCGAGAAGTCAAAAGTGATCCGACAACCCGAACCCAGGCGACGGCCTCGGAAATCAGCCACACCGGTGCAGCCCAAACCAGCCCGGAGCATCCAACGCCGACTCCCCCGCCACACCATCGACCAACTCGTCCAGGACTACCGCGACGGCGCCACCGCGCTCGAACTCGCCGCCCGATACGACATCTCAAAAACCGCCGTCCTGAACCTACTCACCCGAGAAGGAGCCACCCGCCGACACCAACCACTCACCGACGCCGACATCAACCACCTCGAAAACCTCTACCTCGCCGGCCACACCCTCACCTCCTGCAGCCGACTCACCGGCACACCCGCCAGCACAATCGAAGACGCCCTCCACAAACGCGGCACCCCCATGCGCCCCGCCGGCGGCCACCACAACCACACATGAGCCGACGCCGAGTGTCGACACACCCGAAAGCCCAACCAATTCAAACCAATAGCGAATCTTTAGCAATCGCCGAGCTCGTCAGCCGCGCGCCGCCGACCACCTCCCCACGTCGGTGACAATCAGCACCCCAGCAGGAAAAGGCCCGGACGACCACACGTACCCCGCATGATGAAGCGACGCCAACCGTCGACGGCCGACAGACAAGCTTCCAGTAGCGATCGATACGCAAATAGGCTGGGACAGTTGCTCGTTCAGCCCGGAGCGCTACGTTCGTTGAACGGCGAATCCGCAGTTCAACGGGATCCCGATCCGGTGGAATCGCTCGGATTCGCACGGAGATCGCCGGTTCACTCGGCCCTGCAGAACGTCCACAGGACGTCGTAGAACCACATCCGATCATCGGGCCGGTGATCTGCGGGACGCCGATGCGCCCGGCGATCGTCGGGGGACCGAAGAAGTACCCGGGCTGCGGGATCGTCATGCCGAGCACCACTTCGTCCACCCCGCCCACTTCGATACTGCGGTCGGCCAGTGCGCGACTGGTGACTGCCGTCGCCAAATCCACACTCGACACCTCGCCGACGGCTCCTTGCCACCGGATGAACGGTGAGGACCAGAGCAAGCCGGCCGGGATCGCGACGTTCGCCTCAATGGAAAGGTTGCTGAGCGCTGGCTTGTCTCCACGCCCCGGTATCCGAGCCCGCCCGTGCCGGTCTGATGGCCGTACCCCGCGTCGGGCCCTGATCGCCCGATGACGTCGGCGATAGAGGACCAGCCGCCGAGGCCCCGGTGCACGGCGAAGGCCGTGAACCGGGGCGGCGGAACGGTAGACGAGGTGAACGCTGACGCAACATCACTATTGCCCCAGCAGCCCCAGGAGACACAGCCACCCAGCTGGATTCGAAACAGAAAGACCACGGCATTTCCGCTGATGAGAGTGCTACAGGAACCGAAGCCAACTCGCAGACAGCGAATGATCAGAACCCACAAAATGCCCTGACCAGGGATTATAAGAATTGTGGTCCCAGCTGGTTTCGAACCAGCGACCTCTCGCGTGTGAGGCGAGCGCTCTCCCGCTGAGCTATGGGACCGGGGATTTCGAGAGCGGCTGGGGTGCCGTTCCGAACGAGAAGGAACCTTAACACGCATCCCCGGTGTCACACCAAATCGGGGCTTGACCTGGGTGTTTCAGCCGAGCGGCGATGGACGGAACGTGAACGGGCACAGAAGGTCTCGCGATGTCGGCTCGGCGCGTGGTCGCCCCCTCCACCGAGTGAAGCATCGCGGGAGATCGGGCGGGGCCGTGTCCGAACGGACCGCGGTTACAGAGTTCCGCGCCGCGGAACGAGGCCCCGGGCCGGTCCGCCGCGCCGCGACGGATGTGACCACAGGGATCGCCTGGCGCACCGGGTCGGCCGGGCGCCGCGCCGGCGCCACCGAGCCGGTGTCATCCGACGGAGCGCAACCACCCTGGAAAACACACCGGTGTTATTCACTTTTACCCCCATCTACCAGGCGATTTGTTGACGGTGCGGGTTGTGGGCTAATGTTCTCTCTCGCAGCCGGAAGGGGCCGAAAAGCCCCGGAGACGCAGCATGCGGATGTAGCGCAGTTGGTAGCGCATCACCTTGCCAAGGTGAGGGTCGCGGGTTCGAATCCCGTCATCCGCTCGAAGGCCAACCCGGCCTTGGTTGGCGGTGTGGCCGAGTGGTGAGGCAACGGCCTGCAAAGCCGTGCACACGGGTTCGATTCCCGTCGCCGCCTCTGAGTAGGCGAACCACGCGCGATTAGCTCAGCGGGAGAGCGCTTCCCTGACACGGAAGAGGTCACTGGTTCAATCCCAGTATCGCGCACCAACGAAGAACAGGTCAGCCCCGGTTTCGACCGGGGCTTTCTTGTATCCGCAGCACGGACGTAACGAGTTCGTGGACGACTGTGTCCGCCGTCTCGTCGCCTGGGATACGGTCGAGGCCCAACCAGCCGAGCGGCAAGGAGAGATGTCGTGCGCGATTCGGTAACCGTCCACATGGCCGCGCCGCCGGCGCAGGTGTGGGCGCTGGTCAGCGATATCACGCGGATCGGCGAATTCAGTCCCGAGACGTTCGAGGCCGAATGGCTCGGCGGCGCAACGGGTCCCGCGGTGGGAGCGAAGTTCCGGGGGCACGTGCGGCGCAATCAGGTGGGGCCGGTCTACTGGACCACGTGCCGGGTAGACGTGTGCGAGCCCGAACGAGAATTCGCCTTCACCGTCCTCGGACCCAAGGGGATGAGCATCAACAGGTGGGGCTATCGGCTGGAACAGCGCGACGGCGGCACCGACGTCACCGAATCGTTCGAACTCTCGACGATCCTGCCGCTGCGGCTGTACTGGACGGCGCTCGGGTGGGCGCGCGGGCGGCGCAACCACAACGATATGGCCACCACCCTCAACCGGATGAAGATCGCCGTCGAGCACGGCTGATCCGCGGGTTCGACGCGCTATTCGGCGAATTCGACGCCCAGCACCCGATCCAGCACCCGCGCTCCGCTGTCGGTCAGCCGCAGCGTGCGGCGGGTTCCCGGCCGTTCCACCCAGCCCGCCGATTCCATGCGGGTCAGTACCGCGGCACCGAGCGCACCGCTCAGATGGTGACGTTGCTCGCTCCAGTCGACGCAGAAACGCAGCAGGGGGCGGCGCCGGTCGCGGGCGGCGTCGAGATCCACGCCCAGCTCGGCGAACAGGGGCTCGGCATTCGGGCCCAGGCGGTACGGGTGGTCGGTCATCGGCGCCGAGATCGGATCTCCCTGTGCGCGGGCGGTTCCCGCGACGCCGTCGGTGCGGGTCAGCGCCTGCCGCTCGAGCAGTGCCTCGGTGACCGCGACGCCCAGTCGCCCGGCCAGGTGGTCGTAACAACTGCGCGCCCGGCGCAGCGCCGCCGCGCGGGTGGATTCCCGCAGTGAACGCACGGGTCGCGTCGGCGCCAGCACTGCCAGCGCTTCGATCGCGGCGCCGACCTGGGCATTCGCTATGCGGTAGTACCGGTGGCGGCCGGATCGTTCGACCGTGAGCAGTCCCCCCTCCACGAGCCGGGCCAGGTGTTCGCTGGCCGTGGACGCCGCGACGCCGGCCTCCGCGGCCAGCACCGATGCCGGCAGCGCGCGCCCGTCCGCCAGGCCGATCATCATGCGCGCCCGGGTCGCGTCGGCCAGCAGGGCGCCGACAGCGGCGATATCGGAATACCCGTAGAGAGGTCGGCGATCGGTCATGACTCGAGTCTGCCGCGACAACACTTCGGTGCGCACCGAATCGTGGCCGTCCGCGCACGTCCGCGGCGACAGCGGGCGGACGGTCCGCCGGCAATCGGCGGGCGACCTCGCTCCACAACCTTGACTACCGTTCCGGTTCGGCCGACATTGGGGTGGTGCGTATGCGTGCGGAGGAACTCGATGTGCCTCCGGCCGGAGGATTCGATCGGATCGGAACGGTCGAGATGACGCTGAGCGCGTTCGGTGCCGGTGATATCCACGGCTCGATCGACGAGATCGCCTATGCCGCCGCCGACCTCGGTGGCGAGTATTTCCACGTCACCGATTCCTTGGGCGCACGGGTCACCGCCGTGGTGTATCGCCGCAGTCGCCGGCGTCGGCGATGGTTCCGCCGCTTGACCTGACGCTGCGCCGCCAAGGAGGCGGTGAGCGAAAGAAGCTGCGGCAGGACGCTGTTCGCTTCACCCGCTGCCTCATCGCCGATACTTCGGTCCACACCGAAAGGTTGCGCACCGACACTGCGGATATGACTTCGACTCCACAGGTTCGCAACGCGGCCGCCATCCTCACCGTGATGTGCGCCGGGATGTTTCTGGTGTTGCTGGATGTGACCATCGTGAATGTCGCGCTGCCCGCGATCGGTCGCGGCCTGCATACCGACATCGCATCGCTGCAGTGGGTGGTGGACGGATACGTGGTCGCGATCGCGGGACTGCTGCTGGCGGCGGGAACCGTCGGCGATCGGATCGGGCATCGCCGGATGCTGCTCGCCGGATTCGCGGTCTTCGGACTGGCCTCGCTGGCGTGTGCACTGGCGCCGTCGGTCGGGGTGCTGATCGCCGCGCGGGTGGTCCAGGGCGTGGGCGGGGCGCTGCTGTTGCCCAGCACCATGGCCGTCATCGTGGACGTCTTCCCGGATCGGGCGGAACAGGCGAAGGCGCTGGGCACCTGGGCGGCGGTGTCGTCGCTGGCGTTGCCGGCCGGACCGCTGCTCGGCGGAATTCTCGTCGACCGCCTCGGGTGGCGGCCGGTCTTCTGGATCGCGGTGCCGCTGACGATCGCGGCGACCGTCGCGGCCCGGATCGTGGTACCGGCCGCACCACCGCGGCGCGGCGAGCGCATCGACGTGCCCGGACTGGCTGGATTCGTCCTCGGCCTGGGTGCGCTGGTGTTCGCCGTCATCTCCGCGGGGCACCACGCGGGGACGGCGGTCGTCGGCACCGCGGCGGTGGTCGCGGTGTGTGCGCTGGCGGGCGCCTACCTCTCGGCGCGGCGCAGCGCTCATCCGTTCCTGCCGGTGGACCTGTTGCGGCACAAGGATTTTCTCGCTCCCAATGTCGTCGCCCTGATGATGAACCTGATCTTCAACGGCATCCTGTTCATCGGCATGCTGTATCTGCAGGACACGCTGGGGCGCTCCCCCGTCGCGGCGGGCGTCAGCGTGCTGCCGCTGGCCCTGCCGCTGGTGCTGCTGGCGCCGGTGTCGGGACGATTGACCGCCCGGTACGGCCCGCGCCCGGCCATCGCGATCGGCTGCGCCCTCGCGGCATGCGGTTCGGCGATGCTGCTCACACTCGACGGCCGCGGTGGCAGCGGCGGACTGCTGCTGAGCTTCACCGTGCTCGGCTGCGGCTCCGGCCTCATCACGACATCGGTGGTCGCGGCGACGGTGCGTGCCACACCGGCGGACCGGTCCGGCCTGGCGACGGGAGTGTCCAATACCGCCCGGCAGGTCGGAACCGCCTGCGGTGTCGCGATATTCGGCGCGGTGGCCGGATCGCCGACCGGGCCGGGTTTCGTCGGCGCCATCCACCGGCTGGCGGCCGGCTCGACTCTCGCGTGGGTGGTCGCGCTGCTGATCACCGTCTTCGCCGTGGAGGCCGGCGAGTCGGCAGCGGCCGACTCGGGCCGAGACAGCCGCCTCACCGAACCCGCGCGCCGCTGAACCGTCGAAGCGGCTCGCCGCTGAACCGTCGAAGCGGCTCGCCGTTGAATCGGCCACCATATCGGCGGACACGCCCGCGCTCGCGCACCCGGAACCCGCACGAAGGCATAGGCTTTCGAAAGGACGTGCGAGACAGCGAAAGGCATGTGGTGACGACCAACCGGATCGAGGAGATACAGGCCGGGTTGCTCGACGACCTGCGCGACGGCATCTCCTTCACCTCCGAGCAGATGGCCGACACGCTGGCGGACATGGTCGCGGCCCAAGCCGAGGAACGTCCCCGCGACGGCGAGCTGCTCACTCGCCGGCTCGGGCTCGACGGTGTGCGCCCGGAGACGCTGACTCTGCTGGGCGCCCGCTTCGAACTCTCGCGCGACCGGGTTCGCCAGCTCTACACCCGAGCGGCGGGGCAGCTGCTGCGGCGGGTGCAGGCCACCGGCCATCCCGATCCGGCTGTGTTCGCCGACCGGTATCCGGTCGGGTGGGGCGATCAGCGGCTGACCCGGACGCTGCTCACCGAAACCTATGTCGGAGATTGCGATATCGCCGCCCAGGATCTGGCGTATCTGAAGTTGCGGCTGGCCGGGCATTCGCTGATCGACGCCAAACGGGTGGCCGGCTTCGTCTTCCAGCGCATCGCGGGCTGGCAGCAGCGTAGTCGGTGGCATCTCGATCGCCCCCGCACTGCCGAACCCGCTGCCGGGCAACTGCTTCCGCTGCTGCGACGGGTGGACTGGCCGAGCGGCGATCCCGGCGACCTGCCCGAGCTGCCGATCACGACGGTCGACGCCGACGACGACGCCCGCGGCCACATGTTCGCCGAGAAGCTCGGCCGCGAAACCACATTCGACACCGCTCTGCAAGCCCGGCTGCTGCGCATGCTCGACGAGGGCGAACAGGTCGACAGCTACACCGAGCGGCCCGTGGCCGTCGACTTCACCGCCGACGGCGTGGCGGACTCCTACTGTCCCACCGTCGCCGCCCGACTGACCGACGGACGCGTGCTACTGGCCGACGTGGTCGCCTTGGGACAGTTGGGATTACACGCCAACCGGGTGCGGCTCGAGGCGGCCCGCGCGCACGCGCATGCCCGCGGCTGGGGATGGCTGGTCTTCACCGGCAGCAGGCTCGGCGAGCCGGATCTATTGCGGCACACGGTGTCCGCCCGTTCGGAGAACATTCTCCGCAACCGGCTCGCCACCGGCGCCGTGCAGTGGGCCGAATTCCGGAGCCTGGTCGACGAGACCGGCCTGGAACCGGTGGACCTGATCGCGCTCGCCCTGCGCCACGGCTGGCGCTGGGATCGTGCCCCGTTCCGGCTGAGCGCGACCTGACCTCACTTCAACATGAAACCCGCAACGATGAACGTCACGATCACCAGCATCGCGAAACAGGTCATCAGCTGCCAATGCAGCACCGCTTCGCGCTGACGCGCGATCCGTACCCGCAGACCGGCCTCGAGCCGGTCGCGATCGGACAGCCGGCGTTTGACCGCGTCCAGCTCCCCGGCGACGAGTTCGGCGCGTTCGAGCCGATGCATCATCTTGTGCATCTGTTTGGCTTTGTCGCGAGTCGCCCTGCGCGCCAAGGCCAATTCGGTGCGCTGGTCGAGCAGTTCCTGCCGCTGCTGCGCGATCATCATCGCCTGTGCATGGGTGTGGGCCTCCCAATCGCTCACCGTCGCCCACCCTCTCGTGTCCTCGTCCAGATAGCCGCAGGCCAACTCGCCCGCGACCCAGCCATCGATGAATTCCCTTATTTCCCAGGGGGTTTCCCTGGGGCTGAGGATACCGTCGGAATCGATGACCAGCCCACCCGACAATGCCCGGTACTCACATCCGGCGGCGGCGAAATCGTCCACGCCCAGCGCCGGTATCTGCCCGATCCAATATCCGGTCGGGCACAGCCACAACACCTCGTCACAGCCCACCGCCTTCAGCCGGGCCGTGCGTTTGCGCGCGTGCTCGATCGAGACCGGCGCGCTGCGCACCTCGATAGCGCACAACCGGTTCCCACGCCGCCACAGCAGACCGGGCGTCTGCGCACCCAGCGGCTTGTCCACCTCGGCATCGTCGGCACCCGCCGCCAGCAGCCTGCCGCGCAACCAGTATTTGAGCCGCTGCACATCCCAGTGACAGTTGCCACAGCCGGGTTCGCGACACCGGTCACCCGCCTGATGTCCGCGCGGATTCGGCTCCACCACAGGCAGTTTCACCGACTCCAGGGGAGCCAGCGTCGTCGTCTGCTGCCTCGTCTCGGCCCGTTCTGTCGTACTCACGCGACCACTCCCCTACCCGTGCACCAGCGGCCCGTGCGGCCCGCTGTATCCAGAGTGCCGCACGTGCCAGGGGGCTACACGTCCCCGTGACCGGTTTCGTTATCCAACCGGGAGCCCCACGTGATCATCGAGTCCGGTGAACTGCGGAATCGCCCGCGCTCGGACAGCGGCGTAATCGCGACGTTGCGAAGCCGGAACTTCTCCTGCCGGGTGTGCGGCTCGGGCGCTCCGCTACCGCCTCCGGGCTTTCACCCATTAGGCTGCGCAGATGTTCGACCGCGGATACATTCCTGTATCGACCACGCTGCGGGCCGCCCGCACCGCCAATTCGGTGGCCTTCGCGCTGCAGGGCTTCTTCCTCGCGGTCGTCCTCACCGAACTGCCGCAGCAGCGGGATCGACTCGGGCTCACCGACACCGTCATCCTGGTCGCGGTCGTGATGATCTCCGGGCTGGCCGCCGGCGGCAGTTTGCTGGCCGAGCGGGTGGCGGTGCACTGGTCGAGCCGGGTGGCGCTGCGGGCCGGGCTCGCGCTGATAGCGGTGACCGGACTGGCGATCGCGATCGCGCCGAACATCGTGGTGGCGCTGATCGCGCTCGGTTGTTATGGCGTCGCGGTCGGCATGGTCGACGCGGGCACGAATATGCAGGCGGTGTTCATTCAGCACGGATACGGGCGGTTCGTGCTGTCGTCGTTCTACGCCGCGTGGAGTGCCGGGTCGATTCTGGGCGCATTGTTCGTCTCGGGCTGCCAGAAGGTCGGAATCACCCTACCGTACGCGGTCACCGTCGCCGCCGCGGTGGTCGCGGTGGCAAGTCTGGTGTTCGGGCCGCGGCTGCTCGGCGCCGGCCAGGCCGAGGCCCAGCCCGCCGAACCGGGCCGGGCGCCCGAAACCGTTGCGGCCGTTGCCCTGCGGGCATATCTCGCGTTGGGAATCGCGGTGGCGCTGGTGTTCGCCATCGATCTGGCGGTGGGCAACTGGTCCGCGCTGTATCTCACCGACGATCTGCTGTCCTCGTCGGCGACGGCGGCCCTGGCGCTGGCCGCCTACCAGGGCGCCTCGCTGCTCACCCGGCTCAGCGGCGACTGGTGGGTGCGCCGATACGGCGCACGGGCGGTGGTCCGGGTGGCCGCCGGGATCGGCGTGCTCGGCCTGGCACTGGTCGTGGCCGCGCCCGGACCGGCCACGGCACTGGCCGGATTCCTCATCGCGGGCCTGGGCCTGCCCGTGATCGCACCGCTGTGCTTCAGCGAGGCCGGGCGGCTGACCGAAGGCCGCGGACTGGACGCGGTGATCGCCCGGCTCAATCTGTTCAACTACGCGGGCACGCTGATCGGTGGCGGCGTGGTCGGGGCCGTCGCCGATGCGTCGAGCTTGCGGACCGGGTTCGTGATCCCGCTGCTGTTCGCCGTCGTCCTGATCGCCACCGCGCGTTTCTTCCGGCCGCGCCCGGCGCCCGGCGAGCTGTCGTCGACCCGTTCCGGACATGTTGTACTGGACCCATGACCGAGCAAGTCGTCGTCGACCGCGCCGGGATCTGGGACGCGGAGGAATTGAGCGACGTCGCGACCGCGACGTTTCCCCTGGCGTGCCCGCCGGAGTTGACCGAGGAGAACATCGACACCTTCATCACCGAGGTGCTGTCCGGCGAACGGTTCGGCGAGTATCTGAGCGATCCGCAGCGGATCGTGCTCAAGGCCGTCGTCGGCGGCGAGATCGTCGGCTACACCATGCTGATCTCCGGTGAACCGGTCGATCCCGCGGTCGCCGCCATGATCGCGGCCCGCCCCGCGCTCGAGATCAGCAAGATGTACGTGATGCCCGGCCACCACGGCAGTGGCGTCTCGACCGCCCTGATGGACGCGGTGGTGGATTACGCTCGCCGCGGCGGATATTCGGTGGTCTGGCTCGGTGTCAACCAGCGCAACGAGCGGGCCCAGCGCTTCTACGGCAAGCACGGTTTCCGCCGAGTCGGCACCAAGACCTTCACCGTCGGCAATCAGGTATGCCACGACTTCGTGATGCGACGGCAGGTGTGAATCCGGCTGTTCCGCAACCGGATTCGGCCCGCCCGTCGAAACCGCCGGTCAGGCGAGCAGTTTCGCCTTCAACGCCGCGATATCGCCGTCGGTCAGCTTCAGTCCGTCGTGCACGTAGTTGCCGAAACTGCCGTAGCTCTGATTCACCTGATCGAAGGCGGAATCCAGGGCCGACTGCAGCACTCCGTCGACCGCGTCGCCCTCGGCGGCGTCGCGGTAGTAGTTCGACAGCAGGAAGTCGTAGTTCACGGTCTCGCGGTCCACGCCGAGGATCGTCAGCAGGACAGCCGCGGTCCAGCCGGTACGATCCTTCCCGGCCGAGCAGTGGAACAGCACCGAACCGTCGCTGCCGGCGATGTCGTGCAGGACACCGGCGAACGCCTCGCTCGCACCGGGAGCCGTGATGAACGCGCGATACAGGTCGCTGCCCGCGCTCAGCGTCGAGGCCATGACCTGGGGCGGGGCCTGCCCGATCACATCGCGAATGTTCAGCGTCGCACCGACCGGTACCCGATCCGGCCCCAGCGCGCGTTCGTAGCTCGTGCGCAGATCGTCGACGACCCGCAGCCCGCGCGCGGACAGCGCGGCGGCATCCGCGTCGGACAATCTGCTCAGGTCCGCGGTGCGGAACACCAGGCCGGTCTCGACGACGTGGCCGTCGGTGGTGCGGTATCCGCCGATATCGCGCGCGTTCTGCACACTGGCCAGCCGCAGCGACCGGTCTTCGGTGTGCACCGAGACCGACGAGGGGGCCGGGGGCGGGTCGGCGGCAACCGCGACACCCAGCGCCGGACCGGCCGCGATGAGAGCGCCGACGGCGACGGTGGCGGCGAGGCGAATCGAACGATGGGCCATGTCAGCTCCGTTCAGAGGGAAACTGGACAGTCGTCCATGGTAGGAAATTCGCCTCCCGACAGTACGCTGTACGAACCGGGATCAGCCCGCCGGGACCTCGAATCGCGACAGCGCCAGCAGGCGCGAGATCGCGCGCAGATACTTCTTGCGGTAGCCGCCGCCGAGCATCTCCTCGGAGAAGATCTTGTCCAGCGGCGCGCCCGACACGGTGACCGGCGTCCCGGCGTCGTAGAGCCGGTCGGCCAGCACCACCATCCGCAGCGCCACCGCCTGATCGGTGATGGTGTGCACCGCCGAGATGTAGACCGCCGACACCCCGGCGATCAGCGAACCGTACTTCGACGGATGCAGCGTGCTCAGGTGCGTGAGCAGTGCGTCGAAGTCGTCCAGCGTGGAATTCGTTGTGGCCGCGGCCTTTTCCGACAGCAGCGCCGGATCGGTGGGTTCCGGCGCCGGCGGCAGATCGCGGTGGCGGTAGTCGGGGCCGTCGACGCGGACGGTGTCGAACAGCGAACCCAGCTTGCGGATCTCGCGCAGGAAGTCCTGGGCGGCGAACCGGCCCTCACCGAGCTGATCGGGCAGCGTGTTCGAGGTCGCCGCCACCGACACGCCGCGCGCGGTCAGTTCGGTGAGCAGTCGCGACACCAGCATGGTGTCGCCCGGATCGTCGAGTTCGAATTCGTCGATGCACAGCACGCTGTTGCCGCCCAGACGTTCCACCGCGTTCGTGAAGCCCAGGGCGCCCACGAGATTCGTCACCTCACCGAAGGTGCCGAACGACTTCGGCCCCGGGGAGGCATGGAAGATCGAGGCCAGCAGGTGCGTCTTGCCGACACCGAATCCGCCGTCGAGATACAGCCCGGCGCCGTCGACCCGCTTCTTCTTCCCGAACAGTGACTTCTTACCGGCGGCGGCATGAATCTTGCCCACCCGCGCGGCGAAATCCTCGGCCGCGCGCACGGCCGCGGCCTGGCTCGGCTCCTTGGGATCGGGAATGTAGGAGGCAAAACTCACCTCGTCGAACGTGGGCGGCGGCACCATCTGGGCGATGAGTTGATCGGCCGGAACCTCCGGATGACGATCGACGAGGCGTTGTTGCACGCTCGTAGCGTACTGACGTGGTGTGATCGGACCTTATGCAGCGTGTCCCCGATGCGATCCAGTTCACAGCACTGACCACCGGCGGTGCCGGCGAGATCACCGACCTGGTTCAGCTCTACACCTATCCGGCGGCCCTGGAACGGCCGTGGATCCGGGTCAACTTCATCGCCAGCCTCGACGGCGCGGTCACCGTCGACGACCGCTCCGGCGCCCTGGGCCGGCCCGCCGACGCCACCGTCTTCGCCATCCTGCGCGATCTGGCCGACGTGATCGTCGTCGGCGCCGGGACCGCGCGCGTGGAGAACTACGGCGGTGCGCGCACCGATTCCCGGCGGCGCATGCGCCTGCACCACCACGGGCTGGGCGGGGCGCGCGACGGG
>NZ_BDBN01000143.1 GCF_001613005.1 Nocardia nova NBRC 15556 | reverse complement strand
GGCTTCTGGCAGCCGCATCGCGATGCGGCGCAACGCTATTCGGATGTGGTGGCCGAGTGGGCCGACCTCGCTCCGGGCGCCACCGCATGGGATCTGTACTGCGGCGCCGGTGTCTTCGCCGCGCGCCTGGCCGAGCAGACCGGTCCCGGCGGATCCGTGCTCGGCGTCGAATCGGCGCGCTCGGCGGTGGCCGACGGCACCGCCGCCCTGCGCGACCTGCCCGCCGTCGACCTGCGCTCCGATCGGGTCGAACGCTGGATCGCCGCCCAGGAGCGCGCCCCCGAGGTCGTCGTCCTCGATCCGCCGCGTGCGGGCGCCGGGAAACAGGTCATCACCCCGCTCGCCGCCGCCGCGCCCGCGCGCATCGTCCACATCGGTTGCGATCCAGCGGCTTTCGCGCGAGACGTGGGACTCTACCGGGAGGCGGGTTACCGAGTACGCGAGCTGCGCGCCTTCGATGCCTTCCCCGCGACGCATCATGTGGAGTGCCTGGCGCTGTTCGAACGGGCGTAGACAGCGGCGGCGTCGACGAGGTCGGCCGGTGATCCCGTCGGACAGGCGTCGCGGGCGTAGGTAACGGGGGAGCTGTCGGAGACGGCGACCTACTGCCGGCGAGATCTGTTGCGGTTCAACTCAACTGCCAGGTCGCCCGCAGATCCGCGGTGACCTCGTGCTCACCGTATTCGACCGGAACCGGGGCGCCCGGGGCCGCTGATCGAGCGGCTACGAAACGGATATCGCCGCGGGGTTCCGGTGTCGCCGCGGCGTTTTCGGTGATCTCCAGCACCGGTCCGAGCGCGCGTTCGGCGCGGACCGCGTAGCGGCGGGCGCGGTCGAGGGCGTCGTCCCACGCCGCTTCCCGGGCGCGGATCAGCAGGTCGGCGCGGTCGGCGACGGTGAGGTTCAGCCCGCCCAAGCGGACATCGTCGCCCCCCGCCTCCACGGCCCGGGCGATCACGGCCGCGGGATCGGCAGCCGCGGGATCGGAAGCTGCGTCAGCGGCGGCGGGATCGGCCGGGATGCGCAGGTTCACCGTCAGCGATGTGGTCGCCACGTACCCGGTGATGCGTGTGCCCTCGTTCTCGGTCCACGTCGTCTCGGTCCGCACGGACAATCCGGTGGTGGCGATATCGCTCGCGGCGACGCCGTCGGCGCGCAGGGCGCCGGTGACCGCGGCGGTGCGTTCACCGGCCCGGCCGTAGGCCGCCGCCACCGCCTCGGCGCGCGTTTCGATCGAGATCGATACCTGCATCCGATCGGGCGTCGCCGTGGCCACCCCGTGACCGAACGTCGTGACGGTGGCGGGACGGGAAATATCGGCTCGCTGCTGCCCTGAAATATCGGCTCGCTGCTGCTCGGCGGTCATATCGTCCTTCCTGCGGGCGGGACGGGCAGTCACCCACTGTAATGCGGTTGATCTATGTCGAGCCTCACACCGATATCGGATGTCGCAGCTCGCCGGTCGTTCCCGTCGTCGGGGCCCGACGCGGCTCCGTAGACTGTTCGAAACAGATGAGCCACGGAGAGGGAGCGAGAACGGTGGGAGTTCTTTCCCGGGTCGATACGCCCGAGGACCTGCGCCGGCTGACGGTGCCGCAGCTGCGCGAGCTGGCCGAGGAGATTCGGGAGTTCCTGGTCCGCAAAGTAGCGGTCACCGGCGGTCATCTGGGCCCGAATCTGGGGGTGGTGGAATTGACCATCGCCCTGCACCGGGTCTTCGACTCCCCGGCCGACCCGATCATCTTCGACACCGGCCACCAGGCCTACGTGCACAAGATCCTCACCGGCCGCAAGGACAAATTCGATCGGCTGCGCAAACAGGGCGGCCTGTCGGGCTACCCGAGCCGCGCCGAGAGCGAGCACGACTGGGTGGAGTCCTCGCACGCCTCGGCCTCGCTGTCCTATGCCGACGGTCTGGCCAAGGCCTTCGCGCTGACCGGGCAGGATCGCCACGTGGTCGCCGTCGTCGGTGACGGTGCGCTCACCGGCGGCATGTGCTGGGAGGCGTTGAACAATATCGCCGCGGGCCCGGATCGGTCGCTGATCATCGTGGTCAACGACAACGGCCGCTCGTATTCGCCGACCATCGGCGGATTGGCCGACCGGTTGACCGCGCTGCGCATGCAACCGGCCTACGAGCAGGCGCTCGACGCCACCAAGCGGTTCGTCCAGGGCATTCCGCGCGTCGGCAGCTCGGCCTATTCGATGCTGCACGCGCTCAAGGCCGGCATCAAGGACGCGGTCGCCCCGCAGGAGCTGTTCAGCGATCTCGGGCTCAAGTACGTCGGCCCGGTGGACGGGCACGATCCGGTGGCGCTCGAGGCCGCGCTGCGCCGCGCCAAGGATTTCGGCGGCCCGGTCGTGGTGCACGCGGTGACGCTCAAGGGCCGCGGATATCAGCCCGCGGTCGACCACGTCGCCGACCAGATGCATTCCATCGGCGCCATCGACCCCGAGACCGGACAGCCGACCGGCGGCAAGACCGTCGGATGGACATCGGTGTTCTCCGAGGAACTGATCCGCCACGGTGAACAGCGCGACGATATCGTCGCCCTCACCGCCGCCATGTCGGGTCCGACCGGGCTCGCGCCGTTCGGTGAGCGGTTCCCCGACCGGCTGTTCGATGTGGGTATCGCCGAGCAGCATGCGATGACCTCCGCCGCCGGCCTGGCGCTGGGTGGTCTGCATCCGGTGGTGGCGATCTACTCGACCTTCCTCAACCGCGCGTTCGACCAGCTGCTGATGGATGTGGCGCTGCTGAAGCTGCCGGTGACCCTGGTGCTGGACCGCGCCGGCATCACCGGTGACGACGGGGCCAGCCACAACGGCATGTGGGATCTGTCGGTGCTGGGCATCGTGCCCGGCATCCGCGTCGCCGCCCCGCGCGATGCGGTGACCCTGCGCGAGGAACTGGCCGAGGCGCTGGCCGTCGCCGACGGGCCGACCGCCCTGCGTTTCCCGAAAGGCCCTGTCGTCGAGGAGGTTTCGGCGCTGGAACGGCTCGACGGTGTCGACGTGCTGCGGATGCCGGAAGGCTCTTCGGCGCAGGCGGTGCGCGGTGACGTCCTCCTGGTGGCGGTCGGCGCGCTCGGTGCCACCGCGGTCGCCGCGGCGGATCTGCTGGCGGATCGCGGGATTTCGGTGACGGTGGTGGACCCGCGCTGGGTGCTGCCGGTCTCCGACACCATCGTCAAACTGGCCGAGAACTATCGCATGGTGGTCACCGTCGAGGACGGCGGCCTGCACGGCGGTATCGGATGCACCGTCTCCGCGCGGCTGCGCGATTCCGGACTCGACGTGCCGACCCGCGAACTCGGCGTGCCGCAGCAGTTCCTGGAGCACAGCTCGCGCGCCCAGATCCATCAGGAGCTGGGCCTGACGGCCGAGAACATCGCCGAGCGCGTTACCCGGTGGCTGACCGGTGGTGCGGTGTAGATTCTGAAACCGGTTACAGTTTTCGTCGCCGGTAGGAGTCTGCATGTCGTTCGTGCTCGTCGAGAAGCCTCGCCCGCAGATCGCGCTGGTCACCCTGAACCGGCCCGAACGCATGAACGCCATGGCGTTCGACGTCATGATCCCGCTGCGGGAGACGCTCGAGTCCGTGGCCGCCGACAACGAGGTTCGCGTCGTCGTGCTCACCGGCGCGGGCCACGGGTTCTGCTCCGGCGCCGATCTGCAGGGCGCCGGCCGGGTCCCGAATATCGAGGGCCTCACCCGCACCACCGTGGCGCGCCGTTCCATGGATCTGCTCGACAATGTGATGACCACACTGCGGCGCATGCATCAGCCGGTGATCGCGGCGATCAACGGGGCCGCGATCGGCGGTGGGTTCTGCCTGAGTATGGCCACCGATATCCGCATCGCATCGGAGCAGGCCTATTTCCGTGCCGCCGGCATCAACAACGGACTGACCTCCGCCGAACTCGGCATCAGCTATCTGTTGCCGCGCGCGATCGGCGCCTCCCGTGCCTTCGAGATCATGCTGTCCGGCCGTGACATCGACGCCGCCGAGGCCGAGCGGATCGGCCTGGTCTCCCGCACGGTCGCCGCCGACAAACTTCTCGACACGTGTTACGAACTGGCCGAACGCATCATCGGCTACAGCCGAGTCGGCACCGAGCTCACCAAGCGCATGCTGTGGAGCGGGATGGAGGCCGGCAGCCTGGAGTCACATATGCAGCACGAAGGTACGGCGCAACTGTACGTGCGGCTGACCACCGAGAATTTCGACGAGGCCATCCGCGCGCGCCGCGACCGGCGCACACCGGTCTACGAGGACTGAGCCGGCTCCGGGAACAGCGCCGCGGCCAGCTCGGGAACCGCCAGTTCGCGCTGCCAGCTCCGGGCGCCCCCGGCCTCGAGATATTTGTCGATCACGGCCGCGGGGTCCGACGGCGTTGCGCCGGTGCGGAATTCGGGCAGCCCGTCCCAGCACAGCCGGCGCAACAGATCGGGAGTCAGCAGATTCTCCACCGGCACCGCGTGTCGTTCCGACAGTCCGTTCATCGCCGCCCGGGCGGCGGCCAGGCGAGCCGCCGCGACCGGATCGCGGCGCTCCCAGCGATTGACCGGCGGCGGACCGTCGAACGGCTGCGACATCGGCGGCAACTCCGAATCCGGCAGCGCGCGAGCACGTTCCACCGCGGTGAGCCATTCCCGTGAATATCTGCGCTGCCGCGGACCACCGAACACCGGCAGGGCGCGCAACTGCGGCACCGTCTTCGGATCCGCCTGTGCCGCGGCGATGATCGCCGAATCCGGCAGAATCCGCGCCGGGGCCACATCGCGATGACGCGCGATACCGTCACGCGCCGTCCACAATTCGCGGACGGTCGCGAGCTGCCGCGCCCGCCGCAGCGTGTGGATGCCCGAGGTGCGCCGCCAGCGATCCGGCTTCGGCGGCGCGGGCCGGGCGGTGCGCACATGGTCGAATTCCTGTGCGGCCCAATCGGATTTACCCTGATCGCTCAGCGCTGCCGCGACCTCGTCGCGCAATTCGACCAGCAGTTCCACGTCCAGGGCCGCGTAGTTGAGCCAGTCCTGCGGCAGCGGCCGGGTCGACCAGTCGGCCGCGCCGTGTCCCTTGCGCAGTTCCCGGCCCAGCAGCCGCGCCACCATAGCGGCCAATCCGACCCGCTCGAATCCGGCCAACCGGCCACCCAGTTCGGTGTCGAACAGCCGGGCCGGTCGCAGCCCCAGTTCGGCCAGGCACGGCAGGTCCTGGTCGGCGGAGTGCAGTACCCATTCCAGGTCGTTGATCACCGCCGCCAAGGCGTCCACCGCGGCCGGATCCGGAATCGGGTCGATGAGGAAGGTCCCGCTGCCGCGCCGGCGCAATTGGATCAGATAGGCCCGGTTGGAATAGCGGAATCCGGAGGCGCGTTCGGCGTCGACGGCCAGCGGGCCGGAACCGGCGGCCAGCGCGGCGGCCGCTTCCGCGATCTCACGAGCGGAATCGAGAACCGGAGGAATGCCGTCGGCCGGGGCGAGCAGAGGAACCACGTTGTCCGCGTCCTGCTGCGCGGGCTGGTGCTGCGATGCGGGTGATGTCCTCGAGATGGTGTCGGACTCGTCGGCTTCGGGCATAGCCCGAACTCTACGTGTCGCTCAGAACTGGTCGTCGGCAATCTGCGGATGCGGCCGCAAATGGGTGATGCCGGCCGGGGGCAGTCCCGCCGCGTAGGCCAGCACCTCGCAGAACGCCTCGACATGCGGGGCCAGCTGGGGTGAGCCGACCGTCCACGAGGCACGCAACTCCAGCTGATAGGCGCGCGGTGGCCCGGCGATATCGCCGTAGCGGACCGAACTCGTGGAGGTCACCGTGCCGCCGAGCGCCGTGAACTCCTCGCCGCGCGATTCCAGGGCGTCGACCAGCCAGCTCCAGGCGACCTCCGGCAGCAGCGGATCGCCCGCCAAGGCCGCGTCGATATCGGCCTGGATGTAGGCCACCAATCGGAAAACGCCGTGCCAGGCCTCGTGCCCGTTCGGGTCGTGCAGCAGGATCAGGCGGCCGAAGGCGTCGTCGTCGGAATCGACCGGGATGACATTGGTGTCGGGATGCTTGACCTCGGCTCCGATGGCGTACGAAAAGGGTGCCAGGCGTTGTGGGGGCCGGATCGGTGCGAGCTCGATCCGAGGATGGACGGATGCGGTGCCCATCGCATCGACCGCGGCGCGAAACTGGGCTGGTTCGCTGTCAGGGCCCGGGGTCGGTGCGGCGCCGTCGCGGAAGTCGAGCGGTGTCACGACTGTGAACGGTAGACCTCTCCGGTGTCCGGCACGCGGAGGCGCGCCGCTACGGGCGCTGTGACCGGGCGTGGACGGCCGCGCGGGTAGGCGCCCGGCGGCGGCATACGATAGCGGGGATGAGCACACCAACCCGCCGCCGCTTGCCCGATGCGCCCTTCCTCGCCGCCGCCACCGGCGCCGGACCCGGCCGCCGTCCCGTCTGGTTCATGCGGCAGGCCGGACGGTCCCTGCCCGAGTACCGCGAACTCCGCGCGGGCATCGGGATGCTGGAGTCGTGTTTCGATCCGGAGCTGGTGTGCGAGATCACGCTGCAGCCGATCCGCCGCCACGGTGTGGACGCGGCAATCCTGTTCTCCGACATCGTCGTTCCGCTCAAGGCGGCCGGCATCGAGCTCGATATCGTGCCCGGCGTGGGGCCGGTGATCGCGAATCCGGTGCGCTCGGTCGACGATGTGCGCGCGCTGCCGCGGCTGCGCCGCGAGGAGGTCGGCGCGATCACCGACGGTGTGCGGCTGTTGCTCGACGAACTCGGCGAGACGCCGCTCATCGGATTCGCCGGTGCCCCTTTCACTCTCGCGTCCTATCTGGTGGAGGGCGGCCCCAGCCGCAACCACGAGCGGACCAAGGCGCTGATGCTCGGCGACCCGCAGACCTGGCACGCGCTGCTCGGTGTGCTCACCGATATCACCGTGGAATTCCTGCGCGCCCAGATCGCGGCCGGGGTGGACGCGGTGCAATTGTTCGACTCGTGGGCTGGCGCGTTGTCGCTGGCGCAGTACCGGGAATTCGTTCTGCCGCATTCGGAACGGGTTTTCGCCGAGATCGGGGAAGCCGGTGTGCCGCGCATCCACTTCGGGGTCGGCACGGGTGAACTGCTGGGTGCGATGGGGGAGGCCGGAGCCGATGTCGTCGGCGTCGATTGGCGGGTGCCGCTGACTGCCGCCGCGCGCCGCGTCGGGCCGGGAAAAGCCTTGCAGGGCAATCTCGATCCGGCCGTCCTGTTCGCGGGCAGCTCGGTCGTCGAGCGTGAGATCCGCCGCATCGCCCACGAGGCGGACGAGGCGATCACCCTCGGCGCCACCGGTCATATCTTCAACCTGGGCCACGGCGTGCTGCCCGACACCGACCCCGGCGCCATCACCGCGGCGGTCGAACTGATCCACAGCCTGCCCACGCCGCTGTAAGCCCTAATCGTCGCCAGTAGTGCGGCGGACTCACGCACGTGGAACCGTGAGCGTGGCATCGAGGCGGTACCTGGGCGCCCCTCGCGAGGCGAGTACGTTGCAGGGGTGCGGTAGCGTCGCGCGCCGGCGCGGGGACGAGTTGAGGAGCAGCTATGCGGGTCGTGGTGGTCGGGGGCGGGATCAGTGGTCTGGTCGCGGCGTATCGGCTGCGAGTGGCCCTCGGCTCGGAGCTCGAACTGGTGCTGGTGGAGCGGCGCGACCGGGTCGGTGGCATTCTGCACACCGGTAAGCTGGCAGGGGAGCCGGTGGATCTGGGCGCGGAGGCGTTCGTGGGCCGACGGCCCGAAATCCCGGCGCTGCTCGCGGAATTGGGGCTGACCGAGCAGCTGGTGCATCCGGCCGGGCGGCGACCGCTGATCTGGTCCGGCGGCACCGCCCACCCCCTGCCCGAAGGCACGCTGATGGGCATTCCCACCGGGCCCGATGCCGTGGCCGGCCTGGTGGACGCCGAGACGCTCGACCGGATCGCCGCCGAGCCCGGCCGACCGCTGCGCTGGGAACGTGCCGGTGACGTGTCGGTCGCCGAGCTGGTCGGCGACCGTTTCGGTGCGCAGGTGGTGCAACGCAGTGTCGATCCGCTGCTGGGCGGGGTGTATGCCGGGCGTGCGGAGTCGATCGGTGTGCGCGCGGCGCTGCCGACCCTGGCCGCCGCCCTCGACGCCGGCGCGCCGAATCTCACCCGGGCGGTCGCCGACGCCCTGCCGCCGCCGTCCACCGCCCCGGTTTTCGGCGGCCTGCGCGACGGATATCGGGTGCTGCTCGACGCCCTGCGCGAGGCCGCGGCGCCGAAGGTCGAAACCGATACGGCTGCAACGGGTCTGGCGCATACGGCCACCGGCTGGCGGATCGATCCGGTCGGCGAGGCCGACGCGGTGATTCTCGCCACCCCGGCGCCCGTCACCGCCGAGTTGCTGCGGCCGGTGGCTCCGGAAGCAGCCGCGGCCGCGGCCGGTATCGAACTGTCCTCATCCGCCGTGGTCGCCCTGGGCCTGCCGGCCGACACCCCACTGCCCGACAATTCCGGCATTCTGGTCGCCACCGGAGAACCGTTGCGCGCCAAGGCCTTTACCCTCTCCAGCCGCAAATGGCCGCATCTGGCCGAGCGCGACGTGGCGCTGGTACGCGCCTCGTTCGGCCGCTTCGGTGACGACACCCCGCTGAGCTGGTCGGACGACGATCTCGTCGCGGCCGCCGTGGCCGACCTCTCCACCGTGACCGGTCTCGCGATCCACCCCGAAACGGCCCTGGTGCAACGCTGGCGCGGCGGCCTCCCGCAGTACGCGCCCGGCCACACCACTCGGATCACCGAACTGGAATCGGCGGTTGCCGCACTGCCCGGCCTCGCGATCGCCGGAGCGTACCTGCACGGCGTCGGCGTCCCGGCCTGTGCCGCCTCGGGAACCGCTGCGGCGCAACGCATTCTGGCCCGATGATCGATTCGTAGTGGACGATCGGGTTCGCTCCGGTCGGCGGCGGCGCACGGCAATGCTGGTGCCGAGTGACCAGCCGACTGTCCGTGCAGAACTCGTTCGGCCCGCATCGGCCCGGGAAGACCGGCCTGCGAGCCCACGCCCTTGCCTCGCCGATTCCGGCCGTCGACGCGCATCGAACGGGTGGCGGACAACCGATGTCGGCCGACCGCGTGCGGGCGCCTGTACGCGAAGCGACCGTGCCGAACAACACGGGTGCGGGCGTTCTGCTGGACACCGCCCAGTGGCACGATGGAGGCTATGGCGCGACTCGATTACCAAGCTCTCAATTCGACCATCCGGTATCTGATGTTCTCGGTGTTCCAGGTCAAACCCGGAGTGCTGGGGGATCAGCGCGACACCGTGGTCAAGCAGGCGCGGGAATTCTTCGACTCGCTCGAGGAGCGTGGCGTCGTGGTCCGCGGCCTCTACGACGTGGCGGGGCTGCGCGCCGACGCCGATTTCATGATCTGGTGGCATGCCGAGCGGATCGAGGATGTGCAGGCCGCCTACGCCGATTTCCGCCGCACCACCGATCTGGGGCGCGCGAGCACGCCGGTGTGGAGCAACGCCGCCCTGCATCGCCCCGCGGAGTTCAACAAGAGCCACATCCCGGCCTTCCTGGCCGGGGAGGAACCGGGCAACTACATCTGCGTCTACCCGTTCGTGCGCTCCTACGACTGGTACCTGCTGCCCGACGAGGAGCGTCGTCGCATGCTCGCCGACCACGGCAAGCAGGCCCGCGCCTATCCGGACGTGCGGGCCAACACCGTGGCCTCGTTCGCCCTCGGCGACTACGAGTGGATTCTCGCCTTCGAGGCCCCGGAACTGCACCGCATCGTCGACCTGATGCGCGATCTGCGCGCCACCGACGCCCGCAACCACGTGCGCGAGGAGATTCCGTTCTTCAGCGGCCCGCGCGTGGATGTCGAGCAGTTGGTCAACGCCCTGCCCTGAGCCTCGAAAACACCGTCCTGAGCGGCGCGATCCGCCGGTGCCCCCGAAATTCGGGGCGTGCCGGGATGCGGCCGGGCCCGTAGGGTCTTCCCGTCAGCTCGGTCGCGCGCCTGCTCGGCGCGCGATCCGCAGCGGTCGGCGGATCGCATCCGGCACGCTCGGGCGGTGAGTTTTCAACCGGCGCCGCGATCAGCCCGCCGCGTCGTCCGAGGGGTGCAGGCGCAGCGCGATCGAGTTGATGCAATACCGCTTGTCGGTCGGGGTCGCATAACCCTCGCCCTCGAAGACGTGCCCGAGGTGGCTGTGGCAGTTGGCGCACAGCACCTCGACCCGGCGCATCCCCAGCGAGTCGTCGGCCCGCAGAACCACCGCATCGGAATCGGCCGGATCGAAGAACGACGGCCACCCGCAGTGCGAATGGAACTTCTCGGTGCTGCGGAACAATTCGGCGCCGCAGGCCCGGCAGGTGTAGACGCCGGTGGTTTCGGTATCGGTGTATTCACCGGTGAAGGCGCGTTCGGTGCCCGCTTCGCGCAGCACCGCGTACTCCTGCGGGGTCAGCCGCGCCCGCCACTGCTGCGGGCTCAGCTCGATCTTGGGTGCCGGAAGCGATGAAGTCGCGGGCGAACCATCCTGTGAGCTCATGACGCGAGTCTAGTGGCGTCGCGCGACCATTCTCGGGCCGCGACCGATCACCGCAGGTCAGCGCAGCGCACCGGCCTCCGGCTGCGCTGTCGGTTCCATGGTGTCGTCGTCGGGCAGCGGTTCGTGGCGATCGATGCGCGGCGCCGGATCGGCAGTCGCGGCCGGGGCCTTGGTGGTCGTCTCGGGCAACAGGAACGCCGGTTCGATCCCCGAATCCAGCCGGCCCTCGCGCCGCGCCGCGAGATACCGGTCGCCGAGGACGCAGAACGTCACGATCAGCAGCAGTGCCCAGCCGAAGGTGACGCGCAGGTACTCGAGCGCCCGCCCGGTGCTCTGCCAGTGGTCGAGCAGCCATTTGTCGTAGGTCATGAACCCGAAGATCGCCAGCCAGGCCGGCCAGTTGCGCAGCACCGAATTGCGCAGCACCACCGTCATGAGGAACGGGAACAGCATCATCGAGTAGTACTGCTGTCCCAGACCCGACAGCAGCCAGGACGCGATCAGGATGATGCCCGCGGTGGTGCAGACGAAGAACAGTTCGTCCTCGCGGCAGTACCGGTACAGCAGCCACAGCGAGATCAGCACCAGCACACCGAGCACGATGCGCATACTCCAGGTCAGCCATACCGGCAGTCCGTAGTACTCGGCATTGCCCGCGATCGCGCTGTTGAAGTAGTCGCGCGATTTGAGCAGATAGGGCAGCGTGCGGTGGACGAAGTCCATCGGATCCTTGGTCAGCGGCCACGCGACCGCCATCAGCACCACCGGCACGCCGATCGCGGTGATGAACACCTGCCATTGGCGGCGCGCCAGCGGTATCAGCAGCATCGGCGCCAGCGTCGGTTTGACCGCGATCGTGAGTCCCATGACCAGCCCGGCCAGCAGATCGCGTCGCTGCAGCAGCAGGTGGATGAACAGCACCTCGGCCAGCAGCAGGCACCCGTTGACATTGCCGAAACCCAGTGTGTTGATGACGGTTTCGGAGGCGAACATCAGCAACAGCAGCAGCGGCGCGGCCACCGATTTCGTCGAGAACTTGAACAGCCGCAGCAGCAGATACCAGGCCAGGATGATCGCCACCGCGTTGAGCGCGATGAAGCACCAGCGCGATTTCTCCGGGTCGATCAGCGCGAGCGGCGCGATCAGCAGGGTGCCGCTGGGCGGGTACAGATAGTGCGGGTCGACCAGGTCGAAGTTCTCGCCGTAGATGGCGCGTCCGTTGAGGAAGGCCAGCGACGCCTTGTAGACCGGCGCGAAATCGTCGGTGATGGAGAAGTTGGTCCCTTTGACGATGACCTGATGCAGCACTGTGAGGATCGCAAACGGCCACAGTGCGAAGTTGAACACTTCGGCGGTGGTGCGAGCGGTGCGCGGCTCGAGCTGACGAAGGAACACTGGGGCACGGTACACCGGAAACCTGCGCGCTGGTTGCGCGGACCCGCCGTCGGGCGTGCCGGTGACCGCTTTTGCCGGGTGTGCGCCCGGCCACTTCGTGCGTGGCCGCACGATAACCTCAGGCCGGGCAGGCGGTGCCGTCGGCGGGCAGGGTGCCGTCCTTCAGATAGCCGGCGATGTTCTGCTGCGCGCAGCCCGAGTGGGTGAACACCGGATGCCCCCAGCCCTGCCACTGCACGGTGGAGGTGCGCGCGCCCGCCGCACCCAGCGCGCCGGTGACCGAGGATCGCCCGTCGCCGCCGACGACGGGATCGGCGGCCGTACCCAGCACCAGCACCGGCAGGGTGAACTTGTCCGGCAGTCGCGGCGCCTGCGTCACCGGCCACGCCGAACATTCCATCAGTCCGGTCGCCGCCGTCTTACCGAAGGCGGGATATTTGGCAGCCCATTCGATCTCGAGCTGCTTGGCGCGGTCGGGGGTGGCGGGCTGCTGGTTGTCGCTGCAGCGGGAGACGAAT
This sequence comes from Nocardia nova NBRC 15556, assembly GCF_001613005.1. GTDB lineage: Bacteria > Actinomycetota > Actinomycetes > Mycobacteriales > Mycobacteriaceae > Nocardia > Nocardia nova. The sequence goes on along the minus strand of NZ_BDBN01000143.1, from coordinate 1,650 downwards.
TGCCCGTCGGCTCCCACCGCTGCCGCCTCCCGGGTGACCAGAGCCTGCAAAGGCCCCTGATCGCCGCGTCCGGCCGCAGAGAGCGCATCGGCAAGTTCGGTGGTGCGGGAGGCCTGATCCGCGCGGGGGTCGCCGAGGAACGCGGTGATCGTGGTGGTCAGCGCCGATGCCGACAGGGCGCCGAGTTGTCCCGCTCCCGCCCGGTTGATCAGATCGGTGATCGCGGCCCGTGGATCCGTGCCCAGTGAGCATCCGAGATCGGCGCAGCGGCGGGCGAATCCGGTCAGCGCCGCCTCGGCGCCCTTCACCTGCTGTTCGGTGCGCGTCACCGCATCGGTGTTCGCCGGTTCCGGCGAATCGAGCACCAGCCGGGCCAGCCGGTCGCCGAATTTGGCGGCATAGCTCAGCGCCACGCGCGCGCCGTTTCCGGTGCCCAGCAGATCGATGTGGTCGACCTGCCACTGCTTGCGCAGCTGTTCGATGTCGTCGGCGGCGTGCGGGGCGTCGAAGGTGCCCTGATAGGGCTGCAGGAAGTCCTGGCAGGCGACGGTGGCGTTCTGGCTCAGTGTCGCCACCGCATCCACCCGGTCGCCGCCACCGGGGGCGAACTGGCCGTTGTCGGCCAGCCCCTGCCGGGTGTCGTCGGGCAGGCAGTCGATCGGCTGGGAGCTGCCGATACCGCGTCGATCTACCCCGACCACCGGCCGGCTCGCCAGAATCGCCGCGCCCGGCCCGGAGACCAGACCGGCGACGGTCGCGGTGGAGGATCGATCGCCGCCGGAGGTCACTACCAGCGGTGCCGCGTCGGCGGGCGTCTGCGGCGTGCGCGCGCGGACCGCGGCGATGCGGAAGGTGCCCAGGACCGTGCCGCCGGAATCGATCGGCGCCGAGAACTCCGCGCAGTCGAAACTCACCCCGGCCGGCGGCGCCCCGGTGCCCAGCGAGCTGAAGGTCGGTGCCGCGCAATCGTGCCAGGCCAGATCAGTTTTGGGAACCTGCGCCTGAGGTGGCGCCGCCGGCGCGGCGCTGGTGCTGGTGGCCGGGCCCGAGCCGCCGTGCGGTTGTTCCACCGCCACGCCCGGTCGCTGCGACGGCCCGGCACCACAGGCGGTGGTCAGCAGAACCGTCAGCGACGATGCCAGCAGAGCGGCGCGAGTCCAACGCATGCGCTACAGCCTGCCAGGTTCGGCGCGCCGTTTCAGCCTTGGGTGCGGCTGCGCTCCCAGCGCGTCAGCACCGTGCCGTCGTCGTCGATCAATGCGTGGCGCAGGCTCATCGGGGTCGGCAAGGCATTGGGCGACACCGCGATTCGGCCCGCCGTGCCGCCGACCAGCAGCGGTGAGACGGTCAGGCACAATTCGTCGACCGCGCCCGCGCCGATCAGTTCGCCGAACAGCGACGGGCCGCCCTCGCACAGCACCCGCAGCAGTCCGCGCTCGCCCAGCACCCGGCGGATGTCGGTGGCGGTGACGGTGCTCTGCCCGGCCTCGATCACCTCCGCGCCGGTCTCGGCGAGCAGGCGTTTGCGTTCGCCGTCGGCCGCGGCGGTGGTGAGGATCATCGGCGGGCGCTGAGTGTCGGTGAACAGCCGGCACGCCGGGTCCAGCGCCGCGCTCGCCGTCACCACCGCGACCGGCGGCGGCGCCCCGT
>NZ_BDBN01000142.1 GCF_001613005.1 Nocardia nova NBRC 15556 | reverse complement strand
CTCGGCCTCGCTCGTCGGGCGGCGACTCGACGACGCCGGCGAGGCCGCGGCCGTGGTCATCGATGCGCCGCAGCGGGCGGCCTACTGTGTCGCGGGGCGACCCGGGACCGTGGTGGTGACCAGCGCCGCGGTGGCCGCGCTGGATCGGCCGCAGCTGGCGGCGGTGCTCGCCCACGAGGACGCGCATCTGGCCGGGCGGCACCATCTGATCCGGGCGTCGACCCGCGCGCTGACCACCACCCTGCCGCGCATTCCTTTGTTCGCCGCCGCCGACGACCGCATCGCCCAGCTGCTGGAAATGTGCGCCGACGACCGCGCGGCCGGTCGCCACAGCCGCAGCGCCGTCCTCACCGCACTGCTCACGCTGTCCGGGGCCGCCGGGGACGCCGAGATCGGCTCGCTGCTCCCGGATTCGGCGCTGGGCACGAGCACACTCGCCGTCGCCGACCGGGTGCATCGGCTGGTGCGCTCCGAGTCGCGCACGACGCGCGCCGGCCGCGGAATTCCACTCGCGCTGTTCGCAACAGCGGTCGCCGCGGTGCCGGCTTCCGGATATCTGCTGGTGCATTTCGGGATGGCGGGCTGTCTGCCCTTCGTCCACTGACACGGGGCGGGGACCGGCCCATTCGAAACCGGTCCCCGCGCAGGGTCGTTCAGTTGTAGACGGCGCCGAACGACGGGACGGAGATGGTGCCCAGCTGGTACTGGAAACCGTCGGGGTTGGCATCGGAAACCGGAACCGGCCACCGGTGCCACAGCGTCCCGTACACCGCGGCCACCACCATCCCCGCCCCCGGATCGAAGACAGGGGTGCGGATGGTGGTGTCCACCGGCACGTCGTTATGTTCGATCAGCGTTTGGGTGCCGCTGCGCCCGTTCGACAGGTTGTACCAGACGACCTGCAGATTCGCCCCGCCCTGATTCGGGGCGATGGTGCCCGGCCCGCCGAAGAAGCCGAGGCGGAAGCCGTCGTAGTTCAACGCGATTCCCGACCCGTAGACGCCGGGGCCGGTGCCGCGCCCGATGTCGGATTGGGCGGGTATCTGGAACGGCTGGGCGGGCAGCGCCGCCTGCTCGACGGTCGGTCCCGCGGCGAGCAGCCGATCGATCGCCTGTTCGGCCGCCGGATTCCCGGCCGCCGCCGCGCGCAGATGGGCGGTCGCCGCGGACCAGTCCACGGCAGCCGGTTCCGCCGCGACGGGACCGGCGAACACCGCGGCCGCCGCCGCTGCTGCCGCCGCTGCGGCGGTGAGACGATGGGTGACACTCAGTCGACGCATAACCAGTTCTCCTCGAGTATTCCGGTACAGCTTGCTGAGAAATTGCGATATATCCTGTCACCGTAGCTTTTTCATCCCCGAGTGCGCGGGTGCGGCGCGCTGCAATCGGGCGGCGAGTTCGCGGACGTGGTCGGCGACCTCGGGCGGGGAGTCGACGCGGAAGTCGCAACCGAGTCGCAGCAGCCGGAAGACCAGCCACTGCATGGTGTCGGCCTCGGTGTGCAGCCGGCAGGTGTGGTCGTCGACTTCCTCGACCTCGCCGAGCGCAGCCGCGGACGCACGGATATCGTCCGCCGGGGCGAACACGGTGACCTCCGCGCGGTACACCGGTGTGAGCGAATACAACGAATCGCGGACGTAGGTGGCCGCATCCTCGGCGGGCAATTGCCGTGCCTCGGTGCGCAAGCCGATCGGCTGCGGATTCTCGATCCGGTCGATCCGGAAGATCCGCCAATCGTCGCGCTCGCGATCGAAGGCGACCAGATACCAGCGCTGTCCCGCAGCCACCAAACGATGCGGGTCGACCAGCCGCCGGGTCCGCGCACCGGCGTTCGAGCGGTATCCGAACCGCAGTTGTTCCCGCCCGCCGATCGCGGCCGCCAGCACCGTCAGTATCCCGGTGTCGACCGGCGAATCCGATGCTGGGGCAAGGGTTTCGGTTGCGGCGCTCACCGAGCGCACCCGGCTCCGCAGCCGGGTCGGCAGCACCTGCTCGAGTTTGGCGAGCGCACGCACCGCCGCCTCGTCCGCACCGGGCAGCGCATGCGCGGCGACGGTCCGCAGCCCGATCGCGGTCGATACCGCCTCGTGGTCGTCGAGCAGCAGCGGCGGCATCGCGGTCCCCGCGGCCAGCCGATATCCGCCGTATACCCCCATCGTCGCCTGCACCGGATAGTCGAGTTCGCGCAGCCGATCGATATCGCGGCGCACGGTCCGGGGACTGACACCCAGCCGCTGCGCCAGCTCGCTGCCCGACCACTCCCGCGGTGTCTGCAGCAGCGACAGAAGGGTGAGCAGGCGCTGCGTCGTATCGGTCACCACGTCATTCTGACTCGGAACTAGGACAGTTTCCGACCGTTATGCGCGACGCTCGCCGAGCGCGTGATCCGCCACGTCGCCGGTTCAGCGCTGGGGACAGCGACCGGTCTGCGGCAGAATGCCTGTGCCGCAACCTGATCGGCAGGTCGCGGCACAGTGGAGGCGGGAATGACCGAGGAAATCGTGGGCCGGCATGCCGAGGTCGAGGTAAACGGTTCACCGATGACGGTATATCTGGCGCGGCCGGTGCGCGGCGACCGGTTACCCGTGGTGCTGGTCGGCGCCGAATTGTGGGGTTTGACAGCCGAAGTGCGGGCGGTGGCCGACCGGGTGGCCGCGCTGGGATATGTGGCGGTGGTCGCGAATCTGTATCACCGATGCGGACCCGAGACCGCCACCGGCCTCACCGAATCCGACGAGAACCGGGCGCGGGCCTTCGAGCTACTCGGCACGCTCACCCGCGACGGCGTGGAGGCCGATCTGCGTGCGGCCGTGGCCTTCGCCCGCGAGCAGGGCGACGGCAGCGACACCACCGGCGCTCTCGGATTCAGCCTCGGCGGGCACATCTCCTACTTCGCCGCGACCCGGCTGGATCTGGCCGCCGCGGCGATCTTCTACCCCGGCTGGCTGCCGGTGGCCGGTACCGCGCTGAGCATCCCGGATCCGCTGCTGTCCTACACCTCGTCGATCGCCGAACGCGGCACCCGCCTGCTGATCCTGCTGGCCGAACGTGACCACGTGATCGACGCCGAGCAGCGCACGGCCATCGACGCCGCGCTCTCGCAGGCGGGTGCGGAGTACGAACTGGTCGTCTACCCCGGTGCACAGCACGCCTACTTCTTCCCGGGGCGGCCGGTGCACGACGCGGCGGCCGCGGCCGATTCCTGGCAGCGCGTGACCGAGCTGTTCGCCGCGAAATTGGGTTCGGTGACCGATGAATTTCCGGCGCGCGCCTCGTCCTAGGAGCATGCAGACACAGATCCTCAGTACCCCCGAGGCCGATCTCACCTACGACGTCCGCGGTCCGCTGCCCACCGCCGACGGGCGCGCGCCGCTGCTCATGGTCGGCCAGCCGATGACGGCCGACGGTTTCGCGACCCTGGCCACCTACTTCCCCGACCGCACCGTGATCACCTACGACCCGCGCGGGCTGGGGCGCAGCGTGCGCAAGGACGGGCGGGTCGACCATTCGCCCGTCGTGCAGGCCGAGGATCTGCACGCCCTCATCGAGCAGGTCGGCGGTCCGGTGGAGATCTTCGCCAGCAGCGGCGGGGCCGTGACCGCACTGGCCCTGGTGGCCGCGCACCCCGGCGACGTGACCACACTCGTCGCGCACGAGCCGCCGATCCTGCCGGTGCTGCCCGATGCGGAAGCGGCCCGCCGGGCACAGATCGCGGTACGAGATGTGTACGAGGCCAAGGGATTCGGCGCGGCGATGGCCGCCTTCATCGCGATGGCATCGTGGCAGGGCGAATTCACCGACGAATTCTTCGCCCTGCCCACCCCCGACCCGGCGCAGTTCGGCATGCCCACCGAAGACGACGGTTCCCGCGACGATCCCCTGGTCTCGGATCGCTCCTGGGCGGTCAGCGGCTACGTCCCCGACGCCGCGGCACTGACAGCGGCCCCCACCCACATCCTCATCGCGGTCGGCGAGGAGTCGGCAGGCGTACTGACCGCCCGCACCGCAGCGGCCACAGCCGCCCTCCTCGGACAAGAGCCCACCGTTTTCCCCAGCCACCACAGCGGTTTCGTCGGCGGCGACGCCAGCTATGCGGGTCAGCCGGAGGCTTTCGCGAAGCGGTTGCGAGAGGTACTCGACGCCCACCGCTGATTCGAAAACCGTTCACGGCGAGCGCTTTTACGATCACGCGATCTCGCCGTGGCGGTCTCGTCGCCACCGCCCGCGCTCAGTTACTCCGCGCTCGCACACGGTCAGCAATCGAGCTGAATGACCGCTCCTGCCGATGAGGGCGAACCCTCGGCGGTGCTCGATCGGCGGCGTGCGGCGTGTGGTCGGTCCTATCTTCGGCAGCCGTCGAGCAGCAAGCGGAGGGTGAGGCGGGGGTCGTAGTTCGGGTCGGTCATCTCGGCGCCCGCGCAGATGTCGCCGATGGCGCGCATCAGTTGGTAGGCGGTGAAATCTGTGGTGACCTCGCCCGCGCCGCGGGCGGCGGTGAGGAGGTTCTCGAAGACGGGGACCAGGCGGTCCAGGAACAGGGCGTGCAGGGCGGTGATGCCGTCGGGGTCGCTGCGCATCGCGGCGGCGAGTCCGTGTTTGGTCGCCAGGAAGTCTGCGAAGAGGTCCACCCATCGGCGCAAGGCTGCGAAGGGTGAGGAAGCTGTCGCGAGGAGAGCGGGGCCGGCCTCGGCGCAGGCGTCGATCTGATGACGGTAGACGGCCGCGACAAGGTCTGCGCGTGTGGGGAAGTGCCGGTAGATCGTGCCCATGCCGACCCCGGCCTCGGCGGCGATACGGCGCACGGGAGCGTCTACTCCGTCGGTGCGGAAGACCGCGGCTGCGGCGTCGAGCAGCGCTTTCGCATTGCGTTGGGCATCCGCACGTTTCGCGGTCGTCGGTGACGGCTCACTCACCCGTTGCTCCTTCCTCCGGCAGTACTTGCTAATCGGAACACCGCTCCGTATATTCGGAACAACGCTCCGATTAGGAGTTTATCGTCCTCGAAGGGAATTTCCCATGTCCGCACCAACCACCCCGATCGTCAGCATCGCGCCCGTCACGCTGGCCGCGCCCGAGCGCGGCGTCGACCTGCAGGTCCGCGTGTCCGCGCCTGTCCGCGGATCCGGCCTGCCGATCGTCGTCCTCGCCCACGGCTTCGGCCAGTCCATGTCCTCCTACGACCCGCTCGTCGACCACTGGGCCGCCAATGGATTCGTCGTTGTGCAGCCGACGTTCCTGGATGCGCGGACGCTCGGCGTTACTGCCGACGATCCGCGGTACCCGGATATCTGGCGCATCCGCGTCACCGACGTCGTACGGGTACTCGACGACCTCGATCAGGTCTGCGCCGCGGTTCCCGGCCTCGGTGAGCGCATCGATCGTGAGCGGATCGCCGTCGCGGGGCACTCCTGGGGCGGGCAGACCGTGAGCATGTTGCTCGGTGCTCGCGTCCTCGGCCCGGACGGTCGGCCCGGTCCCGATATGACCGACCCCCGCGTGAAAGCCGGTGTGCTGCTTGCGACTGCCGGCCTGGGCGGGGACGATCTGACCCCGTTCGCCGTGGCGAACTTTTCCTTCATGAACCCGGACTTCGACGGTCTGGCCACACCGGTGCTGGTGGTCGCGGGTGATCACGATCAATCCCAGCTCTCGACCCGCGGACCCGACTGGTTCACCGATGTGTACACCCACAGCCCCGGCGCACAGAGCCTGCTCACCGTGTTCGGAGGCGAACACTCGCTCGGCGGAATTCACGCCTACAACGCCGCGGACACCACCGACGAAAGCTCCGAACGCGTCGCCCTGATCCGCGAGGCCGCCTGGGCCTATCTGCGCAGCGCCCTCGGAATCGACACTGCCGCATGGGAAAAGGTGCAGGCCGAGCTGGCTGGAACCGCCGACCCGATCGGACGGATCGACCACAAGTGACGCCTGTCGCGCTGATCCCGCCCGCCGTCGCCGGCGCCGAGGTGGACAACCGCGTCGGCAGCGAGACGTCCGGCCATGAGCAGGGACATCCTCCCCTGGGTGAACTCTCGATATCCGAGTTGCGGGAACGCACCGGGCCGGCGTCCTCGGCGCTGGGTCGCAGCGTTCGCCGGTCCGGCCGATAGCATCTAATCAAATTGGCGTGCAATGACATCGGCTAGGTTGCGGCAGCTCGATGAGCACGTCGAGCAGATCCAGCAGGGCCAGGGGCTCCAACCTCGATCGGCTCCCGGACGACCGGAACGCGGCAATATCGGATGTACTGAACAGCTGGTGAGAACGATCGGTCGAATATCTCCTCCCAAGGTCTCGGGGCGAGGTTACCTTCGGCCCTGGGGCGACTGCGGAACTGTGCCGACGATGGATCTATGACCACGGGATCCGGTGTCGGCCCCATGCTTATCGAGTCCGCGGTGCCGGCCTTCGACGCCGACCTGATCGAGCATCTGGTGGTGCACGCCGATCCGCGTGCGACCTATCAGGCGGCGCGCGGCCTGGATCTACTGAGCGTGCGTACGCCGCTGACGACGGTCTCGATGTGGCTTCGGGGGCTGCCCGCGCGCTGGAGCGGCCGGGCGGTCCCCCCTCCGCAGCGACTGGTGGTGGGTGAGGGCGTCGGGCTGCCGGGCTGGCTGCTGCTCGGCGAGATCCCGGGACGTGAGATCGCGTTCGGTGCGGTCGGCAAATTCTGGCGGCCGGATATCGAATGGCGCGACGTACCACAGGCGGACTTTGCCGGCTTCGCCGAGCCGGGATGGGGGAAGATCGCGGCGAACTTCACCGTCACCGCTTATGGCGAGCATGCCAGCCTGCTCGGCTACGAGGTTCGCACCGTCACCACCGATCCCGTATCGCGGCGGCGATTTCTGCGGTACTGGTGGTTGATCCGCCCGTTCGTGGCGCACATAATGCGGGCCACGTTGCGCACGATCGCGAAGGACGCCGAAACACGGGGGTGAACGGATATCGACCGACAGTCGTTGCGAGCCAGCGGATTCCGATCCCACGCTGACAGTTCACGCCCAAGCCGCATCGACCGAGCCGGGCCGGCGGACCGCTCGCTCATCGGCATGGACAGACGTTCCATGGATGCCCAACGGCTCGAGTCGATCTCAGGCCATCGAGAGCGCAGAGGCCGTCCTCTCGACGTTGCGCTTCAGCACGGCCAGCATGCGCGCCTGCATGATCCACACCACCACGGGAAAGGCCCAGTCGTACATCAACCGCTCGAACCATTTGGGGCGGGCGGCTTGGTAGCCGCCGATGACCAGGCGGGTGCGTCGGCCAGGCAGCTCGGTCAGGCGAAAGCCCCAGAACCCCTCCATATAGGCCGAGGGCCGCGGCCGGCTCGGATCGAGCAACTGTCCCCGGAGATCGGCCAGCCAGTAGAGCCCCAAGAATCGGTTCGGTTCAAGGGTTACCACCGCATAAGAGGGGAGGCCGAGGCACTTCATACGGTCCCCGACGCCGAGACCCTGCCACTCCGGGTGAACCTCCCGGGCGCTGGGACGGCCCGCGTTGTCGAGGAGGTCCCAGGAATAGAAGCCTCCGCGGTCCCAACCCATCTGAACCAGCCACGGCCATACCTGCTCTGCGGGCGCCTCGATGGTGACGGCCATGGTTGCTCCCCGTTCGCCCTCAGGGACGAAGTCGCCACCAGGAAAGGGGCCGGCAACTTCGTCAGCGGTCGTACCCCACGTCATCAGTCGAGGCGCCAGAAGGCGCCGGTAGGCCACCGTAGCCGCTATTCCCACTGCCGCGGCACCCGCGCTCCCGAGCACACCGGTCATACGACAACCATGCGACACCGTGCAGGCAGGCCACCAGGGCCAAATGTCATAGCGTTCGAGCGGACCCAAGATCTCGGTCGGCGACTCGGCACACGACGCCCGACGTGATACGTAGCCCCGCTTCGAATACCGCGCCTCGATAATCAGATCGGCGCAATCCCCCTCGCTGTCACCCGCCACGCCAAGAGGGACACTCTGCTGGCAGCCGGCGCCGCCGCGGTCATCTTCACCGACCACGACGATGTCGTCGAGGCGACGCACCGGTACACCGACGACGCCGGCGCCGACATCATCATGGATTCCATCGCGCCCCACACCATCTTGTCGCGAACGAATGTACGAGCAACGCCCGACAGACCTTCTCAGGCGCCGACACCATCGGCGGACGGCCGAGATATTCCTTGACAAGAATATTCTTTCAAGTGAATACTTAGCTCATGGATCAGATCTTCTCCGCCCTGGGCGACGGTGCGCGGTGGCGGATCGTCGAACTGCTGGCCGAGCGGCCTCGCTCGGTCGGGGAGTTGGCGGAGGCGACCGGGTTGCGGCAGCCGCAGACGACCAAACATCTGCAGACGCTGGCTCGGGCGGGGGTGGTCACCGTCTTTCCGTTGGGGCAACGACGGGTGTACGCCCTCGAGGCGGGACCGCTGCACGAGCTGGCTCGGCGGCTGCGCGAGGTTGCGGAGACGGCCGAGGCGCATGCCGGCGAGCGGGACGTGGTTGCCCGCTACCGCGCGGCGATCGACGCGGAAACCGCTGCGGCGCACCGCGATCGGTGGGCAGACGGGCGGACGTTCAGCTTCGAGCGCACCCTGGCCGCGCCACGGAGCACCGTGTGGCGGCACTGGGTCGATCCGGATCTGCTGGCGGCCTGGTGGGCGCCGGCGCCCATGCGCATCACCGAATGCGTGCTAGAACCCGCAGCCGGCGGCCGGGCCGTCCTGGACTATCGCGACCCCGAGGGGCAGCGGTATCGCTCGCAGGGGCACGTGCTGGCGGCGGAGAAGAACGAACGCCTCGTCTTCGAACTGTCCGTCCTGGACGACGCGGGCGCGGTGGCTTTCACCGGCCGCTACACCCTCACCCTCACCGAGACGGCCGAAGGCACCCGGCTGCACCTGGCATCGACCATCACCGACACGACCGTCGACGCGGCCGCCTTCATCGCCGGAATCGAAACCGGTTGGGCCGCAGTCCTCGACAACCTCGCCGACGCCGTCGGCGCATCCACGTCCACCGAATAACCAGACGAAACAAAGGAGCCCGCCATGAGCGACACGCATGCCCGCAGAGTGACCGCCAACCTCAGCATCACCCTCGACGGCCGGTACCGCGGCCCCGGCGGCCCCGCCGATATGGGCCCCATCGTTCGCTATGCGACCACCGAGGTCGCGCGCGATCACCTCACCCGGATGCGGGAGAACGCCACAACGGCGGTGCTGGGCCGGCTGAACGCGGAGGGTTTCCTCGGCTTCTGGCCCTCGGTCGCCGCCGACGACACCGCCGACCCGCGCGACCGCGGATATGCGAAGTGGCTGGTCGATACGGAGAAGGTGGTGCTGTCCCGGACGCTGACCGACGCACCCTGGGACCGCACGCGCATCGTGAACGCCCCCGCCGCCGACGTGATCGCCGAGCTGCGCGGCACCGGCACCGGCACCGGCGACATCCTGGTCAACAGCAGCGCGAGCGTCATCAAGGACCTGCTCGCCGCCGATCTGCTCGACCGCCTGTACCTCATCGTCTGCCCCGAGATCGCCGGTGGCGGACCGCGCCTGTTCGACGACGGCCTGCCGGCGACGACATGGTCACTCTCCCACCAGGAAACGGGTGAACTGGGCGAGATGGCCGTCGTCTACGATCGCGTGCGCTGACTCGGGCAGCTCTCACGCACCGAGGGCGTCGGCGAACAGCGGCCACGAGGTGTGCAGGTCCTCCTGCCAGTAGCCCCAGGAGTGGGTGCCGGTCGGCCGGAAATCGAAGGTCGCGGGCACGCCGAGTTGCTGCAGGCGGTCGTGCAACTGGTGAGTGCAGAGATTCGTGACGCCTTCGAGTGCCGCACCGAAAACGAGTTGATAGGCGAGCTGCGTCGCGTCACCGTGTGCGCCCTGGAAAGTGTCGAGCGGTCCCGGGATTCCGGTGCCGGTGGAGACGTAGATCGCGGTGCCGCGCAAGCGATCCGCGTGCACATAGGGGTCGTTGGCCGCCCACGCCGGATCCGTCGGCGGCCCCCACATGTTCACGGTGTTCCCCATCCGATTTCCGACCACGGCGTCGACGATCAACTGCCCCTGCGGGTCGCTGGTGCGCACACATCCGGAGTACGAGCCGACCGCCTTGTACAAACCCGGCGCGGCCAGTGCCAGCTGGAAGACCGACGTCCCCGCCATCGATATTCCGGCGATCGCGTTCACCCCGGTACCGCCGAATCCGGAGTCGATGATCGGCGGCAATTCCTTGGTCAGGAAGGTGCGCCACCGCTGCCGGCCCAGCACCGGATCGTCGGCGCGCCAATCGGTGAAATAGCTGCTGGCACCGCCGAACGGCACCACCACGTTGACCTGCTTGTCGGCGAAGAATGCGGCGATATCGGTGCGATCGGCCCAGCTGCCGTCGCTGATCCCGCCGTTGGCTCCGTTGAGCAGATACAGCGTCGGCGCCGGCCGGTCCGGGTCGGCGGCGCGAATCAGTTGCACGCGAGTCACATTGCGCATGGCCGCCGAGTACACCCCGATATCGAGGATCCGGTCGTCGCGCCGGTGGATGTCGCTGATGTGCGAACCGTCGGGTGCGCCGGCCTCGGCGGGATCGGCGATCGCGCGCTCGTTCGAGGCGGTGATCGCCGCCGCCACGGTGATCACGGCCGACAGCACGGCGACGGCACGGGCGATGCGCATTCTCGGCGGACGGCTGACCATCCTCGCACTCCGATCTCGACATGTGTTCGCGGCCCGACTCCCCGACGGCCGACCACAGTCAACGACGCCGGCCGCTGCCCCGGCACCCGATAGCGCGGAATTTGTGGCCATTACCAGAGCGGGCGCGTCCGCGCTGGCATACGGGCCAAAGCCGGCGCGCGGCGATTGCCGGGTAGCACCGCGGCGGCCTATCGTCGGCGCCGGCGGTTCCGCGGTTTCGGACCCAGGAAAGGCGGCGCGTGAATTCTGCTGTGTTGCATGGGAATTCTGGTGTGTCGCAGGGCATCGGCCGCATTTCGGTGCGGCTGGCCGCGGCGCTGTCGATGACGGCCGGACTCGCCTGCGGTTCGGCCACCGCCCAACCGCCCGCCACCGCACCCGATTCGCCTGTGCCCGCCTCGGTTTCGGCCACCCAAGCCCTGACGGACGCCCGTCCCTCCGCCGACGGGTCCGTCCTGACGACGGCCACGCCAGGTTCAGCACGCGCCCTCACGGTCACCGTCCATTCCGCGTCGATGAACATTCCGATCCGGCTGGAAGTGCTTCCGGCGCCGGACCGCTCGCGGCCGGCACCCACGGTGTACTTGTTGAACGGCATCGACGGCGGCGCCGACGGAAACTGGATCAACCGGACCGATATCGCGCAGTTCTTCGCCGACAAGCAGGTGACCGTGGTGGTGCCGTTCGGCGGCGCCAGCAGTTACTTCACCGACTGGCGCGCCGACGATCCGGTGCTGGGCCGGCAGCGGTGGACGACGTTTCTGACCGAGGAACTACCACCGATCATCGATTCCGGCTTCGGCGGAAACGGCAGGAACGCGATCATCGGAATATCGATGGCGGGGACCTCGGTCTTTCAGCTGGCACTGGCCGCCCCGGGTTTGTACAAGGCGATCGGGTCGTACTCGGGCTGCGCGCGCACCAGCGATCCGCCGGGGCAGCTCATCGTCGACGCGGTCGTGGGCGGCGGCAGGGGCAACACCGTGAACATGTGGGGCCCGCCGACGGACCCGGCCTGGGCGGCCAACGACCCCTACCTGCACGCGGACCGCTTGCGCGGCACCGCGATCTACGTCTCCACCGGCACGGGCCTACCCGGACCGCTCGACACCCTCGACGGTCCCGGAATCCGTTCCAGCCCAGCGAAATTGGCCGATCAGATCCTCGTCGGCGGCGCCCTGGAAACCGGCGCGGTCCGCTGCACCCGCGAACTCCGCACCAGGCTCACCGAGCTCGCCATTCCCGCCACCTTCGACATGCGTCCCACCGGCACCCATTCCTGGGGCTACTGGCAGGAGGACCTGCACCGGAGCTGGCCGGTGTTCGCTCGGGCACTGGGACAGTGAGCCCACCCGAGTTCGGCGCGGACCCGCCGCTCCGGTCCGGCCCGGGCACGGCGCGCGGGCGCTACGCTGCCAAGAATGGGTAGTTCCGCCGATTCGGACGCCGAACGCGGCTCGCAGGGCGAGCCGTCGGTCCCGGAGCCGATCGCGGCAGCCGAACGCGCGGCCTCCGAGTCGGCCGGCGCGCAGCACCCGCACGGGCGGCCGGGCCCGCGGTTCGACCGCAATTCTCCGTTCGTGATCGGCGTGACCGGCGGCCTCGGCGTCCTCCTCGCGATCGGCATCGTGGACATGCTGGCGACCGCACGACAGGCCCTCGTGCTGGTGGGCGTGGCGCTGTTCCTGGCGATCGGGATCGAGCCGCTGGTCGCCTGGCTGAATCGGCGCCGGTTGCCGCGCTGGGCCGCCGTCGCCGTCGTATTCGGCTGTGCCACACTGCTCGTCGCCGGATTCCTGGCCGCGGCGATCACACCGCTCGTCACCCAGGGCGGCGATCTTGTCGACCACGCCTCCGACCGGCTGCACGACCTGGAGAACCAGTACCCGCTGATCCGATCGTGGTCGCAGCGTCTGCACCTGGATCAGGAACTCGAACACGGCCTCACCGACAACCCCGAGCTGCGTCACGGTCTGCTCGGCGCCGGTGAGCGCGTCTTCGGCGTCTTGGCCAGCGCGTTGATCGTGGCGGTGCTGACCATCTACTTCTCGGCGAATTTCCCGCGCATCCGGCACAGCCTGTACCGGTTCTTCCCGCAGTCGCGCCGCCCCCGCGCGATCCTGCTCGGCGACGCCATCTTCGCCAAGGTCGGCGGATACGTCCTGGGCAATCTGCTGATCTCGCTGATCACCGCGATCGCCACGTTCATCTGGCTGACCGTGTTCTCGGTGCCGTACCCGCTGATCCTCTCGGTGCTGGTGGCTTTGCTGGACCTGGTGCCGCTGATCGGCTCGACGGTCGCCGGGCTGATCATCACCGCCGTCGCGCTGACCGTCTCGCTGCCGGTCAGCATCGCCACGGCCGGATTCTTCCTCGCGATGCGGCTGCTGGAGGACTACCTGCTCGTCCCGCGCATCATGGACCGCACCGTCCGGGTGCCGGCGGTGGTCACGGTGGTGGCGATCATTCTGGGCGGCGCGCTGCTCGGCATCCTCGGTGCGCTGCTGGCGATTCCGTGCGCCGCCGCGGTGCTGCTCATCGTGCAGGAGGTGGTCTACCCGCACCTGGACGCCACGACCGAGCGGCCACCGGCCGGTTCCGGCGCGTAGGGCCCGAATCAGGCGGGCCGGCGCACCGGCGTGGACGCATCGCGGTCGGCGATGCTGAGCCGGGCGATCAACGCCGAACGCAAATACCACAATCCGGTGGTGCGGGACGGATCGAAGCCGGTCAGCTGGCCGATGCGGCGCAGCCGATAATCGATGGTGTTCGGGTGGATGCACAATTGCCGCGCGGCGCGCTGCCGGTTGAGGTCGGTGTTGAAGAAGACGTGCAGCGTTTCCAGCAGCTCGGGGTGGTCGTCCAGGGGTGCCAGCCGGGCGTCGAGGATGTCGCGGCCGATGCCGGGCCGGGTGAGCTGATACTGCAGCGCGAGTTCGGCGAAGCGATGCACTCCGGGCCCGCGTCCGAGCCGGCGCACCGTGTCGAGCAGGTCGTGCGCCTGCTGCGCCGCGGCCGGGACGTCGGCCGCGGCGGCGCCCACCACCGCGGCGGTCAGCGGCACGCCGGCCAGCTCGGACAGCCTGGTGAGCAGATTGTCCAATTCCGTTTCCGTGCAGGCGGTTTCGGGGATGAGCACCGTGCCGCCGTCGACCGAGAGCATCGCCAGCGGCTGATCGCGCAGCAGTTTCGCCAGCGCGGCCTGCACCCGCCGCAGTTTTCGGCGCGCGACCACGTTCCGGTCCAGCCGCGGATGCGTTTCGTCGGGATGCGGCGGAATCCACAGGGCGAGAACGTGATACCGCTCGGCGATCCGGATCCCGCACTCGCGCGCCAGCTTCGTGGTGGCGTGCCCGCCGAGCAACGCCGAGGTGAGGGTGTGCACGGCGGTGTGGTGTTCGACGGCGTCGGCGCGGCGCTCCTGGACGTAGACCTTGCTGACGGTCGCTGTGATCAGGTCCAGCAATTCCAGCGCGGTGGCGGTGCCCCGGACGACGAGTTCGGCATCGCTGGCCTTGGCCCGGGCGAACAGCAGGTCCAGTCCGGCCTTGAATCCCTCGTGGACCGCGTGCACGACCACCTCGATCGGGATGCCGGCGCGGCACCAGCGCGCGGCCGCGGCCCGCAGCCGATCGGTGCGTTCGGGAAGATCCCCGCCGTTGACCCGGCGGATCGACCATTCCACGCAGATCCGCGCGACGGCCGACACCTCACCGGACATCACATCGGCGGACAGGGTGGTGAACGGCGCCACGGATCCGCCGAGGTGCAGGACCAGTTCCCGGGACATGGCCTGCGCGTCCCGCATGGACAGCGAGGTGGCGCGGCCGGACATCGCGCGCTCAGCACCGACTGTGCTTGCTGTAGTCACTCTGACCTCCTTGTCACGGATCGGTGACCAGGCGATATCGACACCGCCCGATCACCGGCCGTAGGTGTTACCTGATGGAACGGTAATGCGAGCCTCCGCTCAGCTTCTACTCCGTTTTGGACATTTTCGACACCCCGCCGCATAGCCTCTGACCTGCTCGAATCGGTGACTGCACGAGCAGATCTGCACATTCGGCGACAAAATATGGGGAACCGCTCACTTTTTGCCCCACTCCCGTCGCCACACTCGCGCCGCCGGAGATCGTCGCCGGCACCGATGACTTCCGCGCGCTCGCGCCGTCGGATCGTGCAACAGGGACTTATCGGA
>NZ_BDBN01000141.1 GCF_001613005.1 Nocardia nova NBRC 15556 | reverse complement strand
GACCGGACCGCGGCACGCTCCGGCGGCGACACCGCGTCCGCGTCCCGCGTCGCCGACCACGATGCGCCGCACGACAATTCGGCCGGTGCCCGCACCCGGCGCCGGGTGAGCGGGCCGGAGGACCGGTCCGACGATCGAGAGATTTCCTATGCGCATGGCACCCCGCACTCGGCCGAGCTGCCGGCCGGATTCGACCAGGTATCGCCCGAGACGCGCGGAGGGCGCTACATGACCGGCGACTACGAGCCGGCGCCGCGGCGGAGTACGCGCACCGAATACAATTCGGGGTCGTCGCGCCGCCGGACGGAAGCGCCCGCGCGGCGATCCGGCCGGGGACAGCGCACGCTCCGTGATCGCAACGGCTCCAAAATGGCGTCCTACGAACAGCTTTCGCGGACCGCTCGTGCCGACGCCGAAGCGGGCAATCGGCGGGATCGGCGCAGTAAACCGGTCAAGAAGAAGAATCAGGGCCCGCCTCTGCTCGACGACGCGGCCCGGGCGCGGCTGGAGGCGGTGGCCCGCGAGGGCGCCGGATTGCGCGCCGCCTGGGCGGCGTTCCGGATTCGCACCGACGACCTGCGCCGCGTCAACGCCGCGGCCCGCATCGAATCGGTCGTCGAGGACGGATTCGACCGCGGCACGGCGCAATTGACCGATCGCGGCTATGTCGGCCCCGGCGGCGGCCGGATGAACGTGGTGGGCCGCCCGGTCGAATACCGGGCCACCACCGCGCAGGTCGCCGGACTGTGGCCGTGGTCGGTGGGCGCCGGCGCCCCGCTGATCGGCACCCCGCTCGGCTCGCATCTGCACACCGGCGCGCCGGTGTGCTTCGACCCGATGAACTGGTTCATGCGCGGCAGTTTCATCACCGCCCCGAGCCTGTTCGTGCTGGGGCTCAACGGTTTCGGTAAGTCGTCGCTGGTGCGCCGCATCGTGCTCGGCGGTGTGGCCCAGGGCATCACGCCGCTGATCCTGGCCGATGTGAAACCCGACTACCGCAAGCTGGTGGAGATGGTCGGCGGCCAGGTCATCGACCTCGGCTACGGCCACGGCAAACTGAATCCGCTCGCCGGTGGTGTGCTCGGCTCGATCGTGCCGCTGCTGGACGACCTGCCCGCACTGCAACTGCAGGTGACCCAGGAATTGCGGGCCCGCCAGGTCACGTTGATCGCGGGTCTGGTGGAACTCGTGCGCGGCGCCCGCGTGCGCGACTACGAGGAGACGTTGATCTCCACGGCGCTGCGCATCCTGTACCGCGAGGGCAGCGGCTTCGCTCCGGAATCGCCGCCGATCATGGAGGATCTGCTCGAGGTGGTGGTCGGCGGCGGCCAGGAGCTGATGCTCGATGCCGGCGCCGACAACGCCGAGGAATACCACGAGGCCACCAAGGGGCTGCGGCGGTCGCTGCGCGCACTGACCCAGGGACCGTTCGGCGCGGTCTTCAACGGTCAGACCACGACACCGATCGACACCTCCTCGGTGGCGGTCTGCATCGACGTCTCGCACATCCCGACCGGGGACAAGAAGCTCAAAGCCGGTGTGATGCTGGCCTGCTGGGCCGACGGCTTCGCCTCGGTGGAGGCCGCGCACGTCCTCGCCGACGGCAAACTGGGACCGCAGCGCTACTTCCAGGTCGTCATGGACGAGCTGTGGCAGGTGCTGGGACTGGGCGACTTCATGGTCGACCGCGTCGACGAACTGACCCGTCTGCAGCGCGGCATGGCGACCTCGCTGATCATGATCAGCCACACCATCAAGGACCTGCAGTCGCTCGGATCCGAGGCCGCGATCGCCAAGGCGCTGGGCTTCCTGGAACGCGCGCGCGCCAAGATCTTCGGTGCGCTGCCGCCCGAGGAGATCAGCCGCCTGGACTCGACGATCCCGTTCACCTCCGCCGAGGAGGAGATGGTCACCAGCTGGTCGGCCCCGCAGGCGCTGACCGGCGAGGCGCTCAAACCCGGCCAGGCCCGACCGCCCGCGCCCGGCACCGGAAAGTTCCTGCTCAAGATCGGTGAGGATCGCCGCCCCGGCATCCCGTTCCATATGGAGTTCACCGTGTCGGAAAAAGAGAGCGGAATCCACGAGACCAACCAGCGTTTCAGCGAATTCACCGAATCCACGGCCCGGCGGGGCGACGAGGGGAGTGCCGCGTGATGCCGCACAGGTCATACCGAAGAGTGTCGCCGCAGGTGCGGAAGGCGGCGGTGGAGCAGGTCGTCGCGCTGACCGACAAACTGCGCAGCGAGTCGGAGGCCTGCCGGGTCGTCGCCGAACAGATCGGCGTGCACACCAATTCGGTGCGCAACTGGGTGCGTGCCGCGGAGGGGCCCAGCCTGGAACGGATGGACGCGGTGGCCCTGCGCCGCAAAGTGGCGCTGCTGCAGCAGCAGTTGGCGGCCGCGGCGGAAATGAATCGCACCCTGGTGGAAACCCTGAACGAAACCCGCCGCGCGACATGACGGGTGCGCGGTGAACGCGAAAACCCTCACCGCCCTCGTCCTCGGCGGTGTCGTCTCTCTGATCACCCTCGTGGTGGTGATCGTGTTGCCCTCCTCGGAGGATCCGTGCGCCGATCAGCCGACCGCGCCCGGTTCCGGCCTGCCGGACACCTCCGGCGCGCCGTGGGCAGCGGGGGCGCCGGAGTCGGGCTCCACCACACCGACCGCCACGACGGACCCGCGCGGCTCCACCTCCGCCTCCACCAGTGCCGCCGATATCCCTGCGGCACAGGCGAATCCGAGTGCGACCGGCGCGCCCTCGCTGGCCGCGGGGATCGCGCCGATCCGGCGCACCTGGCCGCTGCCGGGCGGATCCTTCACGGTGTCGGACACCTTCGGTGCGCGCGGAGGCACCCATCTCGGTGTGGATCTGGCCGCACCGGACGGCACCCCGGAGTTCTCGGTGGCGGACGGCGTCGTCGTCGCCGCCGGTCCCGCCTCCGGCTTCGGCAACTGGATCGTGATCGACTCCGTCGACGTCAACGGCCGTCCCTTCTCCGCCGTCTACGGCCACGAGTGGGCGAGCGGGGTGAAGGTGCGGGTCGGGCAGCGGGTGCGGGCCGGTGAGGAGATCGGCGCGGTCGGATCGGCGGGCGAATCCTCCGGTCCACATCTGCATTTCGAGATCGTGCCCGGCGGGCGCCTGACCGGCGGGCGTCAGATCGATCCGCTGCCGTGGCTCGACGGCGCGCTGACACCCAATGCCGGTGGCGCCTTCCCGTATTCGACGAACCCGCTGTGCAGCCGCGGATTCGGCAGCGCCGGCGGCGCGCTCGCCGACGGCAAGGTGCCGCCGGAACTCGAAATCTGGTATCGCCGTGCGGGTTCGCTGTGCCCGGAGATCACCGCCTCGGTGCTGGCCGCGCAGGGCCGTCAGGAATCGGGATTCCAGCGCGGGCTCACCTCGCCCGCCGGCGCCGAGGGACTGGCTCAATTCCTGCCCACCACAGCGCGGGCCACCGATCCCGACGACGGGCGGCCGTATCTGCTCGACGCGGACGGCAACGGGCAGGCCAGTCTGTGGGACGACGGCGACGCGATCATCGCTCAGGGGCGCTACATGTGTTCGATCGCCCATCAGGTCGAGCGGTGGATCGGCGAGGGCAAGGTGCACGGTGATGTGGTGCCGCTGTCGCTGGCCGCCTACAACGCCGGCGAGGGTGCGGTCCTCGCCTCGGGCGGGATGCCCAATCAGGTGGCCGCGCACTTCTCCGAAACCCGGCCCTACGTCACGAATATCCTCGCGATGGAGGCGCAGTACCGGGCGCCGGGGTCGATGGGCCGATTCCAGCCCGGTCACGGTTCGGCGGGCGCCGATATCCTCGCCGCGGCCCAGCAGTGGATGCGCACCCCGTACGTGTGGGGCGGCGGTGGCCCGCAGGGGCCGACCGGCGGTGGACTGGACGGCCCGGGGCTGACCTCGGCCGCGGTGTTTGCGGCGTCCTCGGGCGCGAAGACGTTGCCGCAGACCGCCGAACAACAGTGGGAGGCGGGGGTCGAGGTGCCGATGCGCAACGCCCAGCAGGGCGATCTGGTGTTCTCCCGCTTCGGGGTGCGCGGGCCGGCCGAGGTCGGCATCTACGCCGGCAACGGCCGGATGATCCGTTCCACCGACCCCTCGGGCGTGAGCGAAGCGCCCGTGCCCGGCGACGCGCGGTTACGGAGGGTGTTGTGACGGTACGACGATCGGGACACGCCGGGATCGCCGGATCGCCGGGAGTCGCCCGGCACCGACCGGGACCGATAATCTGGAGACAGCGTCCGGAGTTCCGGGCGCCGGGCCGCCGACCTACGGGACGGGCCGTCTACGCGAACCTGGTGGTGATGCTGGTGGTGAGCGTCGCACTGCTGTCCGGCTGCGCGGGCGGGTCCGAACGAGCCGAACCACCGGCGGCCACGTCGACTCCGCGTCAGCTCGAGGCCGCCCCGGCACCGGATCCCGGCACTCCCGACGGCGTCGCCGTCGCCGCGCTGCGCGAGATCTTCACCTGGTATCCGGCCACCGAGACGCAGGGCGCCTCGCTCGCCCGGGCCCGGAAGTGGCTGGGCCCCAGCCTGCTTCGCACACTCGACGCACCGCCGGGCGAGGAGACTCCGAAACCGACGCTGCGCTGGGCCGAATGGGGGCGTTCGGGTGTGCGCGTGGAAGCGTTCACCTTCGCATCCGGCGAGCAGGCCCCGGGCAACGGCGATTCGGACCACCAGCAGTTCAAGATCGGTATCGAGCAGACCGCCGTGCACACCGACAGTACCCGCGAGACGCTACCCCCCACGACGGTGATCGCCACCGTCGTCCGCACCCCCGACGGCTGGCGGCTCGACGGATTCCGTTGAGCCGCAGCCACATACTCGGTCATTCCAGGAGGCGAGATGGCGAAGAAGGTGAAGGACCCGGCCGATCCGGGACCGGACCTCGCGCTGTATCTGATCTACATCGGTTTCGCGGTGGTCGGCACCCTCTGGGGCGCACTGCATCTGGGCAACAAGCTGTCGACGGTGCCCCAGGACGTGCCGATCAATCCGATCGCCTGCATCGCGAAGATCGCGCGGGGACAACTGACGTGGCCGACCGCCTCCACGGTGATCGTGCTGCTCGTCGTGCTCGTCGTCGTCGGCATCGTGTTCATGCGGCGGGAGATGAAGAAGCGCCGCAGCCGCGGAAAACTGCCGGTTGACGACAAGGCCCAGTACATGGGAAGCGGCGGGGCGATCGCGGCACTCACCGAGGCCGGGGTGCGGGACAAGGCCCGGCAGCTGGGCGTGCGGCTCGGCTACGAGGATTCGCCCGGCGTGCCGATCGGTGTCGGGGTGATCGATGGTGTGATGCTGTTCGGTTCGTACGAGGATTTGCATCTCGACATCTGGGGCCCCCGCCAGGGTAAGACCTCCGCGCGGGTGATTCCGGCGATCCTGTCGGCGATCGGCCCGGTCCTCGTCACCTCCAACAAGCGCGATGTGGTCGACGCGACCCGAGATGTGCGGGAGAGCAAGGGTTCTCGCACGTTCGTCTTCGACCCACAGGGCGTCGCGGGTGAAGAGCACGCCCTCTGGTATTGGGATCCGCTGGGCTGGGTGGACGCCCGGCACGAAGGATGTGAGATGCGAGCGGCACGACTCGCAGGTCACTTCGCCGACGCCGACGACGGTGGCGAAGGTACCCCCGACAGCTTCTTCGACCCGGAGGCCGAAGATCTGCTGGCGGGTATGTTCCTCGCTGCCGCCGTAGCCAACCGGTCGATCACCCAGGTATGGGACTGGGTGACGGATCCGAGCGACACCGAATCCGTCCAGTTGTTGCGCGCCGCCGGGCACCATTACGTGGCCTCGGGTCTGGCACAGCAGTACAACGCCTCCGAACGGGTCCGTGACAGCATCTTCGGTACGGCGAAGAAGATGGTCCGCTGCCTGAAGTTGTCGAATGTGCACCAATGGGTCACGCCGGGCACCGATCGCTACGCGTTCGATGAATGGGACTTCCTGAACCGCAACGGAACCCTGTACTGCCTGTCGCTGGAGGGCCGCGGTTCGGCCGGCCCGCTGGTCAGTGCCCTCACCGAAGCGGTCGTCGACGTCGCGATGCGTAAGGCGACCCATGAACACATGGGCCGGCTCTCCATTCCGCTGCTCGCGGTGCTCGACGAGGCGGCCAACATCGTGCGCTGGAAGGATCTGCCGAAGCAGTACAGCCACTTCGGATCTCGCGGCATCGTCGTGATGACCGTCCTGCAGTCGTGGGCGCAGGGCGTGCGGTGCTGGGGTCAGGCCGGTATGGAGGCGCTGTGGGCGGCGGCCAATATCAAGGTCCTCGGCCCCGGCGTCGACGATATGGCATTCCTGGCGGCCCGTTCGGAGGCGATCGGCGACTACGACTCCATCTCGTCGTCGGTCTCGGAATCCAAAGGCGGCAAGAGTTATTCGCGTTCGCTGGGCTCCTCGCGGACCCTCAACGCGAACGCGCTGGCAACCCTGCCGCGCGGGCGGGCCGTGGTGTTCTCCTCGGGTGCGCCCGCGGTGCTCGTCCGGACCGTGCCGTGGTGGGAAGGGGAGTACGCTGCCGAGGTGCGCAAGTCGATCGAACAGCATGATCCGCAGCGTCGCACCACGATGAGCGACCTCGTGGGTGAGCGGACCGTCCTCGACGGCGGATCGATGCCCGGTGAGCCGCCCGAGACCTACGGACAGCCCGAGGAGGTTCGCCCGCTGTGAACGACCAGCCCCAGGACATGATCTACTCGAACGTGGTCGAGTTCGTGGAGAACTACCTCAGCCTCGTCTACCGGCGTCAGGTCACCGACCTCACCGATACGGTGTGGTGCCCCGAGTGGTGGAAGCACGCCGAGGCGGCCATGCGCCTCGAAGCACTCTGGCGCGCATGGGAGTACCTGCGCCAGGATCCGCAGACGGGGATGAGTGTGTGGTTCCTCGACCACGCGGACCCGCATATGGGGCGGTTGTTCGATCCGCGCGGGCCGTTCAAATACTGCAGTGTCCGCAACGGCCACAAGGATATGCTCAGCCCCCTCCCGCTCACCCCGCCGCAGCAGGGCATGTTCGGCGAACCCAGCAAGGCCGACCCGAACAAGGGCTGATCCGCGACCCGTCTCCGCGAGAACGACCGTCGCCGAAAACGACTGTGCCGCCACCCGTTCCGGGTCGGCGGCACAGTCGTGAGCGGGTTCGTCAGCGAGAACGATCGCGGCCGCGTTCGCGTTCGCGCATCCGCTCGTCGTGTTCACGCGCGCGGGTGACCCGCGGCGGTTCCTCCGGCCGGGTGCGGACCGCGGCCTGCGGCGGCTGCGCCTGACTGACGTCCATGAGCATGCGCACGGCCGCCAATTCCGGCGCCACCCCGACGCGGGACAGATGGGCGGCCAAGGCCTGGCGCCGCTCGGGGGAGTCGTAGCGGGTCAGTTCGCGTTCACGCGCCTTCTGCCGCTCGGCGGTGCGGGCGCCGCGCGCCACCCGGGAATGTTCCAGGCGGTCCTTCTCCAGCGAGATACCGCGTTCCAGGGCGGGCCGCTCGAGCATCCGGGCCAATTCCAGGTTGCGCGGATCCTTCGCCTTGGCTTCGCGAGCCTCGCGCAGCAACCGCTCCCGGGTCTCCTTGACCCGCTCCTGGGTGACCTTCACGCGCGCTTCGGCTTCTCGCTGACCACGTTCGCGGGTGCGCAGTGCGACCAGTGTCGCAAGCTGCAACATTTGCCTCATCAAAGCCGCTGTCTCGCGGCCGATGTCGTCGAGTTCCTCGGCCATTGCCTGCTCCCCGATGCTGCAGTTGTCTCTGTGGACGATTGTGGTGCTTCGTATCGGACTCCGCCACACGAACGGTCGATCCGTGGTGGCGGCGCCCCACCTTCAGCGCTGTCCGTTCTATGAGGTTACCAGCGCGGAGCAGGGCAGCCTAACCCCGGATCCGGTCCATCGCAGGCGGATCCGGGCCCGCGCCGGGGATCAGCTCAGCTGCATCGTCTTCACCGTGACCGGCTGCTTCGGCGCGCCGTCGCCGGTCGACGGGTCCTCGACGCCGTCCTTGGCGATGGCGTCGAGGGTCTTCAGCCCGGCCTCGTCGACGGTGCCGAAGATGGTGTACTGCGGCGGCAGCTGGGAATCGCCGTAGACGAGGAAGAACTGGCTGCCGTTGGTGTCGGGGCCGCTGTTGGCCATCGCCACCACACCACGCTTGTACTGCACCGGAACCCGCTGGGCGTTGGGGTCGCCGGGCGCGAATTGGTCGGTCGGGTACTCGTTGGGGAAGGCATAACCCGGCCCACCGTTGCCCTGACCGCTCGGATCACCGCACTGCAGCACCTTCAGTCCCTCGCCGGTGGTCAGGCGGTGGCAGGGGGTGCCGTCGTAGAACTTCTGCTGCACCAGGCTGACGAAACTGTTGACCGTGCAGGGCGATTCACCGGCGTTGAGCGAAATGCCGATCGGCCCCCGGTTGGTGTCGACGGCGACCTTCGGCGAGTCCGCGGTCGAGACCTCCGCCTGCTCGGGCTGGTGCACCGGTTTGGCGGCCTGGCCGGCATCGGTGTAGGCGCAGCTCACCGTCGCGGTCTTGGGCTTGGCCTCCGGCGGGGGAGCGGCCTGCGGGGTGGACGAGAGCGAGGCGTCGGGGGTCTTGGCCGCGGCGTTCGCGGTGTCGTCGCCGCGGGTCAGGTAGTAGATCCCGACGCCGGCCGCGACGACCACGACCACACCGAGCGCCGATCCGGCGATCGCCAGCTGCTTACGCTTGCGCGCACGCTGCGCCTGTCGCTCCAGTCGGCGTTCCAGCTTGCGCTTGGCCGCCGCTCGTCGCTGTTCGTTGGTCGGCACTACCCGGTCCTCCCGTGTCGGTTGCGTATCGGCATAAGAGTGTGCCATCACTTCCTGAGACGACCCCTAACTTCCCCGGATCGTTCCGTACAATCGCGCTGCTCGGCCTCGTGCTGGGTGAACCGGTTGGACTTGCCGCGTCCGGGTGGGGGAAACTGGACCATTGTGACCAAGACCAGCAGCTTCACCGCCCCGAAAGGGATTCCGGATTATGTGCCGCCCACCTCGGCGGAGTTCGTCGCCGTACGGGACGGGCTCGTGCACGCCGCGCGACTGGCCGGATACGGACATGTGGAGTTGCCGATCTTCGAGGACACCGCGCTGTTCGCGCGCGGTGTGGGCGAATCGACCGATGTGGTCACCAAGGAGATGTACACCTTCGCCGACCGCGGTGAACGCAGTGTGACCCTGCGGCCGGAGGGCACGGCCGGGGTCATGCGGGCGGTGATCGAACACGGCCTCGACCGCGGTCAGCTGCCGGTCAAGCTGTGCTATTCCGGCCCGTTCTTCCGCTACGAGCGGCCCCAGGCCGGACGTTACCGGCAGTTGCAGCAGGTGGGCGTGGAAGCGATCGGCGTCGACGATCCGGCGCTGGACGCCGAGGTGATCGCCATCGCCGACGCGGGCTTCCGGTCGCTGGGGCTCGAGGGCTTCCGGCTCGAGATCACCTCGCTCGGCGACGAGACCTGCCGGCCGCAGTATCGCGAACTTCTCCAGGAGTTCCTGTTCGCCCTGCCGCTGGACGAGGAGACCCGCCGCCGCGCCGAGATCAACCCGCTGCGGGTGCTCGACGACAAGCGCAAGGAGGTCCGCGCCCTCACCGCCGAGGCGCCGCTGATGCTCGACCACCTCTCCGACTCGGCGAAGGCGCACTTCGAGCAGGTGCTGGGCCACCTGGACGCGCTCGGCGTGCCGTATGTGGTCAACCCCCGCATGGTGCGCGGCCTGGACTACTACACCAAAACCACGTTCGAATTCGTGCACGACGGCCTGGGCGCGCAGTCGGGTATCGGCGGCGGTGGGCGCTACGACGGGCTGATGGCGGAACTGGGCGGCCAGCCGCTGTCCGGGATCGGGTTCGGACTCGGTGTCGACCGCACCATGCTGGCGTTGCAGGCCGAGGGTAAGGCCGCGGGCGAACCCGCGCGGGTCGATGTGTTCGGGGTGCCGCTCGGGGAGGCGGCGATGGCCCGGCTGGTGGTGCTCGCGGCCGACCTGCGCGCGGCCGGGATCCGGGTCGACCTGGCCTATGGCGGGCGTGGCGTGAAGGGCGCGATGAAGGCCGCCGACCGGTCCGGTGCGGCGTTCGCGCTGGTCCTCGGCGACCGGGACCTGGCCGACGAACAGGTGGGCTTGAAGGATCTCGGCTCCGGTGAGCAGCGCCAGATCCCGCTCGCCGAGGTGGTGGCGCAGGTGTCGGCGGCGCTGGGCGCGCAGCGGTAGTACGGCGCGGCCTAGTGAACGACGCGAATTCCGCGGCGCAGCAGCCGGTCGGCCTCGACCTCATCGCACCGGAGCTGTACGCGCCGATGCTGCGGCGGCTGGCGCTGGGTGCCATCGGTGCGGGTGTCGTCGTCGGCGTGGTGGTCGGGCTGGTCGTGAGCTGGCCGGCCGGTGTCGTGGTCGGCGCGGTGCTCGGCGCGCCGACGGCGATCTACGCGCTGGCGGTGCGGCGACGGCGAATGTGGTTGTCGGGCACCGTGATCGAGGCTCGGACGCTGGTGGGGCGACGGCGGCTCGACGTCGCCGCGGCGACGGGTGTCGAGGTGCTCGTGTATCCGGGACGGCTGAGCCGGATAGCGCTGCGGATCACCGCGGGCGGCCGGACCCAGACCGTGCCGCTGGCCATGTACACCGACGCCGGCAGCGGACGTGAACTGCACATCCTGGGATTGCGGAAGCTCGCCGACGCGCTTTCCTCCACCGAGTTGGCCGCCGCGCTGGCGCTGTCCGGATTGCTGGTCGGACAGTTGCGGGCCGAGGCTCGGGACGCCGGACTGGAGGAGCGGCCGCTGTATCGGGCGGTGCAGCTGGTGCGGGCGCGCGATATCGTGCAGCCGGTGCGGCTGAGCGACAGTGACATCGCCACACTGAGCCGAGATATCGCTTCCTGAGCGGCGATTGGTATGAAACGGACATAATTCGTCGGCTCGGAGCGCCGCGCGAACGATATGCCGTCACGGTTCGATAACGGGGTTCCGATCGGGAGCAGCACAGGGCGAATCGGCATTTGCCCCGGTGGGCAACCTCTCGGCTTACTCCGCCGATTGTGATTCGCAGCTCCTGACCGGGGCTGTGACCACACCGGTATCCGGCAAGTCCGGGGTTTGACTCTTTCATGTCTGGAAATACTGATGCGCGCAGCGAACACTGAGAGTCGCAAGTCTTTCAGGATCGGAAGAGTTCGAACGAAGGGTTCGCCATGCATACCATCAAATTCCGCAAAGCAGCCGCGGTTGCCGCCATTGCAGTGGCCCTCGGTGCTGTCGTCGCCCCCGCCGCGTCTGCCGCGACCCCATCGGGCACCTCTCCGACGGCGAGCGACATCGACGGTTCCGTCGCGATCTGCGTCCCCTTGGGCAGTGTCGTATTCTGCATCTGAGCTACCGCGAGAAGGGGTGCCGCCGGAGGGGCGGCGCCCCTTCTCCGTGCTGTGAGTGGCGGGCGAGACCGCCGGGCGGATCATCGAAATCGGTTGCGGGACGGTACCGATGGGCTAGCGCTGTCTGGTTGCTCACGGTGCCGGCTTTCGGCCGGTGAGGGTCGTTAGGGTGAAGATCGAAGCCGGCCGTCGAGTTCTCGTGAACAAGGAGTTGTCGTGAGCAATGCCACCCGCACGCCCGTGACCGTCACCGTCACCGGAGCCGCCGGTCAGATCGCCTACGGGTTGCTGTTCCGCATCGCCTCCGGCGCCATGCTCGGCCCGCAGACGCCGGTGCGGCTGCGGTTGCTCGAGATTCCGGCGGCGGTCGGCGCCGTCGAGGGGGTGGCGATGGAGCTCGAGGACGGTGCCTTCCCGCTGCTCGATTCGATCGATATCAGCGACGATCCGTGGGTGGGATTCGACGGCGCCTCGGTCGCCGTTCTGGTCGGCGCCCGCCCGCGCACCGCGGGGATGGAGCGTTCGGATCTGCTGGCGGCCAACGGGCCGATCTTCACCGATCAGGGCGCGGCGATCAATGCCAGCGCGGCCGGCGACGTGAAGGTGCTGGTGGTCGGAAATCCGGCCAACACCAACGCCTTCATCGCGATGAGCAACGCACCCGACGTCCCGGCCGCGCGCTTCACCGCGTTGACCCGGCTCGACCACAACCGGGCCATCGCCCAGCTCGCCGCGCGCAGTGGCGCCCCGGCCGCCTCGATCACGCGAATGACGGTGTGGGGCAACCACTCCGCGACGCAGTATCCGGATATCAGCCACACACTGATCGGCGGCCAGCCCGCCGATCGCGTGGTCGATGATCCGGCCTGGGTGCGCGAGAGCTTCATTCCCACCGTCCAGCAGCGCGGTACGGCGATCATCGCCGCGCGCGGGGCGTCCTCGGCGGCCAGTGCGGCGAGTGCGGCCATCGACCACATTCACGATTGGGTGCTGGGCACGCCGGCCGGTGACTGGGTGTCGATGGCGGTGCCCTCCGACGGCTCCTACGGGGTGCCGGAGGGGCTCATCAGTTCGTTCCCCGTGACGTGCGCCGGCGGCGAGTACTCGATCGTGCCGGATCTGGAGATCGACGAATTCTCGCGCGAGCGTATCGATCTCAGCGTTGCCGAGCTGGCGGCCGAGCGCGAGGCGGTGATCGATCTCGGCTTCGCCAAGCGCGGCTGAGCCGATCGACCGCTCGCGCCGCCGATCACACCTTGGCGATGACCTTCTCCGCGTACTTCTCCAGATGCGCGATCTTGTCCGCGAGCGGCTCGGTGTCGTCGCCGGCGACGTAGGGGTAGCGGAAGCCGACGATCACGTCGGTGACGCCCTTGTCCTCGAGCCGCTTGATGCCGTCGGTGGTGTAGGCGTCCAGCGAGGCCGCATGAATCTCGAACGGCGTGGACGCGTCACGCTCGGAACGCAATTCGTTCAGCCGGGCGAGCATGCGGTCGAGATCCTCCGGATCGCCACCGGCATGCATCCAGCCGTCGCACAGGCGCACGGCGCGCCGCAACGCGGCATCGCTGTGGCCGCCGACCAGGATCGGCAGCGGTTCGGTGGCACCCGGGGTGATCTTGATCTTCGGGATGTCGTAGAACTCGCCGTGGTATTCGAAGTACTCGCCCCGCGAGAGGCCGCGCACGATTTCGATGCATTCGTCCATGCGCTTGCCGCGCCGCTCGAACGGCACCCCCATGATCTGGAAGTCCTCGGGCCACGGGCTGATGCCGACCCCGAGCGAGAAGCGGTTGCCGCTGAGGTAGGCGAGCGAGGCGGCCTGTTTGGCCACCAGCACCGGCGGGCGGATCGGCAGTTTCACCACGAAGGGGGTGAACCGCAGCGTGGTGGTCACCGCCGCCAGCGCGGCGGAGAGGATGAACGCCTCGATGAACGGTTTGCCGTCGAGGAATTCCCGGTTGCCGTCCGGGGTGTACGGGTAGGTCGAATCCGACTCCGCGGGATAGGCGACGCTGTCGGCGATGGTCATACTGTGGAATCCGGCCGCCTCGGCGGCCTGTGCCAGCGGTACGTAGTGCGCCGGATCGGTCATCGCCTCCGCGTAGGTGAAACGCATCGGTGGTCCTCTCGGGTGTTGCCGATATGAAACTAGAACAGATTCTAGTTGTGCTGGCGATCCTAGTGGGATAGGCAGTGCGTTGTCCCGAGTTCGGCCACTGATCGGTATAATGAACCTGTTCTAAGTACGGCTCACGACGACGAATGGCCCGGACCGTACGGTCCGGGCCATTCCGGGTCATGATTCGGCCGACGCGCCGCGGCGATCAGAGCTGGTCGTTCTCGTAATCGCTGATGAGCTCGTCGGAATGGGTCTGGCCGATGACCTCGGGCGCGGTCTCTCCCAGCGGGCCGGTGAGGTCGGTGTTGCCGGTGAGGCTCTGGTAGTTCTGCACCGTGCGGCCGCGCTCGTCGTCGGAGTTGCGCTGCCCGGCGGCCGGTGTGCCGCCGCCCATGAAACCCGAACCGGGCGTGCCCTGGCCGGGCATTCCGGGCATGCCCGGACCGAACGGCATCCCGGGGATTCCCGGCCGGGCGCCCGGAACCGAGGAGCCCAGGCCCGGTTTGGCCGCTGCGCCGCCACCGGACGCGGTGCCGCCGAGCCCGCCCATGAGGCCGCTCAGTCCGCCGCCGGCACCACTGCCGCTCATCGAACCCGGGTGCGCGCCGTTACCGCCGAAGGCGCTGGCATGCGTCGAAGCCCCGGGCAGGCCGGAACCGGTCAGGTCACCGAGACCGGCGGCCTGGGTGTCCGCGCCGCCGCCCGACAGCAGATTCTGGGCCTGCTCCACGATCGGCTGCCCGACGTTCTGCGCGACCGCCTGGGCGGCATCGGCCGCCTGCGGCGCGTACTGGCCGGCGAGCTGGTTGACCACATTCGCCAATTGGCCGGTGTAGCCGCCCAATTCGCCGCGGGTGGCGTTGACGATCGTGACCGCCTGGCCGAGATATTCGGTGGCCGTGGCGATCAGCGTGGCCTGACCGGGCGGAGTCAGGGCAACCGGCGCGAGCGCGGTGGCCTGAGTCGCGAACGACTGGGCGACCTGAGTGAGCTGGACGTTGCCGCGCTGCACCACCGCCGCTGCCTCGTCGGTGAGTTTCGAGATGTCGAAGCCGCGCTGGCTGGCGTCCTCACCGTGCGCCTGGACCTGTTGGCCCGCCGCCTGGGCGCTACCGGCCGACTGGCCCTGCCAGACCTGCTCGACCGACTTCATCGCGCCCATGCCGATCTGCATGGCGCTCTGGATGACCTGCGAGGACTGGCTGAGCAGATCGGCCGGATTCAGTGCCCCCATCACCCCGGTGCCGAAACTCGACAGCAGGTCGAGGAACGGTTTGAACAGCACGTCGATACCCGGCAGCGCGGGCAGGGCCATACCGTTCATCAGCGCGGCCACCGGATCGGCGGGCATCGGCGGCAGATTCGCCGGCAATGCCGCGGCGACCGGGGCGCCGGCCTGCTGGACCGCGCCGGCGGCACCGTCGAGTGCGGCCGGCGCCTGGTTCAGCGCGGCCTGGGCCCCCTC
>NZ_BDBN01000140.1 GCF_001613005.1 Nocardia nova NBRC 15556 | reverse complement strand
GGGGGCGGTCGGCGCGGGCGTCGGCACATCCATGGGCGCTGGGAACACGGCGTAATTGTCGGTGGCGTTCCTCGAGAAACCCTGTGAACTCGCTCGGAGTCCGGTCCGGCCGGGCGGCCGGGGAAGATGGGGTCGAAGTCCGGCGCCGCGCGAGCCCCGCGCGGGCACAATGGGGAATATGGCCGAAATCGTGCTGTTGCGCGGGGATATCACCGAACAAGACGTGGACGCTGTGGTCAATGCCGCCAACTCCGGGCTGCTGGGTGGCGGTGGGGTCGACGGTGCGATCCACCGCCGCGGCGGACCCGACATCCTCGCCGCCTGCAAGCAGTTGCGGGCGACGACCTATCCCGATGGCCTGCCCACCGGGGCGGCCGTGGCGACGACGGCCGGCAACCTTCCCGCCCGCTGGGTGATCCACACCGTCGGCCCGGTCTGGGCGGCGAAACACGACCGCTCCGCCCTGCTGGCCTCCTGCTACCGCGAATCCCTGCGTGTCGCAGAGGAATTGGGAGCCCGCACGATCGCCTTCCCGGCGATCTCCACCGGCGTGTACGGCTGGCCTCTCGACGACGGCGCCCGGATCGCCCTCGACACCGTCCGGACGGCGCGTACCGGCGCCGCCGAGATCCGTTTCGTCCTGTTCGGCGCGACCGCGCATCGGGTGTTCGAGTCCGCGCTGGCCGCACTGGAATAGCCGGCTTCGTCGCTCCGCGGTGCGGGGTCGCGGCGTCCCGGCTCCGTGTCGGTGGCCGCCGGTGCGGGGGCTCTCGGTTAGACTTCGAACAATTGTTCGCGAATCGACAGGGGTGCATTTCGTGCGGGTGATGGGTGTCGACCCTGGGCTCACCCGGTGCGGCCTGAGCATCGTCGAGGGCGGTCTGGGGCGGCAGGTCACCGCGCTCGACGTCGACGTCGTGCGGACACCGGCCGATATGGACCTCGCGCAGCGGCTGCTGGGCGTCGCCGACGCCGCCGAGCACTGGATGGACACCCATCGGCCCGAGGCGGTCGCGATCGAGCGGGTCTTCTCCCAGCACAACGTCCGCACCGCGATGGGCACCGCACAGGCCGGCGGGGTGATCGCGCTGGCCGCCGCGCGGCGCGGCATACCCGTCGCCTTCCACACTCCGAGCCAGGTCAAAGCGGCGGTGACCGGCAACGGTTCCGCGGACAAGGCTCAGGTGACGGCGATGGTGACCCGCATTTTAGGCTTGCAGACGGCGCCGAAACCGGCCGACGCGGCCGACGCCCTGGCGCTGGCGATCTGCCACTGCTGGCGGGCGCCGATGCTGGAGCGGATGGCGAAGGCGGAGGCCCAGGCCGAACAGGCGCGGCGCAGATACGCCGAAAGGCTTGCCCAGCAACGAAAGGCGGTGACCAGGTGATCGCGTCGGTGCGCGGTGAGGTGCTCGAGATCGGGCTCGACCACGCGGTGCTGGAGGCTGCGGGCGTCGGATACCGGCTCAACGCCACCCCCTCCACGCTGGCCGGCCTCACCCGCGGCGACGAGGCCCGCCTCTACACCGCGATGATCGTGCGCGAGGATTCGATGACGCTGTACGGCTTCGCCGATACCGAGGCGCGCGATCTGTTCGGGCTGCTGCAAACCGTCTCCGGTGTCGGTCCCCGGCTGGCGATGGCGGTGCTGGCGGTGCTCGAGCCCGAGGCGCTGCGAAAAGCCTTGGCGGAGAGCAACGTCGCCGCACTGACCCGCGTACCGGGCATCGGTAAACGCGGGGCCGAGCGCATGGTGGTCGAATTGCGCGACAAGGTGAATCTGGTTCCCGTGCAGTCCGCCCCGCCCGGCGCGGCGCCCACCCCGGTCGTCACCCCGGTGCGTGATCAGGTCGTGGAGGCGTTGACCGGTCTCGGGTTCCCGGTGAAGCAGGCCGAGCCCGCCGTCGACGGTGTCCTCGCCGAACAGCCCGAACTGGGTACCTCGCAGGCCCTGCGGGCCGCACTGGCGATCCTCGGCCGGAATCGGTGACGCCGATGCACGACGACGAATTCCCTTCCGGCAGTGACCGTATCGATCCCGGCACCGACGATGTCGACACCGGTGCGGACGGCGGCGAATCCGCGGTCACCGCGAACTACCTGACCTCCGACGGCGACATCGAGGCCGGCCTGCGCCCGAAATCCCTGGACGACTTCATCGGCCAGCCCCGGGTGCGCGAGCAGCTGGCTCTGGTCCTGCGCGGTGCGACCCAGCGCGGCGGCACCCCCGACCACGTCCTGCTGTCCGGCCCGCCCGGGCTCGGCAAGACCAGTATGGCGATGATCATCGCCGCCGAACTCGGTACCGCGCTGCGCATCACGTCCGGACCGGCTCTGGAACGCGCCGGTGACCTGGCCGCGATGCTGAGCAATCTCGTCGAGGGCGACGTGCTGTTCATCGACGAGATCCACCGCATGGCCCGCCCGGCCGAGGAAATGCTGTACCTGGCGATGGAGGATTTCCGGGTCGACGTCGTGGTCGGCAAGGGACCGGGAGCGACCTCGATCCCCTTGGAGATCGCGCCGTTCACCCTGGTCGGCGCCACCACGCGCTCGGGCGCGCTGACCGGCCCGCTGCGCGACCGCTTCGGCTTCACCGGCCATATGGACTTCTACGAGCCCGAGGAACTGCAGCGCATTCTGCAGCGTTCGGCGGCGATCCTCGGCGTGCGCATCGAATCCGATGCGGCGGCAGAGATCGCCGGCCGCTCCCGGGGTACACCTCGCATCGCCAACCGGCTGCTGCGCCGGGTCCGCGACTATGCCGAGGTACGGGCCGACGGCCTGGTCACCCGTGACATCGCCAAGGCCGCGCTGGCGGTCTACGACGTGGATTCGCTGGGATTGGACCGGCTCGACCGCGCCGTCCTGGGCGCGCTGGTCCGCGGCTTCGGCGGCGGCCCGGTCGGTGTGTCAACGCTGGCGGTGGCCGTGGGCGAGGAGGCCGCCACCGTCGAGGAGGTGTGCGAACCGTTCCTGGTTCGCGCCGGTATGGTCGCGCGCACCCCGCGGGGGCGGGTCGCCACCGCCGCCGCCTGGGAGCATCTGGGCCTGGTGCCGCCGCCGGATCTGGTTTTCGGATCCATCGAGGTCCGGGGCCGCGAAGTCCAGCCCACCCTCGACCTGTTCGACTGATCCCGGCCGGCCCGGCGGTCCGATCGCGTCAGCTCACCAGCGCCGCGACCGCATCCACGAAGGCGTCCACCTCGCCGCGGTGGTAGGCCCGGACCCCTGCCGCGGCGGTGCCGAATGCGGGGCGGATCGCCGCCGCGTCCCATCCCGTCGCGGCGTGTGCCAGTAGCGCGGCGACGCGCTCGCGGAACGCGTCGACCTCGTCGGCGACATATCCGCTCCGGCCCAGCGGCGGTGCCGAAAACCGCAGCCGGGAAACATATTCCGGCGACGGCGGCCACGCCACCTGCGGCCGGGCCGGGCCGTAGCGCGCGGATTCCAGCGCCACGCAGGCGCGATCGAGAAATGCGTCCACCTCGTCGCGGTCGTAATCGCGGCGGCCGGGAGCGGCCAGGCCGAATTCGTGTCCGCGAATGGCGGCCGCGCTCACAATGGTCCGGCCCGCGAAGGCATCGGCGAGGGCGGCGCAGAACGCGTCGACCTCGGCGGGGTCGTAGCCGCGGTGCCCGATCGGGGCCCGGCCGAAACGGATCCCTCGCACATACTCCGGCGTCACCCGCACATTGTTACAACACCGCTCAGCCGGCGCGCACCCCGTCGATCAACAATCGCGGAATCGCCTGGGCCAGTCCGGCGGTCGACTCCGGATCGGGATCGCGCAGGCCGTGCACGATGGCCGCGAGCAGCATGCCGGTCACCGCCTTGGCCGTATTGGCGGCGTCGAGGTCGGCCCGCAGATAGCCCAATTCCACACCGTGCTCGAGATATCCGGTGGTCAGCGCGTCGGCGGTGTCGAGCAGGCCGTAGAGCCGCATCGTCAACTCCGGATCGATGCCGGTCGCCTGGAACAGCAGCAACTGCGCGACCCGGCGGTCTTCGAGGAAGATCCGGTGCAGCGCGACGCCGATGCGGTCCAGCTGACGCCGGTAATCGGCGAGCGAGGTCGCCGCGTCGGGCGCGTTCTCCGTTCCGAGCGCCTCGATGATCCGCGCGGCGAGATCGTCGATCACGTGGTCGATGATGTCGCGCTTGTTCTCGAAGTAGCGATAGAACGTCCCGTGCCCGATTCCGAGGGCCGTGGCGATATCGGCGATTCCGGTGGCGTGATAGCCCTTGTCGGCGAAGCAGGCGAAGGCGGTGTCGATGATCTGTTGCCGCAGTTCGGCCTTGCGTCGCTCCAGATGTGTGGATGGCTTCGGCACGGACCCGATGATACGGTGTTCCGCAACGGAATGATGTGTCATTCCGTATCAGATACGTCAGGTAACAGGGAGGTTCGGCGTGGCACCTCAGTACGACGCCGTGGTGGTCGGTGCGGGATTCGGCGGTATGGGGGCCGGAATTCAGCTGGATCGTCTCGGTCTGAAGAATTTCGTGATCCTCGAGCGCGAGGACGGCCTGGGCGGGACCTGGCACGTCAATCACTACCCGGGCCTGGCCGTCGATATCGCGTCGGTGACCTACTCGTATTCGTTCGAACCGAATCCGCACTGGTCGCGGCTGTTCGCCCCGGGCGCCGAGCTCAAGAAGTACGCCGAGCACATCGCGGACAAATACGACCTGCGCCGCCGGATGCGGTTCAACCAGGTCGTCGGCGGCGCTCGCTGGGATTCCGAACACGCGCACTGGGTGGTGTCGGTCGAGGGTGGTGAAACCCTCACCGCGCGCTATCTGCTCACCGCGACCGGATTCCTGTCCCAGCCCTACACCCCGCCGTTCCCGGGCATCGACAGCTTCGCCGGCAAGATCAT
This sequence comes from Nocardia nova NBRC 15556, assembly GCF_001613005.1. Taxonomy (GTDB): domain Bacteria; phylum Actinomycetota; class Actinomycetes; order Mycobacteriales; family Mycobacteriaceae; genus Nocardia; species Nocardia nova. Next base: position 10,024 of record NZ_BDBN01000140.1, on the reverse strand, counting down.
CCACACCACCGCGTGGGAGGACGATTTCGATCTGACCGGCCGGCGCGCCGCCGTCATCGGCACCGGCGCCACCGCCGTACAGCTCGTGCCGGAGGCCGCGAAGAAGGTCGCGGAACTGACCGTCTTCCAGCGCACGCCGATCTGGGTCGTACCCAAGGTCGACACCGCCATTCCGAAGCGCGTTCAACGGCTGTTCGAGAAGGTGCCGCTGACCCAGAAGGCGGCGCGACTGGTCAACACCGGCGCTCTGGAACTGCTGATGGTCTCCGGTGTCCTGCACTACAAGCAGGCCAAACTCGGCAACAAGGGCGCCGCACTGCTGGCGAAGGCGCATCTGCGCGCGCAGGTGCGCGACAAGGAGACCCGCGACAAGCTGACGCCGCACTACGACTTCGGCTGCAAGCGGCCCACCTTCTCCAACACCTACTTCAAGACCTTCAACGAACCGCACGTGCGGCTCGAGACCAATGCGATCGACCATGTCGAGGCCGACGGCATCGTGACCGCGGACGGGCACAAGACCGAGATCGACACGCTGATCCTCGCGACCGGCTTCAATCTCTGGGATGTGAACTTCCCGGCCGTCGAGATCATCGGACGCGACGGGGTGAATCTCGGAAAGTTTTGGCGCGACAACCGATTCCAGGCCTACGAGGGCATCACGGTGCCGAAGTTCCCGAACTTCTTCAGCCTCAACAGCCCCTACTCCTACAGCGGTCTGTCCTACTTCACCACCATCGAGGCGCAGATGAAGCACATGGACCGGCTGCTGCGCGAGGCTCGCCGGCGCGGTGAGGAGGTCTTCGAGGTGCGGGAAGAGGCCAACGCGCGCTTCCTGGACTACGTGACCGAGAAGCTCGGCTCGTCGGTCTTCTACGCCGGGAGTTGCTCGACGGCCCGCAGCTACTACTTCAACCAGCACGGCGAGGCCGCGCTGCTGCGCCCGAACAGCACGATCACCACCCACCGCGAAGCGGTGAACTTCCCGCTCGACGACTACGTCTACGGCGCGCCCGCCGCCTGAGGCACTGCTGCGGCGGGGTTCGCGCCGGTGTGGCGCACCTCGCCGCGCGCACCGCGGGTGTGGCGATATTCCAGGTTGCTGGCAGACTGTGTGGGTACAGCCCATCCAACCCACCAAACTAGGACCGACTACGACGATGGCGAACCTGCTGTTTCCGCTGCTACTGGTAGTTCTGCTCGTACCGATGTTTCTCGGTGTCCGCCGCCAGAAGCGCGAAGCGCAGAAGGTCGCCGATATGCAGGAGAGCGTGAAGGTCGGTGACCAGGTCACCACCACCTCCGGCCTCTACGGCACCGTGGTCGACCTCGACGAGGAGACCGTCGACCTGGAGATCGCCGAGGATGTGGTGACCACCTGGCTGCGCGCCGCCATTCGCGATGTGCGCCCCGGTGGCGACACCGCCGACTCCGCCGAGGCGGCTTCCGACACCGAGGAGTCCGGCGACGGGGCGATCGCCGCCCCCGCAGCGGAGACTGCCGGCACCAACGGGACGAACGGTTCGGCTTCCGCGAACGGCTCGGCGGCCAACGGATCGGCCTCGGCCTCCGGTGTGGAGGAATCCGTCGAGGACACCGCAGCCCGGCTGCGCAAAGACTGACCCGCTTCCGCCGTCGCAGCGCTCCGCCGCCGCGACGGCGGTGCGGCGTGTCCGTGGGCCCGCGTTCGCCGGTGCTCCGTGCTCGCAGGTCATGCCGCAATTCCGGCCGCCACCCTCACCGCCTAGGAGATATGTACTGTGCCACCTTCCAAGGGAACGGGGCATCCGCTGCGGCTGCTCGGCGTCTACGCCGTGCTGCTCGCGGTGATCTACGCGTTGGTGTTCTTCACCGGTGACAAGTCGCCGGAACCCAAACTGGGAATCGACCTGCAGGGTGGAACCCAGGTCACGCTGACCCCGCGCACGCCCGACGGCGGTAAGCCGAGCAAGGACAGCCTCAAGCAGGCCCAGCAGATCATCGAATCCCGGGTCAACGGCCTCGGTGTGGCCGGTTCCGAGGTGGTGATCGACGGCAACAACCTGGTCATCACCGTGCCCGGCAGCGACGGGCAGCAGGCGAAGTCGCTGGCCACCACGGCCAAGCTGTACATCCGCCCGGTGGTCGGACAGCCACTCCCGGTCGGGCCCGACGGCAAGGTCCAGACCGGTGGCGAGCCCGCTCCCGGCGCGGAGCAGCCCGGCACCCCGCCCGCCAACCCCCCGGCGCCGGCTCCGGGGGCGGGCCAGCAGGCACCCGCACCGGGTGCGTCGCCCGGTACCGAGTCGAAGCCGTCGAACGAATCCGGCACCGCCTCGGGGACGGCCTCTTCGGGTGAGACGTCCGGCACCGGCGAATCCTCGGGCACGACCGCGCAGAACCGGGTCTTCCCGGCTCCGGCGCAGGCTCCGACGACGCCGGCTCCGGCACCCTCTCCGGAGCCCGGTGCGCCGAATCCGGCGCTGACGCCGCAGCAACAGGCCAAGCAGGAGATCGACGCGGCGCGTGCGCTGCGGCAGAGCACCGACCCGCAGGTCCAGCAGCTGGCGGCCCAGCAACTGGACTGCCACAAGCCCGACCCGCTGGCCGGTAACGACGATCCGAAGCTGCCGCTGGTGACCTGCTCGTCGGACGGCAACGCGGTGTACCTGCTGGCCCCGATGCGCATCGACGGCCAGGACATCAAGGATGCGAGTTCGTCGCTGAACCAGCAGTCGCAGTGGGCGGTCGATCTGACGTTCAAGAACGCCGACGCGTGGGCCGATCTCACCAAGGAATACCTGCAGAAGCAGGTGGCCTTCACCCTCGACTCGAAGGTGATCAGCGCGCCCGTCGTGCAGCAGGGGCCGCAGCTCGGCGGTACCACCCAGATCACCGGCCAGTTCAACGCCTCCACCGCCAAGGAACTCGCCAACTCGCTGAAGTACGGCTCGCTGCCGCTGTCGTTCGAGGTCTCGGAAGCCTCCACGGTGTCGGCGACGCTCGGCCTGGCGTCGCTGCACGCCGGTCTGATCGCCGGTGCGATCGGTTTGGTCGCGGTGCTGCTGTACTGCCTGCTCTACTACCGGATGCTCGGCTTCCTGGCCGGGTTCTCGCTGGTGGCCTCGGGTGTGGCGGTATACGGGATCATCGTGCTGCTCGGCAGGTGGATCAACTTCACCCTCGACCTGGCCGGTATCGCCGGTCTGATCATCGGTATCGGTATGACCGCGGACTCGTTCGTGGTGTTCTTCGAACGCATCAAGGACGAGATGCGCGAGGGCCGCAGTTTCCGCTCGGCCGTCCCGCGCGGCTGGGCTCGCGCGCAGCGCACCAACCTCTCGGGTAAGACCGTCAGCCTCATCGCCTCGGTGGTGCTCTACATCCTGGCGGCCGGGCAGGTGAAGGGCTTCGCGTTCACCCTCGGCCTCACCACCGTGCTCGACGTGGTGGTGCTCTACCTGGTGACCTCGCCGCTGATGATGCTGGCCTCGCGCTCGCCGTTCTGGGCGAAGCCGTCGGTCAACGGTCTGGGCGCGGTGCAGCAGATCGCGCGGGAGCGTAAGGCGGCGGGCACACTCGTAGGGACGGGGTCACGATGAGCGACAATCGCAGTCAGGTGTTGGAGGAACCGATCGTGGACGAGTCGCTGCCCGCCGGGGAAGCGCCGAAGCACGGATTCTTCGAACGCCTCTACACCGGTACCGGCGGCTTCCGGATCGTCGGCCGACGCAAGCTCTACTACGGTATCGCCGCCGTGCTGGTCCTGATCGCGGTGCTGAGCATCGCGGTGCGCGGCTTCACCCTCGGCATCGATTTCGCCGGTGGTACGAAGATCCAGATCCCGGCGACCAGCGGTATGACCACGACCTCGGTCGAGGACACCTACTCCCAAGCCCTGGGACACAGCCCGGTCACCGTGCAGAAGGTCGGATCCGGTTCCTCGGCCTCCTTCGAGATCCGTTCCGAGACACTGGATTCCGCGCAGCAGGACAAGATCGCGGACGCGCTGTTCACGAAGTACCACCCGAAGGATTCCAGCGGTACGGCCAGCCGCAGCGTCATCAGCGTCACCGAGATCAGCGAGACCTGGGGTGGGCAGATCACCCGCAAGGCGATCATCGCGCTGGTAGTGTTCGTCCTGTTGACGATGGTCTACATCGCCATTCGATTCGAACGCGATATGTCGATCGCCGCCATCGCCTCGCTGTTCTTCAACCTGATCGTCACGGCCGGCATCTATTCGATCGTCGGCTTCGAGGTGACGCCCGCCGCGGTGATCGGTCTGCTGACCATCCTGGGCTACGTGCTCTACGACAACGTCGTGGTGTTCGACAAGGTCGAGGAGAACACCCGCGGTGTTCTGCATCTGACTCGGCGCACCTATGGTGAACAGGCCAATCTCGCCGCCAACCAGACGCTGATGCGCTCGATCAACACCACGGTGATCGGCATTCTGCCCATCGTCGGCATGCTGGTGATCGCGGTCTGGCTGCTCGGTGTGGGCACGCTGAAGGACCTCGCGCTGGTGCAGCTGGTCGGCATGATCGTCGGCGCCTACTCGTCGATCTTCTTCGCCGTGCCGCTGCTGGTGTCGATCAAGGAACGCTTCGGCCCGGTGGCCGCGCACACCCGTAAGGTGCTCGCCAAGCGCGCCGCCGGCGATACCGGCCGCACGGGTGAGGCGCTGGGTCGTCGCACCTCCGGTGCCCCGGTCGCGACCCGCACCCGCGACAGCGGTTCCGCCGCACCGAGACCCGGTGCCCGGCCCACCGGGAAGCGGCACAAGAGAACCCACTGATGAGGCGAAGGGGGTCGGATCGCGTGCGGCGGACGCTCCGGCGGACATTCGGTGTGATCGCGGCCGGGGCACTGCTCACCGGGGTGATCGCGGGTTGTTCGAGCAAGAACCAGGTGCCATCCATCGGATATGCCGTCGACGCGGTGCCGGCCACCTACAACGGCGGGAGTTCGGCCGGTGTCGCGGGCGGCTCCGCGGCGCTGTTCGCCCGCGTGCTGACCGGGTTCTACTACACCGGTCCGGACGGCCAGCCCGTCGCCGACACCGATGTCGGCACCGCCAACGAGGTGGCCGGCGAGGCGCAGACCATCCGGTACCGGCTCAACCGCGACGCGGTCTATTCCGACGGCGTACCCACCTCGTGCGATGATCTCGTGCTCGAATGGGCCGCGCGCAGTGGGCGATTCACCAAACCGGGCCCGGGCGGCGCGATTCCGCTGTTCGACGCCGCCTCCACCACCGGCTACTCCGATATCGAGCGGGTCGAATGCCAGCCCGGATCCAAGGACGCCACCGTGGTGTTCCGGCCCGATCATCACTTCCTGGCGTGGCGGACGCTGTTCAACGCCGGGGATCTGATGCCGTCCCATATCGCGGCCAAGGCCGCGGGTGTGCCGAATGTGGTGGCGGCGGTGCAGTCCGGCGACCAGGCCGCATTGGACCGGCTGGCGCAGTTCTGGAATACCGGCTGGAATCTGAAATCCGGTGACATCAACGCCGACCTGCTGCCGTCGTCGGGGCCGTATCGCATCGAGTCCTACAGCGACGGTGACGGTTTGGTGCTGGTCAAGAACGACAAGTGGTGGGGCAACAAGCCCGCCACTCCCCGAATCGTGGTGTGGCCCAAGAACGCCGACCTGAAGAAGAAGATCTCCGACAACTCCGTCGAGGTGGTCGACATCGGCGCAGGCTCGGTGAAAGATCTGGGCCTGAACAAGTTTTCGGTGAATCAGGAACCGGGCCGCGGCGCCGAGCAGTTGGTGCTGTCCACCGCGGGCGTCTTCGCCTCCGCCGATGCCCGGCGCGCGTTCGCACTGTGCGTCCCGCGGCAGGCGTTGTTCGACACGCTGGGACATCCGGGTTTCGACAACAAGTCCGGCCTGGGATCCGGCCCCCTCGATTCCCGGACGGTCCAGGCCGATTCGGTGTACTACCCGGCGATCACGGGTCCGGCGGACAAATACCGCGCGGGCGACGCGCCGGGCGCGCAGCGCGCCCTGTCCGCGGCCGGGGTGGCCAATCCGACGATCCGGATCGGCTATCGCAGTCCCGACGACCGTCGTGCGCGCACGGTGGCGATGATCGCGGATGCCTGCAAGGCGGCGGGCGTGACCGTCGTCGACGCCGGTGCGGCGGACTTCACGCCCGCGGAACTGGGCGCCGGCAAGGTGGACGCCGTACTCGGTGGCACCGCGGCCGCCGTGGGCCCCGCCGGTTCCCTGCCGGGGATCGAGGCGACCGCTGCGTTGCGTACCGGCCAGGGCGCGAATTTCGGGCGGTTCGGCAACGGGCGTTACGATGCGATCGCGGATCAGCTTGCGGCGGACGACAATTCGGTGACGGTGTTGAATCTGGACACCGAGGCCGAGAATCTGCTGTGGAACGAGATGCCGTCGATCCCGCTGTTCAACACGCCTCGGACCGTAGCGTTCGGGAAAGGGCTGGAGAACGGGGTCGCGAGCCCCACCAAGGCCGGTGCGGGCTGGAATATGGACCGCTGGGTGTTGCGGCGGTGAGCGTCCTCGGACGCTGGATGAGGGAGCGGGTGTAGATGAGTAAGCACACGATGGTGGAAACGGCCGAAACCGCGGAGGAGAAGGTTGCGCGGACCGCCGAGGTGGTCGGGCGACTGACGCGCTGGCACGACGATTTTCCCACCCCCGGTGTGCGTTTCGCGGATCTGACCCCGGTATTCGCCGATGCCGAAGGCTTCCACGCGGTGATCGAATGCCTGGCCGCCTGTGCTCCCGACGCCGATCTGGTGGCCGGCGTGGACGCGCGCGGGTTCCTGCTGGGCGCGGGTGTGGCGGCGCTGCTGGGGACCGGGGTCGTGGCCGTGCGCAAGGGGGGCAAGCTGCCGCCACCGGTGCTCTCGCGTGAGTACACCCTCGAATACGGCTCCGCCGCACTGGAAATTCCGGCCGACGGCATCGACCTCGGTGGCCGCAAGGTGCTGCTGCTCGACGATGTCCTCGCCACCGGCGGCACGCTGGCCGCCGCGGCGGAACTGTTCCGCAGTGCCGGGGCGCAGGTGGTCGCGACCGCGGTGGTACTCGAGATCGGCGACCTCGGCGGGCGCGCTCGCCAGGGCGAATACCCGCTGACTTCGATCGTGCAGGTGTAAATCGCGTGTCGGTTGTGGGGCCCGCGCGGGGGTCGTTATGCTGACGTGCGGCAAGGGGGCCCGGATGAACGACCGACGGACGATCGCATGAACGAGTACCGCAGTGCGCGCGACAATGCCGGAGCAGGAGGCGCCGACCGGTGGTGGCGATGAGCCGTAGTCGGCGTACCCGAATCGGGGCCGCTCTGGCGGGCGCGGTGGGCGTGGCGTTCATCGTCGGCGCCGCGACCGCCGCGGCTACTCCTTCGGTGGCGCTGCGCGGCGGCGCCACCGTCACGGCCCGGGTCACGGGGGAGAAGGCCGGGCAAACCTGCCGGATCACCGGCTCGGATATCGATATGCCCTGGCGTACGGTCGGTTCGGACGGCTCGGTGGAGCTGGACAGCGGACCGGTCTCGTCCGGACGCCACAGCGCTCGCGTCGTCTGCCGAGATCCGCGCACGGGCGCGGCCTCACAGCATGCGGTGGGTAAGGAAGAGGACGTCTTCACCGGGCATTGGGCCCCGGCCTTCGAATTCCTGCACCATCACCGGATGGAGTTCCTTACCCCGCACGAGCCCTGAGCTGGTTCGACCCCGGGCTGATCGAACACCGAGTCGATCCGCTTCCGGCGCCACTAGATCCGCGCCAGCAGCCGGGCGATGATCCCGGTCACCACGAGCCAGAACACCGCTGCCAGACCGTAGTTGATGATGATGTCCCAATCTCGGGAGCCGGTGTTGAACAGGCCCGGGAAGAACAGCGCCAGCGGTTCGGCCAACCCCTTGATGAAGGTGAAGAACCGGTTGGTCTGGTTGGCGTCGAAGACCTGCAGCAGGATGTAGACGATTTCGATCAGAGCGAGCACACCGCCGATCGTGCTGACGATCGCCGCCAGCCCACCCGTGCGGTTCGTGCCATAGGTTCTATATCTGTACATGCCGGCCGGATACCCGCCTGACGGCGTTGAACGCAGCCGATTTTGTCCAGAGGTCTGAACTTCTACAAATGTGAGCGCTGCTCTTGACAGGGGTGCGCCCGTGGGCGATGATTGAGTCATCGAAGAGAGCAGCGCTCACAAAAGCGAGGAGTAGTCATGAACGCCACCCGGTACATCGCGCCCACCGGCATCGACCCGATCATGAACCGGATGTTCAACGCCCTGCCGAAATGGGGCATCAGCGTGATGGGTTCCCGGCTGCTTGCCGTGCGCGGTCGCACCTCCGGGGAGTGGCGGACCACGATGGTCAACGTCCTGCAGGATGCGGACGGAACCCGGTATCTGGTCGCTCCTCGCGGTCGTACCCAGTGGGTCCGCAATATCCGCGTCGCCGGCGGCGGAGAGTTGCGGCTCGGGCGCAAGACCGAGGTGTTCACGGTGACCGAGGTCGCCGATGCCGACAAGGTACCCGTGCTGCGGCTGTACCTGAAGAAGTGGGGCTGGGAGGTCGGCAAATTCTTCGAGGGCGTGACCGCAAACGCCACCGACGCCGAACTCGCCGCCATCGCGCCCGGCTTCCCGGTCTTCCGAATCAACTGAGCCGCAACGGCTTCCGTCGCCGGTGACGCGTATCACCGGCGACATGATCTTGCGGCCCGCCTTTCGGTCCGCTAAAGTTGCCGAGTCTTGTTTCCGTTGATCGGAGTTCTGCCGTTGCTCTTCTGAGGTAGCCATCGCGTGGCCCGCATATCTGCGCGCCATTCCCGCCGCCCTCAGGAGCACGCATATGTCTATTTCGACTATTTCTCTGTCCGATCTCACCTTCGTATGGCCCGACGGCACCCCTGTGTTCGACGGTCTCGACGCGGTGCTCGGACCCGGCCACGTCGGTGTGGTGGGCAGTAACGGAGCCGGAAAATCCACGCTGTTGCGCCTGGTCACCGGGGAATTGCGCCCGGTGCGTGGTTCGGTGACGGTGGCGGGGCGGCTCGGATATCTGCGCCAGGATCTCGGCTTGGCCGCGGGACAGCGCGTCGACGCCGTACTCGGCATCGGCGAGGTGCGCGCCGCGCTGCATCGCATCGAATCCGGCGCCGGAACCGAGGCCGATTTCGAGCAGGTCGGAAACCGCTGGGATGTCGAGGAATCGGCGATCGCGCTGCTCGGCCGGCTGGGCCTGAACTACCTCGCCGACGATGTCGCGCAGCTGGATCGGCGCCTGGACACCCTGTCCGGCGGGGAGACGGTACTGCTCGGACTGGTGGCCGAACTGCTGCGCGAACCCGATGTGCTGTTGCTCGACGAACCCACCAACAATCTGGATTCCGCTGCGCGGCAACGCCTTTACGACGTGGTCGAGGGATTCTCCGGCACCGTGCTCACCGTCAGCCACGACCGCGAACTGTTGCGGCGGGTCACCACCGTCGCCGAACTGCGGCGCGGTGAGATCCGCACCTTCGGCGGGAATTTCGACGATTACGAGCAGATCATCGAGGCCGAGCAAGAGGCCGCGCGCGCGGCGATCCGCGATGCCCGCAGCGATGTGCGTAAACAGTCGCGCGAACTGGTGGAGGCCAGGATCAAACTGGACCGGCGCCAGCGCTACGGGCAGAAGATGTGGGACACCAAACGCGAGCCGAAGATCGTGATGGCCGAGCGCAAACGCCAGGCACAGGTGTCGGCGGGCAAACTGCGCAACAACCACATCGCGAAAGTGGAGGAGGCCAGATCGACCCTGGAGCAGGCCCAGGAACTGCTGCGCGACGATCGGGAGATCCGCGTCGACCTGCCGGGAACCAGGCTCTATCCCGGCCAGGACGTGGTGACGATGGAACAGGTGCGGCTGGCCAACGGACCGGTGGTCACGCTGCGGGTGAACGGTCCCGAACGCATCGCCCTCACCGGGCGCAACGGCGCCGGCAAGACGACCCTGCTGCACCGTCTCGTCGAGGAACCGCCGAAGGTGCCGTGGCGGCTGCTG
>NZ_BDBN01000139.1 GCF_001613005.1 Nocardia nova NBRC 15556 | reverse complement strand
TGCCGCAGCGACTCGACATCTTCGACGAGCGGCTGTCGGTCTTCGACAACGTCTCCGCGGCGGCGCCACACGCCGGCGCCGAGCAGATCCGCGCACAACTGGCGCGGTTCCTGTTCCGCGGCGCCGACGCCGATGTCGCGGCCGGGGCGCTGTCGGGCGGCGAGCGGTTGCGGGCCGCGCTGGCGATGCTGCTGCTCGCCGAACCGGCGCCGAAACTGCTGCTGCTCGACGAGCCCACCAACAACCTCGACCTGCCCAGTCTCCGCCACCTCGCCGAGGCGCTGACCAGCTTCGAGGGTGCGCTGATCGTAGTCAGCCACGACCCGCGCTTCCTCGATGAGATCGGCATCACGCGCCGCCTCGAATTGACCCCGGACGGGTTGGTGGATGAATCGGACTCCGGAACCGGTTGAACGAACGGGGTGCGTCGGGCCGGACCGGTGCGCCTTGGGGAAAACTCCTACTAAAGTGGGTGTTCTGGGCTGTTGAAGCGGTCGGCTAGGGTGTGGCGATCGAGGCGTGAGAGGTGGTGGCATGACTCAGCATCTGGAGAAGGCGAATGCCGGGAATTCGGCAGCTGGTGATGCCGCGCCGGCTGCCG
>NZ_BDBN01000138.1 GCF_001613005.1 Nocardia nova NBRC 15556 | reverse complement strand
AGCGGGGGCGGGGCCGGCGCGGACCTGCCATCAGGTACAGCGGGACCATTGCGGCCGCAGCCCGCAAGCCCGCACAACCTCGCGCTCGCCGCGGGCGGGTGACGGTCGGGTGAACAACCGCCCCGCCGAATCCCGGTTCGTGACCGCGCTTGCGTAGGCTTCGGTGTGTGCAGAGATGGCGAAGTCTCGAGGAAATGCCACCGGACTGGGGTCGGTGTGTGCTCACCATCGGCGTGTTCGACGGTGTGCACCGCGGTCACGCCCAATTGATCAGCCGTGCGGTGAAATCCGCTGCGGTGCGCGGTGTTCCCTCGGTTCTCATGACCTTCGACCCGCATCCGATGGAAGTGGTGCGTCCCGGATCGCATCCGGCGCAGCTCACCACGTTGACCCGGCGCGCGGAGCTGGTCGAGGAACTCGGTATCGATGTGTTCCTGGTGATGCCGTTCACCCAGGACTTCATGAAGCTCACTCCCGGCCGCTACGTGCACGACCTGCTGGTCGAGAAGCTGCATGTCGCCGAGGTCGTGGTCGGCGACAACTTCACCTTCGGCAAGAAGGCGGCGGGCACCGTCGAGACCATGCGCGAGCTGGGCGGCCGGTTCGGCTTCGAGGTCGACGGTGTGAAGCTGGTCGGCGAACACGCGGTCACGTTCTCCTCCACCTACATCCGGGCCTGTGTCGACGCCGGTGACATGGCCGCGGCCGCCGACGCGCTCGGCCGCCCGCACCGGGTGGAGGGTGTCGTCGTCCACGGCGACGGCCGCGGTCGCGAACTCGGTTTTCCGACCGCCAACGTGGCTCCGCCGATGCATGCGGCGATCCCGGCCGACGGCGTATACGCGGGCTGGTTCACCGTGCTGGCCGCCGGAGAGACGGTCGGCGTCACCCGGCCGGGCAAGCGGGCCATGGCCGCGATCTCGGTGGGCACCAACCCGACCTTCTCCGGCCGCACCCGCACGGTCGAGGCCTTCGTCCTCGACACCGAGGCGGATCTGTACGGCCAGCACGTCGCCGTGGACTTCGTGCAGCATCTGCGCGGAATGCGCCGCTTCGACTCGATCGACGATCTGGTCCGGGCCATGGGCGACGACGTCGAGCAGACGCGACAGGTGCTGGCCGCCGCCGAGGCGAGCGACGCCCAGCGCTGAGCGAATCCGCCGGCCGGACAGATTCCCGGTGTGGGGGCCGGCCGGATCGGGCCGATTCGGTCCGACGTGCGGTGATCCGGTAGGCTGGCTCGTCGGGTCTGCTGCGGTCCGCGGTGGCGCCCGCCCGGGGTTTCCCGGTTTCCTCGAGCGCGGACTGAGAAAACAAGGAGTGAATTCGTGGCTCTGACCACCGAGCAGAAGGCGGCCATCCTCAAGGAGTACGGCCTGCACGAGAAGGACACCGGTTCGCCGGAGGCCCAGATCGCGCTGCTGTCCAAGCGGATCTCCGACCTGACCGAGCACCTGAAGGTGCACAAGCACGATCACCACACCCGCCACGGCCTGCTGGGCCTGATCGGTCGCCGTCGGCGGCTGTCGAAGTACCTGCAGGACAAGGACATCGAGCGCTACCGTTCGCTGATCGAGCGGCTCGGACTGCGGCGTTGATCTGCTCGCGCCCGCACGGACGCGAGACAGACGCGCTGACAATCACAGGTAGTTAACGCACAGCCGACGGGGAGGCATAGAATCTCCCCGTCGGCTAGTCGTATATCGGCACCGCACCAGCCGTATGCACCCGCACGCGTGGCGTCGGTCTTCGGTAGTGGCCTTTCGGCGAGAGTTGCCGGCGGGCTTCGATCGATGACCGCCTCCGCGTCGCCGGTTCCATGGGGGATCGGCCGGGTGTCGCGCCACAGCCAGGAGGGCTGTCGCGCGCCCGAGCCCGGGTACGGCTGCCTCGCGCAGACAAGCCGCTGCCTCCGGGCAGGGATGAAACTGCGCGGGGACACCCAGCCGGATCGCGCCTCGACGGCGTTCGATCCGGCGAGACGAGAGGTTGAGACAGAAATATGACCGAATCCCAGACGAGCTCCGCCATCGAGGTCGAACCCGGTGTGTTCGAATCGGTGGCCCTGATCGACAACGGGAGCTACGGCACCCGCACCGTCCGGTTCGAGACCGGGCGCCTGGCCAAGCAGGCCGCCGGCTCCGTCGTCGCCTACCTGGACGACGAGACCATGCTGCTGTCGGCCACCACGGCCGGTAAGCACCCCAAGGACCAGTTCGACTTCTTCCCGCTGACGGTCGACGTCGAGGAGCGGATGTACGCCGCGGGCCGCATCCCCGGCTCGTTCTTCCGCCGCGAGGGCCGCCCCTCCACCGACGCGATCCTGACTTGCCGCCTGATCGACCGTCCGCTGCGCCCGTCGTTCGTCGACGGCCTGCGCAACGAGATCCAGGTCGTAGTCACGGTGATGAGCCTGGATCCCAACGATCTCTACGACGTGGTCGCGATCAACGCGGCGTCGGCCTCGACTCAGATTGCGGGACTTCCGTTCTCGGGTCCGGTCGGTGGCGTGCGCGTGGCGCTCATCCAGGGCCAGTGGGTCGCGTTCCCGACCGTCGAGCAGCTGGAAGAGGCCGTGTTCGACATGGTCGTCGCCGGCCGCGTGGTCGAGTCCGGTGACGTCGCGATCATGATGGTCGAGGCCGAGGCGACCGACAAGGTCATCGCGCTGGTCGAAGACGGCGCCCAGGCGCCGACGGAAACCGTTGTGGCCGAAGGTCTCGAGGCCGCCAAGCCGTTCATCGCGCGGCTGTGCAAGGCGCAGGCCGACCTGGCGGCGCTGGCCTCCAAGCCCACCGAGGAGTTCCCGCTCTTCCCGCCGTACGAGGCCGACGTCTACACCGCCGTCGAGGGCACCGCGAAGAACCCGCTGGGTGAGGCGCTGTCGATCGCCGGCAAGCAGGAGCGCGAGGAGCGCATCGACGAGATCAAGCTCGAGGTGCTCTCGGCGCTGACCGAGGACTTCGAGGGCCGCGAGAAGGAGATCGGCGCGGCGTTCCGCTCGGTCACCAAGAAGCTTGTGCGCCAGCGCATCCTGTCCGACGGCTTCCGCATCGACGGTCGTGGCCTGGCCGACATCCGGGCGCTGTCCGCCGAGGTCGCCGTGGTCCCGCGGGCGCACGGTTCGGCGCTGTTCGAGCGCGGTGAGACCCAGATCCTGGGCGTCACCACCCTCGACATGGTGAAGATGGCCCAGCAGGTCGACTCGCTCGGCCCGGAGACCAGCAAGCGCTACATGCACCACTACAACTTCCCGCCGTTCTCCACCGGTGAGACCGGCCGCGTCGGCTCGCCCAAGCGGCGCGAGATCGGCCACGGCGCGCTCGCCGAGCGGGCGCTGGTGCCGGTGCTGCCGAGCCAGGAGGAGTTCCCCTACGCCATCCGCCAGGTGTCGGAAGCGCTGAGCTCCAACGGATCCACCTCGATGGGTTCGGTGTGTGCCTCCACGCTGTCGCTGCTGAACGCGGGTGTGCCGCTGAAGTCCCCGGTCGCCGGTATCGCCATGGGTCTGGTGTCCGACGAGGTCACCGGCGACAACGGTGAGTCGGAGACCCGCTACGTCGCGCTGACCGACATTCTCGGCGCCGAGGACGCCTTCGGCGACATGGACTTCAAGGTCGCCGGTACCCGCGACTTCGTCACCGCGCTGCAGCTCGACACCAAGCTCGACGGCATTCCGTCGAAGGTGCTGGCCGGTGCGCTCAACCAGGCTCGCGACGCGCGCCTGACCATCCTGGACGTGATGGCCGAGGCCATCGCCACCCCGGACGAGATGAGCCCCTACGCGCCGCGCGTCACCGCGATCAAGATCCCGGTCGACAAGATCGGCGAGGTGATCGGGCCCAAGGGCAAGGTCATCAACCAGATCACCGAGGACACCGGCGCCAACATCTCCATCGAGGACGACGGCACCGTGTTCGTCGGCGCGACCGACGGCCCGTCGGCGCAGGCCGCGATCGACGCGATCAACGCCATCGCCAACCCGCAGCTGCCGAAGGTCGGCGAGCGCTTCCTGGGCACGGTCGTCAAGACCACCGCCTTCGGCGCGTTCGTCTCGCTGCTGCCGGGCCGCGACGGTCTGGTGCACATCTCGAAGCTGGGCAACGGCAAGCGGGTCGGCAAGGTCGAGGACGTGGTGAACGTCGGCGACAAGATCCGCGTCGAGATCGCCGATATCGACAACCGCGGCAAGATCTCGCTGGTCCCGGTGTCGGAGGAGGAGAGCGCGGAGACCGCTGCTCCGGCCGCCGACGAGGCTCCGGCTGCAGCCGAGGCCGCGGCCGAGTAAATAGTTGGATGTGACGAAGAAGAAGTCCTCGGCGCGCGCCCCGAAGCCCTCGGTTTCGACGCGCGCGCCGGGCAGCACAGCTCGCGCGCCGAAGACGAAGCAAGCCTCGCGCGCGGGAACTCCGGCGAAAGCCGGCGCCGACGCCCCCTTGCTCGCTCTCGAGCAGGGGGGCTCTTCGCTGGTCCTCGCCGAGGACGGGTCGTTCTCCGACAGCGGGGTGCGGCGTACGGTACTGCCGGGCGGACTGCGGGTGGTCACCGAACATGTGCCCGGGGTGCGATCGGCGTCGATCGGTGTCTGGGTCGGCGTCGGCTCACGCGACGAGGGGCCCTCGGTGGCCGGCGCCGCGCACTTCCTGGAACACCTGCTGTTCAAGGCGACCCCGACTCGTACCGCGCTGGACATCGCCGAGGCCGTGGACGCGGTCGGCGGGGAACTCAACGCGTTCACCGCCAAGGAGCAGACCTGTTACTACGCCCATGTGCTGGACGACGATCTGCCGCTCGCGGTCGATGTCGTCTCCGACGTGGTGCTGAACGGGTTGTGCCGTCCGATCGATGTCGACGTGGAACGTCAGGTGGTGCTCGAGGAGATCTCGATGCGCGACGACGATCCCGAGGACCTGGTCGGCGACTCGTTCTTGACCGCGCTGTTCGGCGATCATCCGATCGGGCGGCCGGTGATCGGCACCGTCGACTCAGTCGAGCAGATGACCGCCGCGCAGCTGCGCGGGTTCCATCTGCGCCGCTACCGTCCGGACCGGATGGTGGTGGCGGTGGCCGGCAATATCGAGCACGAACACACCGTGGAGCTGGTGCATCGCGCGTTCGGCGACCGGCTCGATCCGTTGCGGGAACCGGCGCCGCGCCGCGAAGGGCATTTCCGCAAGCGCACGGCACCGCAGCTGCACTGGACCTACCGCGACAGCGAACAGGCGCATCTGGTGTTCGGGGTGCGCGCGTTCGGCCGGCACGAAGGGCATAAGCGCTGGCCGCTGTCGGTGCTGAACACCGTGCTCGGCGGCGGGCTCAGTTCCCGTCTCTTCCAACGGATCCGGGAGGAACGCGGCCTGGCGTACTCGGTGTATTCCAGCGTCGACACCTTCGCCGACACCGGCGCCTTCTCGGTCTATCTGGGATGTCAGCCCGAAAATCTCGGCGAGGTCACGACATTGGCGCGCGAGGTCCTGGAAGATGTTGCCGCCAACGGGATCACCGACGCCGAATGTGCCCGGGCCAAGGGATCGCTGCGCGGTGGACTGGTGCTGGGCCTCGAGGATTCCGGCTCCCGGATGAACCGCATCGGCCGCAGTGAACTCAGCTACGGCAATCACCGCAGCGTCTCGGAGACGCTGGCGCGCATCGACGCCGTCACCACCGCGGAGGTGTCCGCGATCGCCCGCACCCTGCTGGCGCGGCCGTACGCGGCCTCGGTGGCGGGACCGTATCGGAGGATGCGCGACCTGCCCGGTGCGGTGAAACGCTTGGCGGAGTGAGTCAGTCGCGCGGTGCGGCGCCGGATTCGCCCGCGCGATTGGCCGCGCCCACCACCGCCGCGAGCAGTCCCGGCAGGGCGTGCTCGACTTCCTCGGTGCGCAGCCGCGCGTAGGTCTGGCCGTCGGCGACGATGCGTTCGGTGACCCCGGCCTCGCGCAGAATTTTCAGGTGGTGGGTCGCGGTGGATTTGTTGATGGTGTCGTAGAGCATGCCGCAGCGCACCGGGCCGCCGGCATTGCTGAGCCTGCGCACCATCTCGAGCCGGACCGGGTCGTGCAGGGCGCCGAGCACCTCCTGCACGGTGGCGACCGGATGAGCTTCCACGGTCTTGTTGCTATCGCTCATGATCTTTCTCACGGGAAATTCGGTTTGATGGGAATCAAACCATCGCTACGGTGGTTGAGTTCGATCGCAATCAAACTTACCTGATGGAGAGAATCGATGGCCGCAACTGTCACGGTTGCACCGGCTCCGCGGACCACACAGTCCTGGGCCTATGCACTGATTCTGGTCGCCAGCGGAGTCGCGCTCGGAGTATCCGGTGTTCCCGCCCCGCTCTACGGCCTGTACCAGAAGGAATGGCATTTCTCGCCGCTGACCACCACCATCGTTTTCGCCGTCTACGCCATCGCCGCGCTGGCCGCGGTTCTGGTGTCGGGCAAGATTTCCGATGTGGTCGGCCGCAAGCCGGTGCTGCTGGGCGCACTCGCCACGATGGTGATCGGACTGGTCGTCTTCCTGTTCGCCGACAATGTCGCGATGCTGCTGGTGGCGCGGGCGCTGCACGGCGTGGCCGTCGGTGCCACCGTCGTCGCCGGGGCGGCGGCGCTGCTGGATCTGCGTCCCCAGCACGGCGCGCGGTCGGGGCAGCTGACGGGTGTGGCCTTCAATGTCGGTATGGCCGTGGCCATTCTGGGGTCGGCACTGCTCGCCCAGTACGTTCCGCATCCGCTGCGCACGCCGTATGTGGTGATCACGGTGTTCTGCCTGCTGATCGGCGTGGGCGTGGTGGTGATGACCGAAACGCACACCGCGCGGATGTCGGGTCCCATCCGGATCGCGAAACCGGCGGTACCGCAGGAGATCCGGGCCGATTTCTGGTTCTCGGCGCTGGGCGTCATGGCGGCGTGGTCGGTACTGGGTGTGCTGCTGTCGCTGTATCCCTCGCTGGCTGCCGAGAAGACCGGCGTGCACAATCTGGTCTTCGGCGGTGCCGTGGTCGCCTCGACCGCGACGGCCGGGGCGCTGGCTCAGCTGTTCGCGACCGCGATTCCGGCGCGTCGCGCGGCCGTCGGCGGTGATACCGGGATGGCGATCGCGCTGCTGCTGACCATTCCGGCGCTGGCGACCCACAACTGGGTCGTGGTGCTGCTGGCCGGTGTTCTGCTCGGCGCGACCTTCGGCCTGGGCTTCGGCGGATCGCTGCGGCATCTGTCGAATGTGGTGCCGCAGCACAAGCGCGGCGAGACCATGTCCGCCTACTACCTGCTGGCCTATACGGCGATGGCCCTGCCGACCGTGCTGGCCGGTTGGGCGGCCACGCAGTGGGGGATGGGCACGATCTTCCCGTGGTTCGTGGTGGTGGTCGCCGCGGCCTGCCTGACCGCGGCCGCGATCGGGGTGCGCGGGAGTCGCACGGCGAACTGGTCGGCGCGAAACAGTCTGCCGGACAAGACGATGCGGCGTCCGCCCGAAAGGCGGGCGCCGCGTCGCCGCTCGGCCGGGCCGAATCCTCCACCGGCTGTGGCGGATCCGGAATTGTCGTTACTATGCGCCCATGGCTCGGCGGGGGACATTTGCGCAGCGGCAGGCTCAGCGGATACAGCGTTCGGCATTGCTGGTATCGGTCGTCTCGGTGGTGCTCGGCGGTTTGGCGATCGCGGGTATCGCCTGGTGGGTGCTGTGGCTCGCGCTCGGCGCGAAGGCCGATACGCCGAACCAGCTGGATCTGACGAAGATCGCGTTGTCG
Source organism: Nocardia nova NBRC 15556 (assembly GCF_001613005.1). Taxonomy (GTDB): domain Bacteria; phylum Actinomycetota; class Actinomycetes; order Mycobacteriales; family Mycobacteriaceae; genus Nocardia; species Nocardia nova. The sequence goes on along the minus strand of NZ_BDBN01000138.1, from coordinate 6,790 downwards.
GTCTCGGCCGGTGTGGGCGGTGCGGTGGCGCTGGTCGTGGCCTATCGCAAACAGCGCGACAACGAACGCGGCCGCTTCGCGCAGCTGTTCGGGGCCGCCGCGGCGCAACTGGGTAATGCCGATGTCGCGGTGCGCATGGCGGGTGTCTACGCGATGGCGGGGGTGGCCGACGAATTCGCCGCGCGCGGCATGCGCCAGCAGTGCATCGACGTGCTGTGCGGCTACCTGCGACTGCCCTACGACCCCGACGAAGGGGCTACCCACCTGAGCTCTCGCAAGATCACCGACGGAGCGGGCGGGCCGCAGGTGGAGCGCGCCTACCAGCTGCGGCAGAACGATCGCGAGGTGCGGCGCACCATCATCGCGGTGATCGTGACCCATCTGCGCCCGCAGGCCGAAACATCGTGGTCGCACTGCGATTTCAACTTCGACGACGCGGTGCTCGAGGATGTCGACTTCCGCTGGGCGGTCTTCGCCGGCGGGCATACGCATCTGCGCGGTACCCGCTTCATCGGTGAGCGGTCCGCCAACTTCGAGAACGTGGAATTCGTCGGCACGCACGTGACGTTCCACAGCGCGCACTTCGAGAGCGACGCGCTGTTCCGGGGCACGAAATTCACCCCGACCTCGGGCGACGTCTACACCGGGCGCGCCGGCACCAGCTTCGTGAATGCCGTCTTCCGCGGTAAGGCCGACTTCACCGAGGCCGAATTCGGCGGGCCCCGAACACGATTCACCGGCGCCCGGTTCACCGGCCCGACGACGTCGTTCACCCGGGCGCGCTTCACCGCCGACAGCACCTTCTTCGACGGCGTCGAGGTGGCGGGGGACAGTGCGCGTTTCGACGGCATCGTGGTCGGCAGCTCGCGAATCACCTGTGCCGACACACGTTTCGACTCCGGCGACACGGTGTTCGACAACGCTCGCATCGGCCTCGAACGGGATGTGCCCGATGTCGATCTCCGGGGAGTCACCTGTCGTGGCACGGTGTCGGCGGAGCACGCCCTCATCCCGGGGTGGCCGTGCGGCCCGAGCGCACCGGACCGGGCGCCGGTGGAGTCGGACGCGGAGGAGGCGGGTCTTCCCGCCGGCACCGCTTCGGTCGTCGGACCGCCGGAAGACTGAGTAGTCGGCGCCGATACTCGGCGCGGCGCTCGCCCGGTACCGTCGGTGCCATGAAGATTCGTGGTGCTGTGCTGGAGCGGATCGGCGACCCGACTCCCTATGCCGATTCGACCCCGATCGTGATCGAGGATCTGGAGTTGGCGGAGCCGGGACCGGGGGAGCTGCTGGTCCGGATCGAGGCGGCCGGACTGTGTCATTCGGACCTGTCGGTGGTGGACGGAAACCGGGTGCGGCCGGTGCCGATGCTGCTCGGCCACGAGGCGGCCGGAAGGGTCGAGCAGGTGGGTCCCGGTGACAGCGATCTGCGGGTCGGCCAGCGGGTCGTGATGACCTTCCTGCCGCGCTGCGGACAGTGCGAGGGCTGCGCCACCGACGGCCGCACCCCGTGTGTGCCGGGCAGCGTCGCCAACAACGAGGGCGAGCTGCTGGGCGGCGGTCGCCGACTGCGCCGCGCGAACGGACCCGTCCACCACCATCTCGGCGTCTCCGGATTCGCCACCCACGCCGTGGTCGATCGGCGGTCGGTGGTGCCGGTCGACGACGATGTCCCGCCGGAGGTCGCCGCCGTACTCGGCTGCGCGGTCCTCACCGGCGGCGGGGCCTTGCTGAATTCGGCCCGCCCCGGCGCGGGGGACCGCATCATGGTCGTCGGTCTCGGTGGCGTGGGTATGGCCGCCGTGCTGGCGGCCGCCTCGCTGCGGGACAGCCTCGGCGCTGAGGTCATCGCCGTCGACACCGTGCCCGAAAAGCTGACGCTGGCAAAGGAATTGGGCGCCACGCAGGTCTACACGCCGGTGGAGGTGGCCGAGCGCGGCATCGCGGCGGAGGTCGTGGTGGAGGCCGCGGGGAATGTGCGGGCCTTCGAGACCGCGGTGACGGCCACCGCGCCCGGCGGCACCACGGTGACCGTCGGGCTACCCCATCCCGAAGCGCGCGCGAGTATTTCACCGCTCGGTCTGGTCGCGCAGGGACGTTCCATCGTAGGCAGCTACCTCGGCTCGGCGGTTCCGGCGCGCGACATCCCGGAGTACGTGCGGATGTGGCGGGAGGGCCGGCTGCCCGTCGAACGACTGGTCTCCTCGCGTATCCGGCTCGACGAGATCAACCACGCCATGGACGAGCTGGCCGCCGGGCACGCCTTGCGTCAGGTGATCGTCTTCGACTGAGGCGCCGGCCTCGCCTCTGCCGTCGGCTCTCGGTGGTCGCGCCGGGTGACGCACGCGACTTCCGGGTGACCGGTGTGGTGGCGCCCGGGACCCCTGCCGATAGGCTCTGACCGCAACGGGCATCGAACGGTATGTGAGGAGTTCACGGTGGCGACGAACCGGATCCGGGTGGGCGTACTCGGCGCGCAGGGCAAGGTCGGGCAGGCGATCTGCGCGGCGGTCGAGGCCGCCGACGACCTGGAGCTGGTCGCCGGGGTCGACAAGGACGACGCGCTCGAGGCCTTCACCGAGGCCGGCGCCCAGGTCGTGGTCGACTTCACCCACCCCGACGTGGTGATGCCGAATCTGAAGTGGTTGGTGGAACGCGGTATTCACGCCGTGGTCGGCACCACCGGTTTCGACGAATCCCGGCTCGCGCAGGTGCGCTCCTGGCTGGCGGACAATCCCGAGGTGGGCGTGCTGATCGCCCCCAACTTCGCCATCGGCGCGGTGCTGTCGATGCGGTTCGCCGAACAGGCCGCCCGGTGGTTCGATTCGGTCGAGGTCGTCGAACTGCACCACCCGAACAAGGCCGACGCACCCTCCGGCACCGCCTATCGCACCGCCGGCATCATCGCCGAGGCCCGCAAGCAGGCCGGCGTGGGCCCGAGCCCCGATGCCACCACCACCGAACTCGACGGCGCGCGCGGGGCGAGCGTCGACGGGGTGCGGGTGCATTCGGTGCGGCTGGCCGGGCTTGTCGCGCATCAGGAGGTGCTGTTCGGCACCCAGGGCGAAACGCTCACGATCCGCCACGATTCGATCGACCGCACCTCCTTCGCACCGGGTGTACTGCTGGGTGTGCGCCGGATCGGCGCCCGCCCGGGCCTCACCGTCGGGCTCGATCCGCTGCTGGACCTGTGAACGAGCGCGACAGCGGGCGACAGGTGCTGCGCATCGTCGCCTTCATCGTCTTCCTGGTCGTCGCGCTGGGTTTCTACTTCCTGCTGCTGGGTCGCATCGCGATCGAACTGATGACCTCGGGCAAGCCCGCCGCCGTCGCGATGGGCGTGGGCGTGCTGATCCTGCCGATCCTCGGAGTGTGGGTGGTGGCCACCAGCATTCGCGCCGCCCTCGCCCACCAGCATCTGGCCCGGCGCATCCACGGCGAGGGCCTCGAACTCGACGTCTCCGACCTGCCCCGCCGCCCCTCCGGCCGGCTGGAGAAGGCCGCCGCCGACGAGCTGTTCGAACAGGTCAAGAAGGAGTGGGAGGCAGACCCCGACAACTGGCGCACCAACTATCGCGCCGCCCGGGCCTACGACTACGCCGGCGACCGCTCGCGCGCTCGCGAAACCATGCGCCGCGCCGTGGAACTCGAGCGCGTCGAACGCCGGACCGGGTCCTGACCCACCGCCGGCCCCACTAGGCTCGCCTGGGTGCCGACGTTGCTGATCATCCACCACACGCCTTCGCCGTTCCTGCAGGACATGTTCGAAGCGGTGGTCGCGGGCGCCACCGACCCCGAGATCGAGGGAGTCGAGGTGGTGCGGCGGGCGGCACTGGCCGTGACCGCGAGCGATGTCCTCGCCGCCGACGGCTATGTGCTGGGCACGCCGGCCAATCTGGGCTACATGTCGGGCGCGCTCAAACACGCCTTCGACACCTTCTACTACCCCTGCCTCGACAGCACCCGCGGCCGGCCGTTCGGGGTGTACATCCACGGCAATCAGGGCACCGAGGGCGCCGAGCGCAGCATCACGACCGTGACGACCGGGATGGGGTGGCAACAGGCCGCCGCACCCGTGATCGTCACAGGTCAGCCGGGCAAGGACGACCGGGAGAAATGCTGGGAACTGGGCGCGACGATAGCGGCGCAGTTGACCGCCTGAGCCGGTGACCCGATTTCTGGTGTCTCACACGGATATCACCGGCACCGTCATACTCGACGGCAGGACGTCGCGTTCCCGGCCGGGGCGCGGCGTGGTGTTCGGGTTTCGGGAAGGGTGAGGACCATATGACGCCACCGCGGCGGATCGGTCTGGTCGAGGACCACGAGTCGGTCGCGCTCGGCCTGGCCAGCATGCTGGCCGGCGAAAGCGATCTGGAACTGGTCATCACCGCCGGAACCGTGTCCGAATTGCTCTCGGCGGCACCGGAACTGGATCTGGTGATCCTCGATCTGCGGCTCGCCGACGGTTCCACCCCGCAGTCCAATGTGCAGGCCCTGCGCGATCGCGGGCTCGAGGTGCTGGTGTTCACCGGAGCCGATAATCCCTTCTTGGTGCGCTCGGCCGCGCGCGCCGGGGTGCTGGGCGTGGTGCGCAAATCCGAGGATGTGCAGACCGTGGTCGCCGCGGTGCGCGCCGCCGCGAACGGCGAACAGGTGGTCACCACCGATTGGGCCGCCGCCATCGACGGCGATCCGCAGCTGCGCGACGTCGGATTGAGCCCGCGTCAGCAGGAGGTGCTGACCCTCTACGCGTCCGGCGAGAAGGCTTCCCGGGTGGCGCGGCTGACCGGGCTCTCGGAACAGACGGTCAACGACTACCTGGGCCGGATCCGCCAGAAATACGCCGACGCCGGCCGCCCCGCGCCCACCAAGACCGACCTCTACAAGCGCGCGGTGGAGGACGGATGGCTTCCGGTGCCCGAACGCAACAACCAGGCATGATCGCGGTCGACGCACCCGGAGTCTTCGCGCGCACCGCAGCCGCGGCCCGCATCCGGGTTCCCGGCCGCGCGCAGGTGCGCTCCGATACGCCTGCGGTGGAGCGCGTCATGCGCCGGCTGGGGCTCTCGATCGGCGCGGGTGGGGTGATCATGGGCCTCGCCGATCTTCCGGAGATCACCGAGCAGGCGCGGTTCACGCCCGCCTGGTGGACGCCGAGTGCCAGCGCGCTGGCGTTCGGACTGTTCCCGGTACTGGCCGTGCTGTCGATCCGGTCGAGCCCGCGCACCATCCGGCTGGTGTCGAGTTGCGCCGCGGTGGCCTTCCTGTCCGCGGTGGCGACCATGCTGATCGGGCTCGACACCCACAGCATCGGCGCGAATTCGGTGTGGCTGTATCGGATGCTGCCACTCGGTGTGCTCGCGGCGACGTTGGCGTGGCCGGCGCTCGTCGCGGTGGCGTATCTGCTGATCGGCTCGGCGGCCGTCGCGTTGACGAATATCTATCTGGCGGAACAGTTCACGGCAGCGTCCGTGCTCAGCGCGTTCGCCCGCGCCGTCGGGTTGTCGGCGCTGTTCGTGTGGTGTGTGGTTTCGGCGTTGTCGGCCGCGGCCCGGGTGGACCGCGAATCGGTGGCGGCGAGTAGACAGGCTGCCGAAGCCGCCGCGGCCGCGGCCCGGGACAACGAGAGTGCCCGCTTCGCCGCCCTCATTCACGACGCCGTTCTCTCCACGCTGCTGGACGCCTCGCGCGGTAGCGAACCCTCGGATGTGTTGCGCCGGCAGGCCGAACGCACCCTGGACCAACTCGACGAGATCCGCGTCGAATCGCGCGAACCCGATGTGCTCGACGCTCGTGCGGCCGTGACTTTCCTGCGCGCCGCGGTGCACGAGGTGAATGCCGGCATTCGGTTCACCACCAGGACCTGGCCGGGCTTCGACGACCTGCGCATGCCCGCCGCCGCCGCGCGCACCCTCGCCGCCGCCCTGGCCGAAGCGGTCCGCAACAGCCTGCGCCACGCGGCGGTGCCCGGTCGCGCGGTGACGCGCACAGTGACCTGCACGATCAGCGCGGGCAGCATCCGGGTCGTCTTCACCGACGACGGCGCGGGATTCGACGCGAACGCGGTCTCCGCGGACCGCCTCGGCATCTCGGTGAGCATTCTCGGCCGCATGCGCCAGCTGGCCGGTGGCGCCGGATTCGTGGAATCGCAACCCGGGGAGGGCACCGCTGTGACCTTGGTGTGGGGCGGTGACGGTGCGCACTGAATCCGGTCGTGAACAAGCGTTCGGGTTGCGTGAGCTGCTCGGACTGCGCGGCCCCACCGCGTGGCTGTTCCTGGTCCTGCTGGAGGGGACCATCACCCTCTACATGGTCCGCAACCTCGACTCCACCACTGCGCTGCCGGCGGTGACCGCGCTGATCGTGATGGTGGTGGGCGGTGCACTGGTGCTGGTGGTCCCCGGCGATCCGCTGCCGTGGACCGTGACGATCTTCGTCGCCGCCGCCGGACCGGTCGCCACCGCCCTGACCTCGGTCGCTCCCGGCATACCGGAAACCCGCCAGATGGTGTGGACCACCTTCGCGACCTCGTATGTGCTGGCCGTGCTGGTCCTGCGCGGCCGGATGGGCACGGCGTGGCTCGGCGTGGCCGGAGTCGCGGTCGTCATCGGTGTCGACGGCGCGCGGGCCTGGCTGAACGCGAGCGCGATCGTCGCCGCGATCGTGCCCATCGGCACCGTCATCGCCATCTCGGTGTTCGCGCAGATCATGCGGCCCACCCAGCGTTCGCTGCGGGGGTTGCGCGAGGAAGCGAGCGCCCAGGCCGCCGCGGAGGCGACGATGGCGG
>NZ_BDBN01000137.1 GCF_001613005.1 Nocardia nova NBRC 15556 | reverse complement strand
CCGCCGACGGCGAACGCACGCGGCAGCTCGAGCGCCTGGACCGGGTGGCCCGCCCGATCCTGGAACGCATCGCCGACGGCGCGGTCCTCACCGTCGGTGAACGGGAACAGTGCCGGCTCCTGGAGGCGGAACTGCGCGACGGACTGCGCGCCCCGCAGTTGATGACCGAGGAACTCAGCGGCGCCGCGCGGGGTGCGCGCGCACGCGGGGTGGAGGTCGTCCTGCTCGACGACGGTGGTTTCGCCGATGCGCCGAAGTGGTTGCGCGAACGCGTCATCGACGTCGCCACACGGGAATTGGACGCGGCCAACGCCGGTTCGGTGACGGTGCGCATCCTGCCGCCAGGTCGGCGGGTGCTGTCGACGGTGCTCGCGCAGGCGCCCGACCACGACCGCCGCACCGAGATCGGCCCCACCGGCACCGTGACGGTGATGGACTGACTCAGCTGTCGCAGCGCCCGGGGCCGCCCTTGCGCATCTGATCGCGCAGGGCGCCCTGTACCGCGCCGGAGAGCCAGGAATTCAGCGATTGACCGCTCTGGGTCGCGGCCTCCTCGGCGCGGGCCTTCAGATTCTCGACCATGCGCAGGGTGACCCGGCTGATGTCGCCGGTCATCTCCTCGAAGGTCGGGTGCGACTCCTCGCTCGCGGTGCGGCGTACCTCGACCTGCGCGTCGGTACCCGACAGCGAGACGTGCACCGTGCGATCGTCGAGGGTCGCGTTGACCTCCTCGGCCAGGTCCGAGAGCGCGGCCAGCAGCGTCAGCCGCAGCGAATTCTCCGTGGCGGCGGCCAGGGCCGCGGCGGTCGCCTGGGTCTTCTCGTCGCCCAGGGCGGCCGCCGCGATGAGGTCGTCGCGCAGGCGGGCGGTGTACTTGTTCAGATCCATGACATCAGTATGACGTCATTTGTGACATCACGCCACCGCCAGGATATCGTCACGGTTGCTGTCATTGCTGGAATGTGACCGGAATGTCTGCCGATATCACGGGCGACGGTTCGGTGTCGTCTCCGCGACCGGGTAGCCTTTCTGACCATGACGAACGGTGAATCGACGCGAAGAGAGCTGCGCGCGTCCGGCACGGTCGGTGTCGCGATGGTGACCCCCTTTACCGCCGAGGGCAAGCTCGATGTCGATTCCGGCGTCGCCTTGGCCGCACGCCTGGTCGACCGCGGTGTCGACCTGCTCGCCATCTCCGGCACCACCGGGGAATCGCCGACCACCACCGAATCGGAGAAGTTCGACCTGCTGCACGCCGTCGTCGACGCCGTGGGCGACCGCGCCACCGTCATCGCGGGCGCCGGCACCTACGACACCGCGCACAGTATCGAGCTCGCTCGCAACGCCGAGCGTGCGGGTGCGCACGGTTTGCTGGTGGTGACGCCGTACTACTCGCGTCCGTCACAGGAAGGCCTGCTGGCGCATTTCACCGCCGTCGCCGATGCCACCGATCTGCCGGTGACGCTCTACGACATTCCGCCGCGGTCGATCGTGCCGATCGCCCCGGATACGCTGCGTCGCCTGGCCGAACATCCGAATATCGTCGCGGTGAAGGACGCCAAGGGCGACCTGGGCGCGGGGGCGGAACTGATCGCCGACACCGGACTGGCCTACTACTCCGGTGACGATGTGCTCAACCTGCCGTGGTTGTCGGTCGGCGCGGTCGGATTCATCAGCGTGATCGGGCATTTGGTGCCGGAGCGGCTGGTGCAGCTGCGCGACGCGTACGCGGCCGGTGAGGTGACGCTGGCCCGTGACATCAACGCCAGTCTGTTGCCCGTCAACCGCGCGATGGCCCGCGTCGGCGGCGTGGCCCTGATCAAATCCTCGCTGCGACTGCTCGGAATGGAAGTCGGCGAGCCGAGGCTGCCGCAGCTGATGCCCGTGGGTGTGAACTTGGAATCGATCGTCGCCGAACTGCGGCTGGCGGGAGTGCTTGCATGAGTGAACCGGTGAACCGTCGTCCGCGCCGGACCGCGAGCCGAGCGGCGGGAGCGCCGGCTCCGGCGCCGCCGCCCGCGCCGCGCAAGGAACCCGAAGCGCCTGCGGTGCAAGAGGTTTCAGCGCC
>NZ_BDBN01000136.1 GCF_001613005.1 Nocardia nova NBRC 15556 | reverse complement strand
CCGCCGCGGGTACCCCGGTCGGTGGAGTGGCGACGCCGGCCACCGCCGGTGCGGGCGTGGGTGCCGACGACCGATCGGCGCAGCAGCCGCCGACCGGCGCCACGGGACGCTACGACATGCCGCCGGTACCGGTCGTCACGCCGTTCGCCGCCGCGGTGGCCGCGGCCAAGGACAAGGAGGCCGAGCCGGCCTACGTGGTGGGCGATGCGGTCGACAACGACCTCCTGGTCGCGCGCACCTTGCTGGCGGCGGTTCTGGCCGCCGCGGATACGCCGGCGGTGGGAATGCACTGGGCGGTCGGCGTGATGCGCGGGCCGGCCGGGGCGGGAGTGTTCATCACCTCGAACGAGGGCCGGGGCTGGTTGCCGGCGGGAATCTATCTCCCTCGGGAGGTGTCGACGCCGTGGATGTGGGACGAGATGCTCGACGACGGCTCGGGCAGTGCCGCCTCGCCCTGGGAGGGGATCTCGGACCCGGCCCGGGTGCTGGTCGAATTCGGATTGGCATGGGGCCCGAAGGCCAACGCGTCGCTGGTGGCCCTGGCCTCGTCCGCCTCGATCGACGGTGAGTTGCGGGCACGGTTCCCCGATATCGCGATGGCGGACCTGGTCGGCCCGGCCTACGATGTCGACCTCCGGGTACACACCCCGGACACGGTCGATCGGCTCGATCTGGCCGGATCGCCGGAAGCCGCCGGTCCCATTGCGGCAGTACCGGATTCACGCGCGTACGCCCGTTGCCTCGAGTTGGCGACCGAGGCCCACACCAAGCTGGTCCGCAGCGGGACGGCCGCGGCTGATTCCGCCGAGTCCCGTCGCATCCGCGATCGCATCCTCGCCGTTCTGGAGGCCGGGCAGGAGGTGTCGCCGCAATGGTGGGAACAACTGCGCGAGGCCGACGACCTGCTGGCGGCGGCAATGCTTTCGCGGCGCGTGGACGTCGCCCGAGTGGCGCCGGGTGACCTTCGCATCGACGAGGAGGGAGCGACGTTGCGTGCCATGGTCTTCGAACGTCGCTGCAACGAACTCCTGCTGGTGCTCGCCGGCGAACCCGGCCGGCAACAACTGCGCGACGCGGCGTACGCCTACGACCAGATCGTGAATCATCCGCGATTCGTGGAGGTTCCGGCGGCGGTCACGGCCGCCGAGCCCACGACGGTGGACCGCCCGGTCACCGTGTCCGGGCCGGTATCGGCTCCGAGTGTCGCCGCCGGCCCGCCGCGCGGGGCGGCGGTCGTGCCGCCGGTGGTGGCACCGCCGGTGGTCACCCCACCGTCCGAGCAGTCGTAGGCGGGGGCCGGTCCGGACGGTTTCGCCCGGACCGGCCTGCTGTCGGCTTGCCGATGAAAGTGACTGCGGCCCAGGTGATCCCGGAATATTCGGGCATGGTGAGGCGCGCACGATCGGCCCGGCCGGCGCGCGCACAGTAGTGCGCCGGGGATGCCTGGGTCAGGCGGGTGCGCCCGGAATACCGCCCCCCGAGGGGGCAGTAACGGCGGGCGCGGACGTGCCTGGTGGTGTGGTCGCCGGCGCGACCGTGGCCGGTGCGGTGCCGTCGGCAGCCGGCGGAGTGATCACGGCCGGGTCTGCGGTGACGCCGCCCGGCTGGGGAGCCGTCGCCGCCGGGGCCGCACCGGCGGGCGGCGCCGCATTCGGGTCGGCGGCGGGACCCGTGGGCGCGGCTTGCGCGTTGGGTGCGGCGCCGTTCTGCTGTGTCTGTTCGGCCTCCCGCTCCTTGCGCTCCTCTTCTTCCCTGCGGTGCTGTTCGGCGTTGTTCTGGATGAACTGCTGCACCATCGGTGCCAGGGACATCAGACCCATCGGCAACATCATGGCCAGCGGACCCAGCATCTGCGCGAGCCCGCCCAATCCACCGTCGCCGCCGGCGCCGGCCTGCGCGGCGCCGCCGGATGTTGCGGTACCGCTCGACGCACCGGAACCGCTGCCGGAGCCGGAGCCCTGACCGGATCCGTTCGTGCTGTTGCCACCACCGGCCATGTTCGCGTTGTATTCGGCGACCGCGGAAACCTTCTGGCACACCGAGTCCAGGGTGTCGGCGATCTGTTCCATGAGTTTGAGCTCCTTGGCCGCCTTCAGCTTCTTGCTGAGCGGCCGCAGGTCGACCTTGAGAGCATCCTTCAACTTGTTCACGTCGGCCATGACAGCTCTCAGCGTCTGATCCTTGCCGTCCTTGACCTTGATAGACGTCTTGACGACCTCGGCGTCCATCTGCAGCAGGTAGGTCTGGCGGGCCCGGACCTTGGTCAGGGTCTGCTGGTAGACGTCGCTCGCCTCGCCCTTGCCGAGATTTTGATAGACGGTGGTGGTGAGTAGATCGTTCACATTGGGCGGCGGCGTGGTCATGCCACGCCCCAGCAGATCCACCGTGGTCTGGATCGCGGTTTCCGCCAGCGCGACGAAACTCGTCAGGGCCGGCGACGCTCCCGGTGGCGGGTCGAGTTCGATCGGCTTGCCGTAGTGCTGACCGACGCCGTCCGCTGTCGGGGTGGGATTCGGCGTGGGCCCACCGGTCGTGTGATCGGTGCCGGGTTTGCCACCGGGTTTGCCGTCGGTGGGCGGCTTGTCGCCGGGTTTGCCATCGGTAGGAGGCTTATCCCCGGGCTTACCATCCGTAGGCGGCTTTTCCCCGGGAGCGATGGCTGTGGCGGGGTCTGCCTGTACGAGGGTGACTCCCGCGACCTCGGTGTGTTGTTGTGCCAGTGGGCGCAGCCCCGCGGGGTTGATATCCATCTCCGCCATGCCCGACAATCCTTTCCGCCACCGACGACATCATTGTCGGCGCTTCCCGCAAATGGGAAGCTCGGTCGTTTCGCCATAACACGATCGGTGTCGCATAGTCGGAAACCAGTCTTCCGAGTGCGGGAGATCTGGAATTCACGTCGGCCATCCAGCGGCGCCGGCACAGGAGGCGGGCGGATGAGTGAGGGCGGGGCGATCGCATGGCGCCTGATCTGACCACCGATCTCAACGGGGTGCTGAACTCACTGCTCGGGCTGTACGGCCAGGGCAGTCCCGCACCGGGTACGGCCGGTACGGTCTCGACCACCGTCGCGAACATGGACAACAGCCACAACGGCTCCATCGCCCGCCACTACAGTGACGCCCGCGGCATGCAGGTATCGATCGCCGAGTCCCAGGCGGGTAAGGACGCGGTCGTGCACAAGGCGGTCACCGCCGCGGGCGACGGCACGGTCACCGGACGCAATGCGCTCAACAACCGGATCGCCGACCTGCAATCGCGGCTGCAAGCCATCGCGGGAGTCGGCGATCTGCGGTTCAGCGGTCCCGCAATGTTGAACGCCGCGCACGCCACCATCGCCGACGCGACCAAACAGGTGGACGCCGATGTGGCCGCGGCACACCGGCACGCGGCGACGATCCAGCCGCCGTCCGCCCCGGCTCCGGTCCACCGGCGGATCACGCCCGCGGGCCGCAGTCGGCGTCGCTCCCGGATACGAACCCGGGCCGGTGGCGGCGGCGGTGGTGGTGCACGTCCGAGCGCGGTGCGCAGTCGTCCGGTTCCGTCGGACGGCACCGCCGGCGGCAAGGCGGTGAGTGCGGCGAGCGCCTGGCTGGGCACGCCCTACGTGTGGGGCGGTGGTGGCGCCGGCGGGCCGAGCGGCGGCGGCTTCGACTGTTCGGGGCTGACCCAGTACGCGGTCGCGGAAGCGACCGACGGTCGAGTTCACTTGCCGCGCACGACATATGAGCAGATCTACTGCGGGGAGCGAATTTCGCCTCGCGATGTGCGGCCGGGTGATCTGGTCTTCCCGGCCGATTCGTTCTCCGCGCGCGGGCCCGAGCATGTGCAGCTCGCCGCCGGGAACGGGATGGTGATCGAGGCGCCGTACTCGGGTGCGACCGTACGGTGGGCGAGAATGCCCAGTGAAGCCGTCGTCGTCCGCGTCATGTGAGTTGTCTTGGAGGTGGGAGCGGCCGGTGGTCTGCTGACACCACCGGCCGCCGGGCGGGTGGCCGGCATCGGTGGGTGATACCGGCCCGTGCAGGGCTGCGGGCCTGCACCCCGCGGCGGTCGGTTGCCGGATCGCGGCTCACGGCCGCCGCCCCGAGGTTCGGGCCGTCAGGATGAGGACTGCCGACCCGCGTATCAATATACCGCTGGATGACGGCACGATTTACGACGGCTCATCAAATAAGTATCGGTCCTTGCGTGGGCTGTCGATCCGCGTGGCGGCGGTGCCGGTGGAAAAACGTCTCGCTCCCAGGGCATTCGGCGAAACCGCCGGTGCTGTCGCGAACCGCGACGCTTCGCTCCCATTTCCCAAGAATGGGAATAGCGCTCCCACGGCTGGCGGCCTGGGTGTCTATCGTTCGGGCAGGCGAGTGCGGCGGAAGGGATGTCCAGGTGTCAGCGGCCGAGGACGCGTTCTACACGGGTGTTCAATCACTGGGATTGGTTGCCGGCGGGGTTCGCAACGAAGACAATGCGTTGGCGGCGTTCCGGGCCGCCACCGATCTGGATCCGGATATGTGCGATGCCTGGCTGGGGCGCGCGATGGCGGGGGAGATCACCTCCGAAGTCATCTACGGCGCCTACCGGTCGGTGCACAACCTGTACCGGGATCAACAGCGCGCCGGATTGGTCGATCGCGCGCTGTGGTGTCAGGTGGAGCTCGGTATGTACGGGCTGCGGGTGGCGATGGCCGACCGCGATCAGATCGCGATCGCGCAGGCGTGCTCGTATGCCCAGGGCGGCGAATGGGAAGAGGCCGCGGCCATTCTCGATCAGGTGCCCAGCGACGACGTTTCCGATTTCGTTCGCATGTCGCTGTACTACCGCACCGATCGCTGGCCGGATCTGCTGGCCGCGCGCACGGCCAAACCGGTTCTCGAGGACGGCCTGCTCGATATCGCCGCCGAGTTGATGGCCGCCGAATCCCTCGCGCGGATGGGACGATTCGGCGAGGCCATGCCGCGCGCCCAGCGCATCGTCGAGGACAGCGCCTCCGGAAGCCTGTCCTACATCTGGGCGGATGCGCACTTCCTGCTCGGAATGTTGTTGCGGCACAACGGTGATCATGATGCCGCCGAGAAGGTTCTGGCGGGTCTGCAGGGTTCCGCGCTGTGGTCCGAGCGGCCGCTGTGGCAGCGGGCCGTGCGCGACAAGACCTATCGCTTCGATGTGGTGACCCCCGAGGTGATCGGTTCCCGGACGAACGTCTGGGATCCGTCCTCGGGTGACGACCCGGCCGAGGTGGCCGCCACCGCGGCCAAGGCCGAGCGCGACACCCTGCTGGCCGAGGCGTCGGATCTGCTGGCGGCGCAGATCGGCATGGACTCGGTCAAGGAACAGGTCGAGCGGCTCAAGTCCGGGGTCCTGATGGATCAGGTCCGCGCCAAACGCGGCCTGGCGGTGGAATCCAAGACCCAGCACCTGATCTTCTCCGGCCCGCCCGGTACCGGCAAGACGACCATCGCCCGGGTCATCGCCAAGATCTTCGCGGGCCTGGGTGTGGTGGAGAACGCCGACGTCATCGAGGTCTCGCGCAACGACATGGTCGGCACCCACCTCGGCCACACCGCGCCGAAGACCAATGCGCTGATCGACTCGGCCCTCGGTGGTGTGCTGTTCATCGACGAGGCCTACACCCTGATTCAGGAGGGACTGTCCGGCGGCGACGCCTTCGGTAAGGAAGCCGTCGACACGCTGCTGGCCCGGATGGAGAACGACCGCGACAAACTCGTGGTGGTCATCGCCGGCTACGAGGACCAGATCGACCGCTTCCTGGCATCCAACGACGGTCTGGCCTCCCGCTTCACCAAGCGCATCCGGTTCGCCAGTTACGACGCCGACGAACTGGTCCAGATCGCCGATCACATTGCGCGCAAGAAGGATTCGATCCTGTCCGACCAGGCGCGCGAGGTGCTGCGGGACCGCTGCGCGGAACTGGCGCAGCAGACCCGCAACGGCCGCCGCCTGATCGATCTGGCCGGTAACGGCCGGTTCGTCCGCAATGTGGTGGAGGCGGCCGAGGCCGAACGCGACTACCGGTTCACGCGGGACAACGCGGATATCGCGAATATGTCCAACGAGGAACTGATGACCGTCGACGCATTCGACATCACTGCCGCCCTGGCGGGGCTGGCGCCGACGAGCTGACCCATGGCCCGCTTCCGGGTGGTGACCAAACACCAGATCTCGGGGTGGCGGTTCCTGTTGCGCCGGATCGAGCACGCGCTGGTCCGGCGCGATGCCTCCATGGTCGACGATCCGCAGCGGGGCCGTTCCACCGCCTTGTCCATCGGCATCGCCCTGGCCTGCGTGGTCGTCGCCGGTGCCGCGGTGATGGCGTTCTTCAAACCGGCCAAGCAGGTCGGACAGGCGAATATCGTGTCCGACAAGGATTCCGGCGCGCTGTTCGTCAAGGTCGACAACCGCCTGTATCCCACGCTGAATCTATCCTCGGCGCGGCTGATCACCGGCATGGCGGCCAATCCGGTACCCGTCTCCCGCGACGAGCTCGCGAAGTATCCGCGCGGTCCGTGGGTGGGGATTCCGGGTGCACCGGGCGTGATGACCGATACGGGCGGCCGGGACTCCTCGTGGGCGGTGTGCGATACCGCGCGGATCGGCGCCGCCGCACCGGTCGACCAGCGAACCGGTTTGCCCACCGCCGGCGCGGGGGTGCGTACCACCGTGATCGGTGGCGAGCTGACCGTGCAACCGGAGGGTGACGGCGCGATCCGCGATCTGGGCGCCGACGAGGCGCGTCTGCTGCGCCAGGACGACGACATCTGGCTGGTCTACAACAACGGTGATCACGGCGTCGTGCGAGCGGCGATCAACCTCGCCGATTCGGCGGTCACCCTGGCTCTCGGCATCGATGCCACCGCACCGGTGATCGAGGCTTCGAGGGGATTGATCGCCGCGATTCCGGAGGTACCGCCGTTGCGTGTGCCGGAGGTGCCCGGCGCCGGCGAGCCCGCCGTGCTGAAGGGCGGTATTTCCGCGCCCGTCGGCTCGGTGGTGACGGTGTCGAATCCCGGGCGGGGCGCGTCCTACTATCTGGTCTCCCAATCCGGGCTGGTCCAGGTCGGTTCCGTCCTGGCCGCGATGATTCGCAACTCGAATTCCCGTGGCGCCGTGGCGAGTATGACCGTCGGTCCCGACGCGGTGGCGCAGAATTTGCGTCCCGGTTCCTGGCCCGGCACCTCGACCTACCCGAGCCGGCCGGTCACGCTGGCCGATCCGGAGAAGTTCGGCGTCACCTGCTTCCACTGGTCACGCGGAGCGGCCGAGGCGAATGCCGTCACGCGCGCCCTGGTCGGACGGCAACTGCCGCTGCCGGGCGCCGAACAGAGCCAGGTCGTACCGCTGGTCACCGCACCCACCTCGCACGGCGCCACCGCCGATGCCGCCTATCTCCCGCGCAGTTCCGGCCGGTTCGTCCAGCTGACCGGAAGCGATCCGAACTCCCCGCTGCGGGAATCGCTGTTCTGGATCTCCGACAGCGGTGTGCGGTACGGGATCAATGTCGGAACCGGTGCGGGTGACCACACCCTCGCCGCCCTCGGCCTGCAGGCGCCGGTGCCCGCGCCCTGGAGCATCGTGTCCCTGTTCGCCGTCGGCCCGACCCTGTCGACCGCGGACGCCCGTATCCAGCACGACGGAATCGCACCCGACAAGGCCGCGGTCGGCCTACCGGAGAAAACCGGGGGAGGAGCCTAGTGACGACGACCCGGCGCTTCGTACGGCCCGCGCGCACGGTGAAGGGCCCCAAGGCGCCCGCGGTCACCGAGTTACGCCTGCAACCGCCCACCGAACTGCCCAAACCCGTTCCGGCGTCGCGAATCCGGATGATCATGCCGGTGGTCATGATGGCCGGTATGGGCGGGATGATGGTGATGATGTTCCGCAACGGCGGATCGTTCTCACCGACCATGCTGTTCTTCCCGATGATGATGGTCGTGTCGATGTTCGGCATGATGGGCGGCGCGTTGAGCGGCAACGGCGGTGGCGGCGCGGCGGGACTCAACGAGGAACGTAAGGACTATCTGCGCTCGATCGCCGAGAACCGTAAGACCGTGCACGCCGCCGAGGCCGAACTCTACGACTATCTGCGCTACACGCACCCGGGTCCGGCCGAGCTGTCCCGCCTCGTCGGTGGCAAACGCATGTGGGAAGTGCAGGTGTCGAGCCCGCAGTTCCTGCGCGTGCGCATCGGCCGGGGGCGGATCGCGAACCAGGTGCGCGTCATCGTTCCCGAGGCGGCGCCGACCTCCGACCTGGACCCGGTCGGCGTGGTCGAGGTGACCCGTTTCGCCAAGGCGTACTCCACGGTCGGCGGCATGCCGGTGGCGATCAATCTGCTGTCGGTTCCGCAGGTCGGATTCGACGGCGACCACGAAGCCATGGCCGCGTTGGTGCGCGCGATGATCGCCGAGATCGTCGTCCTGCACGGGCCCGATCAGGTCGCCATCGCGGCGGTGCTGTCGGATCCCGATGCGCCGGAATGGAATTGGCTCAAATGGCTGCCGCATACGCAGCACCCCAATGATACGGACGCCATCGGATCCAGCCGGATGGTGTATCGGTCGGTAGGGGAACTGCGCTCCAAGGTGCTCGCCGGCCTCAACCGCGGGCCGTTCTCGGCCAACACCCAGCCGACCATGGATCGCACCCACTATCTGCTGCTCGTCGACACCGACGGGCCGACCAACGAACGAGACATCTCCGGCGTCGACGGCTGCACCTGGCTGCGGCTGGGCGTCGGGGAACAGAATCTGCCGCGGGCGCTGAAGTTCGTCGTCGACGAGGACCGGCGCCTGCAGGAGGTCACCTCGCGAGGTTTGCGTGCGGTCGGTGTCGGCGACACCATGTCGGTCACCGCGATCACCGCTCTGGCTCGCAGTATCTCCTCGTATCGGCTGTCGAGTGTGGTCGAGGCGGTCACCGCGGAGCAGACCAGCGGCGGGACGTCGTGGGAGGAGATGGTCGGTGTTCCCGACCCGGGCGCGATCCGGGTGGAGCGGCAGTGGCCCCGCCGCCGCGACAGTGACCGCGGCCGGCTCAACATCCCGTTCGGTCACGATCCGACCGGCCAGGTGGTGTACCTCGATATCAAGGAATCCGCCGAAGAAGGTATGGGCCCGCACGGTATGTGCATCGGCGCCACCGGTTCCGGAAAGTCCGAATTCCTTCGCACCCTTGTCCTTTCGGCGATCGCCACGCACTCGCCGGATGTGCTGAATCTGCTGCTGGTCGACTTCAAGGGTGGTGCGACCTTCCTCGGTTTCGACCGGCTGCATCACGTCACCGCGGTCGTCACCAATATGGAGGAGGAAGCCGACCTCGTCACCCGTATGGAGGACGTCATCAGCGGTGAAATGGCCCGGCGGCAACGTATTCTGCGCGACGCCGGCAATTTCGCCAGCGTGGCGGACTACGAGCGGGCCCGCGAACAGGGCGCGCAACTGCCGCCGCTGCCGACGCTGCTGATCATCCTCGACGAATTCGCCGAACTGCTCGAACAGCATCCCAACTTCTCGAAACTGTTCGTCGCCATCGGCCGTCTGGGCCGATCGCTGCGCATCCATCTGCTGCTGGCCTCGCAGAAGGTGCCGGCCAACCGCATGGGTGAACTCGAGGCGCACCTGTCGTATCGAGTCGCGTTGCGCACCAACCAGACCAGCGACTCCCGCGACGCCATCGGCACCGCCGACGCCTATCACCTGCCGAAGAAGCCCGGCGCCGGATATCTCCGGGTCGGATCCGGTGATCTGCAGCGCTTCCAAGCCGCCTACGTCGGCGCGCCGTACACCCCACCCGCCCAAGCCGCGGCGTTGGGGACACAGCGCGCGCGCCGCCCCGGTGGGGGATACCGTCCCCCGCAGGCCTTCACCGCTGCCTACATCGCGCCGAGCCGTGTCGAACCGGTGGCCCCGGCTCCGGTCGTCACCCGCCCCGAAGCTCCGGAGGCCGAACCGGTCACCTTGATGGAGACGGTCCTCCAGCAGTACGCCGGGCACGGCCGCCGAGCGCACGCGATGTGGTTGCCGCCGTTGGGTATTCCGGCCACCTTGGAGCGTCTGGTGCCGGCGGTTCAACCCGGTACGTTGCAGCTGCCGCTGGCGATCGTCGACAAACCGCGGCAGCAGCGCCAGGACGTGTGGTCGGTGGACCTGTCCGCCGGTGGTGGACATATGGCGATCGTCGGTGGGCCGCAGTCGGGTAAGTCGACCGCGCTGCAAACGCTGGTCGTCTCCGCGGCCATGACGCACAGCCCGGAGCAGGTGCAGTTCTACTGCCTGGATTTCAGCGGAGGTCTGTCCAGCCTTCGCGCCATCCCGCACGTCGGGTCGGTGGCGTCGGCCCGGGACGTGGACCGCGTGCGCCGCACCTTCGCGCTGGTGACGAACCTACTGGCCTACCGGCAGTCGATGTTCACCGAACTCGGGATCGACAGCATGCGCGAATTCCGCAGGCGGCGAGCCGATCCCGTCGAATCCGAGAAACTGACCGCGTACGGGGACGCGCACGGGGACGTTTTCCTCGTCATCGACGGCTGGGATATCGGATTCGCGGTCAACGGACCGTTCTACGACGAATATTCACCGGTCATCGAATCCATTGCGCTGCAGGGCCTCAACTACGGCGTCCACCTGGTCCTGAGCAGTTCGCGCTGGGCGGCGATCCGGCCGGCGATCAAGGACCTGCTGCAGACGCGGCTGGAAATGCGTCTGGGCGACCTCACCGATACCGTATTCGGCAGCCACCGCGCCATTGTCGCGTCCATTCCGCCGGACCGGCCGGGACGCTGTATCTCCAGCGAAGCGTTGCACATGTTGACGGCGCTGCCGCGTATCGACGGCGTCGGAGATCCGGAGTCCGCGGCGGCCGGGCTGGCGGCCGCGGGCGAAGAACTCAACCGGCGCTACGAGGGCAGGCGCGCACCCGAGGTGCGGCTGCTGCCGTCGAAGATCGAATTGGATCGTATTCACGAAGTTGTGCCGGAACCGACGGGTCTGGCTCAGCAACTGGTGACTCCGTTCGGTGTGCGCGAATCCGATTTGGGCGTGGCGGCAGTGGATTTCGGCGTTTCCACGCACTTCATCGTGGTCGGATCACCCGGATGTGGAAAGTCCACGGTACTGGCGGATCTGATGCGTTCCATCGACCGGCGTTTCGGCCCGGATCAGGCGCGTATCCTGCTGATCGACTACCGTCGCCAGCATATGGACGTGGTTCCCGACGAACGGTTGATCGGCTATCTGACCAGCGAGCGGGATCTGCAGGAAGGCCTTCCGGGATTCGCGGACAAGATTCGTAGTCGGCGGCCTCCGGACGGTGTGACCTCGCAGCAGCTCAAGGAGCGCTCGTGGTGGAGCGGACCGGAGATATTCGTGGTGATCGACGATTACCACATGGTCGCGCAGCGCGGCATGCTCAATCCGCTCGACCCGTTGAAGGACATCATCGTCGACGGCCGTGACACGGGTCTGCACATCATCGTGGGACGTAATATCGCGCAAGCGGATTCGGCGATGTACGACAACATCATGGGTCAGATCAAGAACCTGAACTGCTCGGGTCTGATCATGGACGGCACCAAGCTCGACGGAATGCTCATCGGCGACGTGAAGGCAACGAAACAACCGCTCGGTCGCGGAATTCTGGTCGAGCCGCTGCATTCGCGGCGCGATCTCGTGCAAGCCGCGTGGACACCGGCCGAAGAGTGAGATCGCCGACATCTTCCCAACATTGGGGATGCCTTAGCGTTCATCCTGTACCGCTCGTCGGAGGCGGTATCGTCGTTAGGAGAGGTCGATGTATCTCAATGTCACTCCTGAGAACTTCCCGGCTATCGCCTCGCAAATCGAATTCACCGCCACGGGATTACAGGGCGCTCTCGGAGCCCACATGCCGGCCTGCCAACCGCTGCCGCCGGGCATCGATGATGTGAGCCTGATGATCCCGGAGGTGTTGAACCCGTGGGGCGAAGGCTTTTTCTCGACCACCGCGCACGGCGCCGTGCTGCAGACCCAGGCCTCGGCCGTGATGCCCGAGGTGGGCACCGCGTATTCGGGTAGCGACATCCTCGCCGGCGCCGATGTCGCCACGCACGGCCCGATATTCAACGTGTAGCCGGAGATCGGCGAGCCGAGGTTGATGTCATGGCGTTCCTTTTCGACTTCCATGCGCTGCCGCCGGAAATCAATACCTCTCGATTACTGAGCGGTCCGGGGCCGGCATCGACGTCCGCGACCTCCACCGCCTACGCGGACCTCGCGGCGCAACTGAATGCCGCGGCCGCCGATACCGAGGCGACGATGGCGACGATCTCGGGCTCGTGGCAGGGCATGTCGGCGGACAAGGCGCGGGCGGCATTCCAGAAGCATGCGGCATGGCTGCAGGAACAGGCCGCAGTAGCCGGCGCCGCCGCCGCGCTCGTGGGCGAGGTGGCTGCCGCGGCGAAGGGCGCGCGCGGTGCGATGACTCTGGTCAAGATCCATTTGGAAGCGAACAAGGCGGAGCGCAAAATGTTGCTCGCCAACATGGCTACGGCGAGTGCCATTTCCACCGCGGGTCCGGTGGGCGCTGTGGTGGGAGGTTCGATGCTGGCCGCGACCAGTGCGGCGCTCGCGGCCAACGAACTCGAGTACTTGTTCGTGATCTGGCCGGAGGCGGCTCTCGTCATGGACGGTTATGCGGGGACCGTGGTGCCCGCGCTGGCCGCCCTCCCGAAGCCGCTCACGGCACCACCGATCGTCGGTGGTGGCGCACCGCCGCCGGATATGCAGTACAAGATGGCCCCGGACACGACGACGACGCCGCGGCCCACCGCCTACCAGCATTCGACTATCACCGACACCGGCGGTAATTCACACTCCACCACCGGGAATCAGAACACCTCGACGAGCAACTCTCATTCGAGCGGGGGTGACCAATCCTCGGGTGGCACCCACGACCCGTCGGGCCCGGGTGACGGGCCGCAAGGGACCGATCCCACGGGCACGGGCCCGGACAGCGGGTTGTCCGATCCCACCGGGGCAACGGACGCGCTGTCGCCGATGTCGGATTACGGCCAGGGCGGCGAGGGATACGGTGACGATCCGATGGCCGGGCAGGACGGCCTGTACGGCATGTCGGCGACATCGCCCACCCTTGCCGGCCTGACCGGCGGAATCGGTAGCACGGTGGCCTTTTCGATGATGCGCGGTGGTGTCGGCTCGATGCCCGGCGCCGCCACCGGATTCCGGATGCCCGGTAACTGGAATCCCGCGTCCTTCCGTGCCTTCGGTGCCGCGGACGGCCAGCCCACCACGACTGTGCCTCCGCGCCAGGGCCCTACGCGCGGGGCAACGGCACCCAAGGCGCAGATGCGACGCCGCAAGGACGAGGAGCGCAAATCCAAGTCGGCGGTCTTCGTCCCGGGTGAGCCGATGGACGTGCCCGTCCTGGAGAAGGTTCCACTCGTCGGAGTTATCGAATACGCCGGCGATCGTAGAGAAGACCCGGTATTGGAACCTCAACTCGCGGTCGGTGTGATCGAGCGCGTCGACGACGATGCGGCGATTCCGGCCACCCCCGAACGTCCCCGGTGAACAAGACCGAGGTCGCGTGTAATTCAACACCGGAAAGGAACCACAGATGAGTTACGTCTTCAACGGCGATCCCCACGAGTTGATCCCCGCCGCTCAGAAGGGGATCGGACTGCAGGGTAACCACGAGGGATACCTCAAGGCCCTGCTCGCGGTCAAGGACGAGCTGGAGGCCGCGGTGCGGAGCCCGCAGGCCACACCGGCGATCGCCTCGTCCATGCAGAATGCGCTGGACAAGGGCAACCGGCTGGGCAACGCGTTCCAGGACATTCTCAATGTTCTGACCGATTCGGCACACAAATTCAGTGCCGCCGACATGGACGCATACGCCGATCTCATCCGGCAGCAGGAGCAGTTGCACGGTGGTGCGCAGGCTCTCGGTACGGACATGGGCGCCGGTGCCGGCAACGTCGCGAGCAGCACCATGTCAGGAAAAGTCGATATCGGCTTCTAGGGCAACGCAGTAATTCACATATCAATTATCCGAAAGGATTTTCGCCATGGCCGGTGGAATGCAGTACAAGTTCGGTGAAGTCGACACTCACACGCTGACGTTCGACAACATCGTCAAGAACATTCAGGAAAACAACAGTGCGCTGGATTCGCTGGCGAAGGGGCTGCAAAGCTCCTTCACGGGTGAAGCCGGTGATCAAGGTTGGGGCCCCAAGATCCACGAGCTCCTGAACAAGATCACCGACTACAACAACGCGCTCCATGCCCTGAACGCGACCGTGAAGAAGCACTGCGCCAGCGGTGGCGCGATGCAGGACACGGACAAGCAGCAGGGTGGCCGGTTCCTGGCGCTCGAGATCTAGGCATTGCATCTCGACGATCAGGTGGTCGACGATCCCGTCGCGGTCGAAATCAATGTCGATGCCGCCCTGCTGTTGAAAACACTGGTCGGCATCGACTCGTATCCGCCGGTGCTGGCATTGCTGCCGAACATCTACCGCATCGAGGACCGGGACCGGGTCCACGAGGTGGTGGCCGCTCAACTCACCGACGCGGGTGTACTCCTCGACGACGGACGAGTACATCCCGTGGTCGAGCGGTGGCTGCAATGCCTGTACCGGCCGGATGTGGAGCTGGCCGCTCGCATCGTGGATACGGGGCTGGACGGGGAACCACGCGGCATGCTGCGGATGTCGCTGGTTCGTTCGGGCTCCGATCACGTGCTGGCGGTGCGTAACGACGACCATGTCGTGCTCCAGTCGGTGTTCCAGCAGGACGAGGATCTGGACATCCTTGCCGGGGCGATCGTCTCGGCACTGGGGTCGGCACTCGCGGCCTCGTTCGAACCATGGCAGGTGTCGTCCGCACAGGTCTCCGCCGTCGCAACCGAATTCGGCGAATCGTCCGAGCCGGCCGAATTACGGCGCGCCTTCGCGGAACTCGGCGCCCCGCCGCGGACCGCGGCGATACTCGAGCGAGCGTTGAACGAGGTGTTCCGGCGGGCGGAGGTGCTCGTGCTGGAGCACCACGACGGGGAATACCCGCGACCGGAAGTGTGTCTTTCCGTGCTGGACACCGTTTCCGGACGGCTCGTGGTGAGTCCGAGCGTGGCAATGGACGGTGAACTCTGGTCGACCTATCAACCGGGCGACGACGCGGCGATCCGGTCGGGGATCACCGCGCTGATCAACCTTTTACCCAGCCGGAGTTGGTTCGAAACCAGCCGAATCAGCTGAATTCGCAGCGGGTTTCGAGAAGGATGAGGATATGAACCGAGCACCGGATACGAACGGGCATACGGCCGAGTCCGTGCGGGCTCGGGGTGGTTACGACGCCTATTTCACGCCGATCCCCGAATCGGCAGAGCGGGCCGGAGCCGCCGAAATGACGAACGACGATATGCCGCGGTCGGCCTCGAGGCCGGATGCGGCGCCAACCTCCGCCGGATCGGCGGCGGCCGCCGCGCAACCGATTTCACCGTCGGCCGGCGGACCCCGGCCGGCTACCGGGCCGACCGGCACGCCCGCGTCCGGCGGCGTGGCGGTACCGCCCGCGGGAGCCGCGTTCGCGCGGGAGAGCTACGGCGGTTTCGGCGATCTGCGTGCGAGCGGTGAGCGGAATCCGGCGCCCGGCGGATCGAGCAATATCGGCGCGCCCAGGCCCGACAGCGGCACGACGAACACCACGGTGGGACAACAGAACACAACGTCCGGACCCGTCGCGAACCCGGCGCAGGCCGGGACGGCACAGGCGGCGACCGCCGCGCCGCAGGGATCGACCACTGCCCCGCGCACGCCCACCGCCGCATCGCAGACTGCCGCCGCGCCGCAGACTGCCGCGCCGCAGACTGCCGCGCCGCAGACGGGCGCACCGGCGACATCCACATCCGCGCCGTCACCGGCGTCCGCGTCCGTCACCGGTGCCACGAACGCCGGCACCCCCGCGACTTACGCGTCGGTGCAACCGGATTCACCGTCCGCCACCGGACAGGGCACTACGGCGGCATGGACCGCGAGCGCCGAGCAAACATCGTGGACGCCGCAGCCGGCTACCCCTGAGAGCCGTCCCGCGGCCTGGCAGCAACCGCAAGCGAGTGGATCCCAGCTTCCGGACCGGCTGAGCCAGGCCGAGGCCGCCGCCCGGGTCGAGGTGCTGCCGGCGACCCTGACCTCGATGGATCTGCTGGCCGATATCACCGCTGCCCGCCGGGCTCAGCTCAAGTCCACGAGCGGCATGCGGGGTGCGCTGAACAAGGTCGGTTTCAGTCTGGGGCTGTCGCCGGCCGAACAGCGCACCGAGGACCGTCGCGCCCGGATCCGACGGCAGTTGAACGCGCCCTATCAGATCGCGGTGATCAGTGTGAAGGGCGGCGTCGGCCGCACCACGATCGCGGCGACCCTCGGATCCACGTTCGCCGGGCTGCGGCCCGACCGCGTGGTCGCCGTGGATGCCAACCCCGACTTCGGTGATCTGCCCTCGCGTACCGCGCCGCACCCCTACGGGCTGACCCTGCGCGATATGGCGCAGGCCGCCAATCTCGACGCGTTCTCGGCGGTGCATTCGTTCACGTCCATCAACAACGCCGATCTGGCGGTGCTGGCTTCGCCGTGGAGTACCGAGTCGATCGAGGCGCTGTCCGGCCGGGAATTCGGTGTCGCCGTGGAGACGCTGCGGCGGCACTACAACCTACTGGTCGTCGACTGCGGCACCGGCGTGCTCGATTCGATCACCCAGATGGTGCTGAAGACCAGCGATGCCATCGTGGTCGTCACACCCCCGACCGTCGGCGGCGTGAAGGGTGCCGTCGCGACCTTGAACTGGCTGAATTCCCATGGGCTGCAACATCTCATCGCCGGTTCGGTGGTGGCGATCGTGCATCAGCAACCGGTCAAGCCGACCGTCGAGGTCGAACAGATCGAGAAGCTCTTCGCCACCGCGCAGCGCCCGACGCGGGTGGTGCCGTACGACGAGCATCTCGCCGAGGGCGGTGAGATCGATCTGCGCCTGCTCGACAAGACCACCCTGCTGGCCTTCGAGGAACTCGCGGCCGGCCTCGGTGACGGATTCCCCGGCTATCCGGGAGCGGCGACGAGCGGGGCCC
>NZ_BDBN01000135.1 GCF_001613005.1 Nocardia nova NBRC 15556 | reverse complement strand
CGCACGTCGCGCCGCGCACGCGGCCACCGCGCACGGCAGCGCCGGCACCGCGGCGGCGATCAACTCCTCCCACGCCGCGACCGTCACCGTGGCTTGCCAGATGAGCACACAGATCAGCCACCAGGCCGCCGCTTCCGCCACGACACCGCCGCGCCGCATCCGCACCTCCTCCTCGGGGCCGCACCGGAACGGCGCATACCCGCTCGGCCTGCGGGTACCCGGCGATGCCGCCGTCAATCGCGGACCGCCGCCTGCCCGGTCCCCCTCCGACGTTTGGTTCCCCGGATGGCAGGGTATCGGCGACGACGAGCGGAAAATGCGGAGACGCGCCTGCGGGGCGGAAGGAGATGACGTGTCCTTGAGCGAGTGGATTTCGCCGTCGGCGGACCCGGCGCCTGCGGGTTCGGTCGTCGGCGTGCGAGTACTCGCCCAAGCGCGCCAGTTGCTCATGCTGCGCGCTCTGGCCGAAACGGTCGCTTTGATGGCCGAATTCGCACTCGACGAGGTGACCGATATACGGGTGGCGCTGGACGAGATCGCCACCGCGCTGATCGAACGCGCCGTGCCCGGATCGTCGATCGAATGCGATTTCGGCTACGACGGTGACCGGATGTCGGTGGCGGTGACCGCGGTAGCGGTCACGCCGGAGGCGCTGCACCGGGACGGACTGGGCTGGCATGTGCTCACCTCCATCACCGACTCGCTAGAGGCCACCACGGCACCCTTCGATTCGGCGGTGGCCGGTTATCCGGTGACGGTGGAATTCCGGCGGTTGCGCCGGCACGGCAGCACCGCCTGAGTATCACCGCACGGGGCACGGCGAGGGTCCGGCAATCGTATTGCCGGACCCTCGAGTTGCGCGCCGGCCGTCGAATTTCAGCTCGCCGGAGTCAATTCGCGCAGGGGGGCATCGAGTTCGCTGCGATAGAAGTCGATGAATCCTTCCGGATCGGGTCCGGCGTTCTGCATCACCAGATGATCGAATCCGGCATCCACATATTGCTGCGCGACTTCCAGATAGCGTTTCGGATCGGAACCGCACGCGAATTGTTCGAGAATATCGTCGCGCCGCACGGTGGTGGTCGCCGCGGCGAAATTCACCGGATTCGGCAACTCGCTCATCACCTTCCATCCCGTGAGTGCCCAGCGGGTGGTGTCCAATGCGGCCTGCGCCGCGGTCTGTTCGTCGGGGGCCCAGGCCATTCCGACCTCGGCGTAGCCGCCGCCGCGCCCGCCGGCGCCGCGATAGGTGTCGACGATCTGCGCTTCGGGGTCGGTCGCGAACAGCCCGTCGCCGAGTTCGGCGGCGAGGCGGGCGGCGTCGGGGCCACCGGCGGCGACGATGATGTCGGGCAGCCGCTCGGGCAGGTCGAACACCCGCGCGTCCGAAATCGACAGGTACTCACCGCGATACGTGTGGTACCCGCCGCGCCAGAGCAGCCGGATGATCTCGAGGGCCTCGCGCAACATGCGCTGGCGGATATCGATCGGCGGGAACTCCCGGCCCACCACGTGTTCGTTGAGCCGCTCACCGGAGCCGACCCCGAGATCGAAGCGTCCGTCCGACACCAGCGCCAAGGTGGCCGCGGCCTGCGCCACGATCGCCGGGTGATACCGGATGGTGGGGCAGGTGACGCCGGTGACCAGGCGGATGCGTTCGGTGCGTTCGGCGATGGCGCCGAAGACCGTCCAGGTGAAGGGGGAGTGGCCCTGATTGTCGAGCCACGGATGATAGTGATCGCTCATTTCCACGAAGTCGAATCCGGCCGCCTCGGCACGAATCGCCTGTCGGATCAGTTCGCGCGGCCCATAGGATTCCGACGCCAGTTTGTAACCGATCTGCATTGCGGGGGCTCCTCACATGCGTGGGACAGTCGAGTCTCGGCTACCCAGCGTCGCGGCCGGCAACCGTACGCCGACGGGCTATACAGACCGCTTCGTCTTTGTTAGAAATGTGACAGCGGGATTTGCCTCGAAAAAGCGGGGCACTGCACATGTCGATTTCGCCTGGGAGATCGCACATGAAGACGAACGCCACATTCCGAATCGGTCATCACCGTTCCCTTCCCGTCCCGGGGCGCCCCGAGGCCCGGCTCAGTGCGATCATGCGCACCCACGGAGCCGCGGTCGTCCTGTCGGTGCGCGGCGAGGCCGATGCGTGCACTCTCGATGATTGGCGCCGCCTCGTACACCAGGGTGCGGCGCTCGCGGCAGCCCACGGCGGGCCGCTCGTCGTGGATACCGGCGGACTCGGCTTCCTGGGTTGGCGCGCACTGGTCGTGTTGGCCGAGGAAGCCGCCGACCAGAGTCGACGTGGTGTCGCGATCTGCCTGGTCAGCCGCATGCCGACGATCGCGCGGATGGCGGCGGTCGACCCGTTGACCGCCGAATTGCCCATCCATTCCACCGTGGTCGGCGCCTTGCACAGCCTGCCCGCCCCGCCCGCCGCCGCGAAGTGAGCCGACACAATCGTTGTCGGACTCGCAAGATCGTCGTAGCGTCGCTGGGGTGAGTGTTCCTCAGCATCTGCCCGCCACCGCGGGCGAACTGCGCGCCGCCGGTTATCAGCCGCGCGGGGTGAAATCCGAAATCCGCGAGAATCTTCTCGCCGCACTGCGATCCGGGACCGATCCGTGGCCCGGCATCGTCGGCTTCGACCGCACCGTCGTCCCGCAACTGGAACGGGCGCTGCTCGCCGGCCACGACGTGGTCCTGCTCGGCGAGCGCGGCCAGGGCAAGACCCGGCTGCTGCGCACCCTGGTGGGGTTGCTCGACGAATGGACGCCGGTGATCGACGGCGCCGAACTCGGCGAACATCCGCTGGCGCCGATCAGCCCGGCGGGCCGGCGGCTCGCGGCCGAACTGGGCGACGACCTGCCGGTGGCGTGGCGTCACCGCAGCGAACGCTACGCCGAGAAGCTCGCCACGCCCGACACCTCGGTCGGCGACCTGATCGGCGATGTCGACCCGGTGAAGGTGGCCGAGGGCCGCAGTCTGGGCGATCCGGAAACCATCCACTTCGGGCTGGTCCCGCGCGCCCACCGCGGCATCGTCGCCATCAACGAATTGCCCGACCTCGCCGAACGGATCCAGGTCGCGCTGCTGAACGTGATGGAGGAACGCGACATCCAGGTGCGCGGTTACACGCTGCGGCTGCCGCTGGACGTGCTGCTGGTCGCCACCGCCAACCCGGAGGACTACACCAACCGCGGCCGCATCATCACTCCGCTCAAAGACCGCTTCGGCGCCGAGATCCGCACCCACTATCCGCTCGATGTGGAGGCCGAGACCGCGCTGGTGCGCCAGGAGGCCGAGCTGGTCGCCGAGGTCGGCGATCCGCTGCTCGAGGTTCTGGCCCGCTTCGTGCGCCAGCTGCGGGAATCGCCGGCGGTCGATCAGCGTTCCGGTGTCTCGGCGCGCTTCGCGGTGGCGGCTGCCGAGACCGTGGCCGCCGCCGCACTGCGCCGGACCGCGCTGACCGGTGAACATCCCGCCGTCGCCCGCCCGGTGGACCTGGAGTCGGTGCCCGCGGTGCTGCGCGGCAAGGTGGAATTCGAATCCGGCGAGGAGGGCCGCGAAACCGAGCACCTCACCCATCTGCTGCGGCGCGCCTTCGCCGAGACGGCACGCCGGCGGCTGGCCGGGGTGGATCTGCGACCGCTCGCCGAGGCGGTGAGCGCCGGCCATCCGGTCACCACCGGCGAACGGGTGCCGGGCCAGGAGGTGCTCTCGGCGCTGCCCGAGCTGCCGGTGCTGGCGCGGGTGGCCGAGCGGCTCGGCACCGAGTCGACCGATTCGCCGGCGCGTATCGCCGCAGCCGTCGAATTCGCTTTGGAGTCACTGTATTTGAGTCGTCAGCTGGCCAAGGATTCCGACGACGGCACAGCGACCTACGGCTCATGACGACCCCCGACCGCTACTCCTACGGCCCCTATCACGACGGTCCCGACCCGCTGGCGCCGCCGGTCGATCTCCGGGACGCGCTGGATTCCATCGGCCGCGACGTGATGGACGGCAGCTCCCCGCGCACCGCCCTGGAGGAGCTGCTGCGCCGCGGCACCGGCCGCACGCCCGGGCTGGACGAGCTGACCCGGCGGTTGTGGCAACGCCGTGCCGAGCTCACCCGGCAGCACCGCCTCGACGGTACCTTGCAGCAGGTGCGGGAACTGCTCGACCAGGCATTGGAGGCCGAACGCACCGCGCTGTTCCCCGACCCGGCCGATGATGCCCGCTTCGCCGAGGCGCAACTCGACGCGCTGCCGTCGAGTACCGCCGCCGCGGTGACCGAACTCGCCGACTACCAGTGGCGCTCGGAGACGGGGCGCGCCAACTACGAGCGGATACGGGAACTGCTCGGCCGCGAACTGCTCGACTCCCGCTTCCAGGGAATGAAGCAGGCGCTCGAGAATGCCACGCCCGAGGATGTCGAGCGGGTGCGGCAGATGATGTCGGATCTGAACCAGCTGCTCGCCGCCCACGCCCGCGGGGAGAACACCGAGCGCCAGTTCGCGGAGTTCATGGCCGAACACGGCGAGTTCTTTCCCGAAAACCCCCGCAACACCGAGGAATTGATCGACGCGCTGGCGGCGCGGGCGGCCGCCGCTCAGCGGATGATGAATTCGCTCTCGCCGCAGCAGCAGGCGGAGTTGAGCGAACTGATCGGCCAGGCCTTCGGCGATCCGCGTATCGCCGAACAGGTTTCGGCGCTGGATGCCGCGCTGCGCGCGCTGCGTCCGGGTGAGGACTGGGATTCGGGACAGCGGTTCCGGGGCCAGGATCCGCTCGGTCTCGGCGAGGGCGCACAGGCGATGCAGGATCTGGCCGAAATGGACGCGCTGGCCGAACAACTCGGCCAGTCCTATCCCGGCGCCCGGCTCGAGGATATCGACCTCGACGCCCTCACCCGTCAGCTCGGTGCCGACGCCGCCGTCGACGCCGCGCGGCTGGCCGAGCTGGAACGCGAACTGCGCCGCCAGGGTCTGTTCGAACGTGCTCCCGACGGGTCGCTTCGCTTGACGCCCAAGGCGTTACGCCGTCTCGGTGAGGTGGCGCTGCGCGATGTGATCGGGCGGTTGCGCGCTCAGCGCGGACAGCGGGAGACGGTGACGGCCGGGGCGGCCGGCGAACCCACGGGCGCGACGCGGCCGTGGCGCTTCGGCGACACCGAACCGTGGGATGTGTCGAAGACTGTGCGCAACGCGGTTCTTCGGTCGGCGTCGACGGGTAGCCGCCGGGTATCGCTGTCGGTCTCGGATGTCGAGATCACCGAAACCGATCAGCGGTCCCGCGCGGCGGTGGCCCTCTGTGTCGACACGTCGTGGTCGATGGTGCAGGACGGACGCTGGCTGCCGATGAAGCGGACCGCCCTGGCGCTGCATCAGCTGATCAGCACCCGATTCCGTTCCGACGCACTGGAAGTCGTGACCTTCGGCCGCCACGCCACCACGGTCGACATCGCGGAACTGACCGGCCTGGAGGCGGTCTGGGAACAGGGCACCAACCTGCACCACGCCCTGTTGCTCGCCGCCCGCCATCTGCGCCGCCACCCCGACGCGGTGCCGGTGGTCCTGGTGGTCACCGACGGCGAGCCCACCGCCCACCTGGAACCCGACGGCAGCTCGTATTTCAACTGGCCGCCCGACTCGCGGACCCTCGCGGTCACCATGGCCCAGGTCGACGTCCTCGCGAAGCTCGGTGCGTCGGTCTCGGTGTTCATCCTCGGCGAAAACCCCAGGCTCGCCGCGTTCGTCGACCTGATGGCCCGCCGCAGCGGCGGCCGCGTCATCGCCCCGGATCTCGACGGCCTGGGTGCGGCAGTGGTGTCGGACTACCTGAGCGGGCGGCGCCGATAGCGTCGACAGGACGAATGTTGTGGTTCGCGGTGGCGCCGCTCGCGTCGCCGCCGTGAGCCCAGCGGCGTGCGGGTTTCCCATCACGGGCAGGAGTCCCGTCGGCGATGCGGGGCAGGATGTCGGCATGAGATCTTCGGTGGACGACGCGTCTGTGATCTCGGAGCTGATCACCGAGTTCTGGGTGGCGACCGAGCGCGGGATTCCTCGCGAGATGGCGGCGTTGATGT
Source organism: Nocardia nova NBRC 15556 (assembly GCF_001613005.1). Taxonomy (GTDB): domain Bacteria; phylum Actinomycetota; class Actinomycetes; order Mycobacteriales; family Mycobacteriaceae; genus Nocardia; species Nocardia nova. The sequence continues at coordinate 11,172 of NZ_BDBN01000135.1, read as the reverse complement.
GCGCCGAAGAAGCCGAACAATTCCTGGACGACGTGTCCGATCCGGACTACGACGGGCCGCCGGTCGACCCGATCGGTGCGCCCGCTTTCGAGGTATCCGGTATCCGCGTCTACGGCGATGTGGCCCTCGCGCGCATCACCCACGCACCGGACAACGTCGCCGTCCTGTTCTTCCGGCACGAAGCCGGGAGGTGGACGGTGTGCGCGGATGCCGACGAGGACCTGTCGGTGGACCAGTTCGAAGACGACGTGTGGCCGGCCTTGCCGGCGGATGCGACCGCCCTGATGCGCACCGTCGACGAACTGCGGCGCAAGCCGATCGGCGATCTGACCGTCGAGGATATGCGCTGCCTTCTGCAGCAACGCGTAGGTGTCGGCGTACTGCTGCCGCGCGTGCTGGCCCGGCTGAACTGGGATCCGCTGCTCGCGGGCGATCTGTTTCCGGGTGACCTGCTGGTCGCAACCCTGCGAGTCGACCGGGAACACTGGGAGCAGGATCCCGTCGCGCTCGTCCGGATACGACACGTCGTCGACAAGGTGCGAGATCTGGGGGATCTGACCCAGCACGGTGCACCGTACGAGGAAATATGGCGCGCTGTAACAGATTTCCTCACCCAGCTGCCCGGCGAAGGCTGAACGGATCGCCGGTGAACGGTCCGGCCCTCGAGTCCGGTGGCGTCGCGCACGAGCTCACCCGCAACGGGTGAGGCGCCGCACGGGGTCCGCGGCGTGAACTGGTCGGCGTACCGCGGTGGTCGCTGCCCCGGTGGAAGCACGGTCGCGGGAAGCCGTTCGGAGGAAGCCGGACGCTGTCATCGAGGAGACGTCATGCCCGTGTGGGATGTGTTCTGGCTGATCATCATGAGTTTCGCGTTCGCCGCGTATCTGATACTGCTGTTCTGGATCTTCACCGATCTGTTCCGGGATCGCGGCACGTCCGGCTGGGTGAAGGCGGTGTGGGTGGTGTTCATGTTCGTGCTGCCGCTGCTCACCTCGCTCGTCTACCTGATCGTGCGTGGCGGCGGCATGGCGCAGCGTTCGGCCCGGGCGGCGAAGGAGGCCGAGGAGGCGCAGAACGCCTACATCAAGGAGGTGGCCGGAACCAATTCGGCCACCCAGATCGCCGACGCCAAACGGCTTCTCGACGAGGGCACGATCACCGCGCAGGAGTTCGAGCAGCTGAAGAGCCGCGCCCTGGCCTGAGCCGCGGTGACGACAGGGTGCCTGCGCCCACCGCACGGCACAGGGGATCGAGAGGCGATGCGGTGCGCTACGAATTCATCGTCGCCGGGGAGCTGTCCGGCGACATCTGCGCCGAATTTCCCGAACTGGCCCGCAGTAGCGTGGCCGCGCCCGGCACCACCGCGCTGTTCGGCCCGCTCGAGGACTACACCGCGATGCGCAGCGTGCTGGCCCGCATCGATGCCCTGGGACTGACGTTGATCGAGATGCGCCGACTGCCGGATTGAGGCAACACGTGCGACGGCCTTCGGCCGACGTCGGCGCTCAGGAGTGCCCGTGTCCCACGTGCGGGCTGATCCGCCGCCATTCGCGTTCCCATTCGCCGGCCCGGCGCCGATCCAGTGCGTAACCGGTGCCTCGGGCGAGCGCGTAGGCCAGCGCCCAGCAGGCGAGCAGGGCGGCCGTGCCGGTGGCGATGCCCTTGGCGACCGCGGCGTCGTCGGCGACCGGCGGTGTGGTCGGATCACCGTGGGTGGTGAGCCACAACGGGATCCGGTCGCCGCGATGCGTGGTGCCGTCGACGTCGACCATCGCCTGGCCCGGTTGCCCGTCGCGGCTCCACTGCGCCTCGGCGCGGAGCTGATCGGCGAACATACCGCTGGGTGCCGGCATCCGGATCGGATCGCTCGTAACCTCCGCTGTCACAGCGGTTTTCGTGGCGTTTTCCGCGTGGATCGAGGCGAGCTCGGCCCGATACTGGGCGGTGCCGGCGGCGACGGCCAGCAGGATCGCGGCGAACGCGCCCACCACCAGTGCGAGCCGCAGCGCCTGTTCGAAGCGGTCGGCGCGGCGCATCAACGGCGAGCGGGTCCACGGCGCGATCCGTCCGGCCCGCAGCACCGCGTAGGTAGTACGCACCATTTCACTCTCCCACCACGATCGGCAGAGGCACGGTCGGAGAATAACCGTTCCCGCCCCGGACAAACGGCGTTCGGAGTGGATCTTCGCCACGATCGGCCACATGTTTGACCCGCATCTGCGTGGTTATCGCCATCAATGCGACCCGCATCGTGCGGGTGGTCCGGCAAATTCGGAAGGAGCACGGTATGAGTGCCATCGATAAGGCCAAGAACAAGCTCGAGGACGCCGCCGGCCAGGCGAAGGAGAAGCTCGGTGCCGCCACCGGCGATCCGGACAAGAAGAACGAGGGCAAGGCCGATCAGACCAAGTCGAACCTGAAGGACGCGGGCGAGAAGGTCAAGGACGCCTTCGATCACTGATCTCGTCCGGCACAACTCCTCCTCCCGAGGCCCGGACCGGTGCAGCAGATGCGCCCGGTCCGGGCCTCGCCGCGTTCCGCGGCGCTCGCGGCACATGCGCTGGAGCTGGGCTTATGCCGTTTCGGCTGTACAGACCGCTGTGTCTCTGTTATGAAGGTAGGGCGGGTCGGTCTTCATGTGGTAGGACGCCCGCAGCGGGCTCGCGCCCGTTGCCCTCGGCTCCGGTTGGAGACCTCAATGAGCTCGAGCGCCCAAGTACGACCCGTAACCCCCGCCGGTGAACCCGGCACCTCTCACGTTGCCGAACCGCGCCTGTCCGCAGTTGTGCGCACTCGCGGCCCGGCGTTGGTGCTGTCGTTCCGCGGTGAGGCCGACAGCTACACGATGTCCGGATGGTGCGAACGCATCCGGTCCGCCGCCGAGAGCGGTATGCGCATCGTGGTGATCGACACCAATTGCCTGAGCTTCTTGTCTTGGCGCGCCCTGCTGACGCTGGCCCGCGAGGCGGAGGATTACCGGTCCGCGGGCGTGCATCTGTGCCTGGTCACCCAGTCCCGGACGATCAAGCGGATCGCCGAACTGGATTCGGTGACTCGGCAACTGCCGATCCATTCGACGGTCGTGAGCGCGGTCAGCCGTGCGCTGCACGACGTGACCGGGCCCGCGATCGCCGCCACCCCCGGGTGAGTCGCTACTCGTCGGGCAGCGGGAAGTAGGAATCGTCGTCGGTGCCGGATTCGCGCCGCACGATCTCCTCTACGGCATCGGTGTCACTCGCGCCGCCGGGTGAGCCGGTGCGGATCGAATCCAGGCCTTCGGTCGCACCGGATTCCGGAAGCGCCGGCTCGGCCGGCGGCCTGGTCCCCACATCGGGTTCCTCTTCGGCCAGACGTTGGGAGAGTGGCCGTTCCGTGCGCTGCTCGCCGGCCGTCATGCCGTAGCTGTCGACGCCCGACCAGTCGTCGGGCGGTTCCACGATCTCGTCGCCGTCGTCGTTGCCCACATCGTCGGAGTCCAGTCCCTCGGTCGAGGTGAGCAGGTCTTCGTCGGATTCGTTTCCAGCCATGTGCTCCGCGTGCCCCCAATCGCCTGCCGCAAACCGTCGGCGGCGCGCCCGTTCGTTTGGCCATCCGGGCGGCGGGTAGGCCGACGGTGGCCGTATCCAGCACACATGCAGATCGAGGTGACACGATGAAAGCAGTGACGTGGCAGGGCCGCCGCAAGATTTCGGTGGACGAGGTGCCCGACCCGCGGATCGAGGAACCGACCGATGCCATCATCGCCGTGACCTCCTCGGGTGTGTGCGGGTCGGATCTGCACCTCTACGAGGTGCTCGGCCCGTACATGAGTGCCGGTGATGTCCTCGGCCACGAGCCGATCGGGGTGGTGGTCGACGTCGGCTCGGAAGTGCGGTCGCTGTCGGTGGGTGACCGGGTGGTGGTGCCGTTCCAGATCGCCTGCGGGCACTGCGTCATGTGCGATACCGGTTTGCCGACGCAGTGCGAGACCACCCAGGTGCGCGAATACGGCAGCGGCGCAGCCCTGTTCGGATACTCCAAGCTCTACGGGCAGGTGCCGGGCGCGCAGGCACAGTACCTGCGGGTTCCGCACGCCGATTTCACCCACATCCCGATTCCGGCCGGCCCCGACGACAGCCGCTTCCTGTATCTGTCGGATGTACTGCCGACGGCGTGGCAGGCGGTGGAATACGCCGGCGTGCCCGACGGCGGCTCGGTGGCGGTGCTGGGGCTGGGTCCGATCGGGGATATGGCGTGCCGGATCGCCGCCCATCGCGGATACCGCGTGATCGGCGTGGACCGGGTGCCGGAACGATTGCGCCGGGTGGCCGATCGCGGTGTGGAGGTGGTCGATATGGAACAGATCGGCGCCTCGATCGGGGATGTGATCCGCGACCGCACCGACGGGCGGGGCCCCGACAGCGTGATCGACGCGGTGGGTATGGAGGCGCACGGATCACCGGTCGCGGAATTGGCGCAGCGCTCGGCCGGCTATCTGCCGGCGATGGTGTCGCAGAAGCTGATGGACACCGTCGGTATGGACCGGCTCGCGGCATTGAACAGCGCCATCGACATCGTGCGGCGCGGCGGCACGATCTCGCTGTCCGGGGTCTACGGCGGGATGGCCGACCCGTTGCCGATGCGCATCCTGTTCGACAAGCAGATTCAGCTGCGGATGGGTCAGGCCAACGTCAAGCGGTGGGTGGGTGACATCCTTCCGCTCCTGCAGGACGGTGATCCGCTGGGGGTGGAAACCTTTGCCACCCATCGGCTTCCGCTGTCGGAGGCGCCGCGGGTGTATCACGACTTCCAGCGCAAGGCCGACGGCATGGTGAAGGTGGTGCTCGACCCGGCCGCCGCGTGATCGCGGCTGCGGTCCTCGGCCTCGGTGTCCGAATTGCGTGGTGCCGCAAGATATTTCCGCGTCCGACCAGTGCTTTCGCAATCGGTCGAGATCTCGGCGCATAGCCTCGGGAGGCCCGGGTAGAGCCTCTGATGTGGCCGGGCAGTACGCCGGTCGCGATCGAAGAAGTCCCTACTGCGAAGGAGGTCCGCAATGGCCGACCGGAACAATCCCGGACAGTTCGGCAACCGCAGCGACACCGAGGAACAGGCTCGTCGCGGCGGACAGGCCAGCACGGGTAGCTTCGGCCAGCGCAACGCCGCCGATCCGCACGAAGCCGGGCGCAAGGGCGCCCAGGCGCAGCCGACCGCGGCCAAGCAGGCCGGCGGTCAGCACAGCCACGGCGGTCGCTGACCCGAATCGCCACGACGGACTCGACAGCGTAGGCCGGATCGATGATCCGGCCTACGCGGCTGTCGGGACCCGCACACCACGATGTCTTCAGCCGCCGGCCCAGGTTCGGGCACGGTCTTCGCGGTACGGCGTCGGGCGGGTGTGAAAACTCTCGGGCTCGGATTCGCGCCTCGCGGAGGTGCGGGAGGCGGAGCCCGAGAAGCCCTCGGGAATTTCGGTCGCCGCGGCTGCTCCGATCGCGGAATTCCGACGTTCTCGAGATTGTTCCATTTTTGTGGTTAACATCTGGCACTCATCTCTCGATGCTAGATATGTCGTTGAATGTGACGGCACCGGTCCGCCGGTTCCGGCGGTTCGGATCGGGTATCACGCGTTCGGCCGCGAGCATCGGCGCTCGGTGGCGCAAGGATTGAACAGGGCGGTTCGGCAATGAAGCCGATTCTCACCGCAGGTAACGACTATCCCGCGAAACGAAACGGTGTGCGATGGACATCGATCAGCGTTACCGTCAGAGTAGTTCGACCACCATCACCGCAGCGGAGCTGGCTACCTTGCTGCACAAGTCCGCGGCCGGGGACGCCGAATCCTTCGCCGCCTTCTATCGCAGCACCAATTCCCGTCTGATGGCACGGTTGACCGCTATTCTGCGCAGCCCCGGATTGGCTCAGGAGGTGAGCCAGGAGGTCTATCTGCAGGCGTGGGCCGCGGCCGGCGAATACGACGCCGGGCGGGCCAGCCCGATGGCCTGGCTGATGATGTTCGCGCACCGGCGTGCGGTCGACCGGGTGCGCTCGGAGCAATCGCTGGCGGACCGGGAGCGCGCGTTCGGTCGCAATCAGTATCAGCCGGAATGTGATGTGGTGTTCGACGAGGTGACGCAGCGGCTCGACGAGCGGTCGGTCGCGGGGGAGGTGCACCGGCTGGGTCATCGCCAGCGGGAGGCGATCCTGCTCGCCTTCTACGGTGGTCGCACCTATCCGGAGGTGGCGCAGGATCTGGGTATCCCGCTGCCTACCGCGAAGGCCCGTATCCGGGCCGGTTTGAAAACACTCGGTTCCAGACTTTCGGAGAAGTCGCGCGACGAGACGAAGTGAGCGCAGCCGCTTCCCGGTAGTTGGTATTTCTACCCCCTAGGGGTATATTGCGAGGTGTCGCTTCGGCGGCGGCGCCCGCCTTCTCGACGGCTATGATCTACTAGTTACGTACATAAGTAGTAGATGTAAACGAGGCTACGGTGGCGGTCCCCATTGCTGGGACGGCCACCGGTTCGGTGTTCGGCAGCGCCGTGCGAAGGTGTTGTGCGGCAAAGACACTCGCGGTGAGGAGGCTGGGTTGGTGGATCGGTGTCCGACCCGGCCCGTGCCCCGGCCGCGGCGAGGTGTCGCGGCCCTGATCTTCGTCTTCCTCCTCACTCTCGTCGCGCTGCACACCGATTGCACGGTCGCCGAGGCGGAGACATCCGGCGCCGCTGCCTCCTCCGCCGCCGCGAAATCGGCACTCGTCCACCTTGGTTCCCATCTGCCCGCCTGGGACGATTGCTGTGCGCACGACCGGCACATGGTGCTGGACTCGGTGCTCCCGGCCGATCCGGCGAAACTCTGGCCACCGGGTCAGCTGTGGGCTGCGGCGGAGCCCGCCACCGCCGCCACGTCGCATTTTCTCGCGACCGCCGTGCGCGGACCGCCGGGCCCGCCGCCGCGCACCGGTCGCGACATTCTGACGCATTTCGGTATCGCCCGCCGCTGATCGGTCAGCGACAGGCCGCCGGCCCTCATGCCGGCGGCCGGTGTCCGCTGCCCGCATCCGTACCGCCCGCACCGGGCGGAGACACCGAAAGCGACAGTCATGGACGACATCGTGCTCGACCACCCACAGCCGATTCCGGCAGCACCGATCCCGGCGCAGCGTCCGCGCGGACTGGTGGGCAATACACCGGTGCTGTGGATCGGCGAACCGCTGAGCGGTCGCGGCCGCGGCTTCTGGGCCAAGCTCGAAGGCGCCAATCCGGGCGGTATGAAAGACCGCCCGGCGTTGCACATGGTGCGCCGCGCCGAACATCGCGGCGACCTGCGCCCCGGTGCGCGCATCGTCGAATCATCGAGCGGCACCTTGGGATTGGGTCTTGCGCTGGCGGGGATGGTGTATGCGCATCCGGTGACCGTGGTCACCGACTCCGGCATGGAACCGATGGTGGTGCGACTGCTGCGGGCCTACGGCGCGCAGGTGGAGACGGTCACCGAGCCGCATCCGGCCGGCGGCTGGCAACAGGCGCGACGCGACCGGGTCGCGGCTCTACTCGCCGCCGAACCGGAGGCCTGGAGTCCTGACCAGTACAGCAATCCCGACAATGTGGACGGCTACGAATCGCTGGCCCTGGAAATGGTGCAGCAATTGGGCCGCGTCGATGTGCTGGTGTGCGCGGTCGGGACCGGCGGGCATTCCGCGGGCGTGGCGCGGGTGCTGCGCCGGAACAATCCGCGGCTGCGGCTGATCGGCGTCGACACCGTGTCCTCGACGATTTTCGGCCAGCCGGCCGGGCCGCGCCTCATGCGTGGGCTGGGCTCGAGCATCCATCCGCGCAACGTCGACTACGCCGCCTTCGACGAAATCCATTGGGTGGCACCGGCCGAGGCGGTGTGGGCCTGCCGGACACTGGCCGCCACCCATCACGCCAGCGGCGGCTGGAGTGTCGGCGCGGTGGCGCTGGTGGCGGGCTGGGCCGCGCGCGTGCACGACACCGGCACCCGGATCGCCGCGGTCTTTCCCGACGGGCCGCATCGCTACGCCGACACCGTCTACAACGACGCCTACTGCGACGAACACGGTCTGCTCGATGCCGATCCACCCGTCGAACCCGACACGATCGGCCATCCCGCCGAGCGAGTGGTGACCTCGTGGACTCGCTGCACCACCGTCGTCGACCCCCGCACCTTCGACCCGGAGCCCGCCGCATGAGTCTGTTCGCCCGATTCCGCAGCTTCGACCCGGCGGCTCGGCTGCTGATGATCAACCAGTTCGGCATCAACCTGGGCTTCTACATGCTCATGCCGTACCTGGCCGGATATCTCGCCGGGCCGATCGGTCTGGCGGCGTGGGCGGTCGGGCTGGTGCTGGGCGTGCGCAACTTCTCCCAGCAGGGCATGTTCCTCGTCGGCGGCACGCTCGCCGACCGGCTCGGGTACAAACCGCTCATCGTGGCGGGCTGTCTGCTGCGCACGGCGGGATTCGCCCTGCTGATCTTCGCCACCTCCCTGCCGATGCTGCTGATCGCCTCGGCCGCAACGGGTTTCGCTGGTGCGCTGTTCAATCCGGCGGTGCGCGCGTACCTGGCCGCGGAGACCGGTGAACGCCGGGTCGAGGCATTCGCGGTCTTCAACATCTTCTATCAGGCCGGTATTCTCGTCGGTCCGCTGGCCGGGCTCGCCCTGCTGGTCACCGACTTCCGGGTGACCGCCGCGGCCGCCGCCGTCGTCTTCGCCGTGCTGACGCTCGCGCAACTGTTCGCGCTGCCGCCGCGGCGGGCGGGCGATCCCGCGGTGCGCACGACGGTGCTCGAGGATTGGCGGACCGTACTCGCCAACCGGCGATTCCTGGCCTTCGCCGTCGCGATGATCGGCTCGTACGTGCTGTCCTTCCAGGTCTATCTGGCGCTGCCGTTGCAGGCCGAATATCTGAGCCCCGCCCACGCGCAGGCGTTGACTTCGGCGTTGTTCGTGGTGTCGGGGGTGGTCGCGGTGGCCGGGCAGCTGCGCATCACCGCATGGTTTCGCCGCCGGTGGGGGACCGGCCGCGGTCTCGTGGCCGGCATGGGCGTGCTGGCCGCGTCCTTCCTGCCGCTGCTGCTGATACCGGGGCCGCGGCCGTTCGGCACGGTGGCTGCCGTTGCGGCGCTGCTGATGTCGGCGGCGATTCTGGCGGTCGGAACCGCGGCGGTCTTCCCGTTCGAAATGGATACGGTGGTCTCGCTGTCCGGAGGCGCACTCGTGGCCACGCACTACGGGTTGTACAACACGGTGGTCGGAGTCGGGATCCTGACCGGCAACCTCGTCACCGGCGTGGTGGTCGACGCCGCGCGGTCGGCCGGACTCGACGCGCTGGTGTGGGGTGGCTTCGCCGCGATCGGGGCCCTCGCGGCCGTCGCGCTGGCCGTGCTCGAGCGGACCGCACGCGCGCAATCCCTTGACGAAGAAGCTGTTTCGACGGAGTCGGTGCGCGAATCCGCGTGATCGGCGGTGTCCGGTACTCGTCCGCAGCCGCGGACGAGTACCGGACAGGTCATGCGCGTCGCAGTTCCAGCACCGGAATGGTGCGGATGCCTTCGGTTTTGCGGGCGTAGCCGGCGAATCCGGGATAGCGGCGGGCCTGTTCGGCGAAGATCCGGTCGCGGCGCTCACCGGTCACCTCGGTCACCGACACCGGATAGCGGTCGGTGCCGCGTTCGATCTCCGCCGACCCGGCGGTGGTCAGGTTGTAGTACCAGTCCGGATTGGTCGGAGCCCCGGCCTTGGACGCGAAAATGTAGATGGCGTCGGGGTTCTCCTCGTCGGCCAGGTACATCATCGGTGTCACCAGTTCGCGGCCGGATTTGCGGCCGCGGTGATGCACCAGCACCATCGGCGCGCCCTCGAAATCGCCGCCGACGCGGCCCTCGTTGGCTCGAAATTCCTCGATGATCGCGGTGTTCCAATCGCTCATGAGCTGCATTCTGCTGTCGAACCGGCGGCCGCAGCGGGAGGCGCGCACGTGGGAATACCGGTGATGCGCGGTATGCGATCATCGGTCCGGTGTTCGTGATCCATTTCGCGGCGGCCGCCACCCCGCGGTCCCATGGCTGAGCTGTACGGGCGCGCGGCCGATACCGCGGCGATCGCCGCCCTGCTGGACCGGGCCCGCGCGGGAGAGAGCGGCTGGCTGGTCCTGCGCGGCGAACCCGGAATCGGTAAAACCGCCCTGCTCGACCACGCCGCCGACCTCAGCGGCGACCTGCGGGTGCTGCGCGGCGCGGGGGTGGAAATCGAGGCCGAACTTCCGTTCGCCGGACTGCAGTTGCTGCTGCGGCCGGCGCTGGCACATCTGCCCGCCCTGCCGGTGCGCCAGCGGGCGGCGCTGGAGGCGGCCCTGCGCCTGGGCGACGATCCCGGCGGCGATGCGATGCTGGTCGGATTGGCGGTGTTGTCGCTGCTCACCGAATACGCGGGCGAGACCGGGCTGGTCTGCCTGATCGACGACGCACAGTGGCTCGACCGTGCCTCACTGGACACGATCCTGTTCGCCGCCCGGCGGCTGTACGCCGAGGGAGTCGTGATCATCCTCGCCGCCCGCGACGGTGCCGCGTTCGCCCGGGCCGCCGATCTGCCCGAACGCCGCATCGCCGGGCTCGACTCCGAGGCCGCCGCCGCGCTGCTCGGCCGTCGCGCACTGCCCGCCGGGGTACGCCGGCAGGTCCTGGCCGAGGCACAGGGCAATCCGCTGGCATTGCTCGAATTGGCCGATGCCACCCGCGGTGAGGGGCCCGGCGCGGCCCAACCCGCCGCGCTGGCGTTGACCGATCGCTTGCAGCTGGCCTTCCACGGCCAGGTGAGCCGGATGCCGAAGTCGACGCAGGACGTGCTGCTGATCGTCGCGGCCGAGGAGTCCGGCGAATTGTCGGCGGTATTGCGCGCCGCGGCCGCCGTCGGCGCCGGAATCGACGATCTGGCCCCGGCCGAGGAGGCAGGACTGCTGGTGCGCGGCGAGACGGCGGAGACGATCGCCTTCCGCCATCCGCTGATCCGGGCCGCCGTGTACCAGCGAGCCCCGCTGGGACAGCGAGTGACCGCGCACCGCGCGTTGGCGGCCGCGCTCGACGGTCCCGCCGACGCCGACCGCCGTGCCTGGCACGCCGCCGCCGCGGCCACCGGCCCGGATACGGAAGTCGCCGCGGCCCTGGAGGATAC
>NZ_BDBN01000134.1 GCF_001613005.1 Nocardia nova NBRC 15556 | reverse complement strand
GCACGGTGGCGGCGCCGATGCCCCGGGCGGCGCCGGTGACGATGGCGACCGGGGCGGGGGCCACTACATGCCTCGGGTGAAGCCGTCGGGGACGATGACGTCGTCGGGGGTGAGGTCGTGGATGGAAGCGTGGCCGAGTCCGTAGAGGGCGGAGTCGATGCCTTGGCGGATGACCTCGAGGACGTTGTGGACGCCGCGGTCGCCGGCGGCGGCCATGCCCCACAGGTAGGGGCGGCCGATCATGACCGCGTCGGCGCCGAGGGCGAGTGCCTTGACGACGTCGCTGCCGCGCCGGATTCCGCCGTCGAGCAGGATTTCGACCTGTCCGCCGACGGCCTGAACCACGCTGGGCAGCATGCGGATCGCGGCCGGGGTGGTGTCGAGGTTGTTGCCGCCGTGGTTGGAGACGGAGATGGCGGTGGCGCCGATGTCGACGGCGCGTTTGGCGTCGTCGGGGCGGCCGATGCCCTTGATGAGGAACGGGCCGTCCCATTGCTGTCGCAGCCAGGCCAGGTCGTCCCAGGTGACCGGTGGGGTGCCCATCCATTCGCCGTAGGCGCCGAAGAAGGTCGGGCCCTGCTGCCCGCGCGGGACGAGGTTGGGGGTGGTGAGGTCGGGGAGTTTGCCGGAGCGGGCGAAGCGCAGCAGCCAGCCGGGTTTGGTGACGACCTGGGGTGTGAATCGCACCGCGGTCTTCAGGTCGATCTTCTCCGGCAGTGGCGGGCTGCCCCAGTCGCGGGCGGTGGCGAACACCCAGTCGAGTGTGACGATGATGCCTTTGGCGCCGGCTTCTCGGGCGCGGTCGAGGCGGGCGACCATGTCGTCTTTGCTTCCGAGCCAATAGATTTGGAAGAAGGTCTTGTCGTTGGCGGCGATGACCTCCTCGATCGGTTTGGAGCCGAACGACGACAGGCCGAGCGCGGTGCCCGACATCGCGGCCCCGCGTGCGACGCCGACCTCTCCCGCGGGGTCGACCGCTTGGACGCCGGTGGGGGAGCAGATCACCGGCATCGAAATGCCTTGTCCGAGAACGGTGGTGCTCAGGTCGCGGGTGGCGGGCAGGTCGGCGATGTGCGGGCGCAGGCCGAGTTCGGTGAAGGCGGCGGCGTTGTCGTCGAGGGTGGCGCCGGCTTCGGAGCCGGCGAGCAGGGCCAGGTAGACGGCCTTGGGGACGCGCTTCTTCGCGCGGCGCTGGGCCTCGGCGACCGATTCGAACCAGTCACGGGTGCTTGCCATGAGAATCCTTGTGCTGAAAGTGGTCTCGCCGCCCGGACGGTGTGTGCCCGGAGGTCGGCGATCGGTTGGTCAGGTGAGCCCGGCGAGTGGGCTGGTGTCGCATGCCCGGTCGGGCGCGGTGGTCCGGCTACGCGTGGGGATGCCGAGGGCGACCGTGCGCCGCGGCGCACTACGGGAGTGGTTCTTGTCCGGTTGGGGTTTCGCGCCGACGCCGGCCAGGGCGAGTTCGGCGTTGCCCTTGACGCATTCGGGGTCGGGCCCGTCCAAAGGCAGTCCGGTGAAGAATTTGGCGGCCATGCATCCGCCCTGGCAGGCGTCGTAGGCCGAACACGACGTGCACGCGCCACCGGTCTGTGGTTGCCGCAGCCGCTCGAACAGATCCGATGTGCGCCAGACCTTTTCGAATCCACCGGTGTCGCGGACGTTGCCCGCGAGGAATTCGTCGTGGATGGCGAACGGGCAGGCGTAGACGTCGCCGACCGGGTCGACCAGGCACACCACGCGGCCCGCGCCGCACAGGTTCAGTCCGGCGATCGGGGTGGAGCCCAGGGCGTTGAGGTGGAAGAACGAATCGCCGGTGAGCACGCCTTCGCCGTGGGCGACGAGCCAGTCGTAGATCTGCAACTGCTGGTCGGTGGTCGGGTGCAGCTCGTTCCATACGTCGGCGCCGCGTCCGGACGGGCGCAGCCGGGTGATGCGCAGCTGGGCGCCGAACCGGTCGGCGATGGCCTTGAACTCGTCGAGCTGGTCCACGTTGTGGCGGGTCATCACGACCGAGATCTTGAAGTTCTCGAACCCGGCGTCGGCCAGGTTGCCCATGGCCCGCATCGCGGTGTCGAAGGATCCGGGACCGCGGACCGCGTCGTTGACCTCGGCGGTGGCGCCGTCGATGGAGATCTGCACATCCACGTAGTCGGTAGCCGCCAGCTGCCGGGCCCGCTCGGGGGTGAGCCGAATCCCGTTGGTGGAGAACTTGACTCCCACATGATGGGCGACCGCGTAGTCGAGCAGTTCCCAGAAGTCGCTGCGGACGGTGGGTTCGCCGCCGCCGATGTTGACGTAGAAGACCTGCATGCGTTCGAGGTCGTCGATGAACGCCTTGCATTCGGCGGTCGACAGCTCGCGCGGGTCGCGGCGGCCCGACGACGACAGGCAGTGCTCACACGCGAGGTTGCAGGCGTAGGTGAGTTCCCACGTCAGGCAGATCGGGGCGTCGAGACCGTGTTTGAAATGTTCGACCAGTTTCATCGGTGATCCTGTTCCTCGGCACCGGCGGGGCGCGGGACTATGGTGCCCGCCTGCAGCAGACCGGCGAGCGCCTTCACATAGCTGGGACGTTCGGTCTCGGCCACCCCCGCGGCCGCCAGCGCGGCGGCCGCGTCGGGCTGCTCGGCCAGTCCCTGCACGACCGCCACCAGCTGCTTCGTTTTCAGAAACGACAGCCGCCGGGTGGTGAAGTCGTAGACCAGCGCTCCGAACGGCTCGGGCCGCAGCGAGATCGAGGGCGCGAGCCGATAGGAGCCGGCCGGATCGAAGCCGTCAGTAGACACCGCACATGCCATCGATCGAGACATCCTCGACGAGCAGGTCGTCTTCGACGAGCGCGTCCTCGGCGGGGACTACTGTCTGGCTGGTGATGGGTTCGTTCATGACCGCTCCTAGGGGATGGGATCGGGGTAACGGGTGTGAGGCACAGCATAATGTCACCGAGTGACAAAATGGAAGGGGTGACGGCGGAAAAACCCGTCACGCCTCGCGTCAGGGCGGGGCGCAAGCCCTCTACCAGCGCGGACGAGTTGGAACGAGTCGCATTCGAATTGTTCGAACAGTGCGGGTTCGACGACACCACCGTCGAGGACATCGCGGCCGCCGTCGGTGTCAGTAAGCGGACCTTCTTCCGCTACTTCGAATCGAAGAACGACGTCGTGTGGGGCAATTTCAGCGACCAGCTGCAGGCGATGCGCGATCTGTTCGACCGGTGTCCGCCCGAACAGCCGGTCGCCGACGCGGTCCGCAGTGTGGTGGTCGAGTTCAACCGCTTCGACCCGGCTCAGGTGCCCTGGCACCGCAAGCGCATGGAGTTGATCCTGAAAGTGCCCGCGCTGCAGGCACATTCGACGCTGCGCTATCAGGAGTGGCGCAACGTGGTCGCCGAGTTCGTGGCGGCCCGGCTGGGTGTCGGCACTCGTGACCTGCTCGCTCAGGTCGCGGGACACTGTGCCCTCGGTGTCGCGATCGCCGGATACGAACATTGGCTCGACCATCCCGATCAGGAACTCACCGATATCCTCGACCGCGCGCTGCGGAGCTGGGGTTCCGGATTCGGCGCCCAGGCGGTGACCGCGGAGGGGTAGGGACTACGTAGGAACGCGCTGCGTAGGAAAAGTACGTAGTTCTACGGTGGTCGATCGCCCGAGTGGAAGGAAGGCTGGACCGAAGTCAGGCCGGCACTACCGCTCGGGGACGAAGATGAACGCAGAGAATCGGCAGCGGCGCTGCGGTGGCAGCGCGACCTCGGCCCTCCCGGCGCCGTGCTGAGGCCCGGCAGGGGAGGCGACGCCGCGCACAACGATGTGCACGTGCGTATCTGGCTGGGTGGCACGGCCTTCGATTACCGGACCGCCGCCGCGGCGGTGGACAACATCGTCCGGGACTGGCGGCGCAAGCGCTGGTGCACGCTCGAATTCGTTCTCGGCACGATCGACGGGCGTCTCCCGGAGACCCGCTTGCCGAACGAGCGGCTATTCCTCGGACCGTAAATCGGAATTACGCGCATGACATCTCCGGTATCGCGGCTCGTGGTGTCCTTCGCGGAATCGGTCGTATCGGAAGGTTATGCTCGGAGCCTGCCGGAATTCACGGCGAGTGCCGGACAGCAAAGGCGCTGTTCAGTAGTATCGACAAGGTGTGGTACAACGGTTTTCCGCACAGCGTGGGCCGTAACAGGTCACTCCGCGTGACATCGTCGTGCGCAGGAGTGAAACAATGCTCGCCGGGGCAGCGTCCCCGGGTCGGACACAATGCCGACACAAGCTTCCGAAACCGTGGCGTGGCGGGGGGATCGACCCGCTCGACAAAACGCCTTCCACTTTAATACGGACAAATCGCTCGTAGTTCCTACCCATCCGACAGGGCCTTCGTATGCCTTGTGCGAGTGGGGTTTTCGGGCCGCCCGGAGGTCGGGTGGCACGTCGTCATGGTACGGCGATGAGTTGTCTCATCAGTGCTCGCCAAGCTCGGTGAGAGGGGGTCCTCAGCTACGCAGGGCAGGCACGCGGTCTCGATAACGTCTCCAATCGCACGGTGGCCTCTCCTCGTTTCCGATCGGGGTGACGTCCCGTGCGCTGAATCGCGCGTAAAAAACGGGTTACGGACGCTCGTGTCGACTCGGCGAATGTCTACTCGGGAATCCGGCAGCTCGGGGAATCGCAAATGTAATTGCATTCGCAATCAAATGCTACAGGAACGGGGAATTCCGCGCACGGAAACAGAGGTGGGTGTGCGCTGCTCCGTGTCTCGGAATTCGAGGAGGGGTTAGACGATGAGTCCGGATTCAGCCATGCCGTCAGACCGAAATCCTGATCTGATTCCGCTTTCCAGAGCGCAATACGGAATGTGGCTGGCGGACAACCTGCCCGGCGGACCGAACGTCAACATTGCCCACTACGTCGAGATCGAGGGGCACATCGACTACGCCGCCTTCAGCAAGGCGATGAACGACGCCGGCCACGAGACCGAATCGATGGTCGTCCGGGTGGTCGAAGTCGGCGGTCGTCCGTATCAGTACGTGGACCGCGGCCTCGTCTACGACGAGCCGCTGCTGGATCTGACCGCGGCCGCCGACCCCTACGCGGCGGCGATGGACTGGATGCGCCGCGACTACGGCACCAAGGCCGTCGACATGGCCCGGGACCGGCTCGTCGCGACGAAACTCATCCGGGTCGGTGCGGACCGGTATCTGTGGTACGCGCGTGCTCATCACCTCGTGATCGACGGCTACGGCGCGTTCAACCTGCTCAACCGCGCGGCCGAACACTACAACGCACTGATCGAGGGCCGCTCGCCGACGCCGCTGGCAGCACCCCGGCTGACCGAGATCATCACCGCGGAGCACGACTATCGGACGAGTCGGCGATTCGAAACCGACCGGGCGTACTGGCTGGACAAGGCGGCCGGCCTGCCGCCGGCCACGAGTTTGGCGGGGCGCTGCGCCAAGTGGAGCGAGGACGACCGCTACGCCGGGCGCACGTTGCCGTCGCCGCTGACCGAGCGGATCGACCGGTTCGCCGGCGAGCTGAACGCCTCCGCGGCGCAGGTGGTGGTGGCCGCGTTCGCCGCCTTCCTCGCGCGCATGACCGGTACCGACGAGGTCGTCCTGTCGCTTCCGGTATCCGGGCGGGTGACCAGGCGACTGCGCAATGCCGCCGCGATGCTGGCCAATATGGTGCCGATCCGGTTCACCGCGGACCCGGCGACGACGGTGGCGGACCTGATCGGCGAATCGGTGTCCGAACTCGTCCTGGCCATGCGGCATCAGCTCTACCGGTTCGAGGATCTTCGCCGCGAGTCCGATGCCGTCGACGCGGCGGCCACCTCGTTCGGCCCGATCGTCAACATCCTGTTCTTCGATTCCGAGATCCGCCTCGGCGACGCGATCGGACGCTACCGCGCACTGACCTCCGGCGCGCTGGACGATCTGCAGCTCAACATGTACCGCTCCGGCGCCGACGCGCCGCTGTCGGTCGAACTGCACGGCAATGCCAACCTGTACGGCCAGGACGAACTCGACGCCCACGCCGGCCGATTCGCCGACTTCCTCGACCGTATGACGAACTCGCCCGCCGATGCCCGGCTGATCGACATTCCGCTGGTCGATCCGGCCGAGCAGCGGCGAGTGCTGGGCGAACTCGCGGGCCACGACGGGGCGCCCACGTCGGCGACGCTCGTCGACCTCCTCGCGCGGCAGGCCGCGTCGTCGGCATCCGCCGTCGCCGTCGACGACGGGACGACCACCCTGACCTATCGCCAACTCGACGAGCGCTCCAACCGATTCGCGCGCAGGCTCATCGCACTCGGAGCCGGGCCGGAAACGCTGGTGGCCATCGCCCTGCCACGGGATGCCGATCTGATCGTCGCCGCACTGGCGGTCGTGAAGTCCGGCGCCGGCTACCTGCCGCTGGACCGGGCGCATCCGCTCGAGCGGCTCGACTACGTGCTCGGCGACGCCGAACCGGTCGCACTGGTGACGAACCGGAGCATGTGCGACCGCCTGCCGGAAACGAGCCGCGTGGTGTTGTTCGACGACGACATCACCGAGAGCGGCGAGCCGATCACGGATGCGGAACGTACCCGTCCGCTGCGTCCCGACAACGTCGCCTACGTCATCTACACCTCGGGATCGACGGGGCGGCCGAAGGGCGTGTCGGTCACTCATCGCGCGGTCGCCGGCTACCTGACCGACGCGACGGCCGAGATCGGGGTAGGCGCCGATGACGTGTGGACGCTGTTCCATTCGTTCGCATTCGACTATTCGGTCTGGGAGATCTTCGGTGCGCTGGTCACCGGTGGCCGGATCGTGGTGGTCGACGGTCCCGTCACGCGCTCACCGGACGAGATGGTCCGTCTCGTCGCGCGGAACAAGGTGAGTGTTCTCAGTCAGACACCGTCGGCGTTCCATCAGTTCGCGGCCGCGCGACAGCGCTACGCCGACGCCGGGCAACCGGACGGTGAGCTCGCGCTGCGCCTCGTCGTCCTCTCGGGGGAAGCGCTGGACCCCGCGAGTCTGTCCGACTGGTACGCCGGCAATCCCGGCCTGCCGGTGCTGGCCAACAGCTACGGCATCACCGAAACAACGGTCTTCGTCACCTACACTCCGCTGGCGCCCGACCGCGCCGTGCCGGGCGCCCCCAGCGTCATCGGCCCGCCGCTGCCGGGTTTGCGCGTGTACGTCCTGGACGAACGCCTGCGGCCGGTGCCACTGGGTGCCTGGGGTGAAATCTATGTCGCCGGAACGCGACTCGCCCGCGGCTATATCGGCCGCCCGGGGCTGACCGCGGGACGCTTCGTCGCCGACCCGTTCGGCGCGCCGGGTTCGCGGCTCTATCGCAGTGGTGATGTCGCGCGCCGAAACATCCACGGCGAGTTGGAATATCGAGGCCGGGCCGATCGGCAGGTGCAGCTGCGCGGCTTCCGGATCGAACTCGACGAGATCCGCGCCGCGCTACTGAGCCACGGTTCGGTGGCGGCGGCGGTCGTCGTCGTCCATCTGCCCGGCACCGACGCGGCCCGGCTGATGGCCTACGTGGTGCCGGCCACCGGCGCGGACTGCACGGCCGAGGAGTTGCGCACCCACGTCCGCTCGATACTGCCGGACTACATGGTCCCCGCCCACGTCGTCGTCCTCGACGCACTGCCGCTGACCGTCAACGGCAAGGTGGACTATCGCGCCCTGCCCGAACCGGCACCGGATTCGGCGGCGGCCTACGTGGCGCCGCGCACGGCCGTCGAGGAGACCATCACCGATGTCTTCGCCGAGGTCCTGGGCGTCGCCCGGGTGGGTGTGCTGGCCAACTTCTTCGAGCTGGGCGGTAACTCGCTGACCGCCACCGGCGCGGCGGTGCGGATCGCCGAACTGACCCGGTGTGAGGTGTCGGTGCGCGAGCTGTTCGAGAAGCCGACCGCGGCCGAGCTCGCCGCCCATATCGACGGCGCCCGCCGGTCAGCACGGCCCCCGCTGCGGCCACAGCCGCGCGTCGACCCGCTTCCGCTCGCGCCCGCGCAGACCCGGATCTGGCTGATCAATCAGATCGAGCCCGAATCGGCGGCATACAACATTCCGCTGGTGCTGCGGCTGTCCGGACAACTCGACACCGCCGCCCTGCGCGCCGCGCTGGCCGACGTGATCGAACGGCACGAATCCCTGCGCACCGTGTATCCGGCCGTGAACGGCCGAGGGACACAGGTGATTCTGCCGTCCGAGGAGGTCGCCGCGGAATGGGATGTGACGCCGCGCCGCATCTCCGCCGACGAACTCGACCACCGGATCGGCGAGCTGGTGTCGACCGGAACCGATGTGCGCCACCGGCCGCCGATCCGCGTCGCACTGCTCGCCACCACCGATCACCGGCACGTCCTGGTGGTCGTGCTGCACCACATCTGCTGCGACGGGTCGTCGCTGCCGCCCCTGGCGGCCGATTTCGCCGCCGCCTACCGAGCGCGGGCGCAGGGGCACGCTCCCGACTGGGAACCGCTGCCGGTGCAGTACGCCGACTACAGCATCCGCCAGCGCATGCTGCTGGGTGACGACAGTGATCCCGACTCGCTCGCCGCGCGTCAATTGCACTACTGGACAGAGCAATTGGCGGGAATGGCGCGACCGCTGGAACTGCCGGTCGACCACCGGCGGCCGGAAGGCCGGTCCCTGCTCGCCGAGGTCGTCGACACCGCGATCACCGCCGAGACCTACGCCGGGATCGAGCGGCTGGCTCGCTCGGCGAGGGCCACCACCTTCATGGTCGTGCACGCCGCGCTGGCCGTGTTGCTGGCCCGGCTGTCGGATTCGACCGATATCACCGTCGGCACTCCGGTCGCGGGCCGTGGCGAACGCGCGCTGGAACCGCTGATCGGCATGTTCGTCAACACCGTGCCGCTGCGGACGCGAGTGCGTGACGACGAAACCTTCGCCGACTTCCTGGCGCGGGTCCAGGACATCGATGTCGACGCGTTCGCCCACAGCGACCTGCCCTACGAACGGGTCGCCGACGCGATCGAGCCGATGTCGGCGGTCGCGCAGGACCCGCTGTGCCGGGTGTATCTCGCGTTCGACAACATGGACCGCCCGACCCTCGAACTGGCCGGCGTCACCGCCGAGGTCCTGGATCCGGGACCGCAGCCGGCGAAGGTCGACCTGATCGTCACCGTCGCCGAGAACGCCCGGGCGGCAGGCGATCTCCCGGTCCGGATCAATTTCGCCGCCGACGTGTTCGACCGGGGCACGGTCGAGGAATTCGCCGCGCGCCTGCAACGGATTCTCGATTCGGTCGTGCGTGATCCGGGGCAGCGGGTCGGTGCCGTCGATGTGCTGTCGGCCGGGGAGCGCGCCGCACTGGTGCCCGCATCCGGCGGCCGGGCCGAGACGCCGCGCGTACTCGGCGAACTGCTGACGATCCGGGATCCGGAGGCCGTGGCCATCGTGTCCGGCGCGCACACCCTGTCGTACGGGGAGCTGGACGCCCGGTCGAACCAGCTCGCCCGAGTGCTGATCGAGTACGGAATCGGCCCGGACGACCGGGTGGCGCTGGTGCTGTCGCGGTCGGTGGAACTCGTGGTCGGGATGTGGGCGGTGGCGAAGGCGGGCGCGGCGTTCGTGCCGGTCGATCCGCGCAATCCGGCCGAGCGAGTCGCGGCCATGCTCGCGAACGTCCGGGTCGCGATCGCGGTGACGACTACGCAGGATCTGGTGCCGCACACCACCGAGCCGGTGGTGCTCGACGATCCGCGGACCGAGGCCCGCATCACCTGCCGTTCCGCGGCCGCGGTGACCGACGGTGACCGCCTTCGCCCGTGCCGGGCGTCGAATACGGCGTACGTGGTGTACACCTCGGGGTCGACCGGCGAGCCGAAGGGCGTCGCCGTGACGCATGCCGGGGTGGCGAATTTCGCTGCCGAACAACGGGAACGGTATCGCATCGGCAGTTCGGCGCGGGTACTGCAGGTGGCGGCTCCGGGCTTCGACGCGCTGGTGCTGGAACTGCTGATGGCACACCCGCACGGTGCGGCGCTGGTGATCTCACCACCGGATGTCTTCGCCGGCGAGCGGCTGGCGAAACTGATTCGCACGCAACGGATCTCGCATGCGTTCATCACGCCCAGCGTGCTGGCGACGATGTCGCCCGCCGACGTCGGTTCGTTGCGCGTACTGGTAGCCGGCGGAGAGGCGGTCGCGACCGACACCGTCGCGGTGTGGGGTCCCGGCCGCCGGTTGCACAACGGCTACGGGCCGACCGAGACCACGATCATGGTGGCGATCAGCGATCCCCTCCACCCCGGTGACCGGGTGACGATCGGCGGTCCGATCCGCGGTGTGCGGGCGCTGGTTCTGGACGAGCGGCTGCGGCCGGTGCCCGTCGGAGTGACCGGGCAGCTGTACATCTCCGGTATTCATCTCGCCCGCGGATATCTCGATCGGCCGGCGGACACGACAGCGGCGTTCGTGGCCGATCCGTTCGGCGCCGCGGGGGACCGGATGTATCGCACCGGCGATCTGGCGCGCTGGACCCCCGAACGCACCCTCGAATACGCCGGGCGCACCGACTTCCAGGTGAAGATCCGCGGCCGGCGCATCGAACTCGGCGAAATCGAGGCCGTCCTCGCCGGTCATCCGGACGTCGCCGCCGCGGTTGTGGTGACCGTAGAGACCGACGGCGGAGGGCGGCTCGCCGCCTACCTCGCGCCCGTCGGCGACGGTATCGACGTGGCCGCCGTGACCGCGCACGCCGCGCGCCACCTGCCGGCCCCCATGGTTCCCGAGGCGGTGACGGTACTCGACGCCCTCCCGCTGACCACGGTGGGCAAGGTCGACCGCGCCGCCTTGCCCGCGCCGGTATTCGACAGTGCGCGAGCCGATTTCGTCGCGCCCCGCGATGCGGCCGAACAGCTCGTCGCCGATGTGTGCGGCACCGTGCTGGGTATCGACCGGGTCGGCGTCGCCGACAACTTCTTCGCCCTCGGCGGCAACTCGCTGTCGGCGACGCGGCTGGCCGCGCGGCTGGGTGCCGCGTTCGGTGCCGAGGTGTCGCTGCACACCGTCTTCGACGCCCCGACCGTCGCGGCGCTGGCGGCGGCGCTGCGCACCATCGACGCCCCCGGGCGGGAACCGCTGCTCCCGCAGCCGCGCCCGGCGCGCATTCCGCTCTCGCCGGCCCAGGCCCGGATGTGGTTTCTCAACCAGTTCGACACCGGCTCCGCGCTGTACAACATCGCCCTCGTGGTGGGCATGACGGGACCGCTCGATGTGGCGGCCATGCGCGCGACCGTCGCCGATGTACTGGAACGGCACGAAGCGTTACGTACCGTGCATCCGGACAGCGACACCGGGCCCTACCAGCTGATCGTGCCGGTGCGGGAGGCGCTGCCGCCGCTGGAGCC
>NZ_BDBN01000133.1 GCF_001613005.1 Nocardia nova NBRC 15556 | reverse complement strand
CCGCCGCTGGAGCCGCAGGCGGTTCCCGCGGCGGAGCTCGAAGCGCGGATCGCCGCCACGGCCGCCGCCGGATTCGACGTCACCCGCGACGTCCCGTTCCGGATCGCCTTGCTGCGCACCGCCGCCGAGGAACACACGCTGGTCCTCGTCGTCCATCACATCAGCTTCGACGGATCCTCGCTCGCACCGCTGGCCGCCGACCTGATGACCGCCTACGAGGCGCGCCGCGGGCAGCGCGCGCCCCGGTGGGAGCCGCTGCCCGTGCAGTACGCGGATTACGCGCTCTGGCAGGGCAAGCGGCTCGGCACCGAGGACGATCCGACCGCTCCGGCCGCCGTTCAACTCGACTACTGGCGCGCGGCGCTGGCCGATCTGCCCGAAGTGCTCGATCTGCCCACCGACCGCCCCCGCCCGGCGCGTCAGAGCTTCCGGGGCGCGACGGTGTCGTACACCCTGCCCGCCGATCTCGGGCGTGAGCTGACCGCGCTCGGCCGCTCGCGCGATGCCACGGTGTTCATGGTGCTGCACGCGGCGTATGCCGCACTGCTGGCACGGCTGTCGGGCGGTGACGACATCGCGGTCGGCACACCGGTGGCCGGGCGCGGAGAACCGGGCCTCGAACGCCTGATCGGCATGTTCGTCAACACTCTGGTGTTGCGGACGCGCATCGATCCCGGCGCGTCCTTCCGCCGGATTCTGGAGCAGGTCCGGGCAACCGATCTCGCCGCCTTCGGCCATGCCGACATCCCGTTCGAACGTCTCGTCGAGGTGCTGAATCCGCCTCGCTCCACGGCGCACGCGCCGCTGACCCAGGTGGGTTTCGCGTTCCACAACATCGACATTCCGACGGTGCGGTTCGAAGGGCTGACGGTCGATGCCCGGACCGCGGACCCGAGCGTGGCCAAATACGATCTGCACCTCAATCTCGTCGACACCGCGCGCCGCGACGGCAAGCCCGGTGCGATGGCTCTCGAATTCTCCTATGCGACAGATCTGTTCGACGAGTCCACGATCCGCTCGATGATCGACCGATTCGTTCTGTTGCTGCGCGCGGTCGTCGACCGGCCCGACCGTGCGATCGGCGATATCGATCTGCTGACCGAGGAGGAGGCGCGCGAGCTGGCCGTGCGGGAGACCGGCGGATCCATGGCGCCGTCCTCGGCGACGATCGCCGAGCTGTTCGCCGCCCAGGCCGCGGCGACACCGCGCGCGATCGCCGTCCTGGACACCGGGGACGGCACACGACTCGGCTACGGAGAGTTCGCGGCCCGGGTGAACGCGCTCGCGCGGGCGCTGATCGACCGCGGAGTCGGCCCCGAAACGGTTGTGGCCGTGGCGATGCACCGGTCCGCCGACCTGCTGACCGCCCTCTACGCGATCCATGCGGCGGGTGGGGCATATCTACCGGTGAATCCGGAACACCCGCTCGATCGGGTGCGCGCCGTGCTCGGCGCGGCACGGCCCCGGGCGGTCCTCACCCGCCGACCCGACGAGGCGAACCTGCCGGGCGACATCCCGGTCTGGGATGTCGCCGAACTCGGCGCCCGACCACTCGACACCTCGCCGGTGACCGACCGCGACCGGCTCGGGCCGCTGCGCCCGGAGAATCTGGCCTACGTCATCTACACCTCCGGCTCGACCGGAGTGCCGAAGGGCGTGGCGGTATCGCATGCCGCGGTGGTCAATCAGCTGCGCTGGCTGCGCGAGCACTATCGGCTGGGCGACGACGTCATGCTGTTGCGGACGCCGGTCACCTTCGACCTGTCGGTGTGGGAACTGTTCTGCGCCTTGACCTGTGGCGCCGAGTTGGTGATCGCCGGCCCGGGCGCGGGCGCCGACCCGGAGGCGGTCGCGCGGTTGATCGCCGAACATCACGTCACCACAGCCGATTTCGTGCCCTCGCTGCTCGCCGCGTTCGAGGAGACGGCGGCCCGTCATCGCTTCCCGGATCTGCGGCGCGTCCTGTGCATTGGCGAAACGCTGCCGGCCGACACCGTGCGTCGCTTCCGGGAACTCAGCGATGCGCGCCTCGACAACCTCTACGGGCCGACGGAGGCGGCGGTCAGCGTCACCGCCTACCACGTCGACGGTATCGACGGCGGTACCGTGCCGATCGGTACGCCCGAGCCGAATGTCGTGGTGCACGTGCTGGATTCGCGCCTGCATCCGGTACCCGCAGGGGTCACGGGGGAGCTGTATCTGGGCGGCGTCCAGCTCGCTCGCGGCTATCACCGTCGCCGCGATCTGACCGCCGCGACCTTCGTCGCCGACCCCCTCGCCGGTGTGCCCGGTGCCCGCATGTACCGGACCGGTGACCTGGTTCGGTGGGGAAAGGGCGGCGTGCTGTGCTACGTCGGGCGCGCCGACGACCAGGTCAAGATTCGCGGGCTGCGCATCGAACCGGGCGATATCGAGGCGGCGCTGCTCGCGCACGAACAGGTGAGCGCGGCCGTGGCGCGCGTCTGCGCCGACCGCGGCGAGCAACGCCTGATCGCCTACGTGGTCGCACCGGAGACCGTGGATGCCAGGCAGCTTCGCCGCCTGCTGCTGGACCGCCTGCCGGCCTACATGGTGCCCGCCGCGATCATCCGGATCGACGCGGTGCCGCTCACCGCCAACGGGAAGATCGACTACCGGGCGCTGCCGGTTCCGGACGCGATCGGGCAGGCGGAATACCGTGCGCCCCAGGGGATCGTGGAGCAAACGGTCGCCGAGGTCTTCGCCGAACTGCTCGGCGTGGCGGCCGTGGGCGCGGACGACGACTTCTTCGACCTGGGCGGCAATTCGCTCGTCGCCACCCGCGCCCTGAGCCGGATCGGCGGCACGCTCGATGCATCCGTGCCGGTGCGGATGATCTTCGAAGCGCCCACGGTCGCCGAGCTCGCCGAGCGCATCACCCGGCTGCGCGGCGTGCCCGCGCTGCCCGCCCCGGCGCCCGGGCCGAGACCGGAGCGCCTGCCGTTGTCGACGGCGCAGACCCGGATGTGGTTCCTCAACCAATACGACCCGCAGGCACCGGGATATATTGTGCCGCTGGCGGTTCGACTCGAGGGCGCGCTCGACGCGGACGCGCTGGCTGCCGCGGTCGTCGATGTGGTGGAACGGCACGAGAGTCTGCGCACCGTGTACCCGGCGGTCGACGGCGTGCCCACGCAGGTGGTGCTGGATGCGGCCGCCGTCGTCGCGGAGTGGGACCTGACACCGCGGTGGATCGACGAGCGGGAGCTGGCCGACCGGTTGGCCGCGCTGTCGACCACCGGATTCGACGTATCCGAGGCGGTGCCGGTGCGGGTGGCGCTGTACCGGTTGTCGGACACCGTCCGGGTGGTCGCGATCGCGGTGCACCACATCAGTTGCGACGGCTATTCGGTGGCGCCGCTGGCCGCCGATCTGGTGGCGGCGTACAGGGCGCGGACCGGCGACCATCCGTGGGACCGGCCGCCGCTGCCGGTGCAATTCGCCGATTACGCCCTGTGGCAGCGTGCGGTCCTCGGCTCGCCCGGCGATCCCGAATCTCCGGTGGGCCGGGATATCGCCTACTGGCGAACGCGACTCGCCGGGATACCGGAACTCCTCGAACTGCCCGCCGACCGCCCGCGCCCGGTCGAGCAGAGCCATCGCGGCGCGCTGATCCACGCCGACATACCGGCGGAATTGCAGAGCCGGGTCGAATCGCTGGCCCAGCGCGCTCGCGCCACCACCTTCATGGTGGTGCACACGGCGCTCGCGATACTGCTGTCGCGCCTGTCCGGCAGTGACGACGTCACCGTCGGCGTACCGCATGCGGGCCGCGGTCATCGGGTGCTCGACGAGCTGGTCGGCATGTTCGTCAACACATTGGTCCTGCGCACCCGTGTCACCCTCGATCAGACGTTCACCGGATTGCTGGATGTGGTGCGCCGCAGTGATATCGAGGCCTTCGACCACGCCACCGTGCCGTTCGAGCAGCTGGTCGACGCACTGCGCCCGGCCCGCTCGACCGCGCATTCGCCGCTGTTCCAGGTGATGCTCGCCTACCAGAACATGGTGCGGGCGCGCGTGGAGCTGCCGGAACTCACCGTCGAAACACTCGATGCGGGAGACAGTTCCGCGATCTACGACCTGCTGTTCATGGTGACGGAGGACCACGGCCCCGAGGGTGAGTCGGCCGGAATGACGCTGCGACTGACCTACGCGACCGACCTGTTCGACGCGGAGTCGGCGCAGCGCTTCGCGGACCGGTTCGTCCGCCTGCTCGACGGGCTCACGACCGACGCCGACGCGCCGCTCGGTGAACTCGATCTGCTCGATACCGCCGAACGGGAGCTGGTGCTCAAACGCTGGAACGACACCGGCGATCCGGTGTCGGTGGGCCGCACGCTGGTGGACGGATTCGGCGAACAGGTGCGCCGCACTCCGCACGCTCCGGCGATCCTGCCCGCCGACGGTGAGGCGCTGACCTACACCGACTTCGCCGACCGCGTCCACCGGCTGGCCCGATGGCTTATCGCGCGCGGTGCGCGTACGGAAACGCATGTGGCCGTGGCGGTTCGACGTTCGGTCGACCTCGTGACGGCGCTGTACGCGGTGCTGGAGTCGGGCGCGGCCTTCGTGCCGATCGATCCACAGCAGCCGAGCCGGCGCGTCGCCGACGTGCTGGACGCGGCACGGCCGCTCCTGGTTCTCACGACGTCGGCCGACGGCGCCGGCCTGACACCGGAATGTTCGCGGGTGGACCTGGATCGGCTGGATCTGTCCGGGCTGTCCGGCGACCCGATCACGAATGCGGATCGCCGGGCGCCGCTGCGGCCGGAGAACGTGGCCTATGTCCTGTTCACCTCCGGCTCCACCGGTGTGCCCAAGGGCGTGGCGCTGACCCACGCCGCCACCGCTGGTCAGCTGGCCTGGGCGCAGCGGCAGTGGCCGCACGGCGCCGGCGATACGGTGCTGCACAAGACGCCCGTCACCTTCGACATCGCGGTGTGGGAACTGTTGTGGCCGTTGCAGACCGGCGCGCGCATCGTGATCGCCGAACCCGAGGGGCATCGCGACCCGGCCTATCTCGCGGAGTGCATCGCGAACCGGGAGATCACCACGGTGCACTTCGTCCCGTCGATGCTCGACGTCCTGCTCGAAGCCGTCGACGGCACCGAGTTGGCTTCGGTGCGAAGGGTTTTCGTCGCAGGGGAGGCGCTGGCGCAGTCCACCGTCAATGCTGCGGCGCGCGTGTTCACCGCGGCGGAGGTGGTGAACTGGTACGGCCCGGCCGAGGCGGAGGTGGTCACCTCCGCGCGATGCTCGCCCGGTGTGACGGTCCCCGCGACGGTCCCGATCGGCACACCGGTCTCCGGCATGCGGGTGTACGTGCTGGACCGCAGGCTGCGCGCGGTGCCGGTCGGCGTCGTCGGCGACCTGTACGTCTCGGGTGTGCAGCTGGCGCGCGGTTACCACGGCCGCGCCGATCTCACCTGCGCGGCCTTCGTCGCGCATCCGTTCGGCGCACCGGGGGAGCGGCTCTACCGCACCGGGGATCTGGTGCGGTGGACCCGATCGGGCCGTCTGGACTTCCTGGGCCGCAGCGATTTCCAGGTGAAGGTCCACGGCCAGCGAGTCGAGCCGGGGGATATCGAGGCGGCGGCATGTGCCCTCCCGGAGGTCGTGCGCGCGGTCGCGATCGCTACCGCGGAACGAATCGTGGCCTATGTGACGCTCGCACCGGGAGCGGCGATCGACGGCCGCGCGATCCGGGACCGGCTCGCGCGCCGGCTGCCGTCGTATCTGGTTCCGGGGCGCGTCGAGGTGCTCGACCGGATGCCGCTCACCGCGAACGGCAAACTCGACCGGGCCGCGCTCCCGCAGCCGGAGTTCGACGACGTGGCGGACTTCGTGGCCGCGGGCACCGATCACGAAGCGGCACTGGCCGATATCGTCGCCGCGATCACCGGCGCGGAGCGGGTGAGCGTGGCGGCGAATCTGTTCGAGATCGGTGTCGACTCGCTCTCGGCCGCCCGGGTGGCCGCGCGTGCCGAGGCGGCCCTCGGGGTGCGGGTAGGAATTCGCGATATCTTCGAGGAGCCGACGATCGCCGGGTTGGCGGCCCGCCTCAGCCGGCGTGCGCGGTCGTCGCTGCTCCCGCTCGCGCCGC
>NZ_BDBN01000132.1 GCF_001613005.1 Nocardia nova NBRC 15556 | reverse complement strand
CCGCCGACAGCGCTGGCGACCGCCGATCAGCTGTCCCAGCGCATCGCGGCACTGCGGCGCATGTAGTCGCAGCTGCGTCGGGGTGGCGAAAAGTCCTGGCCCGCAGCGTTTTCCGAAACGGACCGGGTGCTTCAGCGCTGTTCGGCGGGGGCCGATTCCGGCCAGACTTGCAGCGCCCGGTCGATGGTCCGGCCGAGCCGGTGCAGGTCCACGCCGTCACCGGCCTGCACCGACAGTCCGAACAGCACGGCGGTGTAGAAATCGGCGAGACCGTCGATGTCGGTGTCGGCCGGCAGATCCCCGTCGTGGATGCCGCGCTCGAGGCGCTGCCGCACCGCTTCGGTGGTGTGGCGACGGCGTTCGGCGAGCAGATCCCGGACGGCGCCGTGGCGCGGGCCCGCCGTATTGCCCGCGACCACCACCAGACATCCGCGCGGTGTGGCGGGGTCGCAGTAGGCGGCCGCGTTGTCGCGCAGCATCGCCTCGACGGCCGCGCGCGCGGTCGGCGCGGTCGCGAGCGCGCGGGCGGTGTATCCGCCTTCGGTGCGGCCGTAGAGTTCGACGGCTTCGCGGAACAGTTGCTCCTTACATCCGAAGGCGGCGTACAGACTGGGGGAATTGATCCCCATCGCGGACGTCAGATCGCTCATCGCGGCGCCTTCGTAGCCGTGTTCCCAGAACACTTCCATGGCGCGCCGCAGCGCGATGTCGCGATCGAATCCGCGCGGACGTCCGCGTTCGGCCATCGAATCCTCTTTCTGTGTCGATCACTAAATATATCTCTTGACGACCGTCGGCCGAGCTGCTTGTCTATTTCTGTATTGATCGACACAGAATTGGAGTGCAGATGAGCGAGTCGACCACCGTGGCTCTCGTGACCGGAGGAAGCCGGGGCATCGGCGCCGCGATCGCGCGGCGCCTGGCCGCCGACGGCATGGATGTGGCGCTGACCTACCGCGGCGCGGCCCAGGCGGCCGAGGCGGTAGCCGCCGATATCCGGGGTCTCGGGCGGCGCGCGATCGCGGTGCAGGCCGACAGTGCCGATGCCGCGCAGGTCGTCGCGGCGGTCCATCGCACCGCCGCGGAACTGGGTGGCGTCGACATCCTGGTCAACAACGCGGGCATCTTCCCGGCCAAGCCGTTCACCGATTTCACCGTTGCCGAGATCGACGAGGCGCTGCACATCCACGCCCGGGCCGCTTTCGTCGCGGCACAGACCGCACTGGCGTACATGGATCGCGGCGGGCGCATCATCAGCATCGGGTCGAACCTGTCCGAACGCGCGTTGTTCGAGGGTTTGACGCTCTACAACCTCAGCAAATCCGCACTAAACGGATTCACTCGAGCGCTCGCGCGAGAACTGGGCCCGCGCGGGATCACGGTCAACCTGGTACAGCCGGGCTCGACCGACACCGATATGAATCCGGCCGCGTCGTCGCACGCCGAGAACCAGCTACGGCATTCGGCGCTCGGCCGCTTCGGCGAGGCCGACGACGTGGCGGGTGTCGTCGCATTCCTCGCCGGCCCGTCCGGCGCCCGCCTGACCGGTGCGACCCTCACCGTCGACGGCGGCACCAACGCGTGACATCCTGTCGTGCGCGCCGGTGAAAAACGTTGCGGGGTCGAGAGAATCGAGCGAGGTCCACCGCGCGGGCGGGACGTCCGCCGCGCCGGTCTCCTCCGCGCCGCCGGACCGGTAGCCCTGCAGATCCAAGGACAGCCAGGGGTTCTCGTCCACGGCTCGGGCGAGGGCGTAGCAGCCGGCCAGCAGGTGCAGGCAGCGTGGGTTGCGGGCCGAACAGGAGCAGTCGGTCGCAGCGAGCCGCGGTATCGGAGCCAAGCCGGCGGCGGTGAGGGTGGCGTGCACCTCGTCGGTGAGCTGGACCAGCTGCGCGGGGATGTGCTCGGCCATGGCGCTCACCGCGGACGCCGGCAGCGGTGCGATCTCCAGCAGCGTCACCGATGCCTGCCCGCCACGGTGGATGTGCGCCGAGACCGTGGTGCCGTCGATTGTCAGGTGAACGCCGCCGTTGCGGGCGATGCTGCGTGCGCGGGGCAGCAGCGGCTCGGGACGTGCCGTCCGGATCGGCTCCGCCAGCCGCACCCAGCCCATACCCCACGGCGTGTAACCGAATTCGTTGTCGGGCATGTCAATTGCCTCGCTTCCGGCGCAGTACGGCGAGCAAGTGGTCGTCGTCCAACCGGGCCAGCCGGGCGACCGCCGAACGTCCGTCGCCGGCGCCGAGTCCGGCCAGCGCTGATTTGCGATCGTGCATACCGGCGATATGTTCCTCGACGGTGGTGGCGCTGGTCAGTGTGGTGATCGTGACCGGGCGGGTCTGCCCGATGCGGTGCGCGCGGTCCGAGGCCTGCGCCTCGACCGCGGGATTCCACCAGCGGTCGAAGTGCACCACGTCCGCGGCGCGGGTCAGGGTCAGGCCGGTCCCGGCGGCCCGCAGGCTCAATATCAGGATCGGCGGGCCGTCGGCGCTCTGGAAAGTGGTGACGATCGCATCGCGCTCGCTCTGCGACAGACCGCCGTGGAACATCGGCGCCTCGACTCCGAATCGCTCGGCGCAGTGGCGTGCCAGCAACTCCCCGGTGCGCCGGTATTGGGTGAAAACCAGTGTCGGGCAATCCAGTTCGAGGTTGTTGGCGAGGATATCGAAGCAGACGTCGAACTTTCCGCTGCGGCCGGTGAGTTCGTCGAGATCGCCGGTGACCAGCCCGGGATGGTTGCACACCTGCTTCAGGGCGGTCAGCGCGGCCAATACGCGCGCGTTGCGTTCGGCGCCCACGCCGAATCCGTCGGCCTCGGCGCGGCCGAGCAGCTCGTCGTAGACACGCTGTTGTTCCGCGGTCAGATCGCAGACCAGGTCGGTGTGGATCTTCGGCGGCAAAGTCGCGGCCACCTGAATCTTGCGGCGGGCCAGCACGATCGGCTCGATGGTGTCGTGCAGCCGCCGCACGGCCACGGTGGAACCCTCCTCGATGGGACGGACGAAGCGCCGCCGGAACTGCGCCTTGTGGGTGAACGCCGCGGGTGTGACCAGATTGAGCAGCGCCCACAGTTCGTCGAGATGGTTCTCCACGGGCGTGCCGGTCAGGGCGACCCGCGCTCGCGCGGACACGGCGCGCGCGGCGCGCGAGACCTGCGTGCGGGGATTCTTCAGCACTTGCGCCTCGTCGAATATCGCGGTGGCCCAATCGATATCGGCCAGTGCCGGTCCGTGGCCGCGCAGCGTCGGATATCCGGTGACGAGCACCGCATCGGGTCCGGGCTCGCCGAGTTCGCCGCCGCGCCAGGCGAGTGGGCGCAGTCCGGGCGCGAAGCGAGTGATCTCGTGGATCCAGTTGCCGACCAGCGAGGTCGGACAGACCACGAGTTGCGGGCCGGACTCGGCGCGTCCGAGGAGAAAGCCGATGGCCTGCACGGTCTTTCCCAGTCCCATCTCGTCGGCGAGCACCGCGCCGCCGTGGTCGGCGGTCGTCCGGTGCAGCCAGGAGATTCCGCGCGCCTGATAGGGCCGCAACCGCGCACGGAGTGGTTCGCGCAACGCCCGCGCGATGTCCTCGGTCTCGCGGTAGGCCCGCACCGCCCGGTCGGCGGAGACGATCGCGGTCGCCGCGGCATTGGGTACGGCGTGGGCGGCGGCGGGCAACAGCTCCGGCCCGCCGGCCTCTCGTGCGACGCGCTGCCAGGCCGACAGTGACGAACCGGCGCGGGCCACGTCGACCGCGCCGAGCTGATCGGCGTCGACGACGGCGCAGGTGACCTCGCTCACTCCGATCGTGGTGCCGTCGGGATCCGGGAGGGCGAGCCGGACGGTATCGCGCACACCGGGCGGCGGAGCTTCGGTCGCCGCGGCGCCCCAGTGCCACAGGGCGAACGCATGGCGGTCGGGCAGATAGGTGGCGTGTGTCGTGTGCAGAGGACCCTCGCTTATCTACGTATAGTGTACGGAGTATTATAACCCCGTACAGTGTAATGAGATTTCCGAGGAGTGTTGTGGCTCAGAAATCCGCCTCCGACCGGGCGCGGCAGGTGATCGCCCTGCTGTGGCGCCGCGAACTTCCGGCCCGTCCGGGGATGCGCGGGCCGAAGCAGACGGTCGAGGTGGACGAGGTGATTCGCACCGCGATCCGGATCGCCGACCGCGACGGTTACAGCGCGGTATCCATCCGAGCGGTGGCGACGGCGCTCGGGCTGGGGCCGATGAGTCTCTATACCTACGTCCCCGACAAGCAGGCGCTGATCATCGCGATGGTCGACTGGGTGGCCGGCGAGGACACGCCGCTCGACCCGGCCGCGCCCCTGCGCGAGCGTCTGGCGGCCATTGCTCGCGGTGTCCGCGCGGAACTGCTCACCCACCCGTGGCTACTGGAGGTACCGCCGTGGCGGCTGGATCTGGGTCCGGGGCGGATGCGACGTTACGAACGGCAGTTGAGCGCGCTGGAAGGGGCGGGGCTGTCCGATGTCGACATGGACCGGACCATTGCCGCGCTGTCGGATTTCGCGACCGGCAATGCTCGCACGGCGGTCGCGGCCCGGCGCGGCGCCGAGGAGATGAGCGATGCGCGCTGGTGGGAGGCGTACGGGCCGGTGCTCACCGAGGCCATGACGGGGCAGTCGTTTCCGCTCGCGGAGCGGGTGGGCGCCGCGGTAGGGGAGCAGTATCAGGCGCCCGGAGATCCGGACGGCGCCTTCGAGTACGGACTGGCCCGCCTGCTGGACGGGCTGACATCCCGGCACCTGTGATCGGAGGTGCTGTGATCCGAGACATGAAAAAGGGCGGCCCGGAGGCCGCCCTTGGCTGACAGGGGACGTGAGGAGCCGGCCTTACAGTGCCGGTGCCGACTCGGTATCGATGACTGCCTCCAGTTCGCGCAGGCGCTCCATGTGCTCGTTCGCGTGGTGCTGGCAGAAGAGCAACTCGCCACCGGCGGGAAGTGTCGCGCGCACGCGCGCGGCCGCACCGCAGCG
Source organism: Nocardia nova NBRC 15556 (assembly GCF_001613005.1). GTDB lineage: Bacteria > Actinomycetota > Actinomycetes > Mycobacteriales > Mycobacteriaceae > Nocardia > Nocardia nova. The sequence goes on along the minus strand of NZ_BDBN01000132.1, from coordinate 12,756 downwards.
GTCGCAACGATCGACCGCAGTCAGTGGGGTGCTTGTCAGTGTTCCTGGCATGACTCCTCCGTCCTGGCTCCCGGCGCAGAAAGCCGTTCGCCTGGTGTGGGGCCCGCGGTCCCTTCCGCGGGCTCGCTACCGCTACTTCCCAGCAGTGGCTGATGACTACTCTGTCAGACGTTCGGGACGGGGGCTTTGTTCCCGAAGATGTTTGTATGTGTTTTCCCTAACATGACCAGGTATTTCGCTGTGGGCGAACACCATGACCATCCTTGGGAACCTCGGTTCACCACCTGTGGTTCAACACTTCGGAAAAAGGCCGATCCAGTTGTCTGCTCGCAGATTACCCGCGCCCACCGACAATCAACCGCTCAATCAAACGTCCGCTTCGTTCCGTTCGGCGGGTCGCGCGCGCCACGCTGGGTATGGTGCAGCCGTGACTGCCGACAACGTTGCCCCCGCCGCCTCGAATACCGAAAACACCAACGGGCGCATGCTGGTTCATCTCTGTACGCCCGCGGAGTGGGAGCAGGCGCAGCGAATCGGCGAACGGGTGGCACCCTCGCTCGAGGCCGAGGGGTTCCTTCATCTGTCCGCACCGCATCAGGTGCATCTGCCGGCGAACCGGTTGTTCGCCGGGTGCGACGATATGCTGCTGCTCTGGGTCGACGTCACCCGCCTGAGCGCGCCGCTGCGCTGGGAGCCGGGCGTGGCCGACGACCCGGGTTCGATGCGCTTTCCGCACCTCTACGGCCCGCTTCCCATTACGGCGGTGGTGCGCACCAGTTACTATGGCCCTGATGAAAAAGGGACATTTCCGGCACTCACCGCGGATCCGGCTCAGTGGCCGGCCTCTCGAAGTGCTTGATCTAGGCTGGATTTCGTGAACGTCGATGTGACACAGCTGCCCGGAATTGGCGTCCGTAAGGACTTCGAGGCGCGGTCCGGGCGCCGGATCGGAGTTGTCGCTCATCGTGACGGTGGTATCGATCTCATCGTCTCCAAGCACGACGATCCCGACGACTGCGCCGCCCAGGTGCCGCTGACCGTCGACGAGGCGGCCGTACTCGCCAATCTGCTGGGCGCACCGCAGCTCGTTGAGAAGCTCAAGGACGATCATCGCGATCTGCCGGGCATCACCACCCGCCAGCTCCCGATCGGTGACGAATCGCCGTATTCGGGGCGTGCGCTCGGCGACACCCGCATGCGCACCCGCACCAAGGCGTCGATCGTCGCCGTGATGCGGGCCGGGCAGATCTACCCCTCGCCCGGTCCGGACTTCGTGCTCGTGGCGGGCGACCTGCTGGTCGTGGTCGGAACCCCGCAGGGCCTCGACGAGGCGCTCGAGATTCTGACCGGCGGGTGAGCCGGTGGAGTCGACCGCACTAGCCCTGTTCGAGCTCGGAGCGGTCCTGTTCGCCCTCGGTGTCCTGGGGCGTGTCGCAGGGCGTTTCGGCATGTCCCCGATCCCGCTCTACCTCCTCGGCGGCCTGGCCTTCGGTGACGGCGGTGTGCTCACTGTCAAGGCCGCCACCGAATTCGGCCATCTCGCAGGCGAAATCGGCGTCGTGCTGCTGCTGTTGCTGCTGGGCCTGGAATACACCGCGCCGGAACTGGTCTCGGGCATGCGCAAGTCCTGGCTCGCGGGTCTGCTCGACATCGTGCTGAACGCCACGCCCGGCGCGGTGGTGGCGCTGCTGCTCGGCTGGGGGCCGACCGGCGCGATCACCCTGGCCGGCGTCACCTACATCTCGTCCTCCGGCATCGCGGCGAAGGTGCTCAACGACCTCGGACGGCTCGGTAACCGGGAGACGCCGGTCGTGCTGTCGGTTCTGGTGTTCGAGGATCTGGCGATGGCGATCTATCTGCCGATCCTGACCACCCTCCTGGCCGGTGTCGGCTGGCTGGCCGGATTGCGGTCGCTGGCGCTGGCCCTGCTCGTGATCGCGATCGTGCTGGTTATCGCGCTGCGCTACGGGCGCTTCGTGTCCTCGATCGTGGACAGCAAGGATCGCGAGGTGTTCCTGCTGCAGTTGCTGGGGGCCGCGCTGCTGGTCGCGGGCCTCGCCTCCGCGCTGAACGTCTCGGCCGCGGTCGGCGCGTTCCTGCTGGGTATCGCGATCTCCGGATCCACCGCGCAGAGCGCCGCGAAACTCCTGGAACCGCTGCGGGATCTGTTCGCCGCCATCTTCTTCGTGGCCTTCGGCCTCAACACCGATCCGCACAAGATCCCGCAGGTCCTCGGCTGGGCGGTGCTGCTGGCCGTGATCACCACGCTGACCAAGATCGGAACCGGGTGGTTCGCGGCCAAGCGGCAGGGCATCGGACGGCTCGGTCGTGCGCGCGCCGGCGCCGCCCTGGTGGCCCGCGGTGAATTCTCGATCGTCATTGCGGGACTTGCCGTTTCGGTCGGTGCGGTACCGGGCAAGCTGGCGGCGCTGGCCTCGGCCTACGTCTTGCTGATGGCGATCCTCGGCCCGGTCGCGGCGCGCGTGGTCGAACCCGTGGTGCGCTCAATGCAGCGTCGGCTCGCTCCGGCCGTCGGCTGAGGGCTCGTCCTCGCTCACCAGGGCGCGCGCGGGATGGTCGATCGGCCGGGGCGCGGTGTCGCCCGGTGCGCGGCGGGTGCCCGCGGGCCGCTGGTCGCGGATCCGCTCGAGCCGCCGCGACAACGCCACCGCGACCGCCCCGACCACGAAGCCGATGAACAGCGCCGTCAGGTGGCCGTAGTCGGTGAACGTGCGCCCGTGCCAGGCGGCGAAGCCGAACCAGGCCAGCAACCCGACCGCCCACACGGCCCGGGGTGTACCGCGCAGATGGAAGCTCAGCGCGGCCAGCACCGCGGTGAAACCGTAGGAGGACCCCACATCGGAAGCCACCGCGATGCGCAGCGGAATCAGCTCGTGGTGCACCGCGAAGGCGATGCCGGTGACCACGATCATCGAGGCGCCGACGTGGCCGCAGGCGAACACCATGATCCAGCGCAACGTCCCCAGCCAGCGCTCGGCGAAGGCCATCACCGTCAGGAAGCCGATGATGATCACCCACGGAAATCCGCCGTCGGTCCAGAACGCCGACGCGACCAGCACTTGTACCGGCTCCCGGCGCATATTGTGCAGATTCGTCGAGGCCGACAGGATCAGCCGGTGCCCGGCGAAATCACTGATCCCGCGCAGCGTCCACCAGGTGACGAACAATGTGAACGCGTAGGCGCAGGAGGCCGGCGCACCGGCCAGATGGTCGTGGACCGCCTTCCCGGCCCGGTAGATCCGATCCGGGCCGTGCCACCAGTCCAGCAGTTGCCGGCGCCCGGTGTCGAGGTCGAGCGTCCGGGCCCACGGGGACCGGTAGTGATTCAAAGCGGAAGACGCCACGTATGCCAGTGTCGCCCGCGGCGGGCCGGTCCGCCCACCGACCCGCGCAATCCGGTGCCACAGGTTCGCCTCGCGGCGGTTTCCCGCCGGTGAGCTGTGCGGTCACCGCATTGCGCGGGCCCTGCCGACGGCGGCTAGCGGCGGTGCCGGTGTGTCTGCTCGCCGGGGTACTCCTCGCGAGCGAACGACCCGGTCGCCGGGGAGTCGGACTCGGTGCTGCTGGGCCAGTAACGGCTCGCGCGCTGCCCACGGATGCGCGACAGATCCGGCTCGTGGATATCGGTGATGCCGACCTGCAGGAACAGCAACAGCGTCACCATGCTGACGCCGATGATCAGCGGGGTCAGCAGCTGATTGGCCTGCGCCCCCGACGGCGCCTGCATGTGCTCGGCCATATGGGCCTGCATGGCGTACATGCCGGTGTAGTGCATACCGCAGACCGCGACGCCCATGATCATCGCCGAACCGATGGTCGCGAGCAGTCCCTCGACGTGCAGCGCGAACCACAACGCCGCGGTCGCCGCCACCACCGCGATCACGATGGAGACGAGGACCAGCCACGCGTCGTAGTGCATCGCGACATCGGTCTTCATCGCGTACATGCCGGCGTAGTGCATCGCGGCCACACCCAGCCCGGTGACCGCCCCGCCGGTCAGCAGCGCCGAGGTGTCGCCCCGCCGGCGGATCACCAGCGACAGGCCGATCCAGACCACGACCACCGCGATCGCGGCGCTGATCAACGTGATCGGGATGTCGTAGCGAATGGTCGCCCCGTGGACCGAGAAACCCAGCATCGCGATGAAGTGCATGACCCAGACGCCCGTACCGCCCAGGGCCACGGCCGCGGTGACGACCCATCCGCGGCGCTCGGGGTTGGCCCGCGCGCGCACCATACAGCGCAACGCGAGCAACGAACCGATGACGGACATGACGTAGGCCAGTGTGGGTGTCAACCACCCGTAGGTGAACTGGTCGATCTGAAGCATGCGGACTCCTTGCCGAAAGTGCGTCACCGCATCCCCATGCCGGTGACCGTCCGCACATTAGCTATATACTCGCAGGTAGTAAATTTCCCGAACGTTAGTCCTGGAAAATAGCTGGTGTTTACCGGAGCGCGAGGCCAGTTCGCGTCGCGTGTCCGTGGACCGGGGCTCGATCGCCGCAGGGTGTCCAGGGGACTCGACCGTCGCGCGAGTCCGCTACCTCACAGCAGCGGCGGCGGGCGCAGATCCAGCCGGCGCATCACCCGGTCCACCAGATCCGGCGGCATACCCGGTTCGCGCCGGGCGGCCAGCGCCTCACCGCGGCCGGCGTCGAGGACGTCGTTGCTGATGGTGCGCAATTTGCCGGTCAGCCGCATGGCGTGCTCGACGGTCTTGGTGCCGTCGGCGGCCTGGGCCGCTTCCGGGTCGGCGCGCATCAACCGGCGTTCCACGCTGTCGCGCAGCCGCTGATACACCTCGTCGGGCAGATCCTCGTTGTCGGCGATGTCCTCCAGCCGGGCCAGTTCCGCGCGCAGGATCCGCGTCCACAGCCGTCGCTCCATGGCTCGCTCGACCTCGGTATCGGCCTTCACCCCGGTCCAGCGAGCGACCAGAGGCAGCGTGGGACCCTGCAGCAGCAGCGTGAACAGCACCACGACGAACGCGATGAACAGGACCTCGGTGCGGCCGGGGAAGTCTGCGCCCGAATCGGTGGTCAGCGGCAACGCCAGCGCCAGCGCGACGGTCACCACGCCGCGCATGCCGGCCCACCAGGTGACCACGGTCTCGCGCCAGGTGTACGGCTCGTCCACCCGCCGGCGCCGCCACCATCCGCGAAACAGCGCGGTACTCGCGAGCAGCCACAGCACCCGCAGGGCAACCACCACGCCGACCACCGCGGCCGCCCCGCCGAGCAGGCGTGGCCAGTTCGGACCGGTGGTGGCGAGCACCGTGCTCAACTCCAGGCCCACCAGTCCGAAGGCGAATCCGGTGACCAGCATGTCGATTACGTCCCAGAACGAATCGCCGACGATTCGGTATCCCACATCGCTGAAATCCGTTGCGGCATCGGTGAGATACAGCGCGCACACGAGGACCGCGAGCACCGCCGAACCGTGCGCGGCCTCGGCGAGTCCGTAGGCGGCGAACGGGAGTAGCAATCCGAGGGCAACCTGCCACGGCGCCTCCGTCAGCCGCCGCATCAGGGCACTGCCGGCCCAGCCGAGCGCGAGCCCGACCGCCATCGCCACCACCGCCGAGACCACGAAGTCGACCGCGGTCCGCCAGGCCGAGAATTGCCCGGTCACCACCGCCTGCACCGCGACGTCGTAGATCACCACCGCGGTCACGTCGTTGAACAGGCCCTCACCCTCGAGCACCGCGACCAGACGCCGCGGCAGGCCCAGCCGGTTCGCCATCGCGCTCACCGCCACCGGATCCGGCGGCGCCACCACCGCGCCCAGGGCGAACGCCGTGCCCACCGGCAGCGCCGGATACCAGAGATGGAAGATCGCGGCGACCGCGGCCGCGGTGGCCACCACCAGACCGACCGCTCGCAACAGGATCGCCCCCGCGTTGGACGCGAACTGCTGCCAGGAGGTGCGCCGCGCCGAGGCGTAGAGCAACGGCGGCAGGACCAGCGGGAGGATCAGCTCGGGCGCCAGCGCGATATTCGGCACGAACGGCAGCACCGCCATGACGAGCCCGAAGACCGTCATCAGCACCGCGGGCGCCAAACCGAGCCGCCGGCCCAGCGGCTGCGCCAGGATCGTCGCGAACGCCAGCACGAAAACCAACACCAACTGATCCACGACAGCCCACCCTATGGGGCCGTCGCGGCAATACCCCGGACATAACGACGATGCCGCCGAGGCGGAACCTCGGCGGCATCATCGGAATCGCGGATATCAGTCCAGGTAGTCGCGCAACACCTGCGACCGGCTGGGGTGGCGCAGCTTGCTCATCGTCTTCGACTCGATCTGGCGGATGCGCTCACGGGTGACCCCGTAGACCTGGCCGATCTCGTCGAGGGTGCGCGGCTGGCCGTCGGTGAGACCGAAGCGCAGCCGGACCACGCCCGCCTCACGCTCGGACAAGGTTTCCAGCACCGACTGCAGCTGATCCTGCAGCAGGGTGAAGCTCACCGCGTCGACCGCGACGACCGCCTCGGAATCCTCGATGAAGTCGCCCAGCTGGGAATCGCCCTCGTCGCCGATTGTCTGGTCCAGCGAGATGGGCTCACGCGCGTACTGCTGGATCTCGAGGACCTTCTCCGGCGTGATGTCCATTTCCTTGGCGAGCTCTTCGGGCGTGGGCTCGCGGCCCAGGTCCTGCAGCAGCTCGCGCTGGATGCGGCCCAGCTTGTTGATGACCTCGACCATGTGCACCGGAATACGGATGGTGCGGGCCTGGTCGGCCATCGCGCGGGTGATGGCCTGCCGGATCCACCAGGTGGCATACGTGGAGAACTTGTAGCCCTTGGTGTAGTCGAACTTCTCCACCGCGCGGATCAGACCCAGGTTGCCCTCCTGGATCAGGTCCAGGAACGCCATGCCGCGGCCGGTGTAGCGCTTGGCCAGCGAGACGACCAGACGCAGGTTGGCCTCGAGCAGGTGGTTCTTGGCACGGTTGCCGTCGCGCATGATCCACTGCAGATCGCGGCGGGTGGCCACCGGCAGCTTCTCGCCCTTGTCGGCGAATTCGCGCAGCTTCTCGGTGGCGTAGAGACCGGCCTCGATCCGCTTGGCGAGTTCGACCTCCTCCTCCGCGTTGAGCAGCGCGACCTTGCCGATCTGCTTGAGGTAGGCGCGCACCGAGTCCGCGGACGCCGTGAGCTCGGCATCCTTGCGGGCCTGGCGCAGGGCCTCGGATTCCTCTTCGTCCCAGACGAAATCGCCGGAGGCCTTGTCCTTCTCCGAGGGCTCGTCGGCTTCCTCGTCCTCGGCTTCGGCCTCTTCGTCCTCGGCGGTCTCTTCGACCAGCTCTTCGCCGTCGTCGCTCAGATCGTCCTCGGAGACCTCCAGGTCACCGAGGTCGTCGAGTTCCAGCGACTCGTCGTCGAGATGCTCGTCGGCTTCGTTGTCCGCGCCGGGGGCCGCCTTCTTCGTGGTGGCCTTCTTGGCGGGTGCTTTCTTTGCAGCCTTGGCTCCCGCTTTCTTGGCGGGGGCCTTCTTCGCGGCGACCTTCTTGGCCGGGGCCTTTTTCGCGGCAGCCTTGCGGACCGGCCGTGCTGCGGTGCCTTCTGCGGAGTCGGCAGCGTCGGCCGATTCGGCGGTCTGTCGGGTATTCGTGGCTACCACGTACGCCCTTTCGTGACGGTCTCGTGCGGCGTCACGCCAGAGTAATCATCCGGCGGAGCGGTTCTGTCGGGGTTGAACCCGGCTCTACGTGCCGGGGTTGTTTTCCGGCTCACCGCCGGTCTCGTTCCATTGTAACTATCGGCAACGAGTGCTCACGGCGCGATCCCGCTATCCACGGCCATCGCGGCGCCCACGATACCCGCGGTGTTGCGGAGATGGGCGGCCGCGACCGGAGTCCGATTGGCCAGCAACGGGATCCAGTGCTCGGCATCGCGGCTGATCCCGCCGCCGGCGACGAAGACCGTCGGCCAGAACAGGTCCTCCAGGGTGACCAGTACCTTCGTCACCTCGGCGGCCCACTCCTTGTACGACAGATTCTTTCGTTCCTTCACCGACGACGCGGCCCGGTGCTCGGCCTCCTTGCCGTGCACCTCGATGTGGCCCAGTTCGGTGTTGGGCACCAGGACGCCGTGGTTCAGCAGCGCCGAGCCGATACCGGTGCCGAAGGTCAACAGCATCACCAGGCCGTCGATGTTGCGGGCCGCGCCGTAGCGGTCCTCGGCCAGGCCCGCGGCGTCGGCGTCGTTGAGCACCACGACGTCGCGTCCGCCCAGCGCCAGCGAGAACAGCTGACGCGCGTCGGTGTCGATCCAGCTCTTGTCGATGTTGGCGGCGGTGCGGGCGATGCCGTTGACCACCACGCTGGGCAGGGTGAGCCCGACCGGGCCGTCCCAGTCGGCCTGGGTGACGAGTTTGGCGACGGTTTCGGCGATGGCGTTCGGGGTGGCCGGGTGGGGCGTGGAGATCTTGATCCGTTCGTGGGCGAGGTCGCCGGTGGCGAGGTCGACGACCGCGCCCTTCACCCCGCTACCCCCGATATCGATTCCGAATGCTTGCCCCCGAGCGGACATCGCGAACTCCTCGTTCCCTGTGGTCTAGGCCGATGAAGGTGCCAGCGGCACGTTACACCGCGCGACGCGCCCGTGGCCGCGACCGCGCGGATGCGAGTCCGGGCGGATCTGTGGTCGGATGGAAACCGTGCCCGAGACGAATTCACCCGCCGACATCGCGGAAGCGCCCGTCCTCGACCCTGCCGAAATCGCCGAATTACGCCGTGTTTCAGTTTATCTGGCCGAGACCGCGGCGGCACACGTCCGCCGCCGCCGTCCCGAGGTGTTCGGCTCGGGGCGCACCGAGGACGACTCGGTCCGCACCAAATCGACGCCCACCGATCCGGTCACCGTGGTCGACACCGAAACCGAGCAGCTGATCCGGTCGTTGCTGGCCGAGACGCGCCCGGGGGAGAGGGTCCTCGGTGAGGAGGGCGGTGGCAGCCTCGGCGCCGCCGGGGAGATCGTGTGGGTGGTCGATCCGATCGACGGCACGGTCAACTTCGTGTACGGCATCCCGGCCTACGCGGTATCGGTGGCCGCGATGCGCGGCGGCCGTTCGCTTGCCGGTGCCGTCGTCGACGTGGCCGGTGGGGTGACCTACAGCGCCGGACTGGGCACGGGTGCCACCCTGGCCGGCGGCGACGAGGAGCCGATCACATTGCGCTGCAACGATATCGACTCCGTCCGGCTGGCTCTGCTGGCCACCGGCTTCGGCTACGGCGCGGCGCGACGGGAACGGCAGGGCGAACTCGTGGCGCAGCTGTTGCCGAAAGTCCGCGACATCCGCCGGATCGGCTCGGCCGCCCTGGACCTCTGCATGGTGGCCGCGGGTCGGGTGGACGCCCACTACGAACACGGCCTCAATCCGTGGGACTGGGCCGCCGGAGCCCTGATCGCGGCCGAGGCGGGGGCGGTACTGCGGCTGCCCGGCGCGGACTCCACCGGCGCGCAGGGGGAGCTGACCGTGGCCGCCGCCGCGGGCATCGCCGACGAGCTCGCCGACCTGTTCGACCGGCTCGGTGTCGCCGCGCCCATCCCCGAGGAGTGAGCGCGGCTCGGCTTCAGCAGCGGGCGGTGCGGGCGGCCTGCAGCAGCGCCGAATCGACGTCCGGGCCGTTGGGCGCCGGATTCTTCAAGGCGCGCAGCACTTCCTCGGCATCGGTGCTCGGCTGCAGATCGTTGCCGAACAGCGTGCCCAGGGCCAGGTCGACGGTGTCGTCGGTGCGCTGATCCTCGATCAGCTCCGCGCACGGCGCGACGAGCTGGACGGCGGCCGCGGCCGGGCGACCGCTCACGCCGTAGCGGATCTGGCCGGTGCATACCAGGTCGCCGTTCAGATAGACCGGATCGTTGCCGAAGACCGGGGCCGGCGGGCTGGCGAAGCCGTAGTCACCGAGCTTGGACGCGATGTGCTCGGCCAGGCCGCGCTGGCCGGACCCGTTGAGCACCCGCACCTTGGCCTGGGCCAGCGGCGCCGGCTCCACATCGTGCAGCCGCGACGGGGACACCACCTCGCCCAGCGGCGCGGGCTGCGGGGAGTTCGCATCCGTGGCGGGGGCCGGCGAATTGCAGGCCATCGCGGTATGGGTGGTGTCGGCGGTGGTCAGCGCCTTGATCCACACGATTGCGCAGATGAGGGCGAGAACCGCGATGAGTGCGACCCACGGCTGGTAGCGGCGCCGCAGGAACGGACGGCCCTTGTTGTCGACCGCGCTGCCTTCGGTGATCAGTGAAACCACACGCACACCTTACGAGTTGGCGGGCGACAGTCGCGCACGCGGACACCTGCGCGCCGGTTCGGCGCGGAAACAGGCAGCTACGGCGATGCCGGATATCGGGATGGTAACGATCGGCGCGGCCGCCCGCGTCGCGATCGGGTCACGGGCCGAGGCGCCGCCGAGCACGAAGCGATGGCGTATCGCCACAGCTGTGCTGTCGCAGTGACGATTACCCGTCGGTTTCGACTCGCTCGAGTTTTGATTGCGACTTTTGCCCCGGCGTCCGCTATTGTCTGGCGGCCCGATACGAATCGGCTGATGTGAATCAGGGAAGCGATTTCGGGAACAACCAGGGCATGTCCTGCGTTGACCGAGCGCGATCCGGTATGGATCAGGGTGATCCGGCCGGGCGGCGAGCGGTGTACACGTGACGTACACCACGGCGGGGCGGCATCGCCGGCGATTCCGACAGGGATCGACGTTCGGCGGAGCCGGTCCGGGATATACGGAGTAAGGACGAGGGGAAGACGACATGGCAACCGACTATGACGCACCTAGGCGCAGTGAATCCGACGAAGTGTCGGAGGACTCGCTCGAGGAGCTGAAGGCTCGTCGCAACGAGGCCGCGTCCGCCGTCGTGGATATCGACGAATCCGATACCGCGGAGTCGTTCGAGCTTCCCGGCGCGGATCTGTCCGAGGAGGTGCTCTCGGTCCGGGTGATCCCGAAGCAGGCCGACGAGTTCACCTGCTCGAGCTGCTTCCTGGTTCACCACCGCAGCAGACTCGCCAGCGAGGCCGGCGGGCAGATGATCTGCATGGATTGCGCGGCCTGAGCGATCCGTGCGGCCGCAGCGGATCAGTTCCGCGGGTAGCTGAGAGAAACGACGACAAACAGCCCGGCAGGTCCCGTCAGCCCGCGCTCGGCACGCCGAGCGCGGCCAGCACCTGCTCGGGTTTACGCGTGCTGATCAGCCAGTACGGAGCGGGGTCGTCCGGATCGTCGAGGACGAGCAGGACCATGGGCCCGATCCAGGGTCGATGCTGGACGAACGCGGCCGGGTCGAGCTGACGACCCAGTGCCGCGCTTTTCGCGCTGGCCGGTACGGGTACCGCCCGGGATACATACGTTACCGGTAGATGGGCCCGGTCCGCGCGCAATTCGAGGATGCCGTCGGCATCCGGTGCCACCTCGACCCGGTGGCGACTCACCCAGAGCAGCGCCCAGACGGGCACCGGGAACAGCAGCACATACGGCAGCCACGCCCGGATACCCGGCGCTCCCATATGGATTTCGGCGGCCAGCAAACCGGTCACCGCCAGCGCCACCGGCCACCACCACAGCGGAACCCACAGCCGTTCGGAATAGACCGCGGCGGGGGTATCGGCGTGTGCGCGCGCCGAGGACTCGTGGGGAGGTACTGCGTGGGACTGGTCGGACACCACATCATGCTAGGTCAGGCCGACATATTCGCTGTCGGCGGGAGCCGGTCCGGGCTGTCCGCGACCGCGGCCGCTCGGTGCCGCCACATCGGAGCCCGGCGCTCCCACGGCCCGGCCGCCGGACGCGTAGGCTCGCTGGACGTGACCGGACTTGCACCCATACCTCTGCTGCGGCTCGATCCCGGCGTCCCGGTGCCCACGCGCGCGCACCCGGGCGATGCCGGAGTGGATTTGTGCACCACCGAAGACGTCATCCTGGAGCCGGGCGAGCGGATGCTCGTCGGCACCGGAATCGCCGTCGCGTTGCCGGAGGGCACCGTCGGCCTCATTCATCCCCGGTCGGGGCTGGCCGCCAAGACGGGTCTGTCCGTCGTCAACACGCCGGGCACGATCGACGCCGGATACCGGGGCGAGATCAAGGTCTGCCTGATCAATCACGACCCGCGCACGGCGATTCAGTTGCGCCGCGGCGATCGGATCGCACAATTGCTGGTGCAGCGTGTGGAACTGGTGGATTTCGTGGAGGTCGGCCAGCTCGACGAAACAGCGCGCGGCGCAGGCGGTTACGGGTCGAGCGGCGGACACCACAGTCTGTCGCCGCAATCCGGCGGGGCGGGCCGCGCCGGAGGGGAGGTATGAACATGTTCGGCCGTGGAGATCATCGATCCGATCATGACTCCGAGCGGGACGACACCGGCTATGGCGATTCCTATTACGACGAGGGATACGCCGAGGGCGGCTACCGGACCGGTACGCACCGGGCACCGGATCTGGGGGACGACGGAGTCTACGGCGAATCCGCCTACGGCCCCGGCTATTCCGAGCCGGACTACCCGGCCGGGCCGAGCGCGGAAGCTGCGGGCGGGCGCACCGGGCGGCACGGCCGCGCGGAGCCGGACCACGGTATGACTCCGCCCGGGTACGGGACGCCGGGACGTCCGGCTGCGCCGTATCCCAGTGCGCGGCCCGACCCGTACGAGACGGGCGCGCACGCACGAATGCCGGCGCGCCCGGGTACTCCGGCACGCGGTGACGCGCCGGTCCGTCCGCCGCGGC
>NZ_BDBN01000131.1 GCF_001613005.1 Nocardia nova NBRC 15556 | reverse complement strand
GGCCGCGGCCGCCGGCTACGGCGAGGTCGACCAGCTGGGCATGGTGAACGTGGCCGTGCAGATCGAAACACTGTCCGCCCATCCCGTCGTGCGTCGCGGGATCGAGGCCCGCGGTGTGGTGCTGTCGGGACTGTTCTTCGATATCGCCACCGCTCGCGTGCTCGCGATCACGCCCGACGGTATCGCCGATATCGACGACCTCCGGCACCCGGTGCCGGCGCCGGTTTCCTGAAAGGAGCATTCCCAGTTTTGGCAATTCCCCGGGTGGAAAACGTGCGCTGAGCGGGCGCACAGTGGTGCCGGTGCAGGTCACAGCTCCTGGGCGTGGGGGCCGTCACATCGAATTCGGAACGTGTGCGAGGCTAAATATCCTTTTCTAAGGCTTTGCTTAGTCTTTACTATTAGGGTTGCCCTCGCTTCCGGCTCACTGCTGGACAACGGAGTCTCGCAGCTGAATTCGATGCCTGGAGAACATGTTCGACCGACCGGACCGCCGCGGCGGCTCCGGTGAAGGAGCAATATGTCCACCGACACCGTCGCTACGTCCAGACCCTCGGCCCCGCCGGGCCCCAGCTGGTCGGACCGGATGAACTCGGTCCTTCGACACGATCTGCCCGCTTCCGTCGTCGTCTTTCTCGTCGCTCTGCCGCTCTCGATCGGCATCGCGGTCGCCACCGGCGCTCCGGTCGCGGCCGGACTCATCGCCGCCGCCGTCGGCGGCATCGTGGTGGGAACTCTGGGGGGCTCCGTCCTGCAGGTCAGCGGCCCGGCCGCTGGACTGACCGTGGTCATGGCCGAGACCATCAATCAATTCGGCTGGAAGACAACCTGTTTCATCACCGTCGGCGCCGGCCTGCTGCAGATCGTGTTCGGCCTGAGCCGGATCGCGCGCGCCGCGCTCGCCATCGCACCGGTCGTCGTCCACGCCATGCTCGCCGGCATCGGCATCACGATCGCCTTGCAGCAGGTTCATGTCCTGCTCGGCGGATCGTCGCAGAGCTCGGCGTGGGAGAACGTCACCGAATTACCGAATCAGCTGCTGCACCTCAGCGGTATCGACGTCGTGATCGGCGGTCTGGTCATCGCGGTCATGCTCGGCTGGCGCTACGTGCCGGCCAAGATCCGGGTGGTGCCCGGACCGCTGGTGGCGATCGTGGTCGCCACCGCGCTGTCGCTGGTGCTGCCCGGAGACCCCGCCCGCATCACGATGAGCGGTTCGCTGTTCGACGCCATCGGCCTGCCGAACATGCCCAGCGGAGACTGGAGCGGCGTCGCACTGGCGGTGCTGACCGTGGCCCTGATCGCCAGCGTGGAGAGCCTGTTGTCGGCGGTCGCGGTCGACAAGATGCACACCGGCCCGCGGACCAACTTCGACCGTGAGCTCATGGCCCAGGGCGCGGCCAACGTGACCTCGGGCATGATCGGCGGCCTGCCGGTCACCGGCGTGATCGTGCGCAGTGCGACCAATGTGACCGCCGGCGCGCGCAGCCGGGCCTCGGCGCTGCTGCACGGCGTCTGGGTGCTGCTGTTCTCGATCGCCCTGGTGGGTGTCGTCGAGCAGATCCCGAAATCGGCCCTGGCCGGACTGCTGGTGATGATCGGTATCCAGCTGGTGAAGCTCGCGCACATCAAGATCGCGCACCGCACCGGTGAACTGGTGATCTACGCGGTAACCATCGCCGCGGTGGTGTTCTTGAACCTGCTCGAGGGTGTGCTGATCGGCCTGGTCGTCGCCTTCGCCCTGCTGTTGTGGCGCGTGGTGCGCGTCTCGGTCGAGGCCGCTCCGGTCGAGGGAACCGACCGGTGGCTGGTGAGCGTGGACGGCACCTGCACCTTCCTGGCCCTGCCGAAGCTGACCGGGCAGCTGGCCAAGGTGCCCGCCGGCGCCGACGTCCTGGTGGAGCTGACGGTCGACTTCCTCGACCACGCCGCCTACGACGCCATCCACTCCTGGGCGCAGCAGCACGAAAGTACCGGCGGCACCGTGGAATTCGTCGAGATCGGAACGGTGCGGATGGCCGATGCCGCAGAGCGCCCGCCGCGGCGCGCCCGGGCCCGCGGGCTGCTCGACGACGTCCTGGGACCGTGGCGTTCCGAGGGTGGCAATCCGGTCGCCGCCGGTGTCGCCGCCTACCATCGCAGCCACGCGCACGTGATGCGGCCGCATCTGGACGAACTGCGCGACGGGCAGGACCCGGATTCCTTCTTCCTCACCTGCTCGGACTCGCGGATCGTGCCGAATGTGATCACCAACAGCGGCCCGGGTGACCTGTTCACCGTCCGCAATATCGGCAATCTGATCCCGGCGCGCGGCACCGACGTGTCGGTGGACGCCGCGCTCGGCTTCGCGCTGCACAACCTGTCGGTGCGCAACGTCGTGGTGTGCGGACATTCCGGCTGCGGTGCGATGAACGCTCTGCTGTCCGACCGGTCCGCGGGCCCCGATATCGACGATTGGCTGGCCCACGGCGCCGCGGCCCTGCAGCGCTACCGAGCCGGCCATCCGGTGGCGGCGGCCGCGGCGGCCGCCGGGTACGGCCCGGCCGACCAGCTGAGCATGGTCAACGTCGCGGTCCAGCTCGAGACGCTGCGGGAGCATCCGGTCGTCGCCCGGGCCGTCGAGGAGCGCGGTGTTGCGCTTTCGGGACTGTTCTTCGATATCGGAACCGCACGGGTCCTCGAGGTCACCACCACCGGCATCGCCGAGATCACCGATGCCGAGCGACCCGGAATACCCGCCCGGGATCGGACCCACGCCTGATCCGGGCGCGGGGTGCGCGAGTTCGGCAGCCCGACAGCCGAACTCGCGCACCCGTCCGGCGCGCCTGAGCGTCGCCGTCGCCCGCGCCGATACGCTGAGCGGCGCACCCCGAAACCCGCGGCCGACGCCTCGATCCGAGCGCGGCGGACATGCCATGGTGGAGGTGGTGCATTCGGTGAATCGACGTGGATCGGAGTCGGAGGGAAATGGTTGCGCAGTCGGTGGAGTCCGGGGTGCCCGCCCAGGTGGCCGGCATCAAACTCACCGAGCCCGCGTGGCTGTCGGAACGGATCGCCGATATGGGAATCTCCTGGGGCACAGGCAATTCCCGCGTGTCGGGCACGCTGTGGTGGTGTATGGCCGCCTCGGCGCTGGTCGATCCGATCACCGAGGCGTATGCGAGCGGCGCACCGGCGCCCGACCCCACGCTGGAACGGCTGCGCTGCGAGATCCGGCCCGACGGTGGCATCGAGCGGATCGTGCCCGACGCCGTGAGCGAGTCCGAAGCGGTCGGCGCGGCGCTGGGGGAGTCGCTGCGGCGCGTCATCCCGGTGGTGGCACGGGTGACCGGCGCCGGTCCGGCGGCGCTGTGGGCGATCGTCGCCGATGCGATCGGTAACCGGGCCATCGACGCGGGCGACCCCGAGGCGGGTGCGCGGCTGGCCGCCCAGGTCGGCGAACGGTTGCCCGCGCCGCGATTCACCGATGTCGAATCGCGCACGTTCGTGCGGCGGATCTCCTGCTGCCTGGTCTACGAGGTGCCCGGCTGCGGTATGTGCACCAGCTGTCCGAAAAGGCCCGCCGCCGAGCGCGAGCGGCTGCTCACCGAGCTGGCCCGGCGCGGATGAGCGGGTCGCGGCCGGTTCGCGGGCGGTCCATCGGCGCGCGACCGGTACTGTCCCGATAGCATTGGTCGCGCCGGTGACTTTTCTGTTCGTCGACCGGCCTGGACCGAGAATGCCGACATATTCAAGGAGAGCGCAGCCGTGACCACCTCAGCCCGCACAACCCTCGCCGCCCTCGTCCGGGTGCCGGCCGGGACGACGGCGGGCGCCGCGGTGCGCGAAGCGGGCCTGCCCACCAAGGGCCCCGACACCGTCGTCGTCGTGCGTGACGGCGAGGGCAACCTCAAGGATCTGTCCTGGGTGCCGGAGACCGACGTCGAGGTCGAGGCAGTGACCGCCGGCTCCGAGGACGGCCGCAGCGTCATCCGCCATTCGGCCGCCCACGTGCTGGCCCAGGCGGTGCAGCAGGAGTTCCCCGAGGCCAAGCTCGGCATCGGCCCGCCGATCAAGGACGGCTTCTACTACGACTTCCAGGTCGAGCGGCCGTTCACCCCGGAGGATCTGGCCAAGCTCGAATCCCGGATGAAGAAGATCGTCAAAGGCGCGCAACGGTTTTCGCGCCGGGTGGTCGAGGTCGACGAGGCTCGGGTGGAATTGGCCAAGGAGCCGTTCAAACTGGAGCTGATCGGCGACAAGTCGGGAATCGACGACCCGGAGATCATGGAGGTCGGCGGTAACGAGCTGACCATCTACGACAATCTCGACCCGCGCACCGGCGAGAAGGTGTGGGGCGACCTGTGCCGCGGCCCGCACATCCCGACCACCAAGTTCATTCCCGCGTTCAAGCTGACCCGCTCCTCGGCGGCCTACTGGCGTGGTGACCAGAACCGCGAGGATCTGCAGCGCATCTACGGCACCGCATGGGAGTCGCCGGAGGCGCTGGAGAACCATCTGCGCATCCTGGAAGAGGCCGAGAAGCGCGATCACCGCAAACTCGGCCTGGAACTGGATCTGTTCTCCTTCCCGGACGAACTGGGTTCAGGCCTGCCGGTGTTCCATCCCAAGGGCGGCATCATCCGCAAGGAACTCGAGGACTATTCCCGGCGCCGCCACATCGCCGCGGGCTACGAATTCGTCAACACCCCGCATATCACCAAGGGGCATCTGTTCGAGGTCTCCGGACACCTCGACTGGTACCGCGAGGGCATGTTCCCGGCGATGCACCTCGACGCCGAGTACAACGACGACGGCACCGTGCGCAAGCCCGGCCAGGATTATTACGTCAAGCCGATGAACTGCCCGATGCACAATCTGATCTTCCGCTCGCGCGGCCGGTCGTATCGGGAGCTGCCGCTACGGCTGTTCGAATTCGGGTCGGTGTATCGCTACGAGAAGTCCGGTGTCGTCCACGGGCTGACCCGGGTGCGCGGCATGACCCAGGACGACGCGCACATCTACTGCACCAAAGAGCAGATGCACGCCGAGCTGACCTCGACCCTGCAGTTCGTGCTGAGCCTGCTGCGTGACTACGGTCTCGACGATTTCTACCTGGAATTGTCGACGAAGGATCCGCAGAAGTTCGTGGGCTCGGACGAGTTGTGGGAGGAGGCCACCGACACGCTGCGCAAGGTCGCCACCGATTCGGGTCTGGACCTGGTCCCGGATCCGGGCGGCGCCGCGTTCTACGGCCCGAAGATCTCCGTGCAGGCCAAGGACGCGCTGGGCCGTACCTGGCAGATGTCGACCATTCAGCTCGATTTCAACCTGCCCGAGCGCTTCGGCCTCGAATACACCGCCTCCGACGGCACCAAGCAGCGTCCGGTGATGATCCACCGCGCCCTGTTCGGGTCCATCGAGCGATTCTTCGGCGTGCTCACCGAGCATTACGCGGGCGCCTTCCCGGCCTGGCTGGCGCCCGTGCAGGTGGTCGGCATCCCGGTCGCCGACGCGTTCGCCGAACACCTCGACTCCGTGGTGGAGGAACTGCGCGCGCACGGTGTGCGGGCCGAGGTCGACCGCAGCGACGACCGGATGCAGAAGAAGATCTTCAACCACACCGCGCAGAAGGTGCCGTTCATGCTGCTGGCCGGCGAGCGCGATGTGAACGCCGGTGCGGTGAGCTTCCGATTCCGCGACGGCACGCTGGTCAACGGCGTGCCGGTCGCCGATGCGGTGGCGACCGTCGTCGACTGGATCTCGCGGCGCGACAACGCCTCGCCGAGCGCGGAAGGATTCGAGGTCCGGACCGGTGGGGCGTGAGTGAGGGCATGGTGGAAGAGGCTGTGACGCAACAGGATCCGGGTCGGATCGTCGACACGGGAGCGGGGGACCCGGACCGGTTGCAGCGATTGTGGACCCCCTACCGGATGTCCTACATCACCGGCGCGGTCGCGGCCGATCGCGACACCCGGAGCGCGCCGGCCGAGGCCGACGCGCCCGCCGGTGCCGAGGAGAAGACCTCGGCCGGGCTGAAGCATCCGTTCACCGAGATCCCGAAGATGTCGGACGAGGACGGGCTGGTCATCGCGCGCGGTGAATGGGTGTTCGCGGTGCTCAACCTCTACCCGTACAACCCCGGCCACATGATGGTGGTGCCCTACCGGCGGGTGGCCGACCTCGAGGATCTCACCCCCGAGGAGAGCGCCGAACTGATGGCGTTCACCCAGCGGGCGATCCGGGTGATGAAGAAGGTGTCGCGGCCCGAGGGATTCAACGTCGGGCTGAATCTCGGCGGGGTGGCCGGTGGCTCGCTGGCCGACCACCTGCACCAGCACATCGTTCCCCGCTGGGGTGGGGACGCCAATTTCATCACCGTCGTCGGCGGGGTGAAGGTGATGCCGCAGTTGCTGCGGGAGACGCGGGCCCTGCTGGCCGGGGCGTGGCACGAGGCGAAGGAAGTCGAGTAGCGTGCTGAGCTTCTTCGGTCGGGAGACGTTCGCCAAGGCGACCGCGCCGCTGGGACGGGCGCTGGTGAGCACCGGGCTCACGCCCGACGCGATGACGCTGATCGGCACCACCGCCTCGATCGTCGCCGCGGTGACGCTGTTTCCGACCGATCACCTGTTCTGGGGAACGATGGTGATCTGGCTCTTCGTCATGTTCGACATGCTCGACGGGGCGATGGCCCGCGCCCGCGGCGGCGGCACGAAATACGGTGCGGTCCTCGACGCCACCTGCGACCGCGTCGCCGACGGCGCCATCTTCGGTGCGCTCGCGTGGTGGTCGGTGTATCACGAGCACAGCAAGCATCTGTTCGTGGCGACGCTGGTGGTCCTGGTGACCTCGCAGGTGATCTCCTATGCCAAGGCGCGCGCGGAGGCGAGCGGGCTGTCGGCCGACGGCGGGATCATCGAACGTCCCGACCGTCTGGTGATCGTGCTGGTCGGGGCCGGCCTCACCGGCATCGGTGGCTATTTCGACGTCGAATGGCTCACCTATGCGGTGTATGTCGCGATGTACATCCTGGCGGTGCTGAGCATCGTCACCGTCTTCCAACGAGTCCTGGAGGTACGGAATTCGGCCGGGGCCCGCGACGTGATCGCGCCGGTGACCAAGGCCGACTCCGATTCGGCGAAATGAAGGTGGTACGGGCGTGACGCAGATGAGGGCGGCGCTGACCGACGGGGCCTATGCGGCCGGGTGGCGACTGGTGCGGGGGCTGCCGGAGCGCACCGCGCGTCGCTGGTTCGACTTCGGTGGTGATTGGGCGGCCCGGCGTGCGAACCGTGCCGCTCATCGCGGCCGGGGGCCGAATCAGTTGCGCCGCAATCTCGCCCGGGTGCTGGGTGTCGACCCGCTCGAGGTACCCGACGAGTTGATCCACGCGTCGATGCGCTCGTATGCCCGGTACTGGCGCGAGGCGTTCCGGCTGCCGACCCTCGACCATGCGGCACTGGCGGATTCGCCGCTGATGCCGTTTCCGGAGGGCTTGGAACATCTCGACGAGGCACTGGCGCAGGGGCGCGGCGTGATCTTCGTGCTGCCGCATTCGGGAAACTGGGATATGGCCGGGGTGTGGCTGGTGCAGCACTACGGCAGCTTCGCCACGGTCACCGAACGGCTGCGACCGGAATCGCTGTTCGAGCGCTTCGTGGCCTACCGGGAGAGCCTGGGGTTCGAGGTGTTCCCGCTGACCGGCGGGGAGCAGCCGCCGTTCCGGCAGCTCGCGCAACGGTTGCGCGACAACAAGGTGGTCTGCCTGATGGGCGAGCGCGATCTCACCGGCAAGGGCGTGCCGGTGGAGTTCTTCGGCGAACGCACCTGGATGCCGGCGGGCGCGGCGAAATTGGCCATCGAGACCGGCGCCGTGCTGATGCCGGTGCACGCCTGGTTCACGGTGGATGAGCAGGGCCGTGAGGGATGGGGGCTGAAAACCGAAGCGCCGCTGGATGTTTCGGAGGGTATCGCGGCGGCCACGCAGCAGCTGGCGAATCGCTTCGCGGCCAATATCGCCGAACACCCCGCCGACTGGCATATGTTGCAACCGCTGTGGGAGGGGGACCTGTCCCCCCAGCGCCTGGAGCGGATCGCGGCCGCGCAGGCCGTGCGCGGCGGTGAGCGGCCCGCCGGAGACGCGGTGTCATGAGAATCGGCATGGTCTGCCCGTACTCGTTCGACGTGCCGGGCGGAGTGCAGTCACATGTCGTGGAGCTGGCGCAGGTGCTGATCGAGCGCGGCCACAAGGTGAGTGTGCTGGCCCCGGCCTCCGACGACACCGAACTGCCGGAATTCGTCGTCTCGGCCGGGAAGGCGGTGGCGATTCCGTACAACGGTTCGGTGGCGCGGCTGTCGTTCGGGCCGACCGCCTACACCCGGCTGCGGCGCTGGATCGCCGACAGCGACTTCGAGGTCCTGCACGTCCACGAACCCAACGCCCCGAGCATCTCGATGCTGGCGCTGAAGGTGGCCGAGGGACCCATCGTGGCCACCTTCCACACCTCCACCACGAGGTCGCTGGTGCTGGCGACCTTCCAGGGCGTACTGCGGCCGTATCACGAGAAGATCAGCGGGCGAATCGCGGTCTCCGAGCTGGCGCGGCGCTGGCAGGTGGAGGCGCTGGGCAGCGACGCGGTCGAGATCCCGAACGGGGTCGACGTGCCGGCGTTCGCGAATGCGCCACTGCTGCAAGGGTATCCGCGCGCGGGCGGGACGGTGCTGTTCCTCGGTCGCTACGACGAGCCGCGCAAGGGGATGGCCGTGCTGCTGGGCGCACTGCCCACACTGGTGGCCCGGCATCCGGACGTGGAAATTCTGATCGTCGGCCGCGGGGACGAGGAACGCCTGCGCCGGGAGGCGGGCGAACACGCCGGACATCTGCGCTTTCTCGGTCAGGTCTCGGATGCGGAGAAGGCGTCGGCGATGCGCAGTGCCGATGTGTACTGCGCGCCGAACCTGGGCGGGGAGAGTTTCGGCATCGTGCTGGTGGAGGCGATGGCCGCCGGAACCGCCGTGGTCGCCAGCGAATTGGACGCCTTCCGCCGGGTGTTGCGCGACGGGACCGCGGGTGTGCTGGTGCCGGTAGGTGACTCCGCGGCGCTGGCCGAGGCGATCGACGGGCTGCTCACCGACCGCGCCCGCCGCGAGGATCTGGTGCGCACCGCGGACCAGGTTGTCGGCGAATACGATTGGCCGGTCGTGGCCGAACAGATTCTGCGGGTGTACGAGACGGTCACCGTCGGCGACGCCCGGGTGAGGACCGCTGGATGATCACCTTCTCCGCGACGACCATCCTGGTCCTCGCGCTGATCGCGGCGGTGATCATCGCCATCGGAGTGTGGGCCTACTCCACCGCCAACCGGCTCGACCGGCTGCACGTGCGCTCTGACCAGGCCCGCGACGCCCTGGAGTCCGCCTTGGCGCGACGCGCGGTGGTGGCCCGCACGGTCGCGATCTCGATGGCCGGGCCGATCTCGGAGTCCACGGCGGCGGAGCAGTCCAAACGGCTGATCGCATTGGCCGACCGCGCCGAACGCGCCGACTGGAACGATCGCGAAACCACGGAGAATCAGCTAGCGGCCGCACTCTCCGCGGTCGACATCACCTCGTTGCGTCCGCAGCTGGTGGCCGAACTCGCCGACGCCGAGGCGCGGGTACTGATCGCGCGCCGCTTCCACAACGACGCCGTACGCGACACGCTGGCGCTGCGTACCCGGCGCCCGGTGCGGTTGCTGCACCTGGGCGGTACCGCGCCGCTGCCCACGTATTTCGAGATCGCGGAGCGCGTCACCCCGGCGGCGACCACCGGACTCGAGGTCGACACCGTGCGCACCTCGGCCCGGGTGGTGCTGCTCGACGACGAGGATCGCGTGCTGTTGATGCGCGGCCACGACCCCCAGACTCCCGATTCGCCGTTCTGGTTCACCGTCGGCGGCGGCATCGAACCGGGGGAGACGCTGCGCACCGCGGCGGTGCGCGAGGTCTGGGAGGAAACGGGCCTGGCGCTGGACTCCACGCTGCTGCGCGGCCCGATCTGGCGGCGGGTCGCGGTCTTCCCGTTCAACGGGGAGCTGATCCGCTCCGAGGAACTGTTCTTCGTCGCCCGGGTGCGCTGGTTCGACCCGAAGCCCGCGGATCCGAGCGTCTGGGAACGTCGCTGCGTCACCGCCTACCGCTGGTGCCTGCCGCCGGATATCGCCGAACTCGACCGGATCGGCGAAACGGTGTACCCGTACCACCTGGACAACCTGCTGGCCGAGGCGCTCGCCGCCGCCGGTTCCGAGATCGAGCCGGAGGTCCGGTCGATCCGCTGAGCCGCGGCGATTATTCGGGCCGCCTCATGCCGCGGCGTATCCGGTGAACGCGTCCGCGAGCACGACAACCATCCGGCCGCCCATCGCTTCCACCGTCGAGCGCAATCTGGGATCACCACTGGGCGGCAGCGACATCGACCATGCGGTCGAACCGTCGCCGGCGTCGATCGCGTGCACGGTGGCGCCGTCCGCGAGAACGAGGTGCCAACCGTCGGTGAGGCCGTCGCGCACCGTGTTCGCGAGCCGCGCCGGCTGCTGCCACACCTGGTGTCCGTCGGCGAGATCGAGGCCGATCAGCGCCGTCCCGTCGAGCGATCGGACGATCACCGTGTGATCCACTACTCCTTCGACCGCGCCCTGACGACCGGTGTGCTCGTCGAGGCCGATCTGTGGATTCGTCCACAGCACTCGCCCTGTCGTTCGGTCGTAGGCACTCTCGCCGGTGAGGATCGGCGGCGACGCGGTCGCGGTCGGATACCACTCGAGCAGGAAACTGGGGTTGCGGACCTCGGTGATCGAGTGGCCGTTGCGATCGAGAAGTGTGACTCGTCCCGCGCTCCAGCCGCGATCGATCACCTGCGTGGCGATGATCCCGCCGTCGAATACGGCGCCGACGGGCCCGGTGAACAGCGGGTCGCCGGTGCGCAGATCGTAGACGCGAACGCTGCCGTCGTGACCGTCCCGGAAGTAGTCCGGCGCATCGAGTCTCGGCCTGACCGCGTCTCCGGGAACCGGGGTCGGATACGTTCGGCGCCAGCTCGCCTCGATGTCGGAAACGGTTCCCCGGGTGACGACGGCGGTCATCCGGTCGGCGGTGCGGCCGGCGACGGAAACCACGCCGTCGCGCACCGCCACGTCCGTCACCTCGAAGTCCGTCGAGCGGTCCGTGGCTATCGCGCCGGTGGCGGCGTCGACGATCAGCACTCGGTGGGTGCCGCGGCAGGTCAGCTGGCCGTCGAAGACGCGCTCGTTACAGCTGAGGAGTTCGCCGGCGTCGATCGTCCACCGCACCGCGCCGGTGTCCGGGTCGATGCCGTACAGCCGCACCGGTCCGGCTTTCGGTGCGGTGCCCGGCCCGGGCTCGCCGGGTACCGCGGTGGCCGCGACGATCATCGGCCCGGCGTCCATCGGCGAACCGTAGCCGTTGTAGTTGTCCAGGCTGTGCGGAAGTGCCAGCAGGACCGCGCCGGGCTCGTGCGACAGATCGGCAGCGCGTAACGTCCATCGCGGCACCGGGGCGGAGTCGAGCCGGCCGGAAATCCGGAACCGGCCACCGGCCGCGGGACCCGCCGGCGGCTGCTCCGGTGATCGGTTCACCCAGACGACCGCTGCGACTCCCGCCACCACGGCCACGATCAGCACCGCGATCCAGATCCGGCGCGTGCCTCGACCGGTGAGCCAGTGTGCGGCCGCGTTCATCCGGCGGTCTCCTTCATCCGTCCAGCCGGCTCACGCACCGGCCCCACTGTGCGAAAGAGGCAAGGTATCAGCCTCTTTCGAGGTAGGCGACCGAGGACGTCCCAGCGCCGGTAATGCCGTAGCTCGAAAGCCCCTTCTCGTCGACGATCCCCGTCGTGGTCGGAGAAACTGTCACCGGCGGGCTTCGGTCGGCGACGAGGACGTGCTGCCGCGTTCGGTGTGGATGACAACGCGCCGGAACGCCCGGAGGCCGGTGTCAGCGCGGCGCGATCGCACGGTTGCGAAGCGGTCACTCGGTCAGTGGTGGCCCGAGAGTTCCGTGGCGGATGCCAGTTCCTGGAGAGGAATGGTTGTGTCGGACCAGGTTTCGGGACCGTGGGTCGTTCGGGCGGCGATGAGGCTTCGGGCGGTGCGCAGGTCGGCGGGACGGCCCACGGCCGCCGCGGCGACCAGTCGACCCGCCCGCAGGGACAGTGCGACGAACTGCCCGGGGGTGTCGGTGGTGCGGACCACGACGTAGTCCTCGGTGTGCGGTCGCCCTGCGAATTGGATCGTGACGCCGTACTGCGTGGTCCAGCCCCAGGTGACCTCTTGCGCGGGGAGGGGTTGTCCGAGAACGGATTTCGCCACGGCGATCCCCTGTGACTGTGCACTGTTCCACTGTTCGGTGCGCCGGTGGACCCCGAATTCCGGATCGTAGACGGCGGCGGCGTCACCGGCGGCGAAGATATTCGGCGCCGAGGTCGTATAGGACTCGTCGACGAGGATCCCGTCCCCGACGGCAAGTCCGGCCTGACGGGCCACCTCGGTCTCCGGTTCCGCGCCGATCGCGACGAGCACCGCGGCAGCGGTCCACTGACGTCCGTCGACAGCGGTGGCCCGGATATCGCCGTCGTCACCGTCGATCCGGTCCAGTACGACCGCGTCGTGAATGTCGACGCCCTTGCCGGCGTGCAGGTTTCGGCAGTGCACGCCGATCGCCGCCGGGGCCACCCGCTCCAGCGGAGCGTCACCCGCGTGCACGATCGTCACCGCCGCCCCGAGTCCACGCGCCGTCGAGGCGGCCTCGCAGCCGACCAGGCCGCCGCCCACCACGAGCAGCGATCCACCGGTCACCACGGCCGCGCGCAACGCCTCGACATCCGCCGCGGTGCGCAGCGTGTAGGCGCCCGATTCGGGGCCGGGCAGTTCTCGGGCGCGCGCGCCCGTGGCGAGCACCAGGGCGTCGTAGCCGAGGGTTTCGCCGGTGCCCAGATGTAGCCGGTCGCGGTCGACGTCGATGCCCGCGACCGGGGTCCCCGGGCGCACCTCGATGCCGAGTTCGCGCCACGATTCCGCGGATTCGAGCAGGAGCCGGCGTTCGTTCGCGGTACCGGCGAGCAATTCCTTGGAGACCATCGGGCGGCGGTAGGGCAGCCGGTCCTCCGCGCCGAGCAGCACGATCTCACCGGTGTAGCCCTCGGTGCGCAGAGTGCGGGCGGCGGTGGCGCCCGCGACCCCCGCACCCACGACGACGATGCGTCCGGTCATGCGCGACTGACCTCGACCATCTCGAAATCCGCCTTGGCCGCACCGCAGTCGGGGCAGGACCAGTCCTCGGGAATGTCGTCCCAGCGGGTGCCCGGCGCGATGCCGTCTTCGGGCCAGCCGAGCGCCTCGTCGTATTCGAATCCGCATTGCAGGCAACGGAACAGCTTGTAGTCGCTCATATCAGGCGCCTTTCGTGAGGGTCGGATCGTGGCTCGCGAGATCGAAATCGACCTTCTCCCGCACGCCGCAGTCGGGGCAGCACCAGTCGTCGGGTATCGCCGACCACGCGGTGCCGGGCGGAAAGCCCTCGCGAGGTGCGCCCTCGCTTTCGTCGTACACGTAATCGCAGACGGGGCAACGGAATCGGGACATCAGGCGACCCCGTACTTCGCGAAGACCCGATCGCGCTTGCGGGGCTGGATGTTGACGCGGGTGATGTCA
Organism: Nocardia nova NBRC 15556; assembly: GCF_001613005.1. Taxonomy (GTDB): domain Bacteria; phylum Actinomycetota; class Actinomycetes; order Mycobacteriales; family Mycobacteriaceae; genus Nocardia; species Nocardia nova. The sequence goes on along the minus strand of NZ_BDBN01000131.1, from coordinate 4,910 downwards.
CCGCCGTAGTGCGCGAGCACCCGCTTGTCCATCACGCGGCGCCACACCGGCGGGAAATAGGCGACGGTGATCATGCTGGCGTAGCCGCTGGGCAGATTCGGCGCGCCGTCCATACTGCGCAAGGTCTGATAGCGCCGGGTGGGGTTGGCGTGATGGTCGCTGTGGCGCTGCAGGTGGTAGAGGAAGATATTGGTGACGATGTGGTCGGAGTTCCAGCTGTGCTCCGGCGTGCAGCGTTCGTAGCGTCCGGCCGCTGTGCGCTGCCGCAGCAGGCCGTAGTGCTCGAGATAGTTGACCGTCTCCAGCAGCGAGAAGCCGTACACCGCCTGCAGCACCAGGAACGGCAGCACTCCGGGGCCGAAGATCGCGGCCAGCGCGCCCCACAGCACCACCGACATCAGCCAGGCGTTGAGCACGTCGTTGTGAATCGTCCACGGCCGCTTGCCCATCCGCTGCAGGCGCGTCTTCTCGAGCGACCAGGACGAGCGCAGGCTGCCCCACACACTGCGCGGCAGGAAGGTCCAGAACGATTCGCCGAACCGGGAACTGGCCGGATCCTCCGGTGTCGCCACCCGTACGTGGTGGCCGCGGTTGTGCTCGATGTAGAAGTGGCCGTAGAACGTCTGCGCCAGCGTGATCTTCGACAGCCAGCGCTCCAATTCGTCCTTCTTGTGGCCGAGTTCGTGCGCGGTGTTGATGCCGACACCGCCCATGGTGCCGATGCTGAAGGCCAGGCCGATCTTCGACACCAGGCTCAGCCCGCCGTCGACACCCAGCCAGGACAGATCGGCAGCACTCCACAGATAGCAGGCGAACACCAGGCTGAGCAGCTGGAACGGGATATAGGCGTAGACGCACCAGCGGTAGTAGCGGTCGTTTTCGAGCTGTTCCATCACCTCGTCGGGCGGATTCTGCCCGTCGGGCCCGAAGAAGCGATCCAGGATCGGCAGCAGGACGTACACCAGTAGCGGACCGATCCACCACCACACCGGCGCCGCGTGGTGCCAGCCCAGCTGGTTGAACAGCCACACCAGGCCGGTGGCGAGCAGGACCGCGGTCGGCGGGACGAGGCCGAACAGCCAGAGATGGCGTTTGCGGTCGCGCCACTGCGGCGGCGCGGTCGGGGCCGGATCGCCGATTCGGGATGTGGTCACGGAGTTCTCCTCACGAACGGTACGCGGACTGCGCGCCGGAACGGTGCGCCCGGCGTACGGGCTGCGTGGACGAGGTCGGGGCCGGAGCGCGGCCCGTTCACCTCGGCGTATTTACACTTTCTGAAGAAGTGTTCTCATTGAATACAGATGTAGTGAGATTGTCAATAGTCGAACAGTTTCGTGGACCGTGTACGATCATGGACGTGGCTACCGCGCCGAACTTCCAGTCCGATATGCGCCGACTTCTGCGCGAGCGCGTCATCGAGACCGCTCGTGGCCTGGTCTGTACCGAGGGCTGGGGCGCGGTGAACATGTCGCGGGTGGCCAAGGAGGTCGGTGTCAGCCGGCCGGTGCTGTACAAGGAGATCGGCACCAAACAGGACCTCGCCGATGTGGTGATCGCGAACGAGGTGGACGTCTTCCTGGTCGGGATCGCCGAGAAACTGGCGGCCCACCCGGACGATGTGATCGCCGGCCTGCTCGCGGCCGTGGAGTTCACCCTGCGCAGCGGCGCGGACAATATGCTGCTGAAGGCGGTGCTGTCGGGCCGCTCGGCGCCGGATACCGCACTGCTGCCGGCGCTGATGACCGAACCGGAACCGGTGCTCGGCCGGGCGATCGCCGCGGTGACCGCGACGGTTCGCGCGCAATACGAACTGGCGTCGGTGGGCGACGAGGAACTGGGATCGGTCGCCGAAACCGTTGTGCGCCTCGCCCTCAGTCATCTCTTTCAGCCCACGGGGCCGGTCGAACGGGCGCTGGAGCAGATCCGGGTCGTCGCCGTCGGACTGTTCGAGCCACTGCTGTCCGAGGCGTGACGATTCGAGCCTGACGATTCGGCGGTGGGAGACGTTGGCTGTCAACACATTTCGTCGGAAATCCGCCGATCTCGCCGATACCCGGCCGTTGCCGCTGTGTGGCAGGTCACCATCGGTTAGGGTCGAAACCGGTTTGCCGCACACCGAATCCGGCGAACCGGTGTGTGGAGGTGAGGTACCGAATGCATATGTCCTATCTGCTGTACGACTTCCTGCTGCCGTATATCGGCGAGCAGGCCGCGACGTACTGGGCGCAGCTGTTCGTCGTCGACCCGATCTGACGAACAGGTGGCGCCGGCCTGCGGTTACGGTCGTCCGGCGCCACGGGTACCCGCTCTCGGCGCGCCCGTAGCGACGCCGTAGCGGCCGCCTGCCGGGCGTGTGATTCCGGCCGGGGGCCGCGGACCAGTCCAGTGCTCTCGGACTGGCTATCTAGTGGCCTGATCGGGGCGCCTAGAATCGTGGAGGTTCGCATCGCAGCGATGCCTTCTCGAACGAATCCCCGATAATCAGGAGTTTGCCCGTGACAACGCCCGACACCACCTCGACGACCGGCACCGCCCGCGTGAAGCGCGGCATGGCCGAGATGCTCAAGGGCGGGGTGATCATGGACGTCGTCACCGCCGATCAGGCCAAGATCGCCGAGGATGCCGGCGCGGTCGCGGTGATGGCGCTCGAGCGGGTTCCCGCCGACATCCGCGCCCAGGGCGGTGTCGCGCGGATGAGCGACCCGGACCTGATCGACGGCATCGTCAACGCCGTCTCCATCCCGGTCATGGCCAAGGCGCGCATCGGCCACTTCGTCGAGGCGCAGATCCTGCAGAGCCTCGGCGTCGACTACATCGACGAGTCGGAGGTGCTGACACCGGCCGACTACGCCAACCACATCGACAAGTGGCAGTTCACCGTGCCGTTCGTCTGTGGCGCCACCAATCTGGGCGAGGCGCTGCGCCGCATCACCGAAGGCGCGGCCATGATCCGCTCCAAGGGTGAGGCCGGCACCGGCGACGTATCCAACGCGACCACCCACATGCGCAAGATCCGGGCCGAGATCCGCCACCTGCAGTCGCTGCCCGAGGACGAGCTGTTCGTGGCCGCCAAGGAACTGCAGGCGCCCTACGAGCTGGTCTGTGAGATCGCCGAGACCGGCAAGCTGCCCGTGGTGCTGTTCACCGCCGGTGGTATCGCCACCCCCGCCGACGCCGCGATGATGATGCAGCTGGGCGCCGAGGGCGTCTTCGTCGGCTCCGGCATCTTCAAGTCCGGCAACCCGGCCGAGCGTGCCGCCGCCATCGTCAAGGCCACCACCTTCTACGACGACCCCGATGTGCTCGCGAAGGTGTCGCGCGGCCTCGGTGAGGCCATGGTCGGCATCAACGTCGAGGAGATTCCGGAGCCGCACCGCCTCGCCGAGCGCGGCTGGTAATTCGGTCGGAAGACTTTCCGAGACAACGGCTTTCGCCGGGTCGTCCGGTACGGACGGCCCGGCTTCGTCGTACAGGCGTGATCGCGCCGCAACCCGGAGACCGTCCCGGAGTGTGCGGTCGGCGCCTCACCTGTCCTGCGCGATCGCCCCGATCCGATCCCGCGCCGCGAACTTCGCGATCGCGGCGGCCGTGACCGGGGTGAAGAAGTTGACCAGGTTGCCGTCCGGGTCGCGGACCAGCAACGACCGGTTGCCCCACGGCATCGTCGTGGGTTCGGCGACGATCTCGGTGCCGGCACCGGACAGCTCGCGATGGACGCGGTCCACATCGGCGACGAGGAATTCGGTGATCACACTGCGGTTGGCGCCCGGAGCGGCGGAATCCGGTGCGAACAGGGCCACCGTGCGCGTGCTCGCGATCGCGAGGGTGGCGGTGGCGGTCTCGAGCTCGGCGAAATCCTCGGTCGCCCATTGCGCCCGGACGCCGGTCGCGCGCTCGTAGAACGCGACCAGACGCGCGACGTCGCCGGTGATGATGCGGATGGAGACGAAATCCATGACTGTTTCCTTGCTGTTGAGAGGCGTTTTCCGCAGCGTAGGAGAAATAGTGGACACAATCGGTCCGGTATCGGAACTAGAGTTGTCCGCATGGCTCGACCCACCGGCCGCGTGCTGATCCTGCTGGAACTCCTGCAGTCCGGCGGTACCCGCACGGTGGCCGAGCTCGCCGACTGGCTGGGCGTCGAGGGACGCACCGTCCGGCGTTATGTGGACCATCTGATCGACCTCGACATTCCGGTGGAGTCCGTGCGCGGCCGCTACGGCGGCTATCGCCTCGCCGCCGGATACCGGCTGCCGCCACTCATGTTCAGCGACGACGAGGCCCTGGCCGTGCTACTCGGTCTGCTCGCCGGCCGCCGGAACGGCTGGGCCCCAACGGATGTCACCGCGAGCGAGACGGCCGCCGCCAAGATTCGTCGCGTCCTGCCCGCGTCCCTGACCCGGCGATTGGACACACTGCTGGAATCGTTCGACGTCACCGAGCAGCCGGACGCAGCGGCCCCGGCACAGGCCGCGGTTCTGCTCGCGATCGCCGATGCGGTACGCCACCGCCGGCCCGTCACCATCCGCTATACCGATCGGCACGGCCGCGGAAGCGAACGCGTCCTGCATGCCTACGGCCTCGTCGCTCACGCCGGGCGGTGGTACGTGACGGGCACGGATCCCCGGCTCGGCGAAGACCGCACCTTCCGCCTGGATCGCGTCACCGATGTGCGAACGCTGCCCGGCTCGTTCGACCCACCCGCCGGATTCGACGCCGCACAGCATCTCGTGTCCGGCTTCGCCGCCGCCGACTACCGATACGACATCGGCCTGCGGATCTTCGGCACCACCGAGCAGATCCGCGCCCATCTGCCCGCGACCGTCGCGACCGTGGCCCCCGCCGACGACGAGGAGGCGCCGCAACGCTGGTGGCGCGTCGACGTGCGGGCCGAGCGCCTCGAGTGGCTG
>NZ_BDBN01000130.1 GCF_001613005.1 Nocardia nova NBRC 15556 | reverse complement strand
CCCTGACGAACGGGCCCTTCCCATCACCCGGCACCACGCTGTGCCGGTAGCTCTGCGCGCGGCCTACTTCACGCCGATCGGCTTACCGAAGAACGAGGCGAAGGTTTCGCCGAAGGTCGAGGCCAGCATCTGGAAACCGTTGGGGTCCAGCAACAACCAGCCCGCATCCGCGGTGTGACAGCCGGGCTGCGCGGGTACGCCGTCGAGACGGTCGCGCAACCACAGCATCGCCGGGCCGCCGCCGGAGATCTCGGTGGCGACATGTTCGGCGAAGTGTTCACGGGTGTATTGCACTGTGGCGGAGGGGTTTCGGCAGTAGGTGTCGACGAGGTTGTTCACCTGGCCGACCGGGATGATCTCGTCCGGGTTGCCCTGCCAGATGTACATCGGCATATCCGGCACCGACTTGCCCATGCGGGTTTCGTCCAGTACGTCGGCGACCGCGGGCTGCTGGAGCGGATCGCCAGGAACCCGCAACATTCCTTCGAGATTCAGAAACGGCAGCAGCGAGCTGACGTACTGCACGCACAATCCGCTCTGAATCGTGGTCAGTCCCTTGCCCAATGGGTCCATATGCTCGTCGACGAAACGCGCGAATTCGGGGTATTCGCGGGTCAGGCCCATCACGGCGGCCAGTACCAGCCCCGAGGTCGCCTGTCCGTTGGCCACCTTCAGCGTCATGCCGAGATCGGCCGGAACCCCGCCCTCGGCCGCGCCGACGATATTCAGCTCCGGTGCGTAGGTGCTCTTCAGTTCGGCCGCGTGACCGGTCGCGATCGCACCGCCGGAGTAGCCGTAGAGGCCGATCCTGGTCTGCGGGCTCAACCGCATCGGCTCGAAATCTCGGGCCGCGCGAACGCCGTCGAGGGTGATCCGGCCGGCGAGCGGCCCCGCGGCATAGGCGTTGTTCGGCCCCTCGTGATCGGGAATCACCACGGCCCAGCCCTGCTGCAACGCGCCCTGGGCGATCACGAATTCGGCCGGGGCCACGATCTGGCCCAGGAACGGACCGGCCGAGAAATGCTGGATCGCGTAGGAGGGTGCGCAGTAGCCGGCCAGGGAATCCTCGGCGATCTGCATCGAGACCAGTTTGTCCGGTGCCGAACCACGTGGTTTCAGAACCGTCGCGACCGCCGGGATCGGTCGGTCACGACTGTCGTTCGATCGGTACGAGATCTGCCACGCGTCGACATTGACCGGGATCAGCCCGAGATTGGCCACCCGCACCTGCCGCGCGGCGATGATCTCGCCGGGCTGCTTCGCCGCGACGATCTCCGGTGCCGGATGGTAGAAGCCCGGGTCCAGCTCGGGTGGTAGCGGAATCGGGGCCGCGGGTGCGACCGGCGCGGGTTCGGCGCCGGCGTGCGGCGGATGAGCCACCACTGCGGCCGGAACGGTCAATGCCGCCGCCGCGGCGAGGACACAGGTCGTCCGGCGGATGCGGCGCGTCCAGGATTCGGTCACACTCGGCTCCTTCACTAATGCGAGACTGCTCCGTCTCACATATGCAGCGAACTATGGCACAGGTGTGATCGCCGTCGCAAGAATGTCGCATGCCGGCCGTCGATGCGCGGCTCGACGAGGTGCGGTCGAATGTGGTGTGGCTAGACCGATTCCTCGGTCGGCGCGGGCGCCCAGCGTTCGTCCACCTTCGCCAGCCGCCAGTAGGCGACCGCGACGACCCAGGCGAGGACGAACAATCCGACGATCGCGAATCCCGCGTTGTTGAGGTCGATACCGGCGATCCACTCTCCGACCGGGCCGCCGAAACCGGTGTCGTCGTGCAGCACCTTGATCAGCTCGATCGAGCCGATGAACAGGGCCACCGCGATCGACAGGCCGGTGATGGCCAGGTTGTAGAAGATCTTGCGCACCGGATCGGAGAACGCCCAGTCGTAGGCGACGTTCATGAACAGGCCGTCGATCGTGTCCATCACGCTCATCCCCGCCGCGAACAGCAGCGGCAGCACCACGATCGCGTACCAGGGCAGTCCCGCCGCCGCGCCGGACCCGGCCAGCGCGAGCAGCGCCACCTCGGTCGCGGTGTCGAAACCCAGTCCGAACAGCACGCCGACCGGATAGACGTGCACCGGCCGTCCCACCATCCGCATCACCGGCGCCAGCAGGCGTGCCAGGAATCCGCGCGAATCGAGCGCCGCCTCCAGTTCCGCGCGATCGTATTCGCCGCTGTGGCGCAGACGGCGGAACACCCGCCAGATGCCGATCAGCGCAACCACATTGAGCAGGCCGATCAGATACAGGAACGATCCGGAGGCCACGGTCGAGATGGTGCCCAGGGTCTTGCGGGTCGACGAGTCCTCGTCGACCAGGGTGCCCACCACGTGCGCACCCGCCACCACCAGCGCGGCGAGGACGAACACGATCGTGGAATGCCCCATCGCGAACCAGAATCCGACCGATTTGGGGCGTTTGCCGTCGCTCATCAGCTTGCGCGTGGTGTTGTCGATGGCGGCGATGTGGTCGGCGTCGAAGGCGTGGCGCAGCCCGAAGGTGTAGGCCGTGATGCCCAGTCCGATGCCGAAGACCTCCGTCCCGATGCGATAACCGTGCGGGGCGATCGCGCCGAACAGCAGGCCGAATCCGATCAGATGCATCAACGCGACCACACCGAGCAGCACCGCCGCTTCCAGCCAGTCACGCCGGGACCAGTCCCGCAGCACATCGCGAAGCAGGCGACGACGAGTGGACATGTGCCACAACCCTTCTGGGGAACCCGCGTCCCCGTCCGTGCACAGCGACGAAAGGGGTCTGGCTGACAGCATGGGCTGAACACAGTGGCGCGACCGCACCGGATTGGCACCGGTTTCCCGTTCCCATCGCGAGAACTCTGCGGACTATACCAACGGACCGCACCCGTGCGGCCACGGTCTTCGCAGGTCGCAACGAGGGTGGTGACAGGGTTCCCGATCGATGAAATGTCGGGTATGCCCCCGTTGCCCGGGAAATCGAGGAGACTCGGCGTAACACAGTCCGTAGTGCGACGACTGTGTGCGGGTGCCAGTTCCACAGGGTCAGCGTTTCAGCAATGCCGTTTCTGCGATGCCAGGGGAGCCTTCATGTCGCAGTCTTCTGCCGCGTACCCGAGTATGGTGCCGGTCGGGGTGGATACCGCTCGGGTGTACTCGAGTGATCGACGCGTATTTCCGCAACCGAATCGTCGTGATTCAAAGGGGAGGCTCGGCAATTCACAACACCTAGGCTCGGCCGAGCCGACGCGCACCACCGTGCCGTCGTGCGCAGTGTCGAGAGGAATTACCTGATGTCCGGACGTATCCGCACCGCAATATCCGTCTTCGCAGCCGGTACGGCTGCCGCTGTGCTACTCACCGCCTGCGGCAGCGGAGGATCCGCCCACACCGAGAACGGGGTGACCTCGCTTCGGTATCTCGGCTGGACCGATCAGGTCACGCTTCCGGAGCTCGCGGAGAACCTCGGATTCTTCGACGGCAAGATCGAACTCGACTACGTCGGCAACACCATCAGCGGGCCGCAGGAAATCCAGACCGCCGCGACCGGGCAGGTCGACTTCGGCGGGGCCTTCGCCGGTGCGGTCGCCAAGCTGGCCGGCGCCGGGGCGCCCATCACCGCGGTGGTCAACTACTACGGATCGGACGAGAAGTCCTTCCAGGGCTATTACACCCTCGACAACAGCCCGATTCGTTCGGCCGCGGATCTGGTCGGCAAGAAGGTCGGCGTGAATACGCTCGGTGGCCAGAACGAGGCCGATATCCACGATGCGTTGAAGAAGGCCGGGCTGAGCGTCGACCAGATCAAATCGGTGCAATTGGTGGCGCTGCCGCCGCCGAATATCGAACAGGCGCTGCGGCAGGGACAGATCGACGCCGCGGCATTGAACGGCCAGTTCCAACAGCGTGCGGTGGCCAACGGCGGAGTGCGACCGATTTTCACCGAACTCGACGAATACGGCGGCCCGATCAACGGCGGACCCTATGTCTTCCGCAACGATTTCATCGCGAAGAACCCCGAGGTGGTCCGCACCTTCACCACCGGCGTCGCGAAGGCGATCGAATGGGAGCGCAGCACGCCGCGGGATCAGGTGATCGCGAAATTCACCGAGATCATCAACGCCCGCCACCGCGCGGGAGAGGACACCTCGACGCTGAAATACTGGCTGTCCGTGGGGGTTCCGGCGCGCTACGGCAAGGTGTCGGACGAGGATTTCACGCGCTGGCAGAGCTGGCTCGAGGACACCGGGGCCATCGATCACAAGCTGGATCCGAGCAAGTTCTACACGAACAAGTTCAACTCGCTGCTGCAGCCGTCGGACGCTTCCGGGAAGTAGCGCGCGCACGCGTCCTGCCACGGCGACGGGCCGATAGCGGCGAGCCGACCCGTCGGTACGGCATCATCGGTGCCCATGAGCGACTCCGTATCCACCGGCGGCGCCCGCGGCCCGGCGCACCGCCTCATCCGGATGACCGGCCGCGACCCCGACGAACCGGGGCGCGTGTCCTCGCCCCTGGAGCTGCTGTTCGATCTGACCTTCGTGGTCGCGGTCGGCACGGCGGCGTCGTATTTCGCCGAGATGGTCGCCGACGGGCATGCGGGCAAGGCGGTGCTCGCCTTCGTGCTGGCGATGTTCGCGATCGTCAACGCCTGGATCAATTTCAGCTGGTTCGCCTCGGCATTCGACACCGACGACTGGCTGTACCGCGTACTCACCATGGTGGTGATGATCGGCGTGGTGGTCTTCGCCCTCGGCCTGCCCGCGATGTTCCATTCGGTCGATGTGGGCGATCACCTCGACGTGCGGGTGATGGTCGTCGGCTACATCGTGATGCGGATCGCGATGGTGCTGCAGTGGTGGCGCGCAGGACGGGAGTCGCCGTCCTTCCGGCACGTCGGCTACGGGAGCATCCGGTGGACGATCATCGCCCAAATCGGCTGGGTGATCATCGCATTCGTGCACATGCCGCTGCTCGTGGCCGGGGTGGGATGCATACTGCTCGGCGTGCTGGAACTGCTCGTACCGGTGCTGACGCAGGGCCGCGCGAGTGGTACCCCGTGGCATCCGCACCACGTGGCCGAACGCTACAGCCTGTTCGCCATCATCGCGCTCGGTGAGGGCGTGGTCGGCACGGTCGCCTCCTCGGGCGGGCTGCTCGGCGGCAGCGACGGCGGGCAGTGGAGTGCCGATGCGATCGCGATCGTGGTCGCCGGCGTGGGCCTGACCTTCGGCATGTGGTGGGTGTACTTCACCACCCCGTTCGGCGAGATCCTCGTGCACCGCCGCAACCGCGGCTACCTGTTCGGTTACGGCCACATCCCGCTCTACATGGGTATCGCCGGCGCCGGCGCGGGCCTGCACGTCGCGGGCCTGTCGCTCGAGCACCACTCCCACATCGGCCCGGTCGCGGTGGTCCTCGCTCTGGCGCTGCCGGTGGGCGTGTACCTGCTGATGGTCTATCTGCTGCACACCCTGCTGCTGTCGGCCCCGGACCCGTTCCACATCCTGCTGCTCACCCTCACGGTCGTGGTCTTGGCCGTCGCGGTGATCCTGGCCGCGCTGGGCGCCTCGATCGCCGTATGCCTACTGGTGGTGATGATCTCCCCGTTCATCACCGTGGTCGGCTACGAAACCATCGGCTATCGGCATCAGCGCGAGATGCTGGCGAATCTGGAGTGACGCGAGCGAGCCCGTCACCGTGCTATCGAGGACCTGGCGACCAGTACGGCGGCGTCCGATCTTGCGGCTGCTGCGCGGAATGCTGCTGCGGCGGGCTCCACAACGGCACGTCCTGGTGCTGCGGCGGAGTCCACATCGGCACGTCCTGGTGCTGCGGCGGAGTCCACATCGGGACGTCCTGGTGCTGCGGGGGAGTCCACATCGGCAGGTCCTGCTGCGACGCCTCGGAGGCGGAACCTGCCCGCCGCCCCGGCGCTTTCGCCAGACTGACGATCAACAGAACCGCTCCAGCGATGAGAATGATGATCCCCAGGATCACCACCAAGCCGATGAGTGCCGCCACGAACAAAGTTGTAGCACAAGGTTTTCCGGTGGTCCCGGAAATGGGAAGGCAGCTCGCCCAGAGGATCGGGCCGTGGACGGTGAAGTTTCCCGAACCCGGCACAGATACGCACCCGGCACCGATACGCACCCGGGCAAAGCAAGAGGCCCTGACCAGTGGATCGGTCAGGGCCTCTGCCGTGTCTCCACACACGAGTCGGGGTGACAGGATTTGAACCTGCGACCTCTTCGTCCCGAACGAAGCGCGCTACCAAGCTGCGCCACACCCCGTGAGTTGAGCCTGTCGTAGCTTACAGCAGGGGGGAGCGGATCATTAAATCCGCTGGTCAGCGGGCAGGGAGGGGGCGGATGGTGGAGAGGATGCGTTTGGCGGTTTCCTTGTCCACGGACTTGTCGACGCCGGTGTCGGCGGCGACCGTCATGACGAAGTTTCCGTTTTCGCTGGGGAAGGCGAATGTGTAGACCGCGAAGGTCGTGGCGCAGCCGGGGGCCGGCGGCGGCGCGCTGCCGGTGGTCTCCACGAAGGCGCCGTGCAGCTGCCCGTCCAGCGAGACCATCGGCTCGGCGGGGGCCGGGGCGGCGACGGTGGCGTTCGACCAGCCGAACTTGGCCATCCGGGCCCCGATATCGGCGGCGGCCGCGGACGGGTCCGTCTGGGGAGACATGGTGAGGAAGGCGTTGGTCCGGGTGTAGTTCGGACAGTAGTTCTTGCCGTCCTGTGCCAGGCCGGCGATTTCCAGCGGATTCGATCCCGAACCCCAGGCGGCCGTGCCGACCGGATCGACCTTCCACTCCGGAGGCGCGTCGTAGGCCGCACCGCGATCGAGGATCTGGACGACCTGGTAACCGGGAACCATCGGTGGCGGCGCGGCGCCGGGCTGCGGCTTCGGCGCCGTCTGCTGCGGTCGCGAAGGTGGTGGGGGAGGCTGATTTTCGTTACTGAGCGCACTGACCATGGACGGCTTGCCGGAACCCGCGGCGGCCGGCGAGTCGGAATGCCGGCTCGCGACCACCGCCACGGTCGCGCCGATCGCCACGACGACCAGCACCCCGATTCCGCTGAGCAGCAGAGCTTTCCGCCGCCGAGGCGGCTGCTCGGCCGGCACCTGCAGCAGCGCGGTGTGCGGATGCTGAGCCGTCGGCGGTCCCCAGGACGCTTGCTGCGGCGCGGGATGTGATCCGACCCCCAATTGCCAATCCGGCTCGGGGCGACCGCTGCCGTGCGGTGCCGAGAACTGTTGCCGGGAGGGAGTATTCGCGCCCGGCATCGAGCTGCCCGGCCACTGCGGCATTCCGGGTTGCACGCCGAAGGCGGTGGTGGGGGCGTCGGGTCCGCCCGGGTTGCCGAAACCGTGCGGCGACGGAGCGAAGCCGGACGGCGCGTGCGGACCCGGGACCGCATTCGGGCCATGGGAGGTATCTCCGCTCGCGCCGCCCTGTGGCGTCCACGGATGGGCCGGAGCGGATTGCCCTCCGGCAGCGTCGTTCCCACCGAACAGCGATACGGGCGGCCGGTCCGCGTCCGGTGCCGCGGGCTTGGCGGGTTCGGCCGGAGAACCGGAGCGTCCGGGATCGCCCGCGCCGCCGGGAACGGTCGGAATCGACTGCGGCCGAGCCCACGGAGAGCCTTGCGACACAGGGAAATTCGCACCCGGCACCCGTCGGATCGCCAGTGTCGGCGGGGTCTCGTTCGAGTCGGGAGTGGGTTCTCGTCGCGCGGTCGGGTCGTCGTTCCGCTCGAACCCACTGTTCACCGTGTACCCCTGCCTGATGTCGTGCCTCGGCACGCCACCCTAGCGCGCCACGGCCTCCGATTCCGAGACGCCATGGCCACTGTCGGCGATGGGGCCTTTCGGCGGTGCGGCCACCAGCGTCAGCAAGGTCGCCTCGGGGCGGCAGCAGAAGCGGTACGGCGCCCACGGCGAGGTACCCAGGCCCGCGGACACGTGCAGTCGCGTGTGCGCACCCCAGCGCGACGGACCCTTCACCCGGGACCGATCGATACCGCAGTTGGTGACCAGCGCGCCGAATCCCGGCAGGCACAGCTGTCCGCCGTGGGTGTGGCCGGCCAGCACCAGGTCGTACCCGTCACCGGCGAACCGGTCGAGTACGCGGGGCTCGGGCGAATGGGTGAGTCCGATGCTCAGATCGGCCAGTGGGTTCGGCGAGCCGGCGACGGTGTCGTACCGGTCGCGGGACAGGTGCGGATCGTCGACACCGGCCGTGGAGATTTTGATTCCGGCGACCTCGAGATCGCGCCGCACATGGGTCAGATCCAGCCAGCCGCGTTCGGTGAACGCCGCGCGCAGATCCTGCCAGGGCAGCGGATCCCCGTGCACTCGCTTGTGGTTCTTGTCGAAGTACTTGAGCGGGTTCTTCGGAACGGGCGCGAAATAGTCGTTACTGCCGAAGACGAAGATGCCCGGACGGGAGAGCAACGCCGTCAGCGACTGCACCACCGCGGGCACCGCCTTCGGATGCGCGAGGTTGTCGCCGGTGTTGACGATCAGGTCCGGTTCCAAGGCGGCCAGTTCGCGAACCCAGGCCTGTTTGAGTTTCTGGCCGGGCGTCATGTGCAGGTCGCTGATGTGCAGCACACGCAGACTCGACGAGCCCGGCTGCAGCACCGGCATCGTGGCCTCACGAAGGACGAAGGCATTGCGTTCGATCAGCGAGGCATAGCCGATTCCGGCCACTGCGGTACCGGCGGCCGCGGCGGCGACCTTAGCTCCGGAGCCCAGCGCTGCTCGTCGAAGTGCGGGGGACGAGAATACGGGCATCAGCCCAGAATAGGCGACCACTGTGACGAATACCGAGTGTGATTCCGCACAGGCATCCGGTTTGCCGGGCGCTGTCGTGGCCGTCCACCCGGCTCGACACGCGGAAATGCGGTGGGAGGGTCCGCCGACAACGGCTAGCGTGTGGCGCATGTCGGAACTCAAATCGAAGTTGCGCGCCGATCTGACCGCGGCGATGAAGGCCAAGGACACGTTGCGCCTCAGCACGCTGCGCATGCTGCTGGCAGCCGTGCAGAACGCCGAGGTCGCCGGTGCCGAGGCGAAGGAGCTCTCCGATGCCGAGGTGATCGCGGTCCTCGGCAAGGAGGCCAAGAAGCGCAACGAGGCGGCCGTCGTCTACGAACAGAACGGCCGCGGCGAACTGGCCGCCAACGAGCGCGCCGAGCAGGAGATCATCGACGAGTATCTGCCGACCCCGCTCACCGAGGCCGAGGTCGCCGATATCGCCGATACCGCCATCGCCGATGTGGCCGAGCAGTTGGGTGAGCGCCCGGGCATGAAGCAGATGGGCCAGGTCATGAAGGTCGCGACGGCGCTGGCCGCGGGCCGGGCGGACGGTTCGCGGATCTCGGCCGCGGTCAAGGCCCGGCTGTAGGCTCGCCGGACAAAGCAGGAGGCCGGCGAATGTGTCGCACATTCGCCGGCCTCTCGCGTATCGCTACCGGGGGATCGGAATCGGAATCGGTGGCAGCCGCGGTATCTGCGGCAGACCCGGGAGCACCGGCGGCGCCGGCGGCGGTCCGGGCTTCGGGATCTCCCGCTGCGTGCCGTCGCTGACGAGCACCGTGATCACCGATCCGGGAATGGCCGAGCCGTTCGGCGTCGTAGCGGTGACCGTCCCCTTGGCGGCCGATCCGGGCGTGGTGACCGTCGACACCTGAAAGCCCGCGCCGATGAGCACCGAGCGCGCCTCGGACTCCGACATGCCGTTCACATCCGGGATCTGCGCGTTGTTCGAGCCGCGCACGTATTTGTCGTCCAGCGGCGGCAGTGCGGGCGGCGGGAATTTGTCGAGTACCGGTTTGATACCGCCGAACCAGCTGCGAGCCGGTTCGTTACCGCCGTAGAGGTTACCGTCGCCGCAGGTGCGCAGCGGGAACGAGCAGATCTCGCCGGGCGTCGGGGAGTCGCCGTAGATGTAGGCGGCGCCGGCCATCGAATTGGTGAAGCCGAGGAAGGCCGAGGACCGGTGGGTTTCGGTGGTTCCCGTCTTGGCCGATACGGGGGCGTTCCAGCCCACCGCACGGGCCGAACCGGCCGCGGTACCGCCCACGGCGTCCTGGCTCAGCGCATTGGCCAGGGTATTCGCCAAGCCGGGCTCGACGACCTGTTCACAGGCCTGCTGGGTGAGCGGAACCTGCTTACCGTCGCGGTCGATCACCTCCGCGATCGGCGAGGGCGGGCACCACTTTCCGCCGGATGCCAGCGTCGCGGCGACATTGGACAATTCCAGCGGATTGATCGCGACCGGGCCCAGGGTGAACGAGCCGAGATTCTGCTGTTTGATCATGTCCGCCAGGCTCTGATTACCGTGGCCGGAGGTGCCCGCCTCGGCGTAGGAGCGCATCCCGAGCCGGACCGCCATATCGACCGTGGGCGTCACGCCGACATCCTGGATGAGCTTGACGAACGCGGTGTTCGGAGACTGCGCCAGCGCCTCCGTCACCGACATCGGCGATCGGTAATTACCGGCGTTCTTCACGCAATAGGTGGCCGGCGGACATCCCGCGGCGCCACCGTTACCCATACCCTTCGCGGCGAAGAACGAGGGCACATCCAACTGGGCGCTGGTGCCCAGGCCCTTCTCCATCGCGGCGGCCGTGGTGAAGATCTTGAAAATCGATCCGGCGCCGTCACCGACCATCGAATACGGCTGGGGTTGGACCGTTTGATGCGCACCCTGATCCAGACCGTAGGTGCGGCTCGAGGTCATCGCCAGGATGTGGTGGGAGTCCTGGCCGGGAGCGATGATGCTGGTGACCTCGGCGATATTCTCCAGATTCGGATCGGTGTTCGCCGTGACGGCGGCCTTGACCGAATTCTGCACCGCCGGATCCAAGGTGGTGCGAATCAGATATCCGCCCTTGTCCATCTGATCCTTGCTGATTCCCGCATTGGCGAGATATTGCAGCGCGTAATCGCAGAAATAACCACGGTCACCTGCGGCGATGCATCCGCGCGGCAGCCCCTTGGGCTCCGGCAGCACGCCCAGCGGCTGTTCCTTGGCGGCCCGGAATTCGTCGGCCCGGCTCGGAATGTTCTGAATCAGCGTGTCCAACACGGTATTACGCCGCTCCAGCACGCCCTTGGGGTTGGTGTACGGGTTGAGTTTGGAGCTGGACTGGACCATACCGGCGAGCATGGCGGCCTGCGCGACCTTCAAATCCTTGGCGTCGACGCCGAAATAGGTCTGCGCGGCGTCCTGAATGCCGTAGGAACCGTTGCCGAACGGCACCAGATTCAGATAGCGGGTGAGGATCTCGTCCTTGGTGAGTTCTTTCTCCAAGGTCAGAGCCATTCGGATTTCGCGCAGTTTACGGGCCGGCGTGGTCTCGATGGCGGCACGGCGTTCGGCGTCGGTTTTCGCGACCACCAGCAGCTGGAAGTTCTTCACGTACTGCTGGTCGATGGTCGAGGCGCCCTGCTGTACCTCACCGCTCGAGGTGTTGGTCAGGAATGCGCGCAGCGTGCCCTGCCAGTCGACGCCGCCGTGTTCGGCGAAGCGTTTGTCCTCGATGGAGACGATCGCCAACTTCATATCGTTGGCGATCTTGTCGCTGGGGACCTCGAAACGTCTCTGTTCGTACAGCCACGCGATGGGGGCTCCGGTCGCATCGACCATCGTCGACACCGCCGGCGCGGTACCCGCCACCAATTCCGCGGAAACGTTGTCCACGGCATCGGCTGCGCGGTTCGACATGTACCCGAAGCCGCCGGCGAGCGGGAACAGCAATCCGGCGACGAGTACGGCCGCTAGGACGCAGGCGCCGGCGAGCCTCGCGAGCGTTTGTGAGATCGGCACGCGCCCCAGCCTAATTGGCCCGCCGTCACATGCGCGGTGCGCGGTCGGCGGCGCGCCATGACAGCTGGTCGCGAGGCTTCCGCAGGGACGGGCGTACCAGAAAATACGGGCACGGTCTTGCGCTCGCCCCATACCTTTACCTAGATTGAGAACCCAGTGTGATAGAGCTAACACTCAAAGTGGAATGTGGTGCGGAGCGCAGCGGGGTTGGGTTGCTGTGGGCTGCACGCGATTCCGGAGCGCCGTTGACCCGGTGTTCGGACTGCAAAGGGGCACACCAAATGCACATGACTACCCCCATCGCTCGATTGGACGTGGAGCAGGCCGAAGCGAGAATCGCCTGGGTGTCCCAGGCCCGATGCAAGGAAGTGGATCCCGACCAGTTGTTCGTGCGTGGTGCCGCCCAGCGCAAGGCGGCCACCATCTGTCGGCATTGCCCGGTGCTCATGGAGTGCGGTGCCGACGCCCTCGACAATCGAGTGGAATTCGGTGTGTGGGGTGGGATGACCGAGCGGCAGCGGCGTGCGCTGCTCAAGCAGCATCCCGAGGTGACCTCGTGGGCGGACTTCTTCCGTGCCCAGCGTCAGCAGAAGGTCGCGATGTAGTCGAGTACCGGTACGGTCCGAGCCCGCGCGTGCGGGCTCGGACCGTTTTTCGGCCGATGACGTGCGGAATCGGGGCCGCACCTCAGCGCCACCGGGGGACTCAGGCCGCGTCGGACCCGGCGAGCTGGTCGCCGACCGCGCGCAACGCGTCCAGATCGGACACTTCGAACGGCAGAGCGGTCACCGTCACGATCGGCACCCGTGGATGGGCGCCGGTGAAGCGGTGCAGCAGATGCTGTTCGCGCTTGGCGGTGACCGCGCGATGGGCGTGGATGCGCAGGATGTCGGCGGTCAGCGTCGCGGGATCGGTGGCGGCGTCGGCGGCCACTGCCTCCTTCGTGGTGCCGTCGGCATCGCTGCCGGCGCCGGGGCTCAGCCGGTCCGCGGCGGCGGTCGCCTGAGCCGACGAGAGGGTGCACAGCACCGGATGGGTGCGGTTGAGCACCAGCCCGGCCAATGGCATTCCGTCGGTGGAGAGCCGATCCACGAAGAACGACGCCTCGCGCAGCGCGTCCGGTTCGGCCGCGGCGACCACCACGAAATGGGTGCCGGGCCGCGAGAGCATGGCGTAGGTGCGCTCGGCGCGGTCCTGGAAGCCGCCGAACATCGACTCCAGCGACTGCAGGAACAGCGAGGCGTCCTTGAGCATCTGCCCGCCCACGACCGTGGACACCCCGCGCACGGCGAGGCTCATCGCGCCGGTGACGAAGCGGCCCACGCCGCGGCCGGGCGCCATGATGACGCGGATCATCCGGCCGTTGAGGAAATTGCCGAGCCGCTTGGGCGCGTCGAGGAAGTCCAGGGCGTTGCGTGAGGGCGGCGTGTCGACGACGACCAGATCCCACTCGCGCTTGGCGACCAGCTGGCCCAGCTTCTCCATCGCCATGTACTCCTGCGTTCCGCCGAAGGAGGAGGCGACGGTCTGATAGAAGGGGTTGGCGAAGATCTGCTCGGCCTTGTCCGGGCTGGTGTGCTCGAGCACCATATCGTCGAAGGTGCGGCGCATGTTGAGCATCATCGCGTACAGCTCGCCCTTGGCCGTCTCGGGCAGTTGCACGCGCTGGGGTGCGTTGCCGAGGTCTGTGACGCCCAGCGACTGCGCCAGCCGCCGCGCCGGGTCGATGGTCAGCACCACGACCTTGCGACCCTGTTCGGCCGCGCGCAGGGCGATCGCCGCGGCGGTGGTGGTCTTGCCGACCCCGCCGGAGCCGCAGCACACCACCACCCGAGCGGTCGGGTCGGCGATGATGGCCTCGACATCCAGCAGCGGAGTCGCCGGCGGGATCAGCGGGCTCGGGTGGCTCATCAGCGGACTCCCTGCGCGCTCAGATGTTCGGCCAGTTCGTACAGTCCGCCCAGGTCCATACCGTCGGGCAACGCCGGCAGATACAGGCGGCTGATATCCACCTTCGCCAGTTCGGCGGAGCTGTCGTCCTGCGCCTGCAGGGTTGCCGAATGTTCCACGGCTTCCCGGATCAGCCCCTGGAAGTCGTTGTCGTCCACCGTGATTCCGGCCTCGGCCAGTCCCGCCCGGACGGCGTCCAGATCGACGTCACCGGTCGCGACGCGGGCGCGCACCAGCGCGGGGAGAAAGCCCTCGGTGGCGCGGTTGACGATGACCGTGCCGATCCGGAAATCCGATTCGGTCAGCTCGGCGATCGCGTCCGAGGTCTCCTGCACCGGCAGGGCCTCGAGCAGGGTCACCAGGTGGACGACGGTCTGCTCGGAATGCAGCAGCGCCGCCACACCCTCGGCCTGCGCGGCGATCGGCCCGCCCTTGGCGACGTCCGCCATGGCCTTGGTGACATCGAGGAATCCGGCGATGCGACCGGTCGGCGGGGCGTCGACGACGATCTCGTCGTAGACGCGCCGACCGGATTTGTCCGTGCGGACCGCGCATTCCTTGATCTTGCCGGTCAGTATCACGTCGCGCAGACCCGGTGCGATCGTCGTGACGAATTCGATGGCGCCCATCCGGCGCATCGCCCGGCCCGCGAAGCCGAGGTTGTAGAACATGTCGAGATATTCGAGGAAGGCGTGTTCGATATCGAGGGCCAGGGCCATCACCTCACCGCCGCCGTCGGCGGTGGCGATCTTCGTTTCGGTGGGCGGCAGTGGCGGCAGATCGAACAATTGGGCAATCGATTGGCGGCCCTCCACCTCGACCAGCAGTACCCGGCGCCCGCCCGCGGCCAATGCGAGCGCCAAAGCGCCTGCGACCGTGGATTTTCCGGTCCCGCCCTTGCCGGACACGTAATGCAGCCGCGCTTTGTCGGCTCGGTCCGGCCACCCTAATTTCAGTCCCGGCTCTTGCGAAACGGGTACTGCTGTCGGTACTCCCACGTTCGCGAGCCTATAACCCGTTACGAAACAGCGACCAGAGGATCGCCCTACTGTCTCGTAGGCCACAGCGCACTTCCGTACGAGCCGGAAATGTGCTGATCGGTCCCCGACGAGTCTCTCGGCCGCACCGTTCACCGTCGGTTCACCCAGTACGCTTCTGCGACATGAGCGATGTGACGGTCTGGGAATACGCGACGGTGCCGCTGTTGACGCATGCGACCAAACAGATTCTGGATCAGTGGGGCGCCGACGGCTGGGAGCTGGTCACGGTGCTGCCGGGGCCGACCGGTGAACAGCACGTGGCCTATCTGAAGCGGCCCAAGCAGTGACGGCCGGCACGGACTGGCGCGCCAACCTCGAACGACTGGGTCTCGCGCTGCCGCCGGTCGCGGCTCCGGCGGGCGCCTACATTCCGGCGGTGCGCAGCGGTTCGCTGGTCTACACCGCCGGCCAGCTGCCGTTCGTCGACGGCGCGCTGTCGGCGACGGGCAAGGTCGGCGCCGACGTGAGCGTCGAGGACGCCGCGCGGGCCGCGGGCCTGTGTGCGTTGAACGCGCTGGCGGCGGTCGACGATCTGGTCGGTCTGGACGCGGTCGTGCGGATCGTGAAGGTGGTGGGATTCGTCGCCTCGGCACCGGGTTTCACCGATCAGCCGCTGGTGATCAACGGCGCATCCGAGCTGCTGGGCGAGGTGTTCGGCGCGGCCGGAGTGCACGCCCGCTCCGCGGTCGGGGTATTCGAGTTGCCCAAGAACACTCCGGTCGAGGTGGAGCTGATCGCCGAAGTGCGGTAGGCAAGGTAGATGACCCTCACTCATCCCGCGTACGGACAACTGCGGCCGGTCACCGGTACCGCTTCGGTGTTGTTGGCCGACAATCCGAACCAGATGACGCTCGAGGGGACGAACACCTGGATTCTGCGGGCGCCGGATCGATCCGACTGTGTGGTGATCGATCCGGGGCCCAAGGACAAGGCGCACAGCGAGGCGATCGCCCGCGCCACCGATGGAAATATCGCGCTGACGTTGATTACGCATCACCATCACGACCACACCGGCGGCATCGACCGGCTGGTGAAACTGACCGGAACGCCGGTACGCGCGATGGATCCGAAATATCTGTCCGGCTCCTCGGCGCCGCTCACCGACGGTGAGGTCATCGAGGCGGCCGGACTGCGCCTGACGGTGCTGGGCACCCCGGGACATACTCAAGATTCGGTCAGCCTGCTGCTCGACGACGCGCTGATCACCGGCGATACCGTGCTCGGCAGCGGGACGACGGTGCTGGAGTCGCGCGACGACGCGCTCGGCGACTATCTCGACTCCCTCGAACTGCTCGCCCGGCACGCCCCCGGCCGTGCGCTGCTCCCGGCGCACGGCCCCGATCATCCGCAGGCCGAACCGGTGATCGGCTACTACATCGAACATCGGCATCAGCGCCTGAACCAGGTGCGGGCGGCGTTACGCGAACTCGGTGAGAACGCGACACCGCTGCAGGTCGTGGCGAAGGTGTACGCCGATGTGGACAAACGGCTGTGGCCGGCCGCGCGCAGCTCGGTCAAGGCCCAGCTCGCCTATCTGCGCGGCCGGAACTGATCCGGATGCGCCGGAGCGCGGTGGGAAATCCCTACCGCGCCCGGCGAGCCAGCCGCTCCGAATCGGAGATCAGCACGCTCTTGCCCTCGAGCCGCAGCCACCCGCGGTGGGCGAAATCGGCCAGGGCCTTGTTCACCGTCTCGCGCGAGGCGCCGACCAGCTGAGCGATCTCTTCCTGGGTGAGGTCGTGGGTGACCCGCAGGGCGCCGGCCTCCTGGGTGCCGAATCGCTGCGCGAGCTGCAACAGCGCCTTGGCGACTCGACCAGGGACATCGGTGAAGATCAGGTCGGCCAGGTTGTTGTTGGTACGCCGGAGGCGGCGTGCGAGCACCCGCAGCAACTGTTCGGCGATCTCCGGCCGCTGGTCGATCCAGGCCTTGAGCGCATCGCGATCCATGGTCACCGCACGCACCTCGGTCACGGTGGTGGCCGTGGAGGTACGCGGGCCCGGGTCGAAGATCGACAGCTCGCCGAACATATCCGACGGGCCCATGATGGTCAGCAGATTCTCGCGCCCGTCCGGGGAACGGCGGCCGATCTTCACCTTGCCCGACGTGATGATGTACAGCCGATCGCCGGGCTCGCCCTCATTGAAAATGACATGGCCACGTGGAAAATCCACCGGCTGAAGCTGTTTGGCGAGAGCAGCCACCGCGGTGGGCTCGACGCCTTGGAAGATGCCTGCTCTGGCGAGGGCCTCGTCCACGAATGTGCTCCTTATGGGAATTGACGGTGCTTACTGCGGCGTCAGCGGGTCCCTACGTGGTACGCAGGCTGCCGCCTGGCTCGGCGTCGCTCGCCACAGTGCTGGACCGAAGCGTTCGGCCGACAGTGCAGTCTACTTGCCATCCACGCAGCGTAGTGACAGACACCACGTAACGTGCGGTTTGTGAACGGGCGCGGCGTCGCGGAAAGTTCCCGGGCTCGAGTATTCGCGGGTCGGGCGCGTCGGTATCGCCGGAGGGCGGAATCGGTCTAACTGGCTTGGGCGACGTCCAATTCGTCGCGATTACGGCGGCGGCCGCCGGAGCCGGCGTGTGCGGGCACGCCCAACTTGGCCAGCTCGTTGACCTCGGCATTGCTGGCCCTGTCCAGATATTGCTGGACCTCTTCACCCGGTTCGAGCAGCTTGCGCAGGCGGTTTTCGACACGTTCCATGAACAGTGCGAAAAGCATCAACACCACCGGGAAGAGCACCACAGCGAGTCCTTGCATACGGGTGAGTAAACACGGAGAAGGTCTCAGATGGAACACGGGAGGAGTTCGCGATCGCGCTCGCGTCGGTGCGGTTCCGTATGGTGGACGAGTGCGTGAACCCAGATCCACCGCCGTGAACGGGCACGAGACGGCCGCGACGGCCACCGATGCGGCGTCGGTCACAACGACCGAATCGAGTTCTCCGGCTCGAAAAAAACTTCCGCAGAAATCCGCGCGGGCGAACTCGAAACCGGCCGCCCGATTCGCCGACGAAACCCGGCTGGGTCTGGTACGCCGCGCCCGGCGGATGAATCGCACGCTGACGCTGGCATTTCCCGACGCGCACTGCGAACTGGATTTCACCACCCCGCTCGAATTGGCCGTGGCCACAATCCTTTCCGCGCAATGCACCGACGTCCGGGTGAATCAGACAACTCCGGCATTGTTCGCCCGGTATCGCGACGCCAAGGCCTATGCCGAGGCCGATCGCACGGAACTCGAGGAATACATCCGGCCCACCGGCTTCTATCGCAACAAGACGAGTTCACTGATCGGGCTGGGACAGGCGCTGCTGGAACACCACGACGGCGTCCTGCCGCATACGCTGGCCGAATTGGTGAAGCTGCCGGGCATCGGGCGCAAGACCGCCAACGTCATCCTCGGCAACGCCTTCGATGTGCCGGGAATCACTGTCGACACCCATTTCTCGCGGCTGGTGCAGCGATGGAAATGGACCACCGAGGACGACCCGGTCAAGATCGAACACGCCGTCGGCGAACTGATCGAGCGCAAGGAATGGACGATGCTCTCGCATCGGGTGATCTTCCACGGCCGCCGCGTCTGCCATTCCCGTAAACCGGCGTGCGGCGCCTGCCTGCTGGCCAAGGATTGCCCCTCCTTCGGAATCGGCCCGACCGACCCCGTGACGGCCGCCGCACTGGTGAAGGGACCCGAGGCCGAGCATCTGCTCGAATTGGTGGGCCGGTGAAGTCGGTTCCCGCGGCGTGGCGATGGGCGTTCGTCGTTCTGATAGCTGTGGTGGCGCTCGCCGTCGCGGTCTGGCCGCGCGGCGACCACGACGGTCCGTCCGTGACCGCCACCGCGGTGCAGGGCGGGCCGGCGTCCGCCT
>NZ_BDBN01000129.1 GCF_001613005.1 Nocardia nova NBRC 15556 | reverse complement strand
GGCGGTGCCGCGGGTGCCTTCGGCCGTCCCGGTGGCGCCCCCCGCAAGGGCCGCAAGTCGAAGCGGGCGAAACGCGCCGAATACGAGAACATGCAGGCACCGTCGGTCGGTGGCGTGCGGCTGCCGCGCGGCAACGGCGAGATCATCCGTCTCGCCCGCGGCGCGTCGCTGTCGGACTTCGCCGAGAAGATCAACGCCAACCCGGCCTCGCTGGTGCAGGTGCTGTTCAACCTCGGTGAGATGGTCACCGCGACCCAGTCGGTCAACGACGAGATCTTCGAGCTGCTCGGCGGCGAGATGAACTACGTCGTGCACGTGGTCTCGCCCGAGGACGAGGACCGCGAGCTGCTGGAGAGCTTCGACCTCAGCTACGGCGAGGACGAGGGCGACGAAGGCGACCTGCAGGTCCGCCCGCCGGTCGTGACCGTCATGGGTCACGTCGACCACGGTAAGACCCGACTGCTGGACACGATCCGCAAGACCAACGTCCGCGAGGGCGAGGCCGGCGGTATCACCCAGCACATCGGCGCCTACCAGGTCCTCACCAACGTCAACGACGAAGAGCGCCTGATCACCTTCATCGACACCCCGGGTCACGAGGCGTTCACCGCCATGCGTGCCCGCGGTGCCAAGGCCACCGACATCGCGATCCTGGTGGTCGCCGCCGACGACGGCGTCATGCCGCAGACGGTGGAGGCCATCAACCACGCGCAGGCCGCGGATGTGCCGATCGTGGTGGCGGTCAACAAGATCGACAAGGAAGGCGCGAACCCGGAGAAGGTCCGCCAGCAGCTCACCGAATACAACCTGGTGGCCGA
The DNA here is from genome assembly GCF_001613005.1 of Nocardia nova NBRC 15556. GTDB lineage: Bacteria > Actinomycetota > Actinomycetes > Mycobacteriales > Mycobacteriaceae > Nocardia > Nocardia nova. The sequence continues at coordinate 18,223 of NZ_BDBN01000129.1, read as the reverse complement.
GGAGTACGGCGGCGACACCATGTTCGTCAACATCTCGGCGCGTCAGGGCACCAATATCGAAGCCCTGCTCGAGGCCGTGGTGCTGACCGCGGACGCCGCACTGGACCTGCGGGCCAACCCGGATATGGACGCCCAGGGTGTCGCCATCGAGGCGCATCTGGACCGCGGCCGTGGTCCGGTGGCCACCGTGCTGGTGCAGCGCGGTACCTTGCGCGTCGGCGACTCGATCGTGGCGGGTGACGCCTACGGCCGCGTCCGCCGCATGGTCGACGAACACGGCGAGGACGTGGACGCGGCGCTGCCGTCGCGTCCGGTGCAGGTCATCGGTTTCACCTCGGTGCCGGGCGCGGGCGACAACCTGCTCGTCGTCGAGGAGGACCGCATCGCCCGCCAGATCGCCGACCGGCGCAATGCGCGCAAGCGCAACGCTCTGGCCGCGCGCAGCCGCAAGCGGATCAGCCTGGAAGATCTGGATGCCGCTCTGAAGGAGACCTCGGAGCTCAACCTGATCCTCAAGGGCGACAACTCCGGTACGGTCGAGGCCCTGGAAGAGGCGCTGCTCGGCATCGAGATCAGCGACGAGGTCCGGCTGCGGGTCATCGACCGCGGTGTCGGTGGTGTCACCGAGACCAACGTCAACCTGGCCTCGGCGTCGAACGCGATCATCATCGGGTTCAACGTCCGGGCCGAGGGCAAGGCCACCGAACTCGCCAACCGCGAGGGTGTGGACATCCGCTACTACTCGGTGATCTACCAGGCCATCGACGAGATCGAGAAGGCCCTCAAGGGCATGCTCAAGCCGATCTACGAAGAGGCCGAACTGGGTCGCGCCGAGATCCGCGCGGTGTTCCGCTCCTCGAAGTTCGGCAACATCGCCGGCTGCATGATCACCTCCGGGACGGTCAAGCGCAACGCCAAGGCCCGTCTGCTGCGCGACAGTGTGGTGATCGCCGATACGACGATCCAATCGCTGCGCCGGGAGAAGGACGACGCCACCGAGGTCCGCGAGGGCTTCGAATGCGGTATGACGTTGGGCTACAACGACATCAAGGAAGGCGACATCATCGAGGCCTACGAGCTTCGGGAGAAGCCGCGCGACTGAGTCGTCCACAGTGAACGAACGTCACGTTCGGTGCAGGCATTGACCGGACGTGACGTTCGCTTCGCCGGGCGCTGTGTCGCGACACGTGAAGAGGTGAGCCGTTGTTCGTCGGTGCGCTGGAGTTCGACATCCTGCTCGGCGATGTGCACTCGTTGAAGGAAAAGCGGTCGGTGATCCGCCCGATACTGGCCGAACTGCAGCGCTTCGGCGTCAGCGCGGTCGAGGGCGGAGATCACGATCAATACCGCCGTTCACAGTTGGGCGTCGCACTGGTCAGCGCCGAGATGGGACATCTCACAGCGGTGCTGGACAAGTGTGAACGCCACGTGGCGGCCCGTCCGGAGTTACAGTTGCTGGCAGTACGCCGCCGCATCTTCGGACCCGAAGACTGAATGACAAGTGAGGAGGGCCCGCCATGGTGGATCAGGCCAGGGCACGCCGACTCGCGAAGCGGATCGTCTCGATCGTCGGGACGGCGATCGAATACGAGATCAAGGATCCGCGGCTGCGTTTCGTCACCGTCACCGATGCCAAGGTGACCGGTGATCTGCGGGAGGCGACCGTCTATTACACGGTGATGGGTGAAACCCTCGCCGCCGAACCGGATTTCGCGGGCGCCGCGGCCGGACTGGAGAAGGCCAAGGGTGTGCTGCGGTCCAAGGTGGGCGCGGCCACCGGGATCAAGTTCACGCCGTCGCTGAGTTTCGTCCTCGACACGGTGCCGGATGCGGCGCGCGAGATGGAACAGCTGCTGGCGAAGGCCCGTGCGGCCGACGAGAAGGTGGCACAGGTCGCGGCCAACGCCACCCACGCCGGCGACGCCGATCCCTACAAACCCGACCCCGACGAGGAAGACTGACCGCGACGGCGGTCGACGCGGTGGACGGGCGGGGCTCGCGAGGCGGTTCCCCGGTTCTGTCGCCGGTGAGTCGAGCGCCGGAGAATCGAGCTTGGAAATGACAGCTGTGACGTCGTCGGCGGATCCGGCCGCGGCCGTCGAGGTATTGGCGGCCGCGCGATCGGTGACCGTGCTGTGTCATGTGCAGCCGGACGCCGATACCGTCGGCAGTGGACTGGCACTGGCGCAGGTACTGCATCGGCGCGGTGTGCCGGTGCAGGTGTCCTTCGCCGAGCCGGCCGAACTCCCGGCATCGATGCGCTCGCTGCCCGGCGTGGAGTTTCTGGTACCCCCCGCACAGGTGGCGGAGCGAGTGGACCTGCTGGTCACCGTCGACTGCGGCAGCGTCGGGCGCCTGGGTGCGCTCGCGGACCGAATCGACGGCGCCGCAACCACTGTGGTGATCGACCACCATCGCTCCAACACCCGCTTCGGTGATGTGAACCTGATCGACGAGACCGCGGAGTCCACCACCAGTGTGCTGGCGCGGCTGTTCGACGCCTGGGGTGAGGAGATCGACCGGGACATCGCGCACTGCCTGTTCGCCGGTCTGGTCACCGATACCGGGTGCTTCCGCTGGGGCGGTCCGGGCACCCATCTGCTAGCCGATCGTTTGCTGGCCACCGGAATCGACGGCGCGGGAATCACTCGCACACTGATGGACACCCATCCCTTCGGCTGGTTGCCGATGTTGTCGCGGGTGCTCGGATCGGCGCGACTGGAACCGCGGGCGGCCGGCGGCGCCGGACTGGTCTACGCCTTCGTCCGCAGCGACGACTCCTACGGATTGCGGTCGGAAGAGGTGGAAAGCGTCATCGACGTCGTCCGCACCACCGCCGAGGCGGATGTGGCGGCGGTATTCAAACAGTCCCGCACCGACGCCGGCTGCTGGACGGTATCGCTGCGCTCGCGCGACAGCGGTGTAGGCACCGGCGATGCCGTCGACGTCGCCCGAGTCGCGACCGGTCTGGGCGGTGGTGGCCACCGCTACGCCGCCGGCTATACGACATACGGGACGTCCGAAGACGTGGTTGCCGATCTGCTCGCGGAATTGGCCCCCGGCCGGGAGAGCTGAGCATGGGACGCGGCGGGTGGCCGGTAGCGGTCTCCGTGGACGTTCGCCGCGGTCTCCGGGGCCGGGCCTGACGGCATGGTCGAGATACATCCCGAAGACGGTGTCACGGCCGTTGCCGGCGCCGCGCGCCACGATGCGGGTCCGCGGCGCATCCTCGGCATCGCGATCCCCACGCTGGGAGTGCTTGTCGCCGAACCGATCTACCTTCTCTTCGATATGGCGGTGGTCGGCCGGCTGGGAGCGCTGGCGCTCGCGGGACTCGCCGTGGGTGGCCTGATACTCGGTCAGGTCAGCACGCAGCTGACGTTCCTGAGTTACGGGACCACCGCTCGCTCCGCGCGCCGCCACGGCGCCGGTGACGAACGAGGCGCGGTTGCCGAAGGGGTGCAGGCGAGTTGGCTCGCGATGGCCGCCGGACTGGCGATCGTCGTTGTGCTGCAGGTGTTCGCACGACCCGTCGTGGATGTGATCGCGGGCGGCGCCGATATCGCGGACGAGGCGTTGCGCTGGTTGCGGATCGCGCTGTTCGGAGTCCCGTTGATCCTGCTCACCATGGCCGGTAACGGCTGGTTGCGCGGGGTGCAGCAGACGCGGCGTCCGCTGGTGTATGTGATTGCGGGACTGGTTGTTTCGGCACTGTTGTGCCCGCTGCTGGTGCACGGCCTGCTGGGGGCGCCCCGGATGGAACTGGCCGGATCGGCCGTGGCCAATGTGGCCGGGCAGGTCGTCTCGGCCGGGCTGTTCGTGGCCGCGCTGGTGCGCCGGCGGGTGCCGCTGCGGCCCCATCCGCGAGTCATGCGGGCGCAGTTGGTGCTCGGCCGGGATCTGATCGTCCGGAGTCTGGCGTTCCAGGCCTGTTTCGTTTCCGCCGGTGCGGTCGCCGCCCGGTTCGGCGCCGCCTCGGTGGCGGCGCACCAACTCGTGCTGCAGCTGTGGAATTTCCTTGCCCTGACCCTAGATTCGCTGGCCATCGCGGCGCAGACCCTCACCGGTGCGGCGCTGGGCTCCGGCGACGCATCCGGCGCGCGCGTGCTGGCCCGCCGGATCACGGTGTGGTCCACCCTGTTCGCGGTGGTGCTCGCCGTGATCTTCGCCGCCGGATACGCCGTCGTCCCCCAGGTTTTCACCGACGATCCGGCGGTCCTGGACCGCGTGCATGTGATCTGGTGGTTCTTCGTGCCCCTCATTCCCGCCGCCGGGGTGGTCTTCGCCCTCGACGGCGTGCTGCTGGGCGCGGGCGACGCCTCGTATCTGCGCACCACCACGATGGCCGCGGCGCTGCTGGGATTCCTGCCCGCGATCTGGCTGTCGCTGAGCTTCGACTGGGGTATCGCCGGGATCTGGTCCGGGCTGAGTGCCTTCATCCTGCTGCGCCTGATCGCGGTGAGCTGGCGGGCGCTGTCGGGACGCTGGGCTCGAGTCGGCAGTGAGATCCCGCGGTCGGTATGACCGAACACCACGACGCCCTATCCGGAAGCGTGTCGGTGCCCGGCCGCCGACGTGCGCACCGCGGACGGTGTGCGAAATACGCGGCGCCGGGTATGTCCGCACGCGAGGGTCGGGTGTGCTCGCATCACGATGATCATGGGATGGTGGAAGTGTGATTCCTAAGTTGATGGCGGTGAGCGATATCCATGTCGGTCATCAGGGGAACAAACCGGTGGTCGAGCAGATCCGCGCGGATTCGCCCGAGGACTGGCTGATCGTCGCCGGCGACGTGGGGGAGAAGACCGACGACATCCGCTGGGCGCTGCGCACCCTGCGGGAACGCTTCGCCAAGGTGATCTGGGTCCCGGGCAATCACGAATTGTGGACCACCACCAAGGATCCCGTGCAGATCAAGGGCGCCCCCCGCTACGACTACCTGGTCGCGCTGTGCCGCGACCTCGATGTGGTGACCCCGGAGGACGAATTCCCGGTCTGGGAGGGTGCGGGCGCCGAACAGTACGGCGGGCGGGTGACGATCGCGCCGCTGTTCATCCTCTACGACTATTCGTGGATGCCCGAGGGGGCGTACACCAAGGCCGAGGCGCTGGCCATCGCCCGGGACCGCAATGTGGTCGCCACCGACGAATTCCTGCTGGCCAGCGACCCCTACCTGACGCGCGACGCTTGGTGCCGGGCTCGCGTCCAGTACAGCAGGCGCCGGCTCGACGCGCTGGAACCCGATACCGCGGTGGTGCTGATCAACCATTTCCCGATGCTGCGCGAACCCACCCGGATGCTGTTCTATCCGGAGTTCTCGCTGTGGTGCGGGACCGAGGACACCGCCGACTGGCACACCCGCTACAACGTGGTGTGCTCGGTCTACGGCCACCTGCACATCCCGCGCACCACCTTCTACGACGGTGTCCGGTTCGAAGAGGTCTCGCTCGGCTATCCGCGTGAATGGCAGCGCCGCGGCCTGCCGGACAAGCTCCTGCGCCAGATCCTGCCCGCCCCCGAATACGGGCCGGACGACCTGAACGAATGGGGCGGCCACTTCAAGATCACCCCCGAGATGCGGGCGGCCGCCGAGGAGATGCGCCGCCTCGCCGACCGCCGCCGCGGAGTGCGCTGACCGCGCGCGCCGACCTGCGGTGACGAGCAGCGGCGTGCGCGGGACGGCGCGTCACCACGGACGCCGGTGTGCGCCGCGGTAGTCCAGACATGCGCTGCCGGGCCGGCCCGCCCGGGGCGATTCGGTGTGCTCGCGGTAGATCCGCAGCCCCTCGCGGATCTTCCACGCGGCCCGCTCGAGCTGATCGGGGGTCAGCGCCTTGTCGAAGGCGGCCGCGTCGACCAGTTGGGCTCGTACCTGTTCCAGGTTCAGTCGTGCGTACTCCAGCGGGGTGAGCTCCATGCGCGGGAGATTACTCCACTTCGAACATACTTTCGATACCCGGCTGTGTGTTGTGCGGTGCGGACGCTCGGCGGTTCAGCGGAAGCGATGCACCATGGTCACGCTCGTCGTACCGGCCCGGTTGACCACATGCGAGCCCGGGACGATGTCGAAACCGAGTCGCTCGTACAGTCGCAGCGCCGGATTGGATTGCCGCACACTGAGACTCACCGTGTCGTAGCGCTGCCGCGCATCCGCCAGCAGACGGCGCAGCAGAGTGGTGCCGAGCCCGCTGCCGCGCAGCTGTGGCGCCACTCCGATCGCGAGTTCGGGTGTCGCGTCGTCGACGTATCCGTAGCCGGGGTTGTCGGCGGGAAACAGTCGCAGCCAGGCGGCACCCGCGCCGCCGGACGGCCCGCCGACGACCCCGAGATCCCCCGGGCGGCCCCAGCCCTCGACGTAGCGCGCGAGTTCGGGCACCGAGCGCAGTTCGTCCGAAGTCATGTTCTGTTCGGCCGCGTGAGAGGCTTCGAACAGCATCGCCCAGAGCAGGGGCTCGTCGGCAGGTGTGGCGGTGGCGACCGAATGGGGCATGCCGCGCGACTTTACGGCCTTCGACCCCGACGGATCCTCCCATTTTTCGGTGCGCCTGCTGCGGTGGGCCGCTGCCGCTTCCCCGGAGCTGGCCGGGTCCGTGAACCGCCCGCACCGCTAGGCTCGTAGCGCAGACAGGGTCGACTCAGGAGGCGGTCATCGAGGAACAGGCGCGCGTCATCGGCAGCATTCTGCCCGCGGGAGTGGCCGCGGCGGAGCTGTTGCGGTATCCGGAGGATCTGAAACCGCATCCCGGTGAGGAACATCTGATCGCGCAATCGGTCGAGAAGCGGCGGCGCGATTTCATCGGCGCCCGGCACTGTGCGCGGCTGGCGCTGGCCCAGCTCGGTGAGCCGCCGGCGGCGATCGGCAAGGGCGAGCGCGGGATGCCGCTGTTTCCGCGCGGGGTCGTCGGCAGCCTCACCCACTGTGACGGGTACCGAGCGGCGGTGCTGGCGCATCGGCTGCGCTGGCGGTCGGTGGGCATCGACGCCGAACCGCACGACACGCTGCCCGAGGGGGTGCTGGACTCGGTGAGCCTGCCCGCCGAACGGGACTGGCTGCGCGGCGCGATCCCCGCGACCGGACTGCATATGGACCGGCTGCTGTTCTGCGCGAAGGAGGCCACCTACAAGGCGTGGTTCCCGCTCACCCAGCGCTGGCTCGGCTTCGAGGACGCCCACATCACCTTCACCGTCGACGACACCGGCACCGCGGGCACCTTCCACAGTGCGCTGCTGGTTCCGGGGCAGACTCTCGACGGCGGTGCGCCGCTGACCGCGTTCGACGGCCGCTGGACGGTCGCCGAGGGGCTGATCCTGACCGCGATCGTGGCCGGCTGATGGCCGAACGCGAGGCGATCGTCGATCCGCTCGGCGGTCTGCTGATCATCGACAAGGACGGTGGGCAGACCAGCCACGACGTGGTCGCGCGCTGCCGGAAGATCCTGCGTACCAGGAAGATCGGCCACGCCGGCACGCTCGACCCGATGGCCACCGGCGTGCTGGTGCTCGGCGTCGAGCGCGCCACCAAACTGCTGGGCCTGCTGAGCCTGACCACCAAGTCATATACCGCGACGATTCGCCTCGGCCAGGCCACCGTCACCGACGATGCCGAGGGTGAGGTGCTGGCCACCATCCCCGCCGGCCATCTCGCCGACGCCGATATCGCCGCGGCCGTCGCCGCGCTCACCGGCGATATCCAGCAGGTGCCCTCGACGGTGAGCGCGATCAAGGTCAACGGTGAGCGGGCGTACGCGCGCGCCCGGGCGGGCGAACAGGTGGAACTGGCGGCCCGGCCGGTCACGGTCTCCCGGTTCGACATTCTGGGCCGGCGTGATATCGACACCGGCGCAACGACATTCGTCGATCTGGACGTCGAGGTCGACTGTTCCTCGGGCACCTACATCCGGGCGCTGGCCCGCGATCTCGGCACCGCCCTGGGGGTCGGCGGACATCTGACCGCGTTGCGCCGCACCCGGGTCGGCCCGTTCACTCTCGAACACGCTCGTACCCTGGAGCAGCTCGCCGACGAGCCGAGCCTGAATCTCGACGTCGATGCCGCTGTGCGCCTTGCCTTTCCGCATCGGGAGATCGACGCCGAACAGGCCGAATCGCTGCGCGACGGACGCTGGCTGGACCCGGTGGGCCTGCGCGGGGTGCACGCGGCCACGACCACCGACGGCCGGACCATCGCCTTGCTCGAGGAGAAGGGCAAGCGCTCCTCGCCCGTCTTCGTGGTGCGCCCGCGCGGGCTCATCGACTGAGCGCGGGCCTACCCCTCGCCGATCTGCTCCCGGAGCCGATCGACCGCGTCGCGCATATGCCCGACGAGCAGTTCGTGCACATCGCGCGGCGGGCCGGCGGCGATGGCCTCGCGCAGCGCCACATGTTCGCGGACCTGCTCACCGAGGTCGGTGTAGGTCGTCTGCAGGGCGCCCAGGCACATCCGGGTCTCGATCAGCAGTGTCCGCGCGGCCCGCACCAGCCGCGGGCTGTCGGCGCTGGTGACCAGTGCCTGATGGAATTCGTGGTCGGCATCGGTGACGCCGGTGGCATCGCCGCGTTCGGCACAGGCCTGCATATCGGCGACGCTGGATTGCAAGGCCTCGTAGGCGATCTCGCGGCGGCCGTCCAGGATCAGGTCCAGCGCACCGCCCTCGATCGCGGTGCGGGCGCGGTAGATGTCGACGACGTCGGCCAGGCTGAGTTCGATGACGAAGATGCCGCGATGCCGCACGCTGTGCAGCAGCCCTTCGGAAACCAAGCGCTGCATGGCCTCCCGGACGGGTCCGCGCGAGACGTCGAATTGCGCGGCCAGTTCGGCCTCCACCAGCTGGGTCCCCGGCGCCAGCGTGCCGCGCACGATCGCCGCGCGCAGCCGGTCGGCGATCATCTCCGCCGTGGACTGCCGATTCACGGGTTCGAACTCAATCACCGACATGAATCGGCCTTTCCGAGAAGAGCGTTCCGAGCCCCGGTCCGGACGCAGGCGTGTGGGCGGGCAGTCCCGCCAGTCGCAGCCCGTGCCAGACGGTGACCTGGTTCGCGGTGAGCACCGGCTTGCCGAGCGCTGATTCCAGCTCCGGAAGCAGTTGTATCGTATGCATCGCGGTATCGGGAATCAGCAGCGCCTCGGCGTCGGGATGGTCGTTCGCCGCCGCCAGGTCCAGCACCTGCGACGGTGTCAGCGTCCCCACTTCGGCGGCCGTGTCGATTCCGGCGCTCGACATCGAGACCACCCGGATGCCGGCGGCGTCGAGGAAGTCCACGAAGAGGGCGGCGACCTCGTCCGGATAGCTCGCGCACACGGCGACGCGGCCGGCGGCTATCGCCCGCACCGCCTCCACGAACGCGAAACTGGTGCTCGACGCGGGGACGCCGCAGATCCGGGAGAGCTCGTCCGCCTGTTCGCGCGCACCCTGCGGCCCGTAGACGAAGCTGCCCGAGGTGCAGGCCCACACCACGGCCAGGGGATCGAAGGGCGCCAGCAGATCCGCGCCCCGGCGCAACTTGTCCGGACTGCCCAGCTCGAGCAGTTCGGGCACCGCGTGCAGGTCGGTGCCGTAGATGTGCGCGACACGAAGTTCGACGCCGAGATGCGCTGCTGCCCAGGGATATTCGTCCTCGGCGGCATGATCGGGATAGATGAATCCGACGGTCGGTGTCCGTTCCACAGCGCCTCCTAGAAAACGTTCTGCAGCCACTTGCCAGGGCCCATCATCGGCAGTTTCATCCGTCCGAGACAGGCCCACATGGTCAGTTGGTTGGCGGTCAGGACCGGTTTGCCGAGCAGCTGTTCCAGCGGTTCGACCAGGTCGTAGGTGGGAAGGTTGGTGCAGCTGACGAAGATGGCCTGCGCGGCGGGATCATCGGCGGCCATGATGCGTTCGGCGATCGTGCGATAGCTGACCTTCCAGATGCCGCCGCCGAGTCCCAGATGATCCGATCGCAGGACCTCGCAACCGGCCTCGTGCAGGAACTCGTGCAGCTTCGTGGTCAGAATCTCGTCGTAGGGCGTGATGACCGACATCTTGGACAACTGCAGTTTGTGCACGGCCTCGATCAGTGCGCCGGAGGTGGTGATCGCGTCGCGGGCGCCGGCCCGGCAGATGGTGTCGCGCAGCGCTCGCTCGTAGGCCAGCCCCTTGATGAAGCTGCCCGAGGTGCACAGATAGGCGATCACCTCGGGTTCCACGTGCAGCACGTTGCGCGTCGCCGCGGTGAGATGTGCTGCGTCGGAGACCAATTCGGCCATCTCGAGCGAGACCGGCACCGGTTCGTACGGCGTGCGCGCCAGATGCAGGCTCACTTCCAGGGGAGCCCACCGCCACAGTTCGCGCTCGAGCGCCAGATCGAACGGCGCGATGATCCCGATGCCCCGTTGCGCGACAGGCCCGTCCAGCTCGGGAAAATTCAGTTCCAGGAGGGCCCCTCTCGCGTCCGGGCGACAATCCTCCGCGCACAATCGGATTGTTGACAAGCATACGATGGGTTTTTAGCCTGTCAATATGAACGCGGGCCCAGTTGTCACCGTCCTGCACGACGGCGTCGAGCCCGACGCGGAATTCATGCGTCCGGTGTTGGAGCAGGCCACCGTCCGCTTCGCCGACGGGGCGTCGCTCGCGGACGCGCTGCCCGGCGCCGAGGCGCTGTTCGTCTACGACTTCCGCAGCACCGCCCTGCCCGGCGCCTGGGATCGCGCCGATCGGATGCGGTGGGTGCATGTGGGGGGCACGGGTGTCGACGCCGTGATGTTCGACACACTGATCGACAGCGACGTACAGGTCACCAACACCCGCGGCCTGTTCGACGAGCCCATCGCGGAATACGTTCTCGCCCAGGTGCTCGCCTTCGCCAAGGATCTGCCCGAATCGCTGCGGCTGCAGCAGCGTCACCAGTGGCGCCACCGCGAATCCGAGCGGGTGGCGGGAGCCGCGGTGCTGGTGGTCGGCACCGGCTCGATCGGACGCGCGATCGCCCGCCTGCTGCGCGCGGCCGGGATGCGGGTGCGCGGGCTGGGGCGGACCGCGCGCATCGGCGATCCCGATTTCGGCACGGTGGCAACCGATTTGCACGCCGAACTGCCTGGGGCGGATTACGTGGTCTGCGTGACGCCGCTCACCCCGCAGACCCGGCACATGTTCGACGCGAGCGCCTTCGCGGCGATGAAGCCGCATGCGCGTTTCATCAATGTCGGGCGTGGGGAATCCGTGGTCACCGACGATCTGGTCGCGGCGCTGCGCGGCGGCGTGCTCGCCGGTGCGGCGCTGGACGTGGTCGATCCGGAACCGCTGCCGGCCGGCCACCCGCTGTGGGATCTGCCGAATGTCGTTGTCACCCCGCACAACAGCGGCGACTTCATCGGCTGGCGGGCGGAGATCGTCGCCGCGTTCACCGAGAATTTCGAGCGGTGGGCAAGCGGTCAGCCCTTACACAATGTGGTCGACAAGAAGCTGGGTTACGTGCCCAGCTGAAGGGAGTCACGATGGCCCACCCCGATACAGGGACCGACCCCGCGGCGATGACCGCGGCCGAGTTGGCCGCCGCCTATTCGGCCGGGGCCTTGTCTCCTGTCGAGGCCACGCAGGCCGCGCTGGACGCGATCGCGGCCCGCGACGACGTCCTCGACGCGTTCTGCCTGGTCGACCCGGAGCGGGCGATGGTGCAGGCCAAGGAGTCCGAGGCGCGCTGGCAGGGTGGTCGTGCGCAGGGCCTGCTCGACGGCGTGCCGATCTCGATCAAGGACATCTTCCTCACCGAGGGATGGCCGACGCTGCGCGGCTCGACCTCGATCCGGCCGGATGTGCCGTGGCCGGTCGACAGCCCGGCCACCGCCCGGCTGCGTGAGGACGGACTCGTGTTCCTGGGTAAGACCACCACGCCGGAGCTGGCGTGGAAGGCCACCACCGACAGCGCGCTGACGGGGATCACCCGTAATCCGGTCGACCCGGACAAGACGTCCGGCGGTTCCTCCGGCGGTTCGGCGGTGGCGGTCGCGGCCGGTATGGGACCAGTGTCGATCGGGACCGACGGCGGTGGCAGCATCCGGATTCCGGCCTCGTTCTGCGGGGTGGTGGGATTCAAGCCCACGCACGGCCGCGTCCCGCTGTACCCGGCCAGCCCGTTCGGGCCGCTGGCACACGCCGGGCCCATCGCCCGCACCGTCGAGGACGTGGCGCTGCTGATGGACATCCTGTCGCTGCCCGATCACCGCGATCCGACCGCGGGTGCGCCGCCGCTGCTGACCTTCCGCGGCGAACTGCAGCGCGAGGTGCGCGGTGCGACGGTCGGCTTTTCGGCGAATCTCGGTTTCGCGCAGGTCGATCCGGAGGTCGCGGCGGTCGTCGCGGCGGCGGTGCGGGCGCTCGACGAGGCCGGCCTACGGGTGGTCGAGGCCGATCCCGGATTCGCCGATCCGCGCCCGGCGTTCGAAACGATGTGGGCGGCCGGGGCGGCGGCCATGCTCTCGACCTTCCCCGAGGGCACCCGGGAGCGGGTCGACCCCGGCCTGGGCGCCATGTGGGACCGCGGCCGCACGCTGAGCGCGGTCGACTACATCGAGGCGCGTGCGGTGGCGGCGGAGATCGGCATCGTGATGGGGGCCTTCCATACCGCTTACGACGTCCTCGTCACGCCGACCATGCCGATCACCGCCTTCGACGCGGGATACGATGTGCCGCCGGGTAGTTCGATGGACAGCTGGCCGCAGTGGACCCCGTTCACCTATCCGTTCAATCTCACCCAGCAGCCGGCGATCACCATTCCCGCCGGGCGAACCGCGGCGGGAATGCCGGTGGGGCTGCAAATCGTCGGGCCGCGTCACTCCGACGATTTCGTGCTCGCGGTAGCCCGCTTCGCCGAGGCGGTGCTGAGCTGAAATGCGACGCGGCCCGGACCTGTTCGGACCCGGGCCGCTCAGTCGCACCTGCGACGTGTCGTTACTCCGAAGACCGTGTGAAGGACAGTGTTTCGCCTTCCACGCCGCGCAGCCACAGCGCGTTGCACGCGGTGGCCAGCTCCGGCAGTCCTTCCTCGATGGTCGCGAACACATTGCCCGGGACCCAGCCCATATCGCCGTTGATCAGCAGGTTGTTGCGGTCGTAGAACAGTGCCAGATCGGTGGCGCCCTGCGCGTCGTGCGCGGCCGAGCCCGGTTCGTAGCCGTAGGCGGGATTGCCGATCTCCCACGGTTCGAAGTCGAACAGGCAGACGTCACCGGGAATCGGTGTGACGGTGGGGTTTTCGCGATGCGGCGCGGCGGTGATGCGCGGCACGAGGGTGTACACCTCGTTGCGGGCGTATTTGGCGTGGAACGCGTCGCCCTCCTGCGGCAGCGCGTCCCACACCGCCGCGCAGGTGTGCGGGGCCAGCTCGTCCAGCAATCGCGCGCGAGCCCGCACGCCGGCCTTGGTGAGGGTGATGGTGAGGTACCGGGCCATCGAGATCTCCTGTTCCGCTCGGGGCGTGGGTATCGCTACAGCTCGTCCAGGACGCCGGTCCACAGCGCCAGTGCCTCGTCGACCTGTTCCGCGGTCACGATCAGGGGCGGGATCATTCGCACGACGTTGCTGTAGGCCCCGCAGGTCAGCAGGAGCAGGCCGCGCTCGGCGGCCAGCCGCTGGGCCGCCGCCGCCGTGGCGGTGTCGGGTTCGCCTGCCGCTGTGGTGAATTCGCTGCCCACGAGCAGGCCCAGGCCGCGCACGTCGCCGATCGCCTTGGTGGCGCAGGCCCGGGTGCCGGCCAGCAATTGGTCCCCGCGGGCGGCGGCGTTGTCCACCAGCCCCTCGGATTCGATGACGTCGATGGTGGCGACCGCGGCCGCGCAGGCCACGGCATTGGCGCCGTAGGTGCCGCCTTGAGATCCCGGCCAGGCCTTGGCCATCAGCTCCTGTGGCGCGGCGATTCCCGACAGCGGAAAACCGCTGGCCAACCCCTTGGCTATGGTGATGACGTCGGGCTGTACGTCGAAATGCTGGTGCCCGAAGAACTTTCCGGTGCGGCCGAACCCGGTCTGGATCTCGTCGAAGATCAACAGGATGCCGTGCCGGTCGGCGCGCTCGCGCAGGCCCTGGAAGAACCGGGTGTTGCCCGGGATGTAGCCGCCCTCGCCGAGCACGGGTTCGACGATGAAGGCGGCCGTCTCGGCCGGGGCGGTGAGCGTGGTGAGGATGTAGTCGAGCTCGCGCAAGGCGAAATCGGTCGCCTCCTCCTCCGACCAGCCGTAGCGGTAGGCGGTGGGGAACGGCGCCACGTGCACACCACCCATGAGCGGGCTGAAACCGGCCGAGAAGCGGGTTCCGGAGGTGGTCATGGTCGCGGCGGCGACCGTGCGGCCGTGGAAGCCGCCGTGGAACACCACCACATTGGGGCGGCCGGTGGCCTGCCGGGCCAGCCGCAGCGCGGCCTCCACGGCCTCGCTGCCGGAGTTGGCGAAGAACACCGAATCCAGGTGGGCGGGAAGCACATCGGCGAGCCGTTCGGTCAGCCGCAGCAGCGGCCGGTGCATGACCGTCGTGTACTGGCCGTGGATGAGGCTGCCGATCTGTTCGCGCGCGGCCTCGACCACCCGCGGATGACAGTGCCCGGTGCTGGTGACGCCGATCCCGGCGGTGAAGTCGAGGTACCGGCGACCGTCGGTGCCGTACAGGTAGCAGCCCTCGCCGTGATCGACGGTGACCGGCGTGGCCTGCCGGAGAACGGGGGAAAGTGCAGTCATGGTGATCCGCCTCCCGGGCGACGGGAAATCCGCACCGGTGACGGCCGGATTCTTATTGTCGGATTGTTGACAATGTGTATAACATGGCCGCGACGGTGACGGCAACGACTGCGCCGAACCGACCTGCTGTTCCGAGAAGAGGAGCGAGCGATGACGTATACCGTTGCGGATCCGGATGCCGCGACGCGCGCGGCGATCGACAGCGTCCCGACCGGCCTGTTCATCGGCGGGCGCCGGCGCGAGACGGCCACCCTGCTGGACGTGGAGGACCCGGCCACCGGGCAGATCCTGACCGCCGTCGCCGATGCCGGCCCCGAGGACGGCGTCGCCGCGCTGGCCGCGGCCGCGGCGGCCCAGGACGCGTGGGCCGAGGTGCCCGCGCGGACCCGGTCGGAGATCCTGATGCGCGCCCATCGGGCCATGCTCGACGACACCGACCGGCTCCCCGCATCGCCACCGCCGAGATGGGCAAACCGCTGGCCGAGGCGCGCGGCGAGGTCGCGTACGCGGCGGAGTTCTTCCGCTGGTTCGCCGAGGAGGCGGTGCGGCTGGACGGCGGATATATGCCCGCGCCGGCCGGTGGATCCCGCTTCGTGGTGGCGCGCCGGCCCGTAGGGCCGAGCATCCTGATCACCCCGTGGAACTTCCCCATGGCGATGGCGACCCGCAAGATCGGCCCGGCCTTGGCCGCGGGCTGCACCTGTGTGGTCAAACCCGCCGAGCAGACCCCGCTGTGCACCCTGGCGATCGCCGAAATACTGTCCGCCGCAGGGGTTCCCGACGGCGTGGTCAACGTCGTGACCACCTCCGATCCGGCGGCGGTGACCGCCGCGATGATCGCGGATCCGCGCTCGCGCAAACTGTCGTTCACGGGATCGACCGCGGTCGGGAAGTTGCTGCTGGAACAGTGCGCGAGATCCGTGATGCGCACGTCGATGGAATTGGGCGGCAACGCCCCGCTGATCGTGTTCGACGACGCCGATCTCGATACCGCGGTGGAGGGCGCGCTCGCGGCGAAGATGCGCAATATCGGCCAGGCCTGCACCGCGGCCAACCGGATCTACCTGCAACGCGGCATCGCCGACGAATTCACCCGCCGCTTCACCGAACGCATGGCGGCCCTGCCGATGGGCCGCGGCGCCGATCCCGGCGTGGTGGTCGGACCGCTGATCGACGCCGCCGCGGTCGCCAAGGTCTCGGAACTGGTCGCCGATGCGCGCCGGCGCGGCGCCACCGTCCTGCTCGGCGGAACCGCGGCCGAAGGACCCGGATACTTCTATCCACCCACGGTGCTGACCGGTGTCCCGGACGACGCCGCGATGTTCGGCACCGAAATCTTCGGCCCCGTCGCTGGTTCGGCCGTCTTCGACACCGAGGAGGAGGTGATCGAACGCGCCGACGACACGCCCTACGGTTTGGTGGCGTACGTGTTCACCGAGAATCTGCGGCGCGGATTGCGGGTGAGCGAGGCGCTCGACACCGGCATGGTGGGACTCAACCAGGGCGTGGTGTCCAATCCAGCGGCGCCGTTCGGCGGAGTGAAGGAATCGGGTCTCGGACGCGAGGGGGGCTTCACCGGCATCGACGAATTCCTGGAGACCAAATACATCGGTGTGGCACTGTGATGCCGGTGTATCGCATTGCCACCATTCCCGGCGACGGTATCGGCGTGGACGTCACGGCCGAGGCGGTCAAGGTTCTCGACGCGGTGCTGCCCGGCATCGCCTGGACCGAATTCGACTGGTCCTGTGAGCAATATCTGCGCACCGGCGCGATGATGCCCGAGGATGGTCCGCAGCAGCTGGCGGCTTTCGACGCGATTCTGCTCGGCGCCGTGGGATTTCCCGGTGTGGCCGACCATATTTCGCTGTGGGGTCTGCTGATCCCGCTGCGGCGCGCCTTCGGGCAGTATGTGAATCTGCGCCCGGTCCGGCTGCTGCCCGGCACCGAATCCGCGCTCCGCGGACGCGGCGCCGACGATCTCGACATCCTCATCGTGCGGGAGAATTCCGAGGGCGAATATTCCGCGATCGGGGGAATGCACAATCCCGGGCGGCCGGACGAATTCGTGGTTCAGGAATCGATATTCACCCGCACCGGATGTGAACGCATCATCCGATACGCGTTCGAGCAGGCGCGCCGGCGCGACCGCAGACTGTGTTCGGCCACCAAGTCCAACGGCCTCATTCATTCGATGCCGTACTGGGACAGCGTTTTCGAGCGGATCGCCGCCGAGTATCCGGACGTCGAGACGCGGCAGATGCATGTCGATGCGCTGGCCGCGGAGATCGTGCTGCATCCGGATCGGCTGGACGTGATCGTCGGCTCGAATCTGTTCGGCGACATCCTGTCCGACCTCGCCGCCGCGGTGACCGGCGGGCTCGGGCTCGCGCCCTCGGGGAATATCAATCCCGCGCGCGAGGCGCCCTCGATGTTCGAGGCGGTGCACGGCAGTGCGCCCGATATCGCGGGTATGGGCATCGCCGATCCGGTGGCGCAGATCCTCGCCGGTGCGATGATGCTCGACCACCTGGGCGAATCCGCGGCGGCCGCGGCCGTCGACCGCGCGGTCTGCGATGTGCTGGCCGCGGGGGAGGTGCTCACCCCCGATCTGGGCGGTACGGCGACCACCGCCGAACTCGGCACCGCGATCGCCGAACGCGCCGCGGCGCTGGTCACACAGTAGGGGCGGCGATACGCCGCGACTCTCGGTGCCGAGGCGCTGCGGTGGCCGGTCAGGAGGTCAGCCAGATCGCTTCTGCCGCAGGGCTTCCCAGGTCGATGGTGTGCTCGCCGATCCGCACCGCGATGGTGCCGGCGAAATCGCGCCGCTCCACCACGGTGATCACGGTGTCGAGCGCGATGCCGACGGAATCGAAATACCGCAGCATGGCGGGATCGAAATCGGAGATGCGCGCCACCCGGCCGGATTGTCCGGCCTGGAAGTCGCTGAGCTGATGGGCGGGCGGTGTGGGGACCGCACCGTCGACGGAGGGGATCGGGTCGCCGTGCGGATCGCGATCGGGATGGCCGAGTTTGGCGTCGATACGTTCCACCAGGGTCTCCGACACCGCGTGCTCGAGCACCTCGGCCTCGTCGTGCACCTCGTCCCAGCCGTAGCCGAGCTCGCTGACCAGGAACGTTTCGATCAGCCGATGGCGGCGCACCATGGCGACTGCGGCCCGGCGGCCGTTGTCGGTCAGCGTGATGGCGCCGTAGCGGGCGTGTTCGACCAGCCCCTGATCGGCGAGTTTGCGCACCGCCTCCGACACCGTCGACGCCGACACACCGATCCGCTCGGCGAGCAGTTTGGTCGACACCTTCTCCTGCGACCACTCCTGCGCACTCCAGATGACCTTCAGATGATCCTGGGCGACCGACGACAGCGAGGGGGCCACGTTCGCCGCGCGCCCGGCCGCGCCCGCATCGGGAGACGCTTGTGACGCAGCGGAATCTGCCAGCTCACGCCGGGTGGCGACATCACGTTTTCCGGGCACGTATCGAGCTTAGCGGGGG
>NZ_BDBN01000128.1 GCF_001613005.1 Nocardia nova NBRC 15556 | reverse complement strand
GCGGCGCCGCCGCAGGCCCGCGGCAGCAAGCCACAGGCCAGCACCACCCCGGCGCCGACCTCCAACGCCGCTCCCACCAAGACCTCCCCGGCCGAACCGGCCGCCGACGAGTCGAAGGTGCTGCGCGGACCGGCCGCGGCGATCGTCAAGAACATGTCGTCGTCGCTGACCATCCCGACCGCTACCAGCGTGCGCGCCATCCCGGCGAAGCTGATGATCGACAACCGGCTGGTCATCAACAACCACCTCGCCCGCACCCGCGGCGGCAAGATCTCGTTCACCCACCTGCTCGGCTACGCGATCGTCCAGGCGGTCAAGGCGTTCCCGAACATGAACCGCCACTTCGCCGAGGTCGACGGTAAGCCGAACGCGGTCACCCCCGCGCACACCAACCTCGGCCTGGCGATCGACCTGCCGGGCAAGGACGGCAGCCGCACTCTCGTCGTCGCGGCGATCAAGAACACCGAGACGATGTCGTTTGCGCAGTTCCACAGCGCCTACGAGGACATCGTGCGCCGCGCGCGCGACGGCAAGCTCACCACCGAGGACTTCACCGGCGTCACCATCTCGCTGACCAACCCGGGCACCATCGGCACCAACCACTCGGTGCCGCGGCTGATGCCCGGTCAGGGCGCGATCATCGGTGCGGGCGCCATGGAGTACCCGGCCGAATTCCAGGGCATGAGCGACCAGCAGCTCGCCGAGATCGGTATCGGCAAGCTGATGACGCTGACCTCCACCTACGACCACCGCATCATCCAGGGCGCGGAGTCGGGCGATTTCCTGCGCACCATCCACAACCTGCTGATCTCCGACGAATTCTTCGACGAGATCTTCCACGGCATGGGTGTGCCCTACGAGCCGGTCCGCTGGCGCAAGGACATCAAAGAGCGCGGTGTCGACAAGAGCGTGCGCGTCCAGGAGCTGATCGCGGCGTATCGCAGTCGCGGCCACCTGATGGCCGACACCGATCCGCTGCGGCTGGTGAAGGACAAGTTCCGCAGCCATCCCGACCTCGACGTCACCCAGCACGGCCTGACCCTGTGGGACCTCGACCGTGAATTCAACGTCGCGGGCTTCCACGGCCAGGAGCGGATGAAGCTGCGCGACGTGCTGTCGGTGCTGCGCGACGCGTACTGCCGCCACGTCGGTGTGGAGTACACCCACATCCTGGAAACCGAACAGCTGCAATGGATTCAGCAGCGGGTCGAGCAGAAGCACGAGAAGCCGACCGTCGCCCAGCAGAAGTACATCCTGTCGCGGCTGAACGCGGCCGAGGCGTTCGAGACCTTCCTGCAGACCAAGTACGTCGGCCAGAAGCGCTTCTCACTGGAGGGCGCCGAGTCGACCATCCCGATGATGGACGCCGTCATCGACCAGTGCGCCGAGCACGGGCTCGACGAGGTCGTCATCGGCATGCCGCACCGCGGTCGCCTGAACGTACTGGCCAATATCGTCGGCAAGCCGTACTCGCAGATCTTCACCGAGTTCGAGGGCAACATGAACCCGGCCGCCACCCACGGCTCGGGCGATGTGAAGTACCACCTCGGCGCGCACGGCACCTACATCCAGATGTTCGGCGACAACGACATCGAGGTCTCGCTGACGGCCAACCCGTCGCACCTCGAGGCCGTCGACCCGGTGCTGGAGGGTCTGGTCCGCGCGAAGCAGGACCTGCTCACCAAGGAAGACCTGGTCACCAAGGGCGAGGAGGCTCGCACCTTCTCGGTCGTGCCGCTGATGCTGCACGGTGACGCGGCCTTCGCCGGCCAGGGTGTGGTCGCCGAGACGCTGAACATGTCGGGCCTGCGCGGCTACCGCGTCGGCGGCACGGTGCACATCGTGGTGAACAACCAGATCGGTTTCACCACCGCACCGGAGAACAGCCGCTCCACCGAGTACTCGACCGATATCGCCAAGTCGATCGGCGCGCCGATCTTCCACGTCAACGGCGACGATCCCGAGGCCTGCACCTGGGTGGCGCGCCTGGCGACCGACTTCCGCGAGAAGTTCCACAAGGACGTGGTCATCGACCTCATCTGCTACCGCCGTCGCGGCCACAACGAGGGCGACGACCCGTCGATGACCCAGCCGTACATGTACGACGTCATCGACACCAAGCGCAGCGTCCGCAAGTCCTACACCGAGGCCCTGATCGGCCGCGGTGACATCTCGATGAAAGAGGCCGAGGACGCCCTGCGGGACTACCAGGGTCAGCTGGAGCGGGTGTTCAACGAGGTCCGCGAGCTGGAGAAGTACCCGCCGGAGCCGAGTGAATCGGTCGAGCAGGAGCAGACCGTTCCGGGCACCGTCGTCACCGCCGTGGACAAGTCGGTGCTGCAGCGCATCGGCGACGCCTTCCTCGGCGTGCCGGACGGCTTCAACGTGCATCCGCGCGTCAAGCCGGTGCTGGAGCGCCGCCGGGAGATGGCCTACGAGGGCAAGATCGACTGGGCCTTCGCCGAGTTGCTCGCCTTCGGCACGCTGATCGACGAGGGCCGCGCGGTGCGCTTGACCGGTCAGGACTCCCGGCGCGGCACCTTCACCCAGCGGCATTCGGTGATCATCGACCGCAAGTCCGGTGCGGAGTACACCCCGCTGCACAACATCGGCAGCGAGAATCCGGGCTGGTTCGCGGTGCACGACTCGGCGCTGAGCGAATTCGCGGCCGTCGGTTTCGAATACGGCTACTCGCTGGGCAACCCGGACGCGCTGGTCCTGTGGGAGGCGCAGTTCGGCGACTTCGTCAACGGCGCGCAGTCGATCATCGACGAGTTCATCTCCTCCGGTGAGGCCAAGTGGGGTCAGCTGTCGGAGGTCGTGCTGCTGCTGCCGCACGGTCACGAGGGTCAGGGTCCCGACCACACCTCCGGCCGCATCGAGCGGTTCCTGCAGCTGTGCGCCGAGGGTTCGATGACGGTGGCGGTCCCCTCCACTCCGTCGAACTACTTCCACCTGCTGCGCCGGCACGCGCTCGACGGCATCCGCCGCCCGCTGATCGTCTTCACCCCGAAGTCGATGCTGCGCAACAAGGCCGTGGTCTCCAACGTCGAGGACTTCACCGACGCGAAGTTCCGCTCGGTGCTCGAGGAGCCGACCTACGAGAGCGGCGACGGCGACCGGTCGAAGGTCAAGCGGATCCTGCTGACCAGCGGCAAGCTCTACTACGAGCTGGTCGCCGAGAAGGCCAAGAAGAACCGTGACGACGTCGCGATCGTGCGCATCGAACAGCTGTATCCGATCCCGTCCTACCGGCTCAACGAGAAGCTCGCGACCTACCCGAACGCCACGGATCTGGCGTGGGTGCAGGAGGAGCCGGCCAACCAGGGCGCCTGGCCGTTCTTCGGGCTGAACCTGCCGGAGATCCTGCCGGACCGGTTCAACAAGCTGCGCCGCATCTCTCGCCGCGCCATGTCGGCCCCGTCCTCGGGTTCGTCGAAGGTGCACGCGGTGGAGCAGCAGGAGATCGTCGACGAGGCGTTCGCCCCCACCGACTAGGTCGTATCGCCCGCACGCCGGGTCGGATCGCTCTGCCGAGCGGTCCGGCCCGGCGTTCGTCGTATCCGGAGCACGAGCGGCGCCGCACCTCCAGCCGCGTCACATTCGGGGGTCCTCGATCGTCGTAATGAGTGAAACAGTCTTGTGCCGCCCCACTTCCGCGTCGTATATTCGGCGTGGAATATTTGAGCCGGAACATGTCGGTCCGCCCGCGTAGTGTGCGGCGGCAGCGACGAAGGGAGTCGAGACCGATGTCCAAGCAGCCGGGTGCCACGTTGACGCCGTTGGCGATCTCGGTACTGGCGCTGCTGGAAGAAGACCGCATGCATCCGTACGAGATGTACCAACTGCTGCTCAAGCGCCGGAAGGACAATCTGCTCAAGATTCGCCCCGGCTCGCTCTATCACACGGTGACCCGGCTGGCCGAACAAGGACTGGTCCAGGCGGAGGGTACCGAGCGTTCGGGTAATCGGCCGGAACGCACCACCTACTGCATCACCGAAGCGGGTACCGCGGCGCTGCGTACCCGGATCGCCGATATCGTCCGGCAGCCGACTCGTGAGTATCCGATCTTTCCCATCGGCTTGGCGGAGGCACACAATCTTCCGGTCGAGGAGGTGATCGCCCTGATCACCGAGCGGATCGGCTGGCTGGACAACGACATCACCGAACTCGACGCCATTCGCGAATGGGCGCGCTCCCGCGAGGTACCCCGCCGGTACTGGATGGTGATCGACTATCTGCGTGGTGTCGCACAACACGAGGTCACGTGGCTGCGCGGTCTCACCGAGGAGTTGCGTGACGGCTCGCTGCCGTGGCTGGAATTCGACGAGGGCGGAACCCGTTGCCCCAACAGAACCGGTGACCTCGGTCACGACTGGGGTGCGGCCCTGACCGACGACGTACTCGCCGAGCTGCGGAAAGGTGGTGCGACCGCTGCCGAGCACTGATCGGGCGCAGGTACGCGGCGCGCCCCGAGACCTTCATACGAACCACCCATCGGTCGTCGTCGTCGATCGATGCCGGGAACAGGAACGAAATCTATGACATCGCAAAGAAATCCGTGGCTGGCGCTGACCGCGCTGGTCGTCGGATTCTTCATGATCCTGCTGGATATGACCATCGTCGCGGTGGCCAATCCGGCGATCATGCAGGATCTGCATACCGACATCAACAAAGTCATCTGGGTGACCAGCGCCTATCTGCTCACCTACGCGGTGCCGCTGCTGGTCACCGGCCGCCTCGGCGACCGCTTCGGACCGAAGAACATCTACCTGGCCGGACTGGCGGTCTTCACGCTGGCCTCGCTGTGGTGCGCGGTCTCGGCCAATGTGGAGATGCTGATCGCGGCCCGCGCGGTGCAGGGCCTGGGCGCGGCGTTGATGACGCCGCAGACCATGGCCGTCATCACCCGCACCTTCCCGCCGGACAAGCGCGGGGCGGCGATGGGGCTGTGGGGCGGCGTCGCCGGCCTCGCGACACTGGTCGGCCCGATCCTCGGCGGCGTGCTGGTCGACTGGCAGGGCTGGAACTGGATCTTCTACATCAACGTGCCGATCGGCGTGGTGGCGTTCGCGCTGGCGGTGTGGCTGGTTCCGAATCTGGAAACCCACCAGCACAAGTTCGATTTCGTGGGCGTGGTGCTCAGCGGTATCGGCATGTTCCTGCTGGTCTTCGGCATCCAGGAGGGCAATACCCGGGATTGGGACGCCTGGATCTGGGCGATGATCATCGCGGGCCTGGTGGTGCTGGGGCTGTTCGTGGTGAACCAGGCGCGCAACAAGGACGAGCCACTGGTGCCGCTGAGCCTGTTCCGCGACCGCAACTTCTCGATGTCGAGCGTCGCGATCGCCGCGATGGGCGCCGCGGTCACCTCGCTGATGGTGCCGGCGTACTTCTACCTGGAGGCGGTGCGCGAGTACACCCCGACCCGGGCCGCGCTGGTCTTCGCGCCGATGGCGATCGTCACCGGCCTGACCGCGCCGTTCATCGGCAAGATCTCCGACCGGATGCCGCCGCGCATCCTGCCCACCATCGGATTCCTGGTGTTCGCCCTGACCGTCTTCGGCTTCGCGGCGCTGATGAAGCCGGACAGCTCCATCGCGGTATTCCTGGTGGTCGCGGCCGTCGCCGGTCTGTCGAACTCCTGCATCTGGGCTCCGCTGGCCTCCACCGCCACCCGCAACCTGCCGATTCATCAGGCGGGCGCCGGTGCGGGTGTCTACAACACCACCCGTCAGGTCGGTTCGGTGCTCGGTAGCGCCGCGATCAGCGCGCTGATCTCGGCCCGCATGTCCGCACAGGGGCTGGGCAGCGGCCAGTTCGGCGAGGGTGGCGGCACCGGGATGGGCCGCATCCCCGAGCAGATCCTCGACAAATTCAGCACGGCCCTGGGCCAGGCGATGATCCTGCCCGGCGCGATTCTGCTGATCGGTGTGGTGGCTTCGGCCCTGTTCGTCGGCAACTCGGCGAAGAAGCAGCAGGAGGAGGCCGAGGCGGGTACCGAGCCGGAGAAGGCAGGCATCCCCGGCTGAGCCCGGTCGGCGCCGAACAGGGTGCGCGACAGCGCGATACGAGGTCCGCGTGGCAGTGCTGCCACGCGGACCTCGCCGTGTTCGGCGCGGTGCGCGTAGCCGATCGGCGCCGGGCCGCATTTCCCGCTCGGCCGCGCCGGCGGAGGTCGCGCGTCTACCCGACTCGGATCGTCCGCGAGGGGTAGCCGCTCGCCCCGTCCGGGATGACGTCGGCGACCTCCGCGGTCTGAACCGTTCCGGTGCCGTCGGTGGCGCGGGCGCGGACCGTATGCGTTCCCGCGGAGGCGTCCCAGTCGTAACTCCATTGCCGCCACGTGTCGACGGACGGTTCGGCGGCCAGGCGGGCGGGTTGCCACGGGCCGTTGTCGATCTGGACCTCGACGGCGTCGATACCGCGATGTTGCGCCCAGGCCACACCGGCGATGGTCACC
This sequence comes from Nocardia nova NBRC 15556, assembly GCF_001613005.1. Classification (GTDB taxonomy): domain Bacteria; phylum Actinomycetota; class Actinomycetes; order Mycobacteriales; family Mycobacteriaceae; genus Nocardia; species Nocardia nova. Next base: position 13,057 of record NZ_BDBN01000128.1, on the reverse strand, counting down.
TTCCCGGCCCGGACGGCACCGCGCGGGGTGTCGATACGGGTGCCGGTCTTGATGGGCCCGCGTTCGGACCAGCCGCGCCGCGTCCAATAGGCCTGGGCGCGATCGAATCTCGTGATCTCGAGTTCGGTGACCCACTTGGTGGCCGAGACGTAACCGTAGAGTCCGGGCACGACCAACCGGGCCGGATATCCGTGTTCCACGGGCAACGGCTCGCCGTTCATGCCGACCGCGAGCAGGGCGTCGCGACCGTCGGTGAGCGCGGCGAGCGGACTTCCGGCGGTGAAGCCGTCGGCACTGCGCGACAACACCATATCGGCGTCCGGATGCGGCCCGGCCTCGGCGATCAACGCGTCGAGCCGATAACCCAGCCAGCTCGCGTTACCGATGAGATCGCCGCCGACCGGATTCGAGACGCAGGTCAGCGTCACCAAGCGTTCCACCGACGGCCGGCGCGCCAGATCGGCGTAGTCGAGCCGGATTTCGCGGTCCACCATGCCGTGGATTCGCAGTGACCACGTCTCCTTGCTGACCTGTGGAACGGTCAGCGCGGTGTCGATCCGGTAGAAGTCGGAATTGGGGGTGAGATACGACGCCAGTCCCGGTACTCGCAGATCCGCGGCCGGATCCACCGGAGGCACAGGCACATTCGGCGGCGGCAACCGCACCGCCGCCCGTTCCCCCGCCACACTGCGGGCGCTCGCCCCGAGTACGCGCCCGGCGATTCCGGCCGCCACCGCCAGTACTCCCACCCCGACGATCCCCCGCATCACCTGCCGTCGATCGACCCGCGCCACATCGGGTTTCACCACGCGGGGCCAGGTGGCTCCGCGCGCACTCAGGCGGGCGTCGTCTCCCTCGAAGGGCGCACCGCCACCCGAGCCCGCCTCGGCTGCTCCACGCTCGATCCGAATCTCTGGCGCGTGAGCCCGGTCCTCTTGCGCCGCAGTGGCTTTCGCCGGATCGGGCACCGCGGCACCACCACCCCGCACCATCGCCGGCGCACCGAACGCCTCGTATCGCCGAATCAACCACCGCAGCGACACGATTGCCAGCGCCACCCCCACGACCGACGGCAGCGCCCAGGTCCAGTTGGCGGCCGGGCGTTCGAGCGCAGCCCACGCCGCCCCGATGCCGAAGACGCCGAGCACCACCGATCCGATCGGCCGCGCGGTTCGCTCGACCACCCCGACGAGCGCCGCGACGATCAGCGCCACCACGCCCATCAGCAGATACAGCATCATTTTGTCGTCGGTGCCGAAGGTGTCGATCGCCCATTCCCGCACCCCGTCGGGCGTGTGATCGACCACCGTCGCCCCGATCGCCGCCAGCGGCGCGCTTCCCGCCCCCACCGGCACCGACACCAACTCCGCGACGCCCAGCGCCAGCCCCGCGGACACGATTCCGCAGGCCGCGCGCAGTCCCGATCCGGCCATAACGGCGAGCGTACTGCGAATTCCCCCCGGTGAACCCGCCCGAACGAGCGCATCGACCACAGCGTCACAGATTCGTCAGAACTCGAAGCCGGACGTGATCCGGCCCATGTCGGCGGTTCCATGGCAAGCACCCAGCCCCTTCTCAGGAATCGCGCGCTTAATTGATAGAGGATCCGAATGCGTCGGGGCCCGGGTCCGAGCCGACACACAGGATGTGACCGAACAGGACGTGATGAGCGTGTATCCGAACGAGGGCAATCGGCCGCACCAGCCCGGACCGTACGAACCACGATCGGGGGCGTACGGTCCGCACGGGTATCCGGGTCAGCCGCCCTACCCGGGGCAGTACCCCTACCCGCAGCAGTATCCGCCGCGAGGACGCGCGCCACGGCACGGCATGACCTTCGGAATGCTGGCGGCCCTGGTCGCGGTGGTGGCGCTCGCCATCGCCCTGGTCGGCTCCCGCATCGACGCCCACGGCCCCGGCCAGGCGGCCCCGTTCGGCCACGGCCAGGGTTCGGTGGTGCAGCCGGTCGATTCGCAACCGCAGTCCGCGGCGCTGGAACAGGCGGCGAACGCGGTGGTGCCGGGCATCGTCGTGATCAACACCGAACTCGGGATGCAGAACGGCGCGGGCGCCGGAACCGGCATCGTGCTCGGATCGGACGGCACCATCCTCACCAACAACCACGTCGTGGAGGGCGCCACCGACATCTCGGCCACCGATCTCGGCAACGGCCGCACCTACAGCGGCAGCGTCGTCGGATTCGACCGTCAGGACGATCTGGCCGTGGTGAAGTTGCAGGGCGCCTCCGGACTGCAGACGGCGCCGCTCGGCGATTCGGACCAGGTGAAGGTCGGCGACGCCATCGTGGGTGTCGGCAACGCGGGCGGCACCGGCTCCCCGACCGCGGCGGGCGGACGCGTCACCGCGCTGGACCGCTCCATCACCGCCAGCGACGAATCGGCCGGCGCCGCCGAGCAGCTGACCGGTCTCATCCAGGTGGCCGCGAACATTCAGCCGGGTGATTCCGGCGGTCCGCTCATCAACAGCTCCGGCCAGGTGGTCGGCGTGAATACCGCCGCATCCCAGGGCTTCCAGCTCGGCGCGAGCGGTGGTCAGGGCTTCGCGATTCCCATGAACAAGGCGAAGACGATCGCCGCGCAGATCCAGGCGGGGAAGAGTTCGGACCGCGTGCACATCGGCGATTCCGCGTTCCTCGGTATCACGATGAGCGATGCCAACGGCTCCGGTGCGCTGGTGCGCAATATCGTGAGTGGCGGTCCGGCACAGGCCGCGGGCCTGGCCGCGGGCGATGTGATCACCGGGCTGGACGGTCACGGCATCGATTCGGCGACCACCATGACCAACACGATGGATCAGCATCACCCGGGCGATACGGTCACACTCACCTGGGTGGACCGCTCGGGACAGAGCGAGTCCGGTCAGGCGTCGCTCGCCCAGGGTCCCGTAGGCTGACGCGACGAGTTCAGCCGGATCTCGATCTCGTCGGCCTTCGTGTCCGGTACGGGCTCAGCCGTGACCCGCACCCCCACCACCGCCCCGGATTCCCGGTCGACGAACGACAGCGGCGGCTTTCCATCCTGCAGATATTTGTCGCCCCACTGCATCAGCGACAGGAATATCGGCAGCAGATCCTCACCGGCCGCGGTCAGGCGGTATTCCGCGCGTTCGCGCCGGCCGGGTTCGCGATACGGCACCCGTTCCACGACGCCCGCCGATTCGAGCTGTTTGAGCGCACGCGACACCGCCGGCGCCGACGTTCCGATCCGGGTCGTGAAGTCCTCGAATCGGGTTGTCCCGTAGAAACATTCGCGCACGACGAGGAATACCGTCCGCGTGCTGAGCAACTCGAGCACCCGTCCGGCCGAACATCGGTCACCGATCGACCAGGCGTCCCGGTCGCTCAGTCGCGGCTCGAACATCATCGACACGAGACCATGTTACCTAACGCTTGCGTTACCCAGCGAGCTGTGCTGTCATCTAACTAACGAGATCGTTATCCAGAGGGTGGGCAGTCGCCCCGAACGATCCGAAAGGACGAGAGATGGCCGGAATCGAAGGCGCGGTCGCACTGGTGACGGGCGGGCAGCGGGGGCTCGGCAGAGCCTTCACCGACGAGCTGCTCAGGCGCGGCGCCGCCAAGGTCTACACCACCGCCCGCGTCCCGAAGGCCGCCGACGACCCCCGCGCCGAGCCGCTCGCCCTGGACGTCACCGACGCCGATTCGGTCGCCGCCGCGGCATTGCGGGCCCGCGACGTCGAGATCGTGGTGAACAATGCCGGCGTACTCCTCCCCGCACCGCTGCTGAGCGCCGATATGGCCGATATCGTCACCACGTTCGACACCAACGTCTTCGGACCGCTGCGGGTAGTCCAGGCATTCGCGCCGATTCTGGCGGACAACGGCGGCGGCGTCCTGATCGACATCCATTCGGTGCTGTCGTGGGCCGCGGGCGCGGCGGCCTACGGTGCGTCGAAGGCGGCGCTGTGGTCGCTGACCAATTCGCTGCGGCTGGAGCTGGCCGCACAGCGCACGCAGGTGGTCGGCGTCCATCTGGGATTCGCCGATACCGAGATGGTGCGGCGCCTTCCCGGCGACAAGCTCGCGCCGAGCGTGGTGGCCGAGGCTGTCTTCGACGGCGTACTGCGCGGCGATACCGAAGTGCTGGTCGACGACGTCACGCGCGGCGTGAAGGCGGCACTGTCCGGCCCCGTCGAGGGCCTCGCACTGACCATCTCCCGCTGAACCCGTTACCGCACATCATCTTTCGAAAGGAACCACCGATGCCACTGTGGCATGTGCACCACCCCGCCGACACCTATTCCGACGCCGACAAACAGGATTTCGCCCGGGACATCACCGCGCTGTACGCCTCCTTCGGCTTGCCGGAGTTCTACGTCGTCGTGCTGTTCCAGGAGATCGAGGAGACGTCCTTCTTCGTCGGCGGGAAGCCGTCGAACAACACGGTGCGAATCGTCGTGGAACATCTCGCCCGCCATCTGGACGACCCGCAGATGCGCAAGCGATCGACGCAGCGGCTCAACTCGATCATGGAGCCCTACACCGGCGCGCGTGGATTGCACTGGGAATTCCACACTTACGAATCCCCGCGCGATCTGTGGATGATCGACGGACTGTTCCCACCGGACGCCGGCAGCGAGGCAGAAAAGGCGTGGGCGCGCGCCAACGAGCCCATTCCCTACAGCTAGCTCCCCACAACCGACGCCGCCCGGCGGGTCACGGCGTGCGGTCGAAATCTATTCGCCGCCGTACAGATTGATCATCCACGGCACCGAGAATTTGTCGGTGACCATACCGAACTGCTTCGCCCACTCGGTTTTGCCCAGTGGCATGGTGACCTGTCCGCCCGCGGACAGCCCGGTGAAGATCCGTCCGGCCTCGGCCTCGTCGTCCATATCCAGGCAGACGCTGAACGGCACGTTGTCGTGGTTGATCTGCTGATCGGGCGGACAGTCCGACCCCATCAGCAGCTGATCCTCCCGCCAGGTCAACGCGGCGTTGGCGATTCGCTTGCCCACCTCTTCGGGCAGGTTCCCGCCACCGCCGTCACCCATGTCGCGGTAGCGAACCATCTGCAGTTCCCCGCCCAGGATCGACTGATAGAAGGTGAATGCCTCCTCGGCATCACCGTCGAACAACAGATATGCGGTAGCCGACTTCACGATTGCCTCCTCCGGAGTGGATACGGGCCTGCGGCCGGCGGCCGCGGCCCCACAGATGAGACGGCGGCAGCCGGAGAAAATCATCGCCGGATATCGCGCATATCGTCGCACGTCGAAACGCAGAACGGCCCGCCTTCGAGAAGGCGGGCCGTTCTGCGTTCGGGCGGGCTCAGCCGTAGATCGCCTCGACCTCGTCCGCGTAGTTCTTCATCACCACGTTGCGCTTGAGCGACATCTTCGGCGTCAGCTCACCGCTCTCCTCGGTCCAGTCGACCGGCAGGATGCGGGTCTTCTTGATCGCCTCCGCGTGCGAGACCAGCTTGTTGGTGTCCTTGACCGCCTTGTCGATCTCGGCGTTCAGTTCGGGCAGCTCGATCAGCTTCTCGATCGGGGTGTCCTCGGGCACGTTGTTGCGGGTCTTCCAGCCGGGCAGCGCCTCCGGGTCGAGGGTGATCAGCGCGCCGACGAACGGCTTGCCGTCGCCCACCACCATCACCTGACTGATCAGCGGATGCGAGCGCAGGGAATCCTCGAGCATCGCCGGGGAGACGTTCTTACCGCCGGCGGTGACGATGATTTCCTTCTTGCGGCCGGTGATCGTGATGAAGCCCTGTTCGTCGATCGCACCGAGATCGCCGGTCTTGAACCAGCCGTCGTCGAAGGCGTCCTCGGTCGCTGTCGGGTTGTTCCAATACCCGGCGAAGACGACCGGGCCGCGCAGCAGCAGCTCGCCGTCGTCGGCCACCTTCGCGGCGTGACCACCGAGCGGGCGGCCCACCGAGCCGACCTTCAGGTGCTCGGGGGTGTTCACCGAAACAGCGGCGGTGCTCTCGGTCAGGCCGTAGCCCTCGTAGATCGTGACGCCGATGCCGCGGAAGAAGTGGCCCAGCCGCGCGCCGAGGGGGCCGCCGCCGGAGACGGCGGACTTGCAGCGCCCGCCCATGGCCTCGCGCAGCTTGCCGTAGACCAGTTTGTCGAACACGGTGTGCTTGACCTTGAGCACCAGCCCCGGGCCGCCGTTGTCCAGGGCCTGGCTGTACTCCACGGCGGTGTCGGCGGCGAGATCGAAGATCTTGCCCTTGCCGCCGTCGTGCGCCTTCTGCTTGGCGCCGTTGAACACCTTCTCGAACACCCGCGGCACCGAGAGGATGAAGTCCGGCTTGTACTCGCCGAACTGCTCGACCAGCGTCGACCAGTCGGCCGTGTGCGCGACGGTGACACCGGCGTCGAAGGCCGCCAGCGCGACCGCGCGGGCGAAGACGTGGGCCAGCGGCAGGAACAGCAGCGACCGGTGGCCCGGCTTGAGGAACTGCGGCATCGCGGCGCGGTCGGCAGCCGATTCGGCGTAGAGGTTGGCATGCGAGAGCATGACGCCCTTGGGCCGGCCGGTGGTGCCCGAGGTGTAGATCAGCGACGCCGGCGAGGCGGCCTCGACCTGCTTGCGGCGCTCGTGCACGACCTCGTCGCCGAGGTCCTTGCCGCGGGCGACCAGGGTGTCGATCGCGCCGTCGTCGATCACCAGCGGCTCGCCCAATTCGGGCAGACCGTCCTCGATCTCGGCGATGGTGGCCCGGTGCCGGGCGTTCTCGACCACGATCAGCTTCGTGCCCGAATCCGAGAGGATCCAGCGCGCCTGTTCGGCGGAGGAGCTGTCGAAGATCGCGACGGTGCAGCCGCCGGCCGCCCAGATGGCGAAGTCCAGCACGACCCACTCGTACCGGGTGGAGGCCAGGATGGCGACCCGGTCGCCGAGTTCGATGCCCGAGGCGATCAGTCCCTTGGCCACCGCGGTGACGTGCTTCGCGAACTCCGCCGCGGTGACATCTGTCCAACCGCCCTTGCCGTCCGGCCTGTTGAACACCACCAGGCCGGGCGTGCGCTCGGCGTGCCGGAAGGCGCCATCGGACATATTGGCGTCTTCGGGGATGGTGTAGGTAGCCGGGACTTCGAACTCTCGCATCGGTGCCCTTCCACGTGGTCTACTCGCCAGTAATTTACGCCAGCCGCAACGGCAGGTTCCGCCCGGCCGCCCGGTCGAGGATTTTCGACGTGGGTGCGGCCGGGCGGAACCTGTCCTACGGCTTCTATCCTATGGATCCGGTTTGCGCTGGTTGCAGCGATTGACCGAGGAATCCCGCCAGTTCGCGCGCGGCGAGCGCGGCCGGCGCCACCAGCGACGCCTGCAACTGCGAGACGTGCCAGAGCCCGCGCGTCACCGAGAACTGCATCGGCACCTCCGCGGCCCGCAGCGCCGCCGCCAGGCGCACGCACTGCGAATGCAGCAACTCGCCCTCGTCGACCTGGACGTAGGTCCCGGGCAGCCCACCCAGGGACCCCAGCAGTGGCGCGTAGCCCGGATCCAGCGGATCGCCGTCGCCCAGATAGGCGGCGGCGCACAACCGCGACCACGCCTTGTTGACCACCAGATCCCGCTCGCGCGCCGGCAGCTCGTTCGGATCGGCCCACGGGGCGATCAAACCCAGTGCGGCGGGCCGCATTCCGTGCCGGTCGCGCAACCGCAACGCCAGCGCGAGCGACAGTCCGCCGCCGGCGGAATCGCCCGCCACCGCGATCTGCTGCGGCGCGAGTCCGGTGGACACCAGCTCCAGGAAGGCCGCCTCGGCATCGTCGAGCGCGGCCGGATACGGATGTTCCGGCGCCAGCCGATAGTCCGGAACATAGACCGGACAACCGATTTCGCGCGCCAGATGCGCCGCCAGCGACCGATGGGTCGCCGGCGACCCGATGGTGTACCCACCACCGTGCAGATACAGCACCGCAGCCGGTCCGGCGGCCGGTCCGGCGGTCACCCGCTCGGCGGGACGGCCGCCCAGCCGCATCCGATGCACCCGGGTGCCGGCGGGCAGCCTCTGCAACACCGAACCGGCGTCGAGCAGGTAGCGCTGGGCCTCCCACGGCAGCCGGCTGTGCATCGCGAACCGGAACATCGGCCCGAGGACGGCCCGCGCGACGGGCAGCGGCAGGGACAAGGGTTTCGAAAGACCAGGCATCACAGTCGGTTCCCGCGGCGGATCAGGGCAGGAACCGGCTGTTGACGACGTTCGCGATGCGCTGATAGTAGGACGCGGTGGTGCGCACGAACAGATCGAGCGCCTTCGCCTCCCAGCCGATCAGCACGCGGCCGTGGCCCTTGCGCACGGCCTCGGTGATGGTCTGCGCGGCCATCTCCGGGGTGTGCAGGGCGAGCTGCTTGTCGAAGAACGAGGAGAACTTCTGGGCGTCGATCCCCTCGGCGTAGGTGGCGTTGCGCGCCACGGCGGTCTTGATACCGCCGGGATGGACGCAGGTCACCTTGACCGGATGCTTGCGCGCCATCATCTCCTGGCGCAGCGATTCGGTGAAGCCGCGGACCGCGAATTTGGCCGCGTTGTACGCACTCTGGCCCGGCACCGCGATCAGGCCGAACAGACTGGACACGTTGATCACGTGCCCGTCACCGGATTCGATGAGGGCCGGCAGGAACGCCTTGGTGCCGTTGACGACGCCCCAGAAATCGACATCCATGATGCGCTCGATGTCTTTGAACTGGGAGTCGATCACCTCGCCGTGGAAGGCGATACCGGCGTTGTTGTAGATCTGGTGCACCACGCCGAAGTGCTTTTTCACCTCGTCGGCGTAGAGCAGCACCGCTTCACGCTCGGCCACGTTGAGCCGATCGGACTTCACCTGCGCGCCCAGCGCCTCGACACGGCGGACGGTTTCGGCCAGACCCTCGGTATCGATGTCGGAGAGGGCGAGTTTCGCGCCCCGGCGGGCCAGATTCTCGGCCAGCGCGCGGCCGATACCCGAGCCGGCGCCCGTGATCACACATACCTTGCCCGTGAAATAAGCGTCATTGCTCACTGTGCTGCTACCACTTTCAGATCGGGACCCGCGGCCCCGTCGGTCGATCGGGTCGTGTCGTATGCCGCGACGTCGAATTTCTCGGTCAGCTTGCGGAAGCGGAACGTGAAATCGGGCCACAGCGTGGTGTTGTTGCCGTGCTTGTCCAGATACCAGCTGGCACAACCACCGTTGAGCCAGACGCTGTTGGACATGCGGTCCTGCAGATCGCGGTTGTAGCTGTCCTGCGCGTCTTTCCTCACCTCGACCGTACGCAGGCCGCGCTGGTCGAAGGTGGCGATCGCGTCGGCGATGTAGTTGATCTGCGATTCGATCATGTACACCATCGAGGTGTGGCCGAGGCCGACGTTCGGGCCGAGCAGGAAGAACATGTTCGGGAAGTTGTGGATCGCCGCACCCTTGTAGCCCTGCTGTCCGATCTCGTCGAACAGTTCGGTGAGCGTGCGGCCGTCGCGACCGGAGATCGTCTCGTACACCGGCGAATCGGTGACGTGGAATCCGGTCGCCACGATGAGCGCGTCGATCTCGCGCTCGGTGCCGTCGGCGGTGACGATGGAATTCGCGCGGATCTCGCGGATGGCGTCGGTGACCACGTCGACGTTGTCGCGCCCGAGCGCCGGGTAGTACTCGTTAGAGATCAGCATGCGCTTGCAGCCGATGCGGAAGTTCGGCGTGACCTTCTCCCGCAGCTGCGCGTCCGGCACCTCGAGCCGCAGCTTCAGCCGGGCCAGGCCCTCCAGCGCGAGCATGGCCGGCGGGAATTTCGCCAGGCCGACGACCTGCGTTTCACGGGCGGCGTAGATGGCCGCGCGCGACAACTTCTGCACGCCCGGAACGTATTTGAAGGCCAGGCGCTCGGGCAGGGTGTACGGGCGGTCGATCCGCGGCAGCAGCCACGGCGCCGTGCGCTGGTAGACGTCGAGATGGGCCACCTTCGGCGCGATCGACGGCACGATCTGGATGGCGGAGGCGCCGGTGCCGATCACCGCGACCCGCTCGCCGGTCAGATCCGCGTCGTGATCCCAGCGCGCGGAGTGAAAGATGCGGCCCCGGAAATCGTTGATGCCCTTGATATCCGGAAGATTCGGCTCGCACAGCGCGCCGACGGCGGAGACCAGGATATCCGCGGTGAACGCGCCCTTGCTGGTCTGCACCTCCCAGCGGGCTTGCTCCTCGTTCCACCGGGCGCCGGTCATCTCGCAGTCGAAGATGTGCTTGTCCCGCACGCCGTGACGGTCGGCCACGCCCTGGATGTAGGACTGGATCTCCGGCTGCTTGGAGAACGAGCGCGACCAGTTCGGATTGAGCGCGAACGAGTAGGAGTACAGCTGCGACGGCACATCGCAGGCCGCGCCGGGGTAGGTGTTGTCGCGCCAGGTACCGCCGACGTCGTTGCCGCGCTCGAGCACCAGGTAGTCGTCGCGACCCTGCCGGCTCAAACGGATGGCCAGGCCCAGGCCCGAGAATCCACTGCCGACGATCAACGTATGCACATGACGCGCCCCCGCTGCACTGCGGCTCCGCCCATCACGGCCTTCGCGGCGCTCTCCGTGGTCACGCAAGCTACCGCCTTCGAGCGCGTCGCTACGGCCGTTGTCTGTAACCCTACGACTCATGTATCAAACCCTACGATCCTATTGAGCAGGAGTCAACAGTATTGACTACCGTTCAGTAGGATGGCAACCGTGAGTGACAACGGTCCCGGCACCAAACGGGTGCGGCTGAGCCCGGACGAACGCCGCGAACAGCTGGTGTCCCTGGGCGTGAAAATGCTGCGCGACCGCACGCTGGAGGACATTTCCATCGGGGAGATCGCACGGCAGGCGGGAATCTCGCGCGGCCTGCTCTTCCACTACTTCGCCTCGAAACAGGATTTTCAGCGCGCCATCGTGCGCCGCGCCAACGAGGAACTACTCGCTCGCACCATGCCCGACCGCAGCCTCGATCTGTTCAGCATGCTGCGCGACGCGGTCGAACGCTACATCGACTACGTCAGCGAGAACCGGATCTCCTATCAGGGCCTGCTGCGCGGACCCGCCAGCGGCAGCCCCGAACTGGTAGCCCTCGCCGATGCCACCCGCGATGCCATGGTGGACCGCATCCTCACCGAAACCCCGCTGGCGGCAGACGATCCCGAACTGCCGCGACTGCGCCTGGTCTTCCGCGGCTGGATCGCGTTCGTCGAGGAGACGACGCTGATCTGGTTGCGGGAGGAGCAGATCGGCCGTACCGAGTTGATCGACACCCTGGTCGGCGCACTACCCGCGCTCGCCATGCATCCCGTGCTCACCGAATGGCTGGCCGGTTCGGCCGACGGCAGCGTGCTGCCCGCGTGATCCCGGCAGCGTGCTGCCCGCGTGATCCCGGCAGCGTGCTGCCCGCGTGGTCTCAGTCCTCGTGCAGGTATCCGGCGCGATCGCCGCGCCGCGGCAACCAGAGCGCGGTGACCACGGCGGCGACCAGGATCATGATCGCCGACACCAGCAGCGCCACCTCGAGTCCGCGGTGGAAGGCCTCGTAGGTGGCATGGATGACCCGGTTCACGATCGGCCCGTAGGCGGCCGAGGCCGCCGCGTCACCGCCGGCCGGAACGTTGCCGGTCTCGATGGCGTCGATGACGATGGCCTGGAAATTCGCCGGAACGCCGATCTGCTGCAACCGATCTCGCAGATCGGAGTTCAGGAATGAGTTGACCAGCGACCCCAGCGCGGCCACCCCCACCACCGCGCCGACCTGACGCATGGTGTTCGTGGCCGCGGCGGCCATACCGGAGTGTTCGGCCGGAACACCGGACAGAACGGCGGAGGTCAGCGGCACCACCGCGATCCCGAAACCGAGTCCCGCCAGCATCAGGGCCAGCGCCAGGGGCGTGAATTCGACTGTGACGCCGAGGAACTGGCGAGTGAGCAGAATACCTGCGGCGCCGAGCACACAGCCGGCGATCATCGGCGTGCGGGAGCCGCGCAGTGCCACCCAGAATCCGGAGATCAGCGAGCCGACGATGATGGCCACGGCCATCGGGCCGAACACCGCGGCGGTTCGCCACCCCGAATAGTCGACCACTTCCTGCAGATACAGCGCGGTAAAGAAGAAGATCGAGAAGATCCCGAAGTACACCGCGAACGCGACCACCAGCGCACTGCGCACCAGCGGTCGCTCCAGGTAGCGGAAGTCGAACATCGGATTGGCCGCGCGCGACTCGACCACCAGGAAGGCGACGAAGGCGATCGCTCCGATCACGAACAGCGTGATCACCGAGGCGGCCGAATACCCCACCTGCTCACCGGAGATGGCCGCGTAGATCACGCAGCCGAGAAAGGTCGCGCCCAGGACGAATCCGGCCCAGTCGACCGGGCCGGGCTGCGGATCGGCGCTTTCCGGGACGAATTTCAGCGCCGCTGCCAGCACCACCACGCCGACGATCAGGTTGAACCAGAAGATCGAGCGCCAGCCGAACGCCCCGACCAGCAGGCCGCCGATCACCGGCCCCAGCGCCAGCGCCAACCCGGAGACCGCCGCCCACGCGCCCAGCGCCTTCGCGCGGGCGCCACGATCGGGGAAGATGTGCCGGATCACCGACAGCGTGCCCGGTTCGGAGGCCGCCGCACCGACACCCATCACCGCGCGCCCGGCGATCAGGATCGAGACACTGCCGGCCACCGCGGACAACACCGAGCCGAGGGCGAACACCACCAGCCCGCCGACCATGACGCGTTTGCGGCCCCACCGGTCGCCGAGAGTGCCCGCGGTGAGCATCAGACTCGCGAACACCAGCGTGTAGGCGTTCACCACCCACTGCAGCGACACCACACCGGCATGCAGGTCGGACTGGACGGCGCCCAGGGCGACGCTGACGATCGTGGTGTCGAGGAAGGTGACGAACAGGACGGCGGTGACCACCGCGAGCGCCACATAGGGACGCTCGGCACCGGGCGACACAGGCTGCGCCGCAACGGAATCCATCGAAGCCGCACCGCTCGCCGCCGCGGGCTCGGCCCGTGCACTCGCGGCGGGGCCGGTACCGGGCACAGCGGATTCGGAGCCCGCCCCG
>NZ_BDBN01000127.1 GCF_001613005.1 Nocardia nova NBRC 15556 | reverse complement strand
CGTCGATCTCACCCATCCGGTGGGCCCGAATACGCCGATGTGGCCGGGTAATCCGCCGTTCGCGATGGTTCCGGTGGCATGGCATGCGCTGGGCGGTTTCGACCAGAACACGATCGCGCTGTGGGAGCACACCGGAACCCATGTCGATGCGCCGCTGCGCCGCGCCTCCGGCGGGGTGTCGGCCGGCACCTTCTCGGTGCGTGATCTGGTGGCTCCACTCATCGTGATCGACATCAGCGCGAAGGCGGCGTTCGACGTCGACGCGACGGTCACGATCGACGACATCGATGCGTTCGAGCGAATCTACGGCCGCATTCCACCCCGGGCCTTCGTCGCCATGTTCTCCGGGTGGGAACGCCGCCTCGCCCATCCGGCGGCCTTCGTCAACCTCGACGTCCAGGGCACCCCGCATGCGCCCGGCTTCTGCGCCGAGGCCGCGGATTACCTTGTGCGCCAGCGCGATATCGTCGGCGCGGGGGTGGATACACTCAGCCTCGACCACGCGGCCGATCCCGACTACGGCGCACACACCGCCTTCCTCGGCGGCGGTCGCTACGGCGTGGAGATGGTGGCCAATCTCGGCTCGGTCCCGCCGACCGGTGCCACCGTCGTGGTCGGCGCGCCCGAACACATCGGCGGTACGGGCCGACCGTGCCGAATGCTCGCCTACACCTGAGGCTCGGCATCCCGCCTGCTCGAATCGCCTCAGCCGGTGACCGGATGCACCTCCAGGGCGCACGTGTCGATGGTGGTGTGCACCGTGCGTGTGTCGGTCGAATCGGGAGCTGTCACATCGAGACTCGTGTACAGCGGGCAGTCCTCGCCGGCCGGGCCCATCGCGGAGCCTTCCACGACCGCGCGGGCGGGGCGACCGGGCAGCACCGTGACGACGGGTGGAGTGTCGTCGTCGCGGGGAAGGCCACCCATGTATCCGCGCGGGGTGCGTCGGGCGTGCAGCACCGGGCCGCCCTCGTCGGTGTCGACGCCGGGATAGCCGCCGATCGTGCAGGGCGGGGTGTCGGCGGCGAGGGCGAAGCTCAGTTCGACGCCGCGATGCATCATCCCCGGCGAGAGGGTGTGGGCGGTGATGTCCAGCTGGCGTGGCCGGCACGCCGCGACGGCCGCCGTGGTGGTGGGCCCCGGTGTGGAGGTGGGCTGCGGCGAAGGCGACTGCGCGGCAGGCGTTTCGGTGGCCGGTCGCGCGGAGGGTGCGGTCCCGGAGTCGCGTTGCGCACAACCGGCGAGGGTGGTGGCGGCGGTCGCGCCGAGCACCACCACCGCAGCCGTCCGATATCCGTATCTGCCGAATCTCACCTCGACTCCTTCCGACCGCACGCATGCGCGCTCAGTTCACCGCTACCTCCAGCACTACCCCCGCCGCCGGCGCGCCCTCCGCATCGGTCCAGCTCACCCGGACCCACCCGGGCGCGGAGACGGCCGACTGCGAGGGAACCCGATTGACGCGCACCGCGTTCGGCGTTTCCGGATCGGCGGCGGACACCTCGACGGTGCGGTGAGCAGTTCTAGTTTGCCGGGCGCGAGGGTGGTGCGGTGAACGACAACCATGTCCCGACCCTAATCCGCGGCCCGGACGGGGGTCTGCGCGCGCGGTCCGAGCAGACCGCGCACCCCCACCTGGTCGCCGCCGCGTTCGGGACGGCGGACGCGGACGGCCATGCGGATCTCCATCGCGCCGAGCAGGATCAGGCAGACGCCGACCAGAACCGACAGGGCCGCGACGGTGTCGATCGGCCACACCAGCACGAGGAGTCCGGCCAGCAGTGTGGCCAGGCCGTAGCCCTCGCGCCGGCCCGGCTTCGGCAGGTCCTCCGACCAGGCCGCGACGATCGCCTGCACGATGCCGCGGATCATCCATCCCATGCCGACCCACATCGCCAGCAACGCCACCCAGTCACCGCTGCGCATGCACCACAGCGCCAGCAGCACCGACAGGGCCCCGGTCCCGAATTCCAGCGCCTTGAGCCCGCCGCGGATGCGCGCGCGGAAGGCGACCGTGAACTGCCAGGCGGCGGTCAGCAGCAGGGTCGTTCCGAGCAATAGTTCCGCTACCGGAACGGACTTATCGGGCCAAACGAGCAGAATCACCCCGACGGTGATCGACGCACAGCCGATCGCGCACGCCAGGTGCCAGGCATCACCAGCGAAGACATCCCTGCGTCCGGCCGCTCGGAAGGTGGGCATGGCCCCGATGATATGGCCCCGGACGGTGCACCCTGCGCAATTTCCCGGGTTCGGCCCGGCCGATCCAGCTATCGGACAGCCGCCCACTGCTCATGGAACATGTGTGGTCCGGTAACGGTTACCGGGCTACCGTGGGGTGGATATCGGATCTCGCACCGCCGCGGACCGTCGGGAGGTAGCCCCATGACCACTGTGTTCCCGCCGGGTCCCCGGCTGCCGCGGGTGGCGCAGACGCTGTTGCACGCGAAGTGGCGGGGCTGGTTCGCCGGGGTGGCCTCGCGCCGCTACGGCGATGTCTACACGATGCGCATGATCGCACCGTATGCCGAGAATCTGGTGGTGTTCTCGCGTCCGGAACACATCCGCGAGATCTTCGCCGGCGCCCCGGCGGATCTGCATGCCGGCGAAGGCAATCGGGTGCTGGAGCCGGTGATGGGACAGCATTCGCTGTTGCTCACCGACGAGGACGAGCACGCGCGAGCCCGCCGGCTGCTGATGCCGGCGTTCACCGGCTCGGCGCTGCGCGGCTACCGCGACCTGGTCGAGGCTATCGCCAAACACCACATCGACCAGTGGCAGCCGGATACCACGCTGGTGACGCTGCCACGGATGAACGAACTGACACTCGATGTGATCATGCAGGTGGTGTTCGGCATCAGCGAGCAGCGCGGACGTGCCGAGCTCGCGCCGCGGCTGCGGTACCTGGTCGATGTCGGCCCGCTGATCTTCCTGGGCTGGAAATGGCATCGGCTGCAGCGTTTCGGCCCGTGGAAGCGATTCGCCGACAACAAGAATGCGATCGACGCGCTGCTGTACGAGGAGATCGCGCGCCGGCGCGACGAGGCGGATCCCGGTGAGCGCGCCGACGTGCTGGCCCGGTTGCTCGCGGTGGGCGCGGAGGCCGGCGACGAGCCGCTCTCGGATGCCGAACTGCGCGATCAGTTGGTGACCCTGCTGCTGGCCGGGCACGAAACCACCGCGTCGGCGCTGTCGTGGGCGATGTTCGAATTGGCCGCCCATCCCGAGGTGCAGCAGCGGGCGCGCCGCGCGGCCGCCGAGGGCGACGACAAATATCTGGAAGCGGTGCTCAAGGAGGCGATGCGCCGCCATCCGGTCATCGGCGGCACACTGCGCCGGCTCACGCGCGAGACGACGATCGGCGGGTACACCCTGCCCCGCGGCACCGTCGTGCAGACCTCGATCGTGCTGGCGCATGCGAATCCGGACAATCATCCCGAACCCGAAAGCTTCCGTCCCGAACGCTTTCTCGACGGCAGTGTGGCAGCCAACACCTGGCTGCCGTTCGGTGGCGGTGTGCGTCGCTGTATCGGCGCCGGATTCTCACTCATGGAGGGCACGGCGGTGCTGTCGGAAGTGCTGGGCCGATTCGCCCTGGCGCCCGTGCGCACCCATGAACGCGGCCGCATCCGCAACATCACCAATGTGCCCGCCCACGGTGCGCCGGTGCTGCTGCGACCGCATCCGGGCACGCTCTGATCCACGCGACCGATCCCACAGCGCCGATCCCGCGGCACTCCGGCCCGCTACTGCACTCGTTCCCAGCCGCGCGGCGGCCGGTGCGCCCCGAGCGACACGTCCCGACTGCGATACACCAGATAGGGCCGCGTCAGATAGCCGACGGGCGCCGAGAACACGTGGACGAGCCGGCTGAACGGCCAGAACGCGAACAACGCACAGGCCGAGAGGGCGTGCAGCTGGAAGCCCAGCGGCGCCGCGGCCATCAGTTCGGGGTGCGGATCGAGGTAGAACAGCGACCGGAACCACGGCGAGACGTCGGTGCGGTAGTTGTGCGGATTGCCGGTCGCATTGCCGTAGACGGTCGCGGCGAGCCCGAGCACCAGAGTCACGCCCAGCAGCACGTACATGATCTTGTCGTTGCGGGTGGTCGCGGAGAACACCGAACCGACGGTGCGGCGGCGGTAGATCAGGATGGCCAGCCCGGCCACGGTCGCGATGCCGGCGACAGCGCCGAGGCTGAACGACACGATGTGATAGGCGTTTTCGCCGATACCGACCGCCTCGGTCCACGACTGCGGGATCACCAGACCCAGGACGTGACCGAGAAAGACGAACACGATGCCGTAGTGGAACAGCGGGCTGCCCAGCCGCAGCAGCCGGTTCTCGTACAGCTGCGAGGAGCGGGTGGTCCAGCCGAATTTGTCGTAGCGGTAGCGCCAGATCAGGCCCACCACGCAGATCGCCAGCGCCGCATACGGCACCGCCACCCACAGCAGCACATCGGTCGCGCTCACGGTCATCGGCGGCCTCCGATCGGCGTCGGCATGTAGGTGGGCGGTGCGAACGGTTCGGTGCCGACCTCCTCACCGGGCGGACCGGCGGCGATGAGCCTCGCGACGGCCTCGCTGTCGGTGCCACGCAGCGGCGGCAGGGTGGCCGAGACCGAATCCAGGACCCCGGCCCAGGGGGATCCGTACTCGCGCAGGGCTGCTCGCATCACCTCCACACCGGCGCGATGGTCGGTGAGTACCCGCAGGCCGGCTTCCGGTTCGGTGGCGGCGAATTCGAGTACGACCGCCAGATGGTCGGGAAGTTCCGCGTCGTCGAGTTGCCACCCGGCGCGCCGGTAGAGCTGCTTGAGGCGCAGCAACGCCATCCCCCGTTTACGGGTGTCGCCGTGGGAGAAATAGGTGAGATAGGGACTGAACCGTTTGCGGTGGTCGAAGGTGTCGACGTATTCGCCGCCCAGCAACATCGGCGGAGTACTCGCGAGGTGGGACAGCAGCGGACGCACGGGTGCGCCGACTGCCACCGGCAGCGCCGCCGTGGCCCGGGTGAGCAGCGGCAGCGAATCCAGCAGCGCCGCATCGGGATAGCCGAGCAGCAGCGATTGGATCTGCCACGCGGCGCAGCGTGTCGTCGTGCGGGTCATGTGCGGTGCCTCCCGCCTCGGCGCCGCGGTAACAGGCCTTCCGGCCGCCCGCGTCCGTCCCAGTTGAGCAGGTTCACCCGGGTCGGTTCGGAGGTGGGCGCGTCGGCGGTCTGGCGGTCCTGCAACATGCGGAAGTTCTCCACCGCAACGGGTGTCGGGCCACCGGAGCTCTCGCCGAAGGGACCCCAGCCGCCCATTCCCGGGCCGCCGTCGCGATCCAGATCGCATTCGGTGGCCAGTTCCTCGAGACCGTGTGCCTGTTCGGCATGCGCCGTGGGAATGACGTAGCGCTGCTCGTATTTCGCGAGCGCCAGCAGCCGATACATGTCGTAGAGCTGTTCCTCGGACATGTCGACGGCGGCGGCGATCTCCGGGCGCGGCGGACGGCCGAGGTTGATATCGCGCATATAGCTGCGCATCGCGGCCATGCGCCGCAGGACCGCCTCGACCGGCGCGGTGTCGCCCGCGGTGAACAGCTGCGCCAGATAGTCGACCGGGATGCGCAAGGCCTCGATCGCCGCGAAGAGGTTGCCGTGGTCCTCGGCGTCGTGGCCGGTATCGCGCAGCGCGTCCACCACCGGCGACAGCGGCGGGATGTACCAGACCATCGGCACCGTGCGGTATTCCGGATGCAGCGGCAGCGCGACCCGATAGGCGCGGATCAGCGCGTACACCGGGGAACGCTGCGCGGCCTGGACCCAGTCGCGCGGAATTCCGGCGCGTTCACATGCCGCGATCACCTGCGGATCGAACGGATCGAGAAAGGCGTCGCGTTGTGCGGCGTACAGGTCGCGTTCGTCGGGGGTGGCCGCGATATCGGTGACGGTATCGGCGTCGTAGAGCAGCACGCCTATATAGCGCAGCCGCCCCACACAGGTTTCCGCGCACACCGTCGGCAGGCCGACCTCGAGCCGCGGGAAACAGAAGGTGCACTTCTCCGCCTTGCCGGTGCGGTGGTTGAAATACACCTTCTTGTACGGGCATCCCGACACGCACATGCGCCAGCCGCGGCAGCGGTCCTGATCGACCAGCACGATGCCGTCCTCGGCGCGCTTGTAGATCGCCCCTGACGGACAGGCCGCCATACAAGCCGGGTTGAGGCAGTGTTCGCAGATGCGCGGCAGATAGAACATGAAGGTCTGCTCGAACTCGAATCTGACCTTGTCGCCGACCTTTTCCAGCAGCGGGTCGGCCGCCGCGAGTTCGGGGGCGCCGGCCAGATTGTCGTCCCAGTTGGCCGACCAGGTGATGGCGGTATCGCGGCCGGTGATCAGCGAACGCGGCCGCGCCACCGGCGGATGGCGTTGCAACGGAGCGGTGGTCAGCGTGTCGTAGTCGTAGGTCCACGGCTCGTAGTAGTCGGACAGTTCGGGCAGGGTCGGATTGTCGAAGATCGTGAACAGTGTCCGCATGCGGCCGCCGCGCCGCAGCCGCAACCGGCCCTTGCGGTCGAGAACCCAGCCTCCCTTCCAGCGGCTCTGATTCTCGTAGGTGCGCGGATACCCCTGTCCCGGGCGGGTTTCCACGTTGTTGAACCAGACGTATTCGACTCCGGCACGGTTGGTCCAGGTTTGTTTGCAGGTCACCGAGCAGGTGTGGCAGCCGATGCATTTGTCGAGATTCATCACCATCGCCAGTTGCGCCATGGGCCTCATCGGTAGGTCACCTCCTGGCCGCGGCGGCGGATCACGGTCACCTCGTCGCGTTGATTGCCGGTCGGGCCGAGATAGTTGAACGCGAAGGACAATTGCGCATAGCCGCCGATGAGATGGGTGGGCTTGATCAGCAGCCTGGTGAGCGAATTGTGGATGCCGCCACGCTTGCCGGAAGTTTCGGCCAGCGGTACATCGATCAATCGGTCCTGCGCGTGATGCATGTAGACCGTGCCTTCCGGCATGCGATGCGAGACGACGGCGCGGGCCACCACGACGCCGTTGCGGTTGACCGCCTCGATCCATTCGTTGTCGCGCACACCGAGTTTCGCCGCGTCGCGATCGGAGATCCAGATCGTCGGACCGCCGCGCGACAGGCTCAGCATCAACAGGTTGTCCTGATATTCGGAGTGAATGGACCACTTCGAATGGGGAGTCAGATAACGCAGCGACAATCCGCGCTCTCCCTGCTCCCCCAGTCCGGGTTCATCGAACAGGGCCGACATGTCCAGCGGCGGCCGGAAGACCGGCATTTGCTCGCCGACCTCGGCCATCCAGTCGTGATCGAGATAGAAATGCTGGCGTCCGGTGAGGGTGTGCCACGGTTTCGCGCGTTCGACATTGACGGTGAACGGCGAATATCGCCGCCCGCCGCTTTCGGATCCCGACCATTCCGGTGAGGTGATCACCGGCACCAGCGCGACCTGGGTGTCGGCGAAGGTGATGCGCTTGCCTGCGTGTTCGGCGGCCAGATCGGCCAGCGGGGTCCCGGTGCGCTGCTCGAGGGTGCGAAAGCCCTGCACCGCGAGCCGTCCGTTGGTGGTGCCGGACAACGCCAGGATCGCCTCGCAGGCGTCGATATCGCGTTCGAGGCTGGGGCGCCCGGCGGCCGGTCCGCCGCGCACGATGCCGTTGCGCGCCGCCAGGTCCGACACCTCCTGACCCACGTCGAAGGTGACGCCTTTGGTGGCCGCGCCGAGCCGGTCGACCAGCGGCCCCAGCGCGCCCATTTTCGCGCGCACCGCCCCGTAGTCGCGTTCGACGACGGTCAGTCGCGGCATCGTCAGACCCGGAACGGGTTGGCACGCACCGGTTTTCCAGTCCCGCACCGCACCGCGCGGGGTGGCGAGTTCGTCGGGGGTGTCGTGCAGCAAGGGTGTCGCGACGATATCGGTGCGCACCCCGAGGTGGCGCCGCGCCAGGCGGCTGAATTCGGCGCCGATGCTCAGGAAGGCGTCCCAGTCGGTGCGGGTCTGCCACGGCGGTGCGATCGCCGGGCTGAACGAATGCACGAACGGGTGCATATCGGTGGAGGACAGATCGTATTTCTCGTACCAGGTCGCGGCCGGCAGCACCACATCGGAGTACATGGTGGTGCTGGTCATCCGGAAATCCAGGGTCAGCAGCAGATCCAGTTTCCCGGCCGGTGCCTGATCGTGCCACACCACGTCGCGCGGGCGCGCCTCCGGCGGGGCTTGCGCGGCGCGCAGCGAGGCGTCCGCGCCGAGCAGATGACGCAAAAAATATTCGTTGCCCTTGGCGGAGGAGCCGAGCAGATTGGATCGCCAGATCGACAGCACGCGCGGGAAGTTCGCCGGAGCGTCGGGATCCTCGCAGGCGAATCGCAGCTTGCCCGAGGTCAATTGGTCGACGATATGGTCCGCGGGTGCGCGGCCCGCTCGTTCGGCCTCGTCGGCCAGATCGAGGGGGTTGCGGTCGAAGGTCGGATAGGACGGTGTCCAGCCCATGCGGGCCGCCTGCGCGATGAGGTCGGCGGTGCTACGCCCGGACAGATCGCCCGGACCGGTGGTCGTGGTGAGGGTGTCGGCGGCGAACGGGTCGTAGCGGAACTGATCGGTGTGCAGGTACCAGTAGACGGTCTGGTTCATGTGCCGCGGCGGGCGAGTCCAGTCGGTCGCGTTGGCCACCGTCGCCCAGCCCGTGACGGGCCGGCACTTCTCCTGGCCCACGTAGTGCGCCCAGCCGCCCCCGTTGCGCCCCTGGCAGCCGGTCAGTGTGGTGAGCGCCAGGAAGGTGCGATACATGGTGTCGGAGTGGAACCAGTGGTTGGTGCCGGCGCCGAGGATGATCATCGAACGGCCCTGGGTCTGTTCGGCATTCGCGGCGAATTCGCGGCCGATGCGAGCCGCGGCGTCGGCCGGCACCCCGGTGATCGTCTCCTGCCACGCCGGTGTTCCGGGATGGGCGGCGTCGTCGTAGCCGGTGGGCCACTCCCCGGGCAGGCCCTCGCGCCGCACGCCGTAGCGGGCCAGCATCAGATCGAACACCGTGGTGACGAGATGGCCGCCGACCGTGCGCACCGGAACGCCTCGTCGCACGACGGCGGCGGCGCCGTTGGCGGTGTCGAAGCGAGGCAGTTCCACCACCACCGCCCTGTCGCCGGCGGCCGACAGCGCCGGCTCCACACCGCCCAACTCCAGATTCCAGCGTCCGGCGCCTTCGGCGCCGTAGCGGAATCCGAGAGATCCGTTGGGCACCACCGGGTTTCCCTGCCGGTCCAGCAGGACGGTCTTGAATTCGGCGTGTTCGGTGCGGGCGAAGTCGTCGAGATCGGCGGCGGTGAGGAATTTGCCGGGGCGGTGCACGCCGTCGCGTTCCTCCAGCCGCACCAGGAACGGCAGATCGGTGAACCGGCGCACGTAGTCCTCGAAATACGGCACCTGCCCGTCGACGAAGAACTCCCGCAGGATCACATGGCCCATCGCCATGGCCAGCGCGGCGTCGGTGCCCGGATGCGGGGCGAGCCATTCGTCGGCGAATTTGACGTTGTCGGCGTAGTCGGGCGCGATCGCGATCACCTTCTGGCCGCGATAGCGCGCCTCGGTCATCCAGTGCGCATCCGGGGTGCGGGTCACCGGGACGTTCGAACCCCACATCATGAGGTAGCCCGCGTCCCACCAGTCTCCGGACTCGGGCACATCGGTCTGGTCGCCGAAGACCTGCGGGGAGGCGACGGGCAGATCGGCGTAGAAGTCGTAGAACGACAGCATCGACCCGCCGATCAGCGAGATGAACCGCGCACCGGCCGCGAACGACACCATCGACATCGCGGGAATCGGCGAAAATCCCGCGACCCGGTCGGGTCCGAAGCTTTTGATGGTGTGCACATGGGCGGCGGCCACCAACTCGACCGCCTCCTCCCAGCCGGCGCGGACCAGTCCGCCGCGACCGCGGGCGCTCTTGTAGCGCCGCGCCGCCTCGGGGTCGGAGACGATCGATTCCCAGGCGGTGACCGGATCGCCGGTGCGCGCCTTGGCTTCCCGATACATCTCGAGCAGCACACCGCGGATGTACGGGTAGCGGATGCGGGTGGGTGAATAGGTGTACCAGGAGAACGCCGCACCGCGCGGGCAGCCGCGGGGCTCGTACTCGGGGCGGTCGGGACCGACGGACGGATAGTCGGTGGCCTGGGTTTCCCAGGTGATGATGCCGTCCTTGACATACACCTTCCACGAACAGGATCCGGTGCAGTTGACGCCGTGCGTGGAGCGCACCACCTTGTCGTGGGCCCAGCGTTCGCGATAGAACTCGTCGGCCTGGCGGCCGCCGCGCACGTATTCGGTACGCAGATCCGCGGAGACGGTGGCGCGGGTGAAGAACCGCCTACTGCGAATCAGCGCCGCCGTCACTTCGGAATCCAGGGCCGCGCCGTCCCCGCGTGCGGTACGTGCCATCTGCCCGCCTCTCGCCCGGATCGCGGCGTCCCGCGCGATCGCCTCACCCCGTCACACGAACACTGGCACCGTAATCGCTAATCATTGGCAATCGTCGTATTTCGGCGACAACGAATACGGAGTCGAAATCGGTGACGAGCAGCGATCACCCAGCATGCCGTGCCGTCGCGCACCCGGGCGCGGGACGTTTCGGCGCGGAGTCCACAATCGGCAGTGGACCGCACTCGCCGACAGAGAGGTGATCGCTCGTGAAGGTATTCCAGATCGGCGCGGCGGGCGGCGTGGGCCGCCGCCTCGCGCAACGGCTCGCGGACCGCGGTGACCAGGTCACCGGTATGCATCGCAATCCCGAACAGGCCGAGACCGTCGCGGCGACCGGGGCGACGCCGGTGACCGGCGATCTGATCCACGACACGGTGGAGGAATTGGCGGCCGAGATCGCCGGGCACGACGCGGTGGTGTTCTCCGCGGGCGCGCACGGCACCGGCCCCGACAAGACCACCGCCATCGACGGCGCCGGACTGGAGAAGGCCGCCGCGGCCGCCGCGCAGGCGGGCGTATCGCGCTTCGTGCTGGTGTCGGTATTCCCCGATGCCGGGCGCGACCGCGAAACCTCGGAAGGGTTCGAGCACTACATGCGGGTGAAGAAGTCCGCGGACGTCCATCTGACCCACACCGCGCTGGACTGGCTCATCGTGCGTCCGGGAACGCTGCTCGACGATCCGGGGTCCGGCACCGTCACCGCCGGCCTGGCCATCGAATACGGTTCGGTCTCCCGCGACGACGTCGCCGCGTTCATCGACGCGGCTCTGCACGAGCCGGCGCTGAACCGGGTCATCGTCGAGCTCACCGGCGGCAGCACTCCTGTCGCCGACGCGGTGGCCGAATTGGTGGCCGCGACCACCCCGCGCAAAACCATGTGACAGCCGACGCCGCCCGGCCTAGCGTTCTCGGGCATGTCGAGGATCGCGCCCGAGGTCACCGCCGGGGACCGGCTGGGTTCGGGCACGGGGTGCGCGGTGGTGTCGGCGGTGTCGTTCGCACTCTCGGGCCCCTTGGCGCGCGGCCTGATGAACGCCGGCTGGAGTTCCGCGGCGGTGGTGATCGTGCGCGTCCTGGTCGGCGCCGCGGCACTCGTACCGATCGCGGCCGTCGAACTGCGCAACAACTGGAAGTCGGTGCGCGGCAACGCGGCTCTGATCCTCGGCTACGGGCTGGTGGCGATCGCCGGAGTGCAACTGGCGTATTTCACCGCCGTATCGCGTCTGGCGGTGGGGATGGCGTTGCTGATCCAGTACACCTCGCCGATCGCGGTGGTCGGTTGGTTGTGGCTGCGTCGCCGGCAACGTCCGGCCGGGCCGACGGTGGCCGGGGCTTTCCTCGGCCTCACCGGGTTGTTCTTCGTGATCGATCTGCGGTCGGGCGCGGCCACCGACTGGATCGGCATCTGCTGGGCGCTGCTGGCCATGGCCTGCGGGGTGGTGTACTTCCTGCTCTCGGCGCACGGCCACGGCACCTTGCCGGGAACCGTCCTGGCCACCGGTGGGCTGCTCGTCGGCGGACTCGGACTGCTCGCCGCCGGAGCGACGGGCGTCCTTCCGCTGCGAGCCACCGCGAATCCCGTTGTGTATCAGGGTGTCACGATGCCGTGGTGGCTGCCGATCGCGATCCTCGGCACCGTGACCGCTGCCCTCGCCTACGTCGCCGGCATCGCCGCCACCCGCCTGCTCGGCTCCCGGGCGGCGGCGTTCACGGGGCTGCTCGAAGTGGTGGCGGCCCTGATCGTCGCGTGGGCACTGCTCGGTGAGGCCCCGCACCCCGCCCAGTTGCTCGGCGGCGTGCTGGTCCTCACCGGCGTGCTCATCGTGCGCCGCGGCGAGGCGGCCGTATCTACACCGATCAGTCGGTGAGCCGCTGCTCGGCGTAGACGGCCATGGCGTCGCGCTGGTATTCGGCCAATCCGGACGCGATCCGCTCGTAGTTCGCCTTGAACCGTTCGTCGTCGACATACATCTGGCCGAGGCAGGTGTACGCGCTCCGGTTCGGGGTCCAGAAACGGCGGATCCCCTCGTACTGAGCGTGGATTTCGGCCTGTACCGCCGCATCCTCGACCGGTGTTCCGGCGGCCATGAATTCGGCCATCCGGATCATCGCGGCGGTCAGTTCCCGCTGCATGCGCTCGACGTCCTCGGCGGTCATATCGGCGGTCGCCTGCCGCGACTGCTCGAACTGTTCGGGCCAGCGCTCCCTGGCCTCGTCGTCGTACTGCGTGTGATCGAAGCCCGCGAACAGATTTTCCGGGCGGTTGATCTGCACTGACATCTCCTTGTTCCCTTCGAGTTCGGCGATGGTGCGCGCCACGGTCTCGGCCATCCGTCCCAGCCGGTCGCGTTCGGCGAGCAGCCGGGCGTACTGGCGTTTGAGCGCCGCCAGCGTGTCCGGTTCGGAGTCGACCGCCTCGGCGATCTCGGCGAGACCGAGCCCCAGCTCGCGCAGCACGAGGATTTGCTGCAGCCGCAACAGACTCTGCTCGTCGTAGTAGCGATAGCCGTTGCTGCCCACATGAGCCGGGGTGAGCAGAGCGATGTCGTCGTAGTGGCGCAAGGTGCGGGCGGTGACTCCCGACATCTTCGCCACCTCCGCGATCGACCAGCTCATGGTGCTTCCCATCTGTCCTGAGGCCGGTCGCTCCGGCCTCGTCTTCGACGGTAGAAGTTGCCGTAACGTGAAGGTCAAGCCGAAAATTCGGCGGCCGGGCGCAGCCCGAGCAGGGTTTCGGCGATCTGCCGCATCTCGGCGAGATACCGGGCGCGTTCGGGCGCCGGATCGGCCCGGCGGGCGAGCATGCCGCTGGTCAGCGCATAGCCGACTGTTTCGGCGACCACGCGAACCGGCGCCGCGGGGGTGACGGTCCCGGCACGGTGTTCCCGGTCCAGGTAGCGGGCGAAGCGGCGGATCGGACGTTCGGAGATTTCGGCGGCCAGCTCGCCGATCTCGGGGTCGACGGCGCCGCGCTCTTCGATCAACCGCAGCAGCGGGCCGGCGTGCAGGACCGCCTCGGCGAACGATTCTATGGTGGCGCGCAACATCTCTCGCGGATCGGAATCGGCCAGTTCGGGTTCCTGGGCGGCGAGGAATTCGTCGCGAACCCGGGTGGCGAGCGCGTGGAAGATCTCGTCCTTCGAGGCGAAGTAGACATACAGCGTCGCGCGGGAGACACCGGCCCGGGCGGTGATCGCGGCCACCGTCGTCGCCGCGTAGCCGCGTTCGATGAAAACGTCGGCCGCGGCATCGAGCAGGGCCCGATGCCGGTCGGTATCCGAGCGCTCCCGGGCCGCTCGCACACTCCACGACGAGGTCATACCGTCCAGCATATTGACGTTGACGTCAATGTCAATCAGACTGGCGGCATGCAGGTGGTGGTGGCGAACCGAGGTGAAGTGGCGGTCCGTGTGTTGCGTACAGCGCGAGAGCGCGGCTACGGCACGTGGGCGTTGTCGACGGCGGACGAGCCGGACGCGATGCCGGTGCGGCTGGCCGACGAGGCGGTCCGGTTGCCGGGCTCGGGCGCCGCGGCCTACCTCGACATCGACGCCATCGTCGCGGCCGCCGGCAGTGCGGGGCCGGGCGCGCTGGTACATCCGGGCTACGGATTCCTCAGCGAGAGCGCCGATTTCGCCGCCGCATGCGCGGCAGCGGGACTGGTGTTCGCCGGGCCGGCTCCGGAGGTACTGCGGACCTTCGGCGACAAGGTGGCGGCCCGGCGTGCCGCGGAACAGGCCGGTGTCGCAGTGCTGCCCGCGACCGCCGGCGCCGCCGGACCCGAGCAGATCGAGGCCCTGCTCCTCGCCCACCCCGAGGGTGTGATGATCAAGGCGACGGCCGGTGGCGGCGGACGCGGGATGCGCGTGGTGCGCCGTCGCGAAGAACTGGCGCAGGCCTACGCACACTGCCGCGCCGAGGCTCGCGCGGGTTTCGGTGACGACACCGTCTACGCCGAGGCGTTGGTCGAACACGCCCGCCACATCGAGGTGCAGATCGTCGCCGACGGTTCGCGCGCGGTCGCGGTCGGCGATCGCGATTGCAGCGTGCAGCGGCGCCGCCAGAAGTTGATCGAGATCGCGCCCGCGCCCTCACTCGCGCCGGATATGCGCGAGCACCTGCATGCCGAGGCGGTACGGCTGGCCGAAACGGTCGGTTGTCGTGGCGTGATCACGGTCGAATTCCTGGTGCGCGGCGACACCGCGTGGTTCCTCGAGGTCAATCCGCGGCTGCAGGTCGAGCACACCGTCACCGAGGAGGTGACGGGCCTGGATCTGGTGGCCGTACAGTTCGACCTCGCTCAGGGCCACACACTGGACGATCTCGCGCTGTCGCACGCCTCCCGCGGATATGCGGTGCAGGTGCGCGTCAATGCCGAAATTCTCAGCGCGACAGGCGATGTGCTGCCCAGCACCGGCGTGCTCACCCGGTTCACTCCCCCGACCGGATCCGGTGTGCGCGTCGACACCGCCGCCTACAGCGGGATGCGTCAGGGCGCCGGCTTCGATTCACTGCTGGCCAAGATCATCGCCCGCGGACCGACCTGTCCGGCGGCGCTGCGGCGCGCCGCCGACGCGCTGGCCGAAACCACGATCGACGGCGTCGACACTACGGTCGCCCTGCAGCGCGCCGTCCTCGACGCCTTGCCCGGCGACACCACGGTCGACACGCTGTGGTTCGAACGCCACAGCGCCGAATTGGCGCGCCGGGCCGAGGAATCGGCTCCCCCGCCGACACCGCCCGCGGCCGGTGCCCCGGCCCTGGCGGAGCAGTTCGACGATGACGAACAAGTCTTGCGCTCACCCCTGGGTGGCACGGTGATCAGCGTGGTCGAACCGGGCACGGTGGTGGCCGCGGGCGCAGAGGTCGCCGTCGTGGAGGCGATGAAGATGCATCACGTGGTCCGCGCCGGACAGTCGTTGCGAGTGGTGCGGGTGCTGGCCGAACCCGCGACGGTGGTGGATCCGCATGCGGCACTGCTGGTGTGGGACGACGCGGACCACGACGGCGAACACGCCGACCTCACCGCCGTGGACCTCGACGCCGAACGCGAGGATCTCGCGGAGGTGCGGGCCCGCCACCGTGCCGGACTCGACGACGCACGCCCGGAGGCGGTGGCCAAGCGACACCGGCTGGGGCGTCGCACCGCCCGCGAGAACATCGCCGATCTGGTCGACGACGACAGTTTCGTCGAATACGGGGCGCTGGCGGTGGCGGCGCAGCGTTCCCGGCGCAGTATCGAGGATCTCATCGCGAATACGCCGGCCGACGGGCTCGTCGCGGGCGTGGCGACCGTCAACGCCGGACGATTCGGTCACGACCGCGCCCGGGCGGTGGTGATGTCCTACGACTACACGGTGCTGGCCGGTACCCAGGGCATGCGCAATCACGCCAAGACCGACCGCATGCTGGAACTGGCACGCGAACAACGACTTCCGGTGGTGTTCTTCACCGAGGGCGGCGGCGGACGGCCCGGCGACACCGATCACTCGGGTATCTCGGGCCTGGACGTGACGACTTTCCGTGCGATGGCCGCCCTCTCAGGCACGGTCCCGCTGATCGGCATCGTGTCCGGGCGCTGCTTCGCCGGAAATGCCGCGCTGCTCGGCATGTGCGATGTCGTCATCGCCACGCCGGACGCCAATATCGGCATGGGCGGGCCCGCGATGATCGAAGGCGGTGGCCTGGGGGTCTACGCACCGGAAGAGATCGGGCCCGTGCGGGTGCAGCGCCGCAACGGTGTGGTGCACATCGTCGCGGGCGACGAGGCCGAGGCGGTGGCGATCGCGCGTGACTACCTCGGATATTTCCAAGGGGCCCTCGACACGTGGGAGGAGCCGGACCCGCGGCTGGCCCGCCATGTGGTGCCGCAGGACCGGCTGCGCGCCTACGACATCCGCGCGGCCGTCGCCGCGGTCGCCGACACCGGTTCGGTCTTGGAATTACGCCGCGATTGGGGCGCGGGCGTGGTCACCGCGCTGATCCGCGTGGAGGGCAGGGCTTTCGGGCTCATCGCCAACGACTGCCATCACCTGGGCGGCGCCATCGACGCCCCGGCGGCCGACAAGCTCAGCGCCTTCCTGCGACTGTGCGACGCACACGGACTGCCCATCGTATCGCTGTGTGACACACCGGGTTTCATGGTCGGGCCGGAGGCCGAAACCCATGCCACCGTCACGAAGTTCAGCCGCCTGTTCATCGACGCGGCCGCCATGTCGGTGCCGTGGGGCACCTTCATTCTGCGCAAGGGCTACGGATTGGGTGCGCAGGCGATGGCGGCCGGATCGTTTCGCGCCCCGCGGTTCGTCATCGCGTGGCCCACCGGGGAAATCGGCGGAATGGGTCTGGAGGGAGCCGTACGGCTGGGGTTCGCGAAGGAACTCGCGGCGATCGAGGATCCGGTGCAGCGGGCCACCGCATTCGACAATCTGGTCGGCGCCGCCTACGAGAGCGGGAAGGCGCTCACCGCCGCGACGGTGCTCGAACTCGACGACGTCATCGATCCGGCGCAGACGCGCCGCTGGATCGGCACCCTGCGCTGACGCGCGGGTGCCGATCCCGGTGCGGCTCAGGCGGATTTGCGGGCCAGTCCGGCGACGATCAGTTGCTCCCACACGCTGAGTTCGCGGCCACTGCCGGAATCCTCGGCGGCCGAGCGCGGCCACCAGCGCGCGCACGGCTGCAGGCCCGGATCGATCAGTTCCAGGTCGCCGAACAGCGCCTCGATCTCGTCGTCGTTGCGCCAGCGACCGCGCCCGAAGGCGTCGAGCACCTTCCGCTCGGTGGTGTTGGTCTCGCGGTTGTGCCCGGAGCGGAAATGGGAGATGTAGACCTGACTGCCGGCCGGAACACGGTCGGCCCAGTCGCCGACCACACCGGCGGGATTCTCGTTGTCCTCCACGAAAGCCAGCACGACCCCGAACAGCAGGCCCACCGGCTCGTCGAAGTTGATCAGCCGCTGGACGTCGGCATGGTCGGCGATGTCGGAGACCTGGCACAGGTCACGACCCAGCACCGCGATCCGATCGTCGACCGACAGCAGCGCGCGGCCGTGGGCGACGACGAAGGGATCGTTGTCGACGTAGACGATCGGCGCGTCGGGATGCTGGCGGCGTACCACGTCGTGCACGTTCTCGGTGGTGGGCAGTCCGCATCCCAGATCGATGTATTGGCGAATTCCATTGGCGCACATGCTGCGTACGGCGCGCAGCGTGGCCGCGCGAGCGGTGATCGCGACCTGTTCGGAACCGGGCAGGAAGTCGATGAAGTAGTCCGCGAGGTTCTGGTCGACTCCGTAGTTGTCCCGTCCGCCGAGGATGTAGTCGTATACCCGTGCCACGCTCGGCCTTGCTTGCCGCGCTCGCATGGCGTCGTCGTTCACTTGTCACCTCTCGATTCCCACGACGCCCGTCGCAGCCGTGGCTGATTAGTTGTCGAGCATAGCGGTCGGCCCCCACCGAAGCCGACGATCGACTCGGTCTCGGCGTGGTTTCCAAGCCTGTCGCCGGTTGATTGCGTGATTGATCACCACGTCAGCGGGGATCGGCCATTTCTGGTGCGCCAGTGCCTGATTCGCTCTCCCGCGCGGTGCGCGTGCCGGTCCGCCGCGACAGTTCGGCGTCGAGTTGCGCCTCGGCCCGTTCGGCCCGGGCCAGGATCTGGCGGCGCGCGTCCTCGACCGCCGCGAGCCGGGCCGCGGTCTGCTGCGCGACGTGTTCTGCCGCCGCGGCGGCTTCGGCACGCACGGCGGCGATATCGTCGGCGGCACGCTGTCGTGCCGCATTCGCCTCCGCCCGCATCCGGTCGATCTCGCCGCGGGCGCGGGCCAATTCCGCCTTGGTCTCCTCCAGGGTCCGGTTTCGTTCCGCGACGGCCGATTCGGCGCGTTCGATGGCGCGTTCGGCGTCGGCGGCGCGCTGGACGGCCAGGTCGCGTTCGGCGCCGGCGGCGGTGATGCGCTGGGCACTGTCGCGACGCACCTGTTCGAGTTCCGCGGTGAACGTGGTGCGCGCCAATTCGATTTGCTCGGCGGCCTGCCGCCGCGCCTCGTCGACGTCGTGCGCGCACTGCGCGCGAACCGCGCGGATCTCGGCGTCGGCCTCGGTGCGTGCGGCGAATACATCGTCGGCCGCCTGTTTGCTGACGCGCTGCACTTCCCGTAGTGCGTCGTCGCGTGCGGTGAGTGCCTCCGCGATACGCGCTTCGGCCGTCTCGGCGGCCGCGGCGGCGTCTTCGGCCGCCGATTCCGCTGCGTCGCGGGCGTCTTCGGCCTCGCGCCGCGCCTTCTCCGCTGCCACGGTGGCGACCTCGGCCTCCGCGATGCGCCGCGCGGCATCGGCCTGCACGGCTTGGACCTGCGCCTCGGCCACCGAAGGGTCGGCCAGGGTCGACAATTCGGCCACGGCGACCGACAGCGTGTTGCTCAGCTGGTCGGCCAGAGTTCGGAACTGAGTGAGCATCTCGTCGGCTCGCAACCGGGCGGCGGTCACCGGACCTGGTTGCGTCACAGTGACGTTCGTCTCCGTCCCCTCACCCTCCTGCTGACGACGCTGTCGCTCCCGCCATGCCCGCCACCGCGTGTGTTCGGGATGGTCGCAATATTCCGACGGCCGTCCCGGAGTCCCGCCGCGAGTGATGGTGCGCGTACAGCCAGGGTAGTTACAGATGCTCGACACCAGGGAATCGTAGCGTTTGTTTCGTCATTACCAACGGAACGACACGAAACGAAAGCTGGCAAGCCCCAGCGGATTCCATATTTGGCTGACCTCCGATAAGTGAACCTTATCGGAGGTCAGCCCTGTACTTCGCTCTGAAACCTCCTCTGGCTATTACGTTTACGTTTGGTCGCGTCCAACTAAACGTAACTACAACGCAACACACCAAAAACTGTGCTCGGTGGTACGGCCGTACCAATTGACCCAGAGCTTGCACTCGGCCCCTGAAACACGCGGGGTCCCGGTAGAACTCGCGAACAAACAGTTCACCGAACACCCTGACCACGATGTGATCTGACGGTTGGAATCCTGTC
>NZ_BDBN01000126.1 GCF_001613005.1 Nocardia nova NBRC 15556 | reverse complement strand
GCGCAGTACCCGCGGCACGCGCAGCGAGGCGGCGGCCAGTGCCAATCCGGCGCCGACCAGTAGTTCCCACGCCCGCGCGGCGCTGTCGTAATAGTTCCAGCCCTGATGGGTCGCCGAACCCTGCGCGGCGTACAGGAACGAGGCGAGCGCGGCGACCACGATCACCGCGGCCAGCGCCGGGCGCATCGCGCGCTTGCGCCCGAGTCTCCGGCACACCCATACCGTGGCGGCCACCACGAGCAGGGCCGCGAGGTAGTACTGCCCCTGTACCGACATCGACCACAGGTGTTGCAGGGGGCTCACCGACGGATCGGCGGCCAGATAGTCCGACCAGGTCGTCGCCAGCCGCCAGTTCTGGTAGTAGAGCAGCGACGCCAGGGTCTGGCCGGCCAGATCACCCCACTGCGTGTACGGCCGCAGCGTGACGGTCGCGACCACGACGGCGCCGAGCACCACCACGAGCGCGGGCAACAGCCGGCGGGCGGTGCGCCGCAGAGTGAGGCCGATGCCGACCTCACCGCTCGACTCGGCCCGGCGCAGCAGCGAACCGGTGAAGAAATAGCCCGACAGCACCAGGAAGATGTCCACCCCGCCCGACACCCGGCCGAACCAGATGTGGAACACCACCACCAGCGCGATGGCCAGTCCGCGCAATCCGTCCAGGTCCCGGCGGTAGCCGAGCGCTCGCGCGCGATCGACGGCCGCCTCCGTCACCGTCGCGGGCATGGCGGCGCGGCGGTGTAGAGGGGATGAACGGAAGGGGTGCATGACACGACAATTCCCTATCACACCGTCCTGACCCGGGACCAACTCCGCGAGCGTGGCGCACGGCGGGTCGACGGCCTCTTGTGGAGGTTCCCGCCGTCGCGGTATAGTTTGGTCATTCGCCCAAGGCGAACGACCAAGGAGGTGCGTTGGTCACCGCGGAAGAACAGGGCCGCGAGACGCGGGCCCGGCTGATGGACGCCGCGACGGAACTGATCGCCGAACGCGGCTGGGGAGCGGTGACGACCAGGCTCGTCGCCGAACGGGCCGGGGTGCGGGCCGGGCTGGTGCACTATCACTTCCGATCGGTGGACGACCTGCTGATCGACGCGGCGCTGCGGATGATGCGGCGGCTGGTCGACGACGTGCCCACCGACCTGCTCGGCGACACCGCGGCCGGCATCACCGCACTGCTGTCGCTGATCGGCGGCTACGACGACACCGACACCGATACCCGGGTGTTCAGCGAAATGCTGCTCGCCGCCACCCGGCACGAACGGCTGCGCGCGGGCCTGGCCGCCGTACTCGCCGAATTCCGCGCCGCGATCGCCGCCCGGCTGCGCGCCGACGAATCCGTCCCCGATCCGGAGGCGACCGCGGTCGTGCTGGTGGCCGCGCTGGACGGCCTGGTTCTGCATCGCCTCATCGACCCCGGAACCCGCGCACTCGACCTCGGGACGCCGCTGCTGCGGATCGCGGGCGTGCGGGGCGACTCGGGCGACGAGCGGCCCCGGTTCACTGTCGACTAGGAGATCACCATGGCATTCGCCGAATTCGCCGCCGGGCTGGGTGCGCGGGCACTGCACACCAGGATCCTGGTCCGCGCCCCGATCGGGCTGTATCGCGCGGGTCTCGGATTCGTCTTCGGGCACCGGCTGCTGATGATGGAACATATCGGCCGCACGAGCGGCGCGAAGCGGCACGTGGTGCTGGAGGTGGTCGACCGCCCGGGGCCCCGCGAGTACGTCATCGTGTCCGGCTTCGGCACGCGCGCCCAGTGGTACCGCAACATCCAGGCCGACTCGAACGTCCGGCTGTGGGTCGGCACCCGGCGCGCGGTACCCGCGACGGCTACGGCGATGACCGAGGCCGAATCGGCGGCGGCGCTCGCGCACTACATCCACGACCACCCCCGGGCCTGGCAGAACCTGCGCGCGGTGATCGAACGAGCGACCGGCGCGCCGGTCGACACGCTGCCGATGGTCCGGTTGCGGTTGCGCTAACCCCGACGCGCGCCAGGTAATACGGCGCCGACCCGCCGATATCCCGTAGCGTCGAGGCCGATTCGCAGTCGAGACGAAACGGGGCAGCCGATGCACGACCGGATCGAGCAGCTGGCAACGCAATTGGATCCGGCGGCCGAACTACGACTCATCTCCGGAGCCGGAATGTTCCGTCTGGCCGGGGATTCCGCGATCGGCCTCGCCGAGATGCCGGTATCCGACGGGCCGTCGGGTGTGCGCGGCGAGAACTGGGACGAACGTGATCCCTCGGTGAGCCTGCCGTCGGGAACCGCGCTGGCCGCCACCTGGGACCGGGACCTGCTCACCGAGATCGGGGCCCTGATCGCGGCGCAGGCCCGGCAGAAGAACGTCTACGCCGTCCTCGGGCCCACCGTGAACCTGCACCGATCTCCGCTCGGCGGAAGACATTTCGAATGCTTCTCCGAGGACCCGATGCTGACCGCGGAGATGGCGGCCGCGTATGTGCGTGCGGTGCAGGCACACGGCGTCGCCGCCTGCCCGAAACACTTCGTGGCCAACGATTCCGAGACCGACCGGTTCACCGTCGACGTCCGCGTCGCCGCGCGCGCCCTGCACGAGCTGTACCTGTATCCGTTCGAACGCGCGGTGCAGGCCGGGGCGTGGATGGTGATGGCCGCCTACAACAGCGTCGACGGCATCACCATGACCGAATCGCCGCTGCTGGACGAACCCCTCAAGGGCAGTTGGGGATTCGACGGCGTGGTCGTCTCGGACTGGACTGCCGTGCGCAGTACCGAAGGCGCCGCGCGCGGCACCGACCTGTGCATGCCGGGCCCGTCGCCGCTGTGGGGTCCGGCCCTCGCCGACGCGCTCGCGGCCGGCACCGTGCCGAAGTCCGCGATCGACGACAAGGTCCGGCGCATCCTGCGTTTCGCCGATCGCGTCGGCGCCCTGGCCCCGCACGAGCCCGAGCCGGTGCCCGACTTCACCGCCACACAGGCCCACGATCTGGTGCGCCGCGCCGCCGCGGCCGCGATGGTGCTCGTGCACAACGACGGTGTGCTGCCGCTGCCGCCGCGGACCTCGGTGGCGTTGCTGGGGCCCGCCGCCGCGCAGCCGCGGTACATGGGCGGCGGCAGCGCGACCGTGATCCCCGACCACACCGTCACGCCGGTCGAGGGTCTGTCGGCGGTGCTGCCGGTCACCCACACGCCGGGGGTGCGCACCGGTGACGACCTGATACCTGCGCCGCTGGACCTGGTCACCGACCCGGCCACCGGCACACCGGGGCTGTGCCTGCGCTATCTGGACGGGGAGCGTGTCCTCGACACCCAGCACCGCACGGCGGGCCGGCTGGTGCTGTTCGGTGATCCGCACGCGGCGGCCGCGTCGGCGATCGAACTGCGCGCGCGACTGCGCGCCGATGTGGCGGGCGAGTGGCAGCTCGGTGCCGCGGCGCTCGGTCACTGCGTGATGGAACTCGACGGCGCGACCGTGATCGACACCGATATCGCCTTCGACGGTTCGGATCCCGTTGCGGCACTGCTGGATCCGCCGCAGCGCCGCGTGGCGTGCGAACTCGCCGCCGGCCAGGAGGTCGACGTCCGGATCACGGTCGGATCGGGTGCGTCGGCGGCCGCGGGGCTGGGCATGATCCTGGGCGTCGGGTTGGTCGTGGCGCGGCCGGAACGCGCGCCCGAGGAGGAATTCGCCGCGGCGGTCGAGGCCGCGCGCCGGGCCGAGGTGGCCGTGGTGGTCGTCGGCACCACCGAACAGCTGGAGAGTGAGGGGCGCGACCGGGCCACCCTCGCGCTGCCCGGCCGTCAGAACGACCTGGTCGCCGCGGTCGCCGCCGTCAATCCGCGCACCGTGGTGGTCGTGAATTCCGGTGCCCCCGTGGAGATGCCGTGGCGTGACGACGTGGCCGCGGTGCTGCTGTCCTGGTTCCCCGGTCAGGAATTCGGCGCCGCACTGGCCGACGTGCTGACCGGCGCGGCCGAACCCGGCGGCCGGTTGCCGACCACCTGGCCGAAGGAACTCGCCGACGTGCCGGTCCGCGACACCACGCCGGACTCCGAGGGCACCCTGAACTACGACGAGGGCGTGCACATCGGCTACCGCGCCTGGCTGCGGGCCGGTGTGCAGCCGGCGTATCCGTTCGGCCACGGACTCGGCTACACCGTGTGGGAGCTGAGCGATCTCGCGGTGGACGGCCACGACGTCGAGGTGACCGTGGCCAATATCGGCGAGCGGACCGGTAAGCAGGTCGTCCAGGTCTATCTGTCCCGTGAGGACAGTGCGATCGAGCGGCCGGTGCGATGGCTGGCCGCGTTCGCCAGCGTCACCGCCGAACCGGGCGGGGTGCGCCGGGTGCGAATTTCGCTGCCGCAGCGAGCCTTTCAGGACTGGACCGACGCGGGCTGGGACACCGAACCCGGTCCGTTCACTGTGCACGTCGGCACCTCGGTGATCGCACTGCCGCTGACCGCGCCCATCGAGTAACCCGGCCCGGTGGGGAAATCGGGGCTGGCGTACTGGACGAGTGACCAGTAATCTCCGGTGCACACGGTTGGAGGAGGCGGTCGCAGCGTGGCGGCCGGAATCGAAGGAGCGATCAGTGACGTTTACCCGGCGATCGATGCTGGCCGGCACCGTGACCGCGGCCGTGGCCGCGGGAGTGGGGGCCACCGCTTCCGCGGGGGCGGCACCGATCCGGGTCACCGGCGACGAGGCGGGATATCTGGTCGGCGCCGGCATCGCCGATGTGACCGGCGCGGTCGCCGGGCAGGGCATGATGGGCTACTCCGAACTCGACCAGGTCGCGACCGGGCTGCTCATGCGGACCTGGGCGCGCGCCTACATCGTGGTCGACCGGGCCAGTGGCGAGCGGGTGGCCTTCGTCAACGCGGATATCGCATGCCTGTTCCAGTCGGTCCATCTGGCCGTGATGCAGCGGCTGGCACAGCGATTCGGTGCCCTGTACACCGAGCGCAACGTCAACCTGAACGCCACCCACAATCACAATTCCTGCGGTGGCACCGCTCGCGAATACGCCTATTCCCTTGCCGCATACGGCTTTCAGAACAATTCCCATCAAGCCGAGGTGGACGGTATCGTCGCGGCGCTGGTGGCGGCGCACGAGAATCTGGCGCCGGGCACGCTGTCGCTCGGGCACGGCGAACTGCACGACGCCTCGGCCAACCGCTCCCGGGTGGCCTTCGACCTGAACCCGCCGGACGACAAGGCCGCATTCCCGAATGCGATCGATCCGCAGGTGACGGTGCTGCGATTGCGGCAGGGCGGCAAGGACATCGGCGCGATCACCTGGTTCGCGACGCACGGGACATCGCTTACCGACGCCAATACGCTCATCTCGGCCGACAACAAGGGCTATGCCAGCTACCGCTGGGAGCACGACGAGATGGGAGTGCGTCCGGGCGCCGGAAAGCCCGGCTTCGTGGCGGCGTTCGCGCAGACCAACGCCGGTGATATGACGCCGAATATCGGACTCACGCCGTGGCATCCGTCGGGGCCCACCGAGGAAAACCGGCTCAACTGTTCTCTCATCGGCGAGCGCCAATATCGCGCGGGCCGTGCGGCTTTCGATGCGGCGCGGCCGATGCGCAGCGGGGGAGTGGATGCCGCGCTGCGTTATCTGAACATGGCCGATACCGCCATCGACGGGTCCTACACGCCGGACGGCAAACCGGCCCGCACCGCGCCCGCCATGATGGGCGCCGCGGCCGCCGCGACCAGTTCGGAGGACAACTGGAAGACCCAGCTGTCGTTCCTGCAGGAAGGCAATGCGGATCCGGTCGTCGCCGCGCTGGGCGGACTGGACGGCCCCATCGAGCAGTGGATGCGGGATGTGCAGGCGCCCAAGTTGATCGTGGCGCCGCTGGGTGTGCTGCCGCCGCGCCCGTGGGTCCCGCTGACGGTGCCGATCCAGATTCTGCGGATCGGCGATCTGGTGCTGGCCTCGGGGCCGGCGGAATACACGGTGGTCTCGGGGTTGCGGATCCGGCGGGTGGTGGCGCACGCCCTGTCCGTCCCGCTGGAAAACGTGCTGCTGCAAGGCTATTCGAACGGGTACTGCGGCTACGTGACCACGCCGGAGGAATACGCCTCCCAGCAGTACGAGGGCGGGGAAACGCTGTTCGGCCGCTGGACCCTGCCCGCCTATGTGCAGGAATTCGATCGGCTGGCCCGTGCGGTGGCCGCACGCGTCGACCTCGGCCGCGGCCCGGCCCCGCTGGACTGGACCGCGGGCTTGCAGCCGAATCTGCTGCCGCCGGTGCCGGCCGATGTGCCGATGACCGGGCGCGCATTCGGTGAGGTGATCACCGGTCCGAAGCCCGGCTACGGTCACGGCGATACGGTGACGGTCGAGTTCTGCGGCGCCCACCCGGCCAACGACTTGCACACCGGCGGAAGCTATTTCGAGGTACAGCGCGCCGAGGGCGAGCAATGGCGGGCGGTCTTCGACGACAACGACTGGTGCACCGAACTGCACTGGTCGCGCCCGCCCGGCCAGCCCGCGGCCTCGCGGATCGCCATCCACTGGACCGTGCCCGCCGACGCGGAAGCCGGGCGCTACCGCATCGAATACCGCGGTGACCGCCGCGACGGTGACGCCGCCGTTCCGTTCACCGGCACCACGGCCGAATTCAGCGTGGGCTGATCGGTTAATTCATCCCTCGGACATCGTTGCGGGGGAGTGGGTTTCGGTGAGCGTGTCGAGATAGGCGGCCATCGCTTGCCCGGCCGATTCGATCGGGGCGGTCGAGCGCAGGGTGCGGCTGAGTATGAACGCACCCTCCAGGGCGCCGAGGACCGCGATCACGAACGTATGGGCCGCGGGGGCGGGCAGTCCGCGTGCGCGGAAGTACGCACTGCCCTGGTCGATCCAGGACTGCATCACCTCGGCGGTCACCTCCCGCAACGCCGGTTCGCTGTCGGCGATCTCGCCCGCGACCGTGCCGACCGGGCACATGTTCATCCAGCCGGACTGCTCGATCTGTTCGGCGGCGGCGTTGAACGCGGCCACCACTGCCACCCGCAGGTCCGGGTACGGGTCCATCAGCAGCGGTAGCAGCTGGATGTAGGCGGCGCCGCTGGTACGCAGCGCGGCGGCCGCGATCTGCTGTTTGCCCTGCGGGAAGTGGTGATACAGCGACCCGATCGGAGCCCGCGCGGCGGCGGTGATCTGTTTGACGCTGGTAGCGCCGTAGCCCTGGCGGCGCATCAGTTCCGCGGTCGCGGTGACGATGCGCTCGACGGTCGGGGTTGACACGGTCTCGGACATCCTCCCATACTAGAACACACACTCTAGAGCGAACGTTCTACGAGGTGAACGCGTTGTTCACAGCGTCGTCGCGCGATTCCGATGCGGAGGTGGCAGGGGTATGCCGGTCGTCGAAGTTCCCGCCGGTCCGATTCATTACGTCGAGGAGGGCCAGGGGCCGCCGGTCGTGCTGTTGCACGGACTGCTCATCGATCACACGGTCTGGGACCGGGTGATGCCGTTGCTGCCCAGTGGTTTTCGCTATGTGCGGCCGGTGCTGCCGCTCGGCTCGCATCCGGAACCGATGCGGGCGGACGCGGATCTGAGTATTCGCGGCCAGAACGTGGTGCTCGCCGATTTCCTCGACGCGCTGGACCTGCGCGAGGTCACCCTGGTGCATTCCGACTGGGGCGGCGGACTGTTCCTCACCGCGTACGGCCTCGACAAACGGGTCGCCCAGTTGATCGTGTTGCCGTGCGAGGCCTTCGACAACTTCCCGCCCGGGCTGCCCGGGAAGCTGGCGGTGCTGGCGTTGCGCGTCCCGGGCGCGCTACCGATCGTGCTGCGTCAGTTGCGCATCGGGCTGTTGCGCCGCTCGTCGCTGATCTACGGGCAGATGGCGCGTTATCCGGTACCCGACGAACTGATGCGCGGCTGGACCGAACCCGCCCTGCGAAATCCGGATATCGGCCGGGACGTGCGCAAATACGGCCGGGTGTTGCCACCGGCCGCGCAGCTGATCGCCGATACCGAAGCCTTGCGGAACTTCCCCGGACGTGCGCTGGTGCTGTGGTCCCCGCAGGCCGCGCCGATGCCCCGCGACCACGGGCGCCGCCTCGCCGAACTGTTGCCCGCGGGCCGGCTGGTGGAGATCGACGACGCGTACGTGCTGTCGATGCTCGATCAACCCGAGGCCGTAGCCGCGGCGATGACGGCGTTTCTCACCGGCGCCTGATCCGGCGCCGGTGAGAAACGATGTGTCACTTGCCGTTTCGAGCTTCGGCCAGACGCTCGCGAGCCGTCTCCGCACGCTCGCGGGCGGCTTCGGCCGCCTTCTCGGCGCGCT
The DNA here is from genome assembly GCF_001613005.1 of Nocardia nova NBRC 15556. Taxonomy (GTDB): domain Bacteria; phylum Actinomycetota; class Actinomycetes; order Mycobacteriales; family Mycobacteriaceae; genus Nocardia; species Nocardia nova. The sequence continues at coordinate 11,276 of NZ_BDBN01000126.1, read as the reverse complement.
TGCGGGCCTGGCGCGCGAAGATCGACCCGCGCTGCTTGGCCACCTCGGCCCATTCGCCACCGTGCTCGCGGGCGGCTTCGGCCCATTCGCTGCCGCGGTGCTTCGCGATCTCGGCCCATTCGCCCCGGTGATCGCCCGCGGTGTCGGCGAGTTCCGCGCTCTTGCGCTTGGCCAGCTCGGCCCAGTCGCCGCCGTGTTCGCGGGCGGCCTCGGCCAGATCCGCGCCCCGTCGCTTGGCCAGCTCGGCCCACTCGCCGCGATGGTCGAGAGCGGTGCCGGCCAAATCGGCGCCTCGGGTGCGCGCCAGTTCCGCCCATTCGGTGCCGTGTTCGCGGGCGGCCTCGGCGAGTTCACCGCCGCGCGACTGGGCCACCGAAGCGAGTTCGGCGCCGCGCGACTGCGCCACCGAGGCCAGGTCGGCGCCCTTGTCGGCGGCCACCGCCGCCAGTTCCCGGCCGCGGACGGCCTGCTGCTGCAGGCGATCCCGCACCGTGTCGGTGGTGGCGGCGGTGAACGGGAGGGCGGCGGCGGCTTTACGCGCGGCCCGGCGACCCCGCCAGCCCAGCGAGGGCTTGCCCTCGGTGTCGGCCGCGGCGATGAGCAGGCCACCGAGCAGACCGACGTCCTTGAGGAAGGCCGTGCGCTTGGCGGCACGCTGCTGCGCATCCGATTCGTTCCAGAAGTCCTGCTCGGTCACGGTGGCCGGGATGACGGTCACCGCCAGCGCCAGCGACGAGAGCCGGGGTGCGCGATTCAGCGCGAGCAGCGTTCCGGCGCCGACCCGGACGATGGCATTGATCCGCACCACTTTCGCCGGATCGGAGGGCAGTTTGGCCGATACCGAATCCGGCAGCCGGTGTTCCCCATGGGATACCAAGGTGGTGGCGGCCTGCGCCCGGGGCTCGGGATGCATCAGAGTGTCGACTCCGTCGACGACGAACACCGATGCCAGCAGCGGTCGGGCAAGGCGGCGAATCAACATAGTGAAAACCCTTTCCTCAACGGTCTCGTTCCGGCGGGTTCCCCCGATGCCGCGTCCCAATCACTTCGGGACGCCGACGGAGCTCAGGGCACGACAGTAACCGGCCAGCGCCCCGCTTTCACCAGACGCACCGCGACCGAGCCGATAATTCGGTGCCCGGCCTTCTCGGACGCGCCGACCACGACGCCGTCGGCCTTCAATTCGTCGGCGGCCTCGGCCAGCACCGTGAACGGATCGCCACGGCGGGTGATGAACTTCCAGCGGGTGCGGTAGACGTCTTTGACCTTCTCCGCGTGCTCGCGTACCTGCCGGGCCAGATCCTCGGCCATCTCGGCGGTCGCGCCCTGGACGTCGACGCCGTAGGCGCCGGCCATGGCCATCCACGGCTGGACGTAAACCATTGCCAGCAGGGAGTTCTGACGCCGGGCCAATCCGGCCGCATAGGCGGTCGCGCGCCAGGAGGCATCCGAACCGTCGATGCCGACCATGATCACCCGGGGCCCGTCGGTGCCCAGTTCGAAACCCGACGACAGGCCGGGCGCCCACTCCGGTGTTGTCTCTTCGGCCACGACCCGAGCCTAGAGCAGCCGCAACAGATCGTGCAGGGTGCGCAACTGCTCGGCGGACAGCGCGGTGAGCGTGGGCGGCGGCGGATCGGGAGTGGCCATCGCCTGCGCGATCACCTCCCGCCCGGCATCGGTGATGGTCACCAGCTTGCGCCGCCGATCGTCCGGAGCGGTTTCGCGCGAGACCAGACCGCGGGCCTCGAGATCGTTGACCACCACGGTGGTGGCCGGCGCGTCCATGGTGGCCACCCGGGCCAGTTCCTTCAGCGGCAGCGGACCGGGCAACAGTCGCCGCAACACGCGGAATCTGCTGAACGGCATGCCCATTCGATCGACCACCGCGCGCTTCCAGGTGTCGCGGGTGTCCTTGACGACATCGGTCAGCACGCGCCAGACCTCGTCGGGCGTCGGCTCCGCGGCGACGGTGAGCTCGTCGTCAGACACGGGCGGGCTCCTTGTGTTCGAGCAGGGGCGCGATCCGGTCGCGCGAGCGCAGTGCCCATCCGGTGTTGGCGGCGATGCCCAGCACCCCGACGCCCGCCGCGAGAGCGGCCACCACCCACCACAGTCCCGCCCCGGACAGCAGCCCGCACAGCGCGACTCCGACGCTGACGCCGATCTGGCGGCTGGTCGAGGCGACCGCCGCGCTCCCGATATCGACATGCTGATCGGGGCGCGCTTCATCCAGGCCGTCGGCGGCTCGATGCTCAATCCCGTCGCGATGTCGATCATCACCACGGTCTTCACCGGCCGCGTCGAACGGGCGCGAGCGGTCGGCGTCTGGGGCGCGGTGGTCGGCATCTCCACCGCGATCGGCCCGATGGTCGGCGGCGTGCTGATCGACGCGCTGGGCTGGCAGTCGGTGTTTTGGATCAATCTGCCGATCTGCGCGGTCGCGCTGGCGCTGACCACGCTCTACGTCCCGGAATCGAAGTCGCGGACCGCACGCGGGATCGACCCGCTCGGCCAGGTGCTGGCTGTGGTGGTGATGTTCACGCTGGTCTTCGGGCTGATCGAACATCGCCCGGAGATCTTCGGCATCACGGCCGTGGCACTGGCCGGATTCCTCTACGCCGAACGGCGGCACCGCTCGCCGTTCATCGATCTGCGGTTCTTCCGCAGCGTGCCGTTCGCGGCGGCCACCGTCACCGCGATCTGCGCGTTCGCCGGACTGGGTGCCTTCCTCTTCAGCGCTTCGCTGTATCTGCAAGGCGTACGGCATTATTCGGCTGTGCACACGGGACTTCTCTACCTGCCGATGGCGCTGGGGATGCTGATCTGCTCGCCGCTGTCGGGCCGGCTGGTCGGCCGCTTCGGCACCCGGCCCTCGCTGGTCGCCGCCGGAATTCTGATGACGACGGCCGCGGCGCTGCTGACCACGCTGCGGCCCGATACCCCGGTCTGGCAGCTCGTCGTGATGTTCGCGATCTTCGGCGCCGGTTTCGGCACCGTGAACCCGCCGATCACCACCGCCGCGGTCAGCGGGATGCCGATGGATAGGGCGGGCGCGGCCTCGTTCGAGGGTGTCGAGAACGAGGGCCGCACCGGATCCCGTGGCGGTGGTGAAGACCTTGCGGTAGGTGCGTTCGGTGGCTTCGGCCAGCACGGTCGCGATGAGGTCGTCCCGGTTGCCGACGTGCCGGTACAGCGTCGCGCGTCCGATGCCCAGGTCGCGGGCGAGCACCGACATGTCGAGTTGTTCGCCCGCCAGGTACAGCTTCGTCGCCGCGTCGACGGCGCGACGCCCCTCGGAAGTAGCGATCATGTCGTCCATCTCCTCATACCGCGGCAGGCCGTGCCGGCTCGGCGGCCGTATCGAGCTGGTTGACGAATCCTCGACTCTGAGACACACTTGCGCAGTGTCTCACACAGGATGGCGTGGATCACATTGTTCCGGTGGTCTTCATGGCTGTCCTGCTCGTCGCCGATACCCCCGAGGAATTCGATGTCTACCGTTGAAACCGTCCGTGGACCCCTCGACACCGCCGCCCTGGGCAAGGTGCTGATGCACGAGCACGTTTTCGTGCTCGGCGAGGAGATGCGGCAGAACTATGGGTGATGAACGCGGTCGCCGAGTCCGAACCGCTGCGGACGCTCACCAGTCGCGAACCGGCGCTGTTCATCCGGCTCGCGCTGCTCCCCGGCAGGATCGAATCGACGTCGGCGCGCATGGTCGCCGAACTGCTCGACAGCGAACAGCGCCAGGGAAATCTGACGTTGCCCTTGGCCCCCGACGTCCTGGCCGAGGCCATCGTCCGCATCTGCGACGCGCACCTCTACGCACCCTGATCGCGCAGAAGGTGCTCGCGGAGGAGGGGGTGGATCTCGGCAAGGTCGTCATCGGGCACTCGGGCGACAGCACCGATCTGGATTATCTGTGCGCACTCGCCGACGCCGGCTCCTATCTCGGCATGGACCGATTCGGACTCGACGTCTTGCTGCCGTTCGAGGAGCGAGTCGACACCGTGGTGCGACTGGTCGAGCGGGGGTACGCCGAGAAGATGGTCCTCGCCCACGACGCGGCGTGTTTCATCGACTGGTTCTCCGAGGAGGGCAAGGCCGCCGCCGTGCCGAACTGGAACTTCACCCATATCAGCGACGACGTGCTGCCGGCGCTGCGGGCGCGCGGCGTCACCGACGAGCAGATCGACACCATGCTCGTCCACAACCCGCGCCGCTATTTCGGTGCCTGAGCTCTGCACGGGCCGTGATGTGTTGCGCGCCCGGCGAAGTGCGAACGCGGCCGATCGAGGAGATGCACTGATGACAACCGAACCCGCGGTGATCGAGATTTCGCGCCGCGACAATCCCTTTCCGCGCACCGGCATCGCCGAACGTGACGGTGTCGCGCACTACACCGGCCTCCCGGCGACACTGCTGGATATGCTGCGCGCCCAGGTGGAGACGCGGCCCGAGAGTGAAGCGGTCGTCGAACTCGGAGCGGATCGCCTGACCTATCGGCAGTTGTGGGAGCGTGCCGCTCGGGTCGCCGGCGGTCTGCGTGCGGCCGGATTGGAACGCGGAGACCGTGTCGCGGTGCGGTATCCGGCCGGGGTCGACTGGGTGCTCGCCTTCTGGGGCACGGTGATGGCGGGCGGAATCGCCGTCGCGGTCAACATCCGCTCGGCCGGGCCGGAGGTCGAGTTCGTGCTGGCGGATTCGGGCGCACGGATCGACCTCGCTCCCGGCGTACCGCTTCCCGACGGCGATCCGGTTGTGACGCAGGATCTTTCGGCTTCCGACAGCGCGGCGATCTTTTACACCTCGGGCACCACGGGCCATCCCAAGGGTGTGCCCACCACGCACGAGGCGTTCGTGACCAATGCCGAGAACATGGTGCGCTGCATCGGACTGCCCCGCGATATCGGCGAGGGTATGCGGACGCTGATCTCTGTGCCGCTGTTCCACGTGACCGGCTGCAACTCCCAGCTGCTGACCGCCGTCCATCTCGGTGGCACCGCGGTGATCATGCCGGCGCTCGGTGTTCCAGAGCTGATCGCCGCGCTGTCGACGGAGCGGATTTCGTTCCTGGTGACGGTGCCGGCGGTCTATGCGCTGATGTTGCGGCACCCCGACTTCGCCGGCGCGGACACCGCCACCGTGCGCTGGGTGGGCTACGGCGGCGCGCCGATCGCACCGTCGCTGGTGCTGTCGTTGAAAGAGGCGTTTCCCAACGCCCAGGTCTTCAACGGATACGGCATGACCGAGACCGCGTCGCTGATGACGGTGCTGCCCGACGGCGACGCCGTCGACCACGCCGATTCGGTCGGCTACGCGGTGCCCTCCGTCCAGCTCGGCATCGCCCCGCTGGGCGAGGAGCCCGGCGTCGGCGAACTGGTCGTGCGCGGGGCGAATGTCACCGGCTGCTATTGGAATCGGCCCGAGGCCGACGCCGTCACCATCATCGACGGCTGGCTGCACACCGGTGACGTAGTCCGCGTCGACGACGCGGGGCGGGTGCACATCGTCGACCGGATCAAGGACATCATCAACCGTGGCGGGGAGAACGTCTCCAGCGTCGAGGTCGAAGCGGTCCTGCTCGCGGCGCCGGGTGTCACCGACGCCGCCGTACTCGCCGTGCCGGACGCGGTCATGGGGGAGAAGGTCGGCGCCGTGGTGGTCCCCGATCCGGGCGGGCTCGACATCCCCACTCTGATCGAGCACTGCCGGGAACGGCTGGCCGACTTCAAAGTGCCGCAGTATGTGACCGTGGTGGGCGAGCCGTTGCCGCGCAACGCCGGCGGCAAACTGCTCAAGGCCGCGTTGCGGGAGCGGACGACGTGGGGCGACCCGCTGCGGTGAGAACGGCGACGCCGCCCGGCGGTGCCGGTGGCCGGCAGTTTCGGGCCGGTGTGGCGGGGGTACTGCCGCCTCATGGGTTTCGAATCGGCGAATGTCGTGGACTTTCCGCAGGCCGAGGTCTTCGAATGGTTCACCCGGCCCGGTGCGCTGACCAGGCTGGCGCCGCCGTGGCAACCGGTGCGGGTGGTCCGCGAGGCGGGATCGCTGAAGGACGGGCGCGCCGAACTGGCGCTGCCCGGCAACCTGCGCTGGGTGGCCCGCCACGACCCGGTCGCCTACGACCCGCCGCACCGTTTCGCCGACGAACTCGTCGCCGAGGGCCCCGCCTCGGCCTTCGCGCACGTGGTGCCGTGGCGCCACACCCACGGCTTCGAGGCCGTCGACGCGGGGCGCACCCGGATCGTCGACGAGGTGGATACGCCCGTGCCCGCCGCGCTGCTGCGGCCCATGTTCGAATACCGTCACCGGCAGCTGGCTGGTGATCTGGCGGCCCACGCCCGGGCCGCCGAGAACGGCCTGCGATCGTCGACCATCGCGATCACCGGCGCCTCGGGACTGGTCGGGACGGCCCTGACCGCATTTCTGCGAACCGGCGGCCATCGCGTGATCCGGCTGGTGCGCGGGACCGCGCGCGAACGCGACGAGCGGCAGTGGGATCCGGCCGCGCCCGCCGCCGATCTGCTGGACGGAGTGGACGCGCTGATCCATCTGGCCGGGGCGCCGATCGCGGGCCGGTTCACCGACGAGCACAAACGCCGCGTGCGCGACAGCCGCGTGGGACCCACGCGCGCGCTCGCGGAGCTGGCCGCGCGAACCGGATTGCCGACCTTCGTCGGGGCCTCCGCGATCGGCTATTACGGTTACGACCTCGGCGATCGCGTGCTCACCGAGGACAGTCCGGCCGGTGACGGATTTCTGGCCGAGGTGGTCTCGGCCTGGGAGGACGCCGATCGGCCCGCCCGCGAGGCCGGGGTCCGGGTGGTGCGGGTGCGGACCGGGCTGGTGCAGTCGCCGGCCGGCGGGCTGCTGCGCTTGTTGCGGCCGTTGTTCAGTGCCGGATTGGGCGGGCCCATCGCCGGTGGGCGGCAATGGATGTCGTGGATCGGCATCGACGACATGATCGACATCTACCACCGCGCGCTGTGGGATACCGCGCTGTCGGGTCCGGTGAACGCGGTGGCACCGCATCCCGTCCGCAACGCCGAATACACCCGCACGCTGGCCCGCGTCGTCCACCGGCCCGCGATTCTGCCGGTGCCGCAGGTCGGTCCGGCGCTGCTGCTGGGCGGGCAGGGCGCGCGGGAGCTGGCCGCGGCGAGTCAGCGGGTGGAGCCGGCCCGGCTGCTGGCCACGGGCCATCACTTCCGCACCGACCGTCTCGAACCGGCGCTGCGGCATGTGCTGGGCCGGCTCGAGGCGCCGGGGGAGTAGACCGCCTCATCCCACCCACAGCAGTCCGATGACGGCCGCGCAGCCGAACACCAGCCACGCCGCGTAGTCGCCCAGATGCCCGCTGTGCAATCGGTGCAGTCCCTGCCGCACCGCCATCACCGCGGATGATCGAGAAGTATTGTCGCCCAGTCTGTTTCGCCGGTGGATGCCGAGCAGGGCGAGCGTCACCGCGGCCCCGGCGGACACCAGGCCGAGGATCGTTCCGTGCAGCGTCCAGCTCAGGTCCGGCGCGGACTGCGCCGAGACGACTCCCGACAACGCCCGGTCTCGATAGCCGATCCGATCGCAGAATTGCGCGGCCGCCGCGGCCACTTCACGGCCGAATCGTCCCGGAAGTCCGCTCAGCACACCGGCACTCAACAGCGCGAACACCGCCGCGAGCATCGTCGCCGGAATGCGGCCGGGCGGGGTGTCGGCATCGGGAGTCTCGTGCGCACCGGTGGTTTCGTCCGCCTCCGACGCCGGCCGGGGTGGACGGCCGACGCCGAAGAATACGCGCAACCCCACCCGCAGCACCGCGGCGCCGGTCAGCGCCGACACCGCGACCACGAGCACGGTCAGCGGTACCGAATGCGCGGACTCCTCCAGCAGCGATTTACCGAAACCGGTGCCCGACAGCGGAATTCCGCTCAGCATGAGTCCGCCCAGCAGGAACGCCGCGCCCACCACCCGGTGTCGCCGGGCGCGACCGTACAGCCGCACCTCGTCGAGAGATCGATACCGCGACAACAGAATTCCCGCCATGAGGAACAGCGCGCCCTTCACCGCGGCGTGCCCGGCCAGATATACCGCCGCGGCCGCCACGCCCTCCGGAGTCAATGCGGCCAGGCCGAGCAGGAACAGTCCGATGTGCGCGATGGTCGAATAGGCGAGCAGTCGCTTGATATGGCGCTGCAGGACACACATCACGGTGCCCAGCAGCGCGGTGCACACGGCCAGCACCAGCATCATCCGATGGACGCCCGCGGCCGGCAGCACGGTGTCGAACACTGCCCAATAGACCCGCGCCACACCGTAGATCCCCAGCGGCGCCATCGCGCCCGAGAACAGGACGCACACCGGAGTGGGGGCGACCGCGTGCGCGTCGGCCAGCCAGAAATGAAACGGCACCGCCGCCGCTTTCACCAGCCAGCCCGTCGCGATCAGCCCGAATGCGATGAGCACCAGCGCATCCGGCGTGCGCTGCGACAGCGCCAGGCTCAACTGCGGCAGACCCAGCTGACCGGTTCGCGCGTAGAGCAGTCCGATGCCGAACAGGCACAGATAGGCGCCCAGCGAATTGACGACCGCGAAGCTCAAGCCGCCCTGCACTGCTTCGGGCTCCTCGATCTCGAGACCGGTCAGGGCGTACGCGGCCACGCTCATCAGCTCGAAGAAGACGAACATGTCGAACAGGTCGCCGGTGAGGGCGTAGCCCGCCATGCCCGCGGTGAACAGCAACAGCAGAGCCGGATAGTGCGCGCGCACGGTGTCGAAATAGCGCCAGCCGAACAGCAGCGCCGTGGTCGCGAGCACGGCGATCAGCAGCACCATGGCCGCGCCCAGCCGGTCGGCGATCAGCACGATGCCCACCGCGAACCGCGGCCCGGGGTGCCAGCCGCCGACCCAGGTCACCACCGCGCCCGACCCCGTCGCGGCCAGCAGCCACCCGGCCAGGATCGCGGTGGCCAATGCGGTGAGCAGCGCCAGGGCGTCGACAAGGCGACGGGGTGCGATCCGCCCGAGGAGCAGCAGTACGCAGGCGCCGGCGATCGGCACCGTGACGATCAACGGCGGCAGCGCGCTCGCGGAACCGCCCATCAGCCGCGCAGGGCGTGTAGCTCATCGGGCACCACGGTGCCGTGCCGCTTGGCCACCTGGATCACCAGCGCCAGCAGCAGCGCGCTCACCGTCGCCGACACCACGATGTCGGTCAGGGCCATGGCCTGCACCACCGGGTCCACCACCGGCGAACCGGGCGGATTGGCCTGCCCGAAAATGGGCGCGGTCGCCCCCTTCCGATATCCGACGGCCAGCAGCAGCACGTACGTACTCGACTGGGTCACCGATACGCACACCACGGTGTGGACCAGATGGCGGCTGCGGACGACGCCGAACAGTCCCATCAGCAGGATCCACACCGCGACCAGATACGGGAATACGCTCATCTCGCCCCTTCGTCGGCGCCCAGATACTCCTCGAGGAACTGGGCGAGCAGTACGACGACGCCGCTGCCCACCGCGATGCCGACCGCACAGCTGAACAGTGCGACGGTGCCCGCGGAGAACAGATGTCCGCTCGTGCCCTTCGGCAGGAAGTTGGACAGGAATCCGGTGCCGGCCGCCAGCCCGGCGGCGCCGAGTGCGAGGACCGCGCCCATGCCGACCGCTTCCCCCGTCTCGTACCAGACCAGCGGCCGGACCCGCCGCAGTGCGCGATAGTCGCCGGCCACATATAAGAGGTGCAGGCCGGTGGCCAGCACCACCCCGCCCTGAAAGCCGCCGCCGGGGGTCAGGTGGCCGTGCACGACGACGTCGGCGCCGATCAGCAAGGTCACCGGCAGCAGGACATAGCCGGCCAGGCGGGTGGCGGCCAGCAGCGGTGGACGCGACGACGGGTCGATCGCCGGACGCGGTGGCCGGGGCTGGGAGGTGCGGCGCAGCAGTGTGGCGGCCCCGACCACGGCCGCCACCAGGATGGCTTCCTCGCCGAGGGTGTCGAACCCGCGCTGATCGAAGTTGATGGAGGACACCACATTCGGGCTGTTGCGGTGCAGCGCCTCGGTCACCGCGGCATCGCGGTAGGGGTGGAAGTCGTTGCCGAAACTCGGAATTCGCAGTATCGCGACGATCAGCGCGACACCCAGTCCGAGGGCTCCGGCGGCGACCACCACGAGGCGCGCCCGGGTGCTCACGAGCGTCTCCGCCGGCGCACCGACCGCACGGCCAGCAACACCATCAGTGGCACCACCGCGGTGCCGACCGCGATCTGCGACAGTGCGACGTCGGGTGCGCCGAGCAGCAGGAACAGTGGCGACAACAGCGCCCCGTAGACGCCCAGCGTCACCGCCTGGCGCTGCGGGTTCTCGGTGCAGACCACGACGGTGGCCGCCACCGCCACCAGGACCAGTGCGAGGATGATCAGTACGTCCATCACGATTTCCGTTCGCCCAGAACGACATTCAGCTTGCCGATCGCCGCCGACGACACCGGCGCGGTGACCCACAGCAGTGCCGCGGTGAGGGCGACGATCGCGGTGGTGAGACCGGCGCCGTAGTCCAGCAGGACCGCCAGTGTCAGCAGCGGCCCGGTCACCGACGCGAGCATGCCGGGATAGTGCAGCCGCGCGTACACCCCGCGCGGTCGCAGCGCCGACCAGGACGCCGCCACCGCCACCACGACCGCCGCGCCGAGTACGACGCCGGCCGCGATCGTGGCGGCATCAGTCATCGCCGGCCCCGGTCAACCGGGTGAACACCAGGGTTCCGGCGAAGGCGAGCAATGCCAGCACCGTCGCCACGATCAGATAATCGGGGCGGCGAACGGCGAGGCTGATCGTGATCAGCGCCAGCACCGCGACTGTTCCGACCATTTGCATTCCGACCAGCCGGTGGGCCGCGATACCGCGTGCGGACAACCAGATTCCCGGCGGCAGGGCGCCCGCCAGCAGGGCGATCGAGGCGACGGTCCACATCAGCGTCGCCGGTCCGGGTCGCGGACCGCGCGTTGCAGCGCGGACTCGGGCAGCGGCAGGGTGTGCAGCCTGATCCGGGAATGTTCGGGATCGGAGTAGACCACCAGGGAACCGGGTGTCGCCGAGAGCAGAATCGTCGCGGCCGCTTCCCGTCCGTCTCGCTGTGCGGTCGAACCGGTTGCGGGCAAGGGTAATTCGATGAACCGCCCGGCCGGACGCCGACCGCGCGCCACCAGCGCGAGTGCTCCGGCGCCGTCTCGAACCACGGTGAGGGCGGTGCGCGCCACCCACTGCGGCAACCG
>NZ_BDBN01000125.1 GCF_001613005.1 Nocardia nova NBRC 15556 | reverse complement strand
GGCGCCGAGGATGCCGCCGGCCGCTACGGTGGCGGCCCGACGGCGCACCCGCTGCCGCGGCGGCCCGCTGATCGTCGTCTCGTGCATGATGCCGTCCTCGTCGTAGGCGCCGCAGCGCGAACCGAGACCGCCTGTCGTGCGCGAACATCCCCGACGGCGCCGCACGGTCTGTCGGCACGATACCCCGTAGGCTCGGCCGCGCGGCCCGGTTCGCGGTGTCGATGTCGAGCGATCGGCGGGCCGCAGACGGCGCCCGCACGCGCAGGAGGACGATGGGGCTATGCACCGCACACCGCCGACTCGCGATATCGATGAAGCCAAGCTGGCGGTGACCCCGCCGAAAGAGCAGGCCGCCGGCGTCACGGCCGTCGCGGTCGCCCTCGACCGGGCCGTCGAGGAGATGGGCATCGTTCGCACGGCTCGCACCCTCACCCGGGTCAATCAGCGCCACGGCTTCGACTGCCCCGGCTGCGCATGGCCCGAACCCACCGGCCACCGCCGCCCGGCCGAATTCTGCGAGAACGGGGCCAAGGCCGTCGCCGAGGAGGCGACCCTGCGCACGGTCACGCCGGAGTTCTTCGCCACGCACTCGCTGGACGATCTCGCCGGCAAGACCGGGTACTGGCTGGGGCAGCAGGGACGCCTGACCCATCCGATGGTGTTGCGGCCCGGCGACACCCACTACTCGCCCATCGCGTGGGAGCAGGCCTATCGGCTGATCGCGGACACCCTGCGCGGCCTGGCCTCCCCGGACGAGGCCGTGTTCTACACCTCCGGGCGCACCGCCAACGAGACGGCCTTTCTCTATCAGCTGCTGGTGCGCAGCTTCGGCACGAACAATCTGCCCGACTGTTCGAACATGTGTCACGAATCCTCCGGCGCGGCGCTCACCCGGTCGATCGGCATCGGCAAGGGGTCGGTGTCGATCGACGATTTCGCCGCCGCGGATCTGATCATCGTGGCAGGACAGAATCCCGGCACCAACCATCCGCGCATGCTGTCGGCGCTGAGCACCGCGAAAGCGCACGGCGCCACGGTGATCGCGGTGAATCCGCTGCCGGAGACCGGACTGATCGGCTTCCGGGATCCGCAGACGGTGAAGGGTTTCACCTCCGGCGTCACCATCGCCGACGATTTCCTGCAGATCCGCCTCGGCGGCGATATGGCCCTGTTCCAGGGCCTGGCGAAACTGCTGTTCGACGCGGAGGATCGAGCACCCGGCACGGTGGTGGACCGGGTCTTCGTCGACGCGCACACCGCCGGATTCGCCGAATACGAAAAGCATATGCGCGCAGTCGATCTCGACGAGGTCGTCGAGGCGACGGGTCTGACCCGCGAACAGCTCGACCGCACGGCCGGGCTGCTGGCCCGCTCGAAGTCCACCATCATCTGCTGGGCGATGGGTCTGACACAGCAGCGCCACGGTGTCGCCACCATCGAGGAGGCGACGAATCTGCTGTTGCTGCGCGGCATGATCGGCAAACCGGGCGCGGGCGTCTGCCCGGTACGCGGGCATTCCAACGTGCAGGGCGACCGGACCATGGGCATCTGGGAGAAGATGCCCGAGAGCTTCCTCGACGCGTTGGATTCCGAATTCGGTATCACCGCCCCGCGCGAACACGGCTGGGACACCGTCGATTCCATCCGCGCCATGCGCGACGGGCGCGCCCGGGTGTTCATCGGCATGGGCGGCAACTTCGTCTCGGCGACGCCGGATACCGAGGTCACCGAGGCGGCTCTGCGCGCGTGCGAGCTGACCGTGCAGATTTCGACCAAACTCAACCGCAGCCACGTCGTGCACGGCCGTACCGCCCTGATTCTGCCGACCCTCGGCCGCACCGATCTCGATCTGCAGGACGGGACCAGACAGCAGGTGTCGGTGGAGGATTCGATGTCGATGGTGCATCTGTCCACGGGCCGGCTGCAGCCGGTGAGCGACGATCTGCGCAGCGAGGTCGCGATCGTCTGCGAGCTGGCCGCCGAGTTGTTCGGCCCCGATCACCCCGTGCCGTGGGAGCGGTTCCGGCGCGACTACGACCACATTCGCGACGCCATCGCCCGGGTGGTGCCCGGCTGTGCCGACTACAACCGGAAGGTGCGCGGCCGCAACGGTTTCCAGCTGCCACATCCGCCCCGCGACAACCGCGAGTTCCGCACCGCCTCCGGCAAGGCCAACTTCGCGGTCAACGACCTGCACTGGCCGCGGATCCCGCAGGGGCGACTGTTGTTGCAGACGCTGCGCAGCCACGACCAGTACAACACCACGATCTACGGCCTCGACGACCGCTATCGGGGCATTCACAACGCCCGCCGCGTCGTGCTGGTGCATCCGGACGATATCGCCGAATTCGGTCTCGCCGACGGAGATCTCGTGGATCTGATCTCCGAATTCAGCGACGGCGTCGAGCGCCGGGTCACCGGTTTCCGGATCGTCGGCTACGCCACGCCGCGCGGCAACGCCGCGGCCTATTACCCCGAAACCAACCCGCTGGTCCCGCTCGACCACGTCGCCGAGCGCTCCAACACCCCGGTGTCCAAGGCGGTCGTGATCCGGCTGGAGCCGCACCGCCACATCACCGCGTGACCGCACGGCGGCACCGACCAGAACTGCGAGGCAGCTTGTGAGCAGAGTAACCGCGCGCAGACCCACCCGGCGCATCACACCCGCCGGCATCGTCTCCCGGCCCGATACGCTGGCCGTGGAGGAGCCGCTGGAACTGCGCGTCGACGGGACGGCGCTGACCGTCACCATGCGCACCCCCGGCCACGACATCGACCTGCTGCACGGATTCCTGTTCAGCGAGAACATCATCGAGTCGGCCGACGACATCGTATCGGCGAGGTACTGCGCGGGCACCGACGACGACGGCCGCAACACCTACAACGTGCTCGATATCCAATTGCGCCGCGCGGTCACCGTCCGGCCCCGCGGATTCGTGACCAACAGTTCGTGCGGGTTGTGCGGCACCACCGCGCTCGATCAGGTGCGCACGCGCAGCCGCTTCCGGCCGCCGGCCGACGCGCCGCGCGTCGATCCGACGCTGCTGGCCACCCTTCCCGGTGAGTTACGTTCGCGTCAGGCGGTTTTCGATGCCACCGGCGGACTGCACGCGGCCGGGCTGTTCACCCCCGACGGCACCGCACTGGTCGTACGCGAGGACATCGGCCGGCACAACGCGGTGGACAAGGTGGTCGGCTGGGCGCTGCGCGAAGGGCGCGTACCGGCTCACGACACACTGCTGATCGTCAGCGGCCGGGCCTCGTTCGAGCTCGTCCAGAAGGCTGTCATGGCCGGCATTCCGGTCCTCGGCGCGGTCTCGGCGCCCAGTTCGCTGGCCGTCGACCTGGCCGCCGACAACGGGCTCACGCTGGCCGGCTTCCTGCGCGGCGACACGATGAACATCTACAGCGGGGTCGACCGGCTCGAGACCGCGCCCGCGGCGGCCACCGGCACCTGAGCCGCGAACCGGCGACCGGATCGACGCAACCCTGCTACCCTGCCAACTAGAACACGTTTCAATTTCCTTGGGAGTTCACATGGCAGCGCAGCAGATCCGCGAAACGGCCGAACGCTACGTGCAGTTGGTGGCCACCGGTCCGACCTCGGAGATCCTGTCGCTCTACGCGCCCGACGCCGTCGTCGAGGATCCGATCGGCAGCGACCCGCGCCACGGTCACGAGGCCATCGGCCAGCTCTATCAGGCGCTGGAGTCGATGGAGCGCAAGACCGAGCTGCACGCCGCCCGGATCGTGGGCAATCACGCCGCCGTTTCGTTCACCCTCGTCGGCGAGACCGGCGGCCACCGGATGACGCTCTCGGCGATCGACGCCATGGAATTCGACGAGCAGGGCCGGATCACGAGCATGCGGGCCTACTGGGGCCCCGACGACCTGATCAGCGAACAGATCTGAGTCCCGCGACCGCATCGCTGTCACGGTAGGCGTTCCACCTCTTGTTCATCCGTTTTGCCCGGCTTACCGTAAGGCGACAACCGGCGGACGGGAGGGCGCGCGATGCGGATTTCGGTACACGGCACGGGTGAGGGGGTCCGGGTGCGCATGCGCCTGGACGTCAATCGCCGCCGCTGGTTGATCACCAGAATCTCGTTGTGGCTGTTGGCGATCAACGGCGTCGTGGTCGGACTCTGGGCGCTACTGCTGCCGGAACCGTGGTTTCGCAGTTTCCCCGGCTTCGGGCTGAACTGGGTGGGCATGGACGGCCCCTACAACCACCATCTGGCCACCGACGTCGGGGCATTCTTCCTCGGCTTCGGCGCGGTCAGCCTGGCGGCGCTGTACTACCGCGACAGTGTGGTGGCCCGGGTCGCCGGGATCGGCTGGCTGGTCTTCGGAATTCCCCACCTCATCTACCACGCCGCGCACAAGCCGGAACAGATGAGCGGCGGCAATTTCACCCTCAGCCTGATCGCCGCCGTGCTGCTGCCGGCACTGGCCGCCGCCGTCGTCGTGGCGGCACCCCGGGAGCGCGCGCAACTGCGCGATCCGGCGCCGATGAATATCCGGTTCCCGCGCCGTCGTAGTAGGTGAAGCTACCGCCCAGCCGCCGCCGGGAAAGGCCCTCCGAACAGCAGTAACGGGCTCGCTCCCATCGGCGATGAGCAAGCATCGGAGAAAAGGTTCAACGGCGAACCACGGAAGGTCAACGGCGATCTTCGGCAACGGGCGCGACGGGGCAACCGGTCGTCACCGCCTCCGACCAGCTCCGCGCGCTACCGCCACAACTCGATACTTCTACTGCGAATCCGCGCCGGCATCGACGATGTCGGCGCGGGGAACCACCGCAAGCACCATCAGGGCGTTGAGGAATCCAGCCCGGTCCGCCGCATCCAGGCGGTCGAGCAGCGCTTCTTCCTTGGCCTGGATATCTGCCTGTGCCGCCTGCACCAGGGCCTGCCCCGCCTCGGTCACGGCCAGCAGGCGGGCCCGCCGGTCGGCCGGATCCGGATAGCGCTCGATCAGCCCGCGTTCCTGCAGATCGTCGAGGACGGCGATGATGCGGGTCTTGTCGGCGCCGATCTCCTCCGCGAGCACGCCCTGCCCTCGCGCCGGCCCCCGGCCCAGCGCCAGCAGCACCGAATACGCCCACATCGTCAGCCCGTGCGATTCGAGTACCGGCCGCTCGGCCGCCATCAGGGCACGTCCGAGCGGCACGATCATCGCCGCCAGATCGGGTCGCTGCGCATCCGCCATGCCGAACAAGATACGTGCTCGCCGGTCCGCTTCCGCCGCGGTCCGGCCGACTTCGCCGACGCCGCCGGGAGCTCGGGCGCCGGGATACGCAATTCCATTGGGCGAACGCCTATTTCGCGCCTACCGGCCACGACGGCGATCGGCCCAGCAGGCCGAGGATCCGAGCGAGCGGATCGGAGGGGTCGGTATTCGGCACCGCGGGCGCGAACGCCGAACCCGGCTGCAAGCGAAAGTCTCCGTCGGGCACCGCCTCGGCGATCCGCAGCGCGGGCTCCGCCAGTTCCGGATCCAGCTCGTAGGGCAGACCGATCGCCCGGGCCACATCCCACCCGTGTACGACGTAGTCGATGAGATGGAAGCCGATGGCCTGATCGCCCGCAGCGGTGAACCCGGGCCCGAATTCCGGAAGTGCGAAATCCCTTTCCAGCACACCGGTTTCGGAGAAGGCCGCCGTCACATCGGCCGCCGCCTCGCGATACACCGCCACCGGATCCGCCGGCGGATCCAGCTGCCAGACGGCCGGATCGCCACCGTGGCCACGCGCGGCGGCCGCGAAGCCGCGGTGCTGCGCGGCCATATGGGTGAGCAGTTGGGTCAGATCCCATTCGCCACAGGGTGTGGGCCGGTGCAGATCGCCACGGGCCACCTTCGACACGATCGTCACGCTGTAGTCGACCGCCTTGCGATCGAGTTCGGAAATACTAGTCATGAACTTATCGTATGCTGACGCTGATCATATGTCTACGCTTATGACTTCCTGGCTCACCGCGACTACGCTCGGGATTGATGAGACCGGCATCACATTTCTGCCCCGTCACATCGACGGACGGCGTCTCGTCCAAGGGGTGAACCGTCTTCCGAAGGGAGAATCATGAGTGCCACCCGCATCCCCCCGGTGCCGCCGCAGCAGGCGGGCCCACTGACCCGGTTCATGTACCGCGTCGGCAAGCGCAGGTTCGGCGAGGTGCCCGAGCCGATGGCCGTGCTCGCCAATCATCCGAAAATGCTCACGGCGTACGCGGCCCACGAGTCTTTGGTCGGCCGCGCCACCTCCGTCGTCCCCGACGATGTTCTCGAGATCGCGGTCTACCGGGTGGCCTGGACGATCGGCTGTTCCTGGTGCGTCGATTTCGGCACGATGCTCATGCGGCTGAGCCACCTCGATATCGACAAACTGAAGCAGATCGCGGACTACCAGACCTCGGCGGCCTACAGCGCGGACGAGCGCGCCGCGATCGCCTACGCCGACGCCATGACCGCCACTCCCACCACGGTCACCGATGAGCAGATCGAGGACCTGCGGGCCCGCTTCGGCGACGCGGGCGTGGTGGAGTTGAGTTACCAGATCGCGCTGGAGAATTCCCGCGCCCGAACATATTCCGCGCTCGGCATCACCGCGCAGGGCTTCAGCACCGATTCCTGTCGAGTGCCCTGGGCGCAGGACTGAGCGAGAAGCGATTCCGGATCGCGGGCACGAAAAAGGGGCGGGAGGTTCAGACCTCCCGCCCCTTTCGCAGCTTTCGGAAATGCTCCGGCGGTCAGGCCGACTTCTCGCGGCGCTCGGCCGCCTGGCGCTTGCGCGGCACGATGGTCGGCAGCACGTTGTCGTTGACCGTCTCGGCGTTGATGACCACCTTGGCCACATCGTCGCGGCTGGGGATGTCATACATCACCGGCAGCAGCACTTCTTCCATGATGGCGCGCAGACCGCGAGCGCCGGTGCCGCGCAGGATGGCTTGATCGGCCACGGCCTCCAGCGCGTCCTTGGTGAACTCCAGGTCCACACCGTCCATCTCGAACAGCCGGACGTACTGCTTCACCAGAGCGTTCTTCGGCTCGGACAGGATGCGGACCAGCGAATCCTTGTCCAGGTTGGTCACCGAGGCGACCATCGGCAGGCGGCCGATGAATTCGGGGATAAGACCGAACTTGATCAGATCCTCCGGCATGACCTCGGCGAAGTGGTCCGCGGTGTCGATCTCGGCCTTGGACCGGACCTCGGCGCCGAAACCGATGCCGCGCTTGCCGACCCGGTCCTGCACGATCTTCTCCAGTCCGGCGAAGGCGCCGGCCACGATGAACAACACGTTCGTCGTGTCGATCTGGATGAACTCCTGATGCGGGTGCTTGCGCCCGCCCTGCGGCGGCACGCTCGCCTGGGTGCCCTCCAGGATCTTCAGCAGCGCCTGCTGCACGCCCTCACCGGAGACGTCACGGGTGATCGACGGGTTCTCGCTCTTGCGGGCGATCTTGTCGACTTCGTCGATGTAGATGATGCCGGTCTCGGCCCGCTTGACGTCGTAATCGGCGGCCTGGATCAGCTTGAGCAGAATGTTCTCGACGTCCTCGCCGACATAGCCGGCCTCGGTCAGCGCGGTGGCGTCCGCGATGGCGAAGGGGACGTTGAGCATCTTGGCCAGCGTCTGCGCGAGGTAGGTCTTACCGCAGCCGGTGGGGCCGAGCATGAGAATGTTCGACTTCATCAGCTCGACCGGCTCGCCGCGGCTGTCGCGGCCCTTGTCACCGGCCTGGATGCGCTTGTAGTGGTTGTAGACGGCCACCGCCAGCGTGCGCTTGGCCGAATCCTGGCCGATCACGTACTGCTCGAGGAATTCCCGGATCTCGGCCGGCTTGGGCAGCTCGTCGAGTTTGACCTCACTCGACTCCGCCAGCTCCTCTTCGATGATCTCGTTGCAGAGGTCGATGCACTCGTCGCAGATGTACACCCCTGGTCCCGCAATGAGCTTCTTGACCTGCTTCTGACTCTTTCCGCAGAACGAGCATTTCAGCAGATCGCCGCCATCACCGATGCGCGCCATCTCGTGGGTCCCTACTTCCTTGTCCGCGTGCAACCGTCTGTCCCGGATGCCGACAAGCCGCCTTCGAACAACGCTACCCGCCGTGCATCCGATCAGTGTCGCGCGTCGATCGGATTCTCGCACTTCGGCGTATGTCGTCCGGGTCGGTCGTTTGTGCCGACACCCCATGAGCCAAGGTCCCTAGACCGACCGTACCCGGTCGACGCGACGGAGGTCGACAACTCGAGGATGTTTCTCGCGGAGAGAGTGTCGGAAAGCTCACCCGACACGCTCGCCACGACCCATCCCGGCTGCCGATCCGGGCGGTGCCGACCTCGCTCCGCCGCCCGGACCAGCGTCCGCGGAGCCCGCTCGCGAGCTCCGCGGCGGGGTCACTTCTTCTGGGCGCTCAGCTTGCGGTAGTCGAACACCGTGTCGATGATCCCGTAATCCTTGGCCTCGTCGGCGGTCAGGATCTTGTCGCGATCGGTGTCCTTGCGGATGGTGTCGGCGTCCTTGCCGGTGTGGCGGGCCAGCGTGGTCTCCATCAACCGGCGCATGCGCTCGATCTCGGCGGCCTGGATCTCCAGATCGGAGACCTGGCCCTGGATGCCACCCTCCAGCGACGGCTGATGGATCAGCACGCGCGCGTTGGGCAGGCAAGCCCGCTTACCCGGAGTACCGGCTGCCAGCAGCACCGCCGCCGCCGAGGCCGCCTGGCCCAGGCAGACCGTCGCGACATCGGCACGCACGTACTGCATGGTGTCGTAGATGGCCATCAGCGAGGTGAAGGAACCACCGGGCGAGTTGATGTACATCGTGATGTCGCGGTCGGGATCCAGCGACTCCAGCACCAGCAGCTGCGCCATGATGTCGTTGGCCGAGGCGTCGTCCACCTGCACGCCGAGGAAGATGATGCGCTCCTCGAACAGCTTGTTGTACGGGTTGGACTCCTTGACGCCGAAGCTCGAGTGCTCGATGAACGACGGCAGAATGTAGCGGGCCTGCGGGCTCGCCGGTGCGATACCGGACAGACCGGCACGCGGATCGATCAGGGTCATCTTCTTCTCCAAAGTCGATGGGGGATGAGCGGTTTCGCGCTCAGTTACCGGCGCCGTTCGCCTGCCGTGCATTGGTGATCACGTGGTCGATGAAGCCGTACTCCAGGGCCTGGGCCGCGGTGAACCAGCGGTCGCGGTCGGCGTCGGCGGTGACCTGCTCCACGGACTGGCCGGTGTGCAACGCCTGCAGCTCGTTCAGTTCCCGCTTGGTGTGGGCGAGCTGTTCGGCGTAGATCGAGATGTCGGCCGCGCTGCCGCCGATGCCGGCGGAGGGCTGGTGCATCATGATCCGGGTGTGCGGCAGCGCGTAACGCTTGCCCTTGGTGCCCGCGGTGAGCAGGAACTGGCCCATCGAGGCCGCCAGGCCGAACGAGATGGTCGCGATATCGCACTCGGCGAACTGCATGGTGTCGTAGATGGCCATACCCGCGGTGACCGACCCACCGGGCGAGTTGATGTAGAGCGAGATGTCGCGGTTCGGGTCCTCGGCCGTGAGCAGCAGGATCTGCGCGCACAGCTTGTTGGCGATGTCGTCGTCGACCTGGGTGCCCAGGAAGATGATGCGGTCGCGGAGCAAACGCTCGTACACCGAATCACTGAGGTTGAGCCCAGCAGTCGCGGATGTCATGACCGGCCCCGACTTCAAAGGTGCCACAGCCTGATTGATTGTCACGGATACCTGCCCTCTCTCGCCGGCACGATGCCTGCCGGCACAGCCTCTGTCCAATATGCGGTCTTCCGGGGCCCTTCGTGGTTACGCAAGCTACCGCCTCCGTCCCCGACGCTCGACCGCGGCCTGATTCGGTTGACACAAACCCTAACGAAACAAGGCGGCACCGAACTCCCGGTACCGCCTTGCTTCGCTTACAGCTGACTCATATGTCGCCGATGGCTACTCGGCGGCGTTCTCGGCGCCCTCGGAATCGGACACCGCCTCGGCGGGCTCACCGAACATCTCGGCGGTGTCGACCGCGTTGCCCTCGGTGTCGGTGACCTTGGCCTTGATCACCACGCCGGCCAGCGCCTTACCGCGGCGCACGTCGGCGAAGATCGCGCCGAGCTGCCCGGCCTGCTGGATCTGCTGGATGAACTGTTCCGGCGCCATGCCGTAGCGCTGCGACTGGAACAGGATCCGCTCGGTCAGCTCCTGCTGGCCGACCTCGGTGTTCTCGGCTTCGGCGACCGCGTCCAGCAGCAGCTGGGTCTTCACCGACTTCTCGGCGGCCTCCTTGGAGTCCTTGTCGAACTCCTCGCGGGTGCTGCCCTGGGCCTCGAGCGCCTCGGCGAACTTCGCCTCGTCGTGGTCGAAGCCGTGCACCGCGTCGTGCAGCACGGCGTCGACCTCGGCCTGCACCGCGGCCTCGGGCAGCGGCACCTCGGTCTTGTCCAGCAGCGCCTCGAGCACCTTGTCCCGGATCTCGCCGGCCTGCTGCACCTTCTTGCTCTGCTCGACCCGCTTGCGCAGGTCTTCCTTCAGCTCGTCGATGGTGTCGAATTCGCTTGCCATCTGGGCGAATTCGTCGTCGGCCTCGGGCAGCTCGCGCTCCTTGACCGAGTTCACCTTCACGGTGATGACGGCTTCCTTACCGGCGTGCTCGCCGGCCACCAGGGTGGAGGTGAAGTCCTTGGACTCCTCCGCCTTCAGGCCGACGAGGGTGTCGTCGAGGCCCTCGATCAGCTGGCCGGAGCCGACCTCGTGCGACAGCCCGGAGGTGGTCGCCTCGGAGACCTCTTCGCCGTCCACGGTGGCCGACAGGTCGATGGAGACGAAATCACCCTCCTGCACGGCGCGCTCGACGCTCTTCAGGGTGCCGAAGCGCTGGCGCAGCGACAGCAGCTGCTGCTCGATGTCCTCGTCGCCGATGCTCAGCGGATCGACGGTGACCTCGATGCTCTCGAAGTCGGGCAGCGCGATCTCGGGACGGACGTCGACCTCGGCGGTGAAGGCCAGTTCGTCGCCGTCCTCGATCTTGGTGATCTCGATTTCCGGCTGGCCGAGCACCTTCACCTCGGAGGCGGTGACGGCCTCGCTGTAGCGCGCCGGCAGCGCGTCGTTGACGACCTGCTCCAGGATGGCGCCGCGACCGAGGCGGGCCTCGAGCAGCTTGGCCGGGGCCTTGCCCGGGCGGAAGCCGGGAATGCGAACCTGCTGCGCCAGCGCCCGGTACGCCTTGTCGAAGTCCGGCTTCAGCTCCTCGAAGGGCACCTCGACATTGATGCGGACCCGGGTCGGGCTCAGCTGCTCGACGGTGCTCTTCACGGACATGCTCCTTGTTCGTTGTTCACTGGTCTGTGTGGCCGCCGGACGGAGGTGTGATCCGCCGGCGACGATGTTCGGGTGCCGTGTGACGACGGCGTCGTTTCCCCCCGAAATCGCATCCCGATCAGGGTAGTCGACACCGGCCTGCACCCGACAATCGGCTATCCCACGTCCGGCGGGCGGGACTCAGCCGACCTTCACGGCATCGGTGACGAACACCAGGGTCTCGTTGGGCTTGACGCCCTGCCCGCCCTGGCCGTAGCCGAGGTCCGGCGGGATGATCAGCAGGCGGCGGCCGCCCTGTTTGATGCCGATCAGACCCTGGTCCCAGCCCGGGATGACCTCACCGGTGCCGAGGGTGAGCGGGAAGGTCTGGCCGCGATCGAAGGAACTGTCCAGCTTCTTCTTGTCCGACCAGGTGACCAGCGAATAGTTCATCTCCACCGGCCGGCCGCTCGCCGCCGCCGGGCCGGTGCCCTCGACGAGATCCTTGGTGACCAGCTGCTTCGGCGGATCGCAGTTGTCGGGAATGGTGATGGTCGGCGCCTGGCCGAAGCCGCCGGTGACGCCGATGTCGTCGGCGGTGCATTCGCGGCCGTGGCTCGCCGTCGGAGCCGCGGCGGCCGAGGTCGCGGCCGGGGCGTGGGTGCCGGGCGCGGTGGTCGACGGGCTCGCCGAGTTGTTGTCGTTGCCCCCGCAGGCGGTGAGGGCGACCGCGGCCACCGCGACGGCGGCCGAGCCGATGATCCTGGCCAAAGTCTGCATGCGCGGCACCCTAATCGGTGCGCACGGCGCTCTCGCGGTGGGCCCGGTAGCCTGGCCTCGAGTCTCCATCCGATGCGGTTACCGAACACCCCAGTGTGAGGAGCACGATCGTGACCGACTTGGCGAGTTCGGAAGGACGGGTCCCGGCCACCGATCCGACCGGAGCCGATACGGCGGCCGACAATATCGGCGGCAGCGGTGGCGCCACGATCGCGCCCGAACCGTATCGGCTGGCCGAGGTTCGCGGCCCGCTGTCACCGGACGAACTCGCCGATCTGGACGCGTGGTGGCGCGCGGCGAACTATCTCGCGGTGGGCCAGATCTATCTGACGGACAATCCCCTGCTGCGCACCCCGCTGACGGCCGAGCACATCAAACCGCGGCTGCTGGGGCACTTCGGAACCGTGCCGGGACTGAATCTGGTGTGGGCACATGCCAATCGGGCGATCCGGGCCCGCGATCTGGACGCGGTCTTCGTCGCCGGACCCGGCCACGGCGGCCCCGGACCCAACGCGTGTGCCTGGCTGGAAGGCACGTATTCCGAGCTGTACAGCAATATTTCGCGCGACGCGACAGGAATGGGCGCGCTGTTCGCGCAGTTCTCCTATCCCGGCGGCGTACCCAGCCACTGCGCGCCGGAGACGCCGGGCTCCTTCCACGAGGGCGGCGAACTCGGCTACTCCCTGTTGCACGCCTACGGCGCCGCGCTCGATCACCCCGACCTGACCGTGTTCTGCGTGGTCGGCGACGGCGAGGCCGAAACCGGGCCGCTGGCGACCAGCTGGCACGCGAACAAATTCCTGAATCCGGCGCGCGACGGCGCGGTACTGCCGATTCTGGCGCTCAACGAATACAAGATCGCGAATCCGACCCTGCTGGCCCGCATTCCGGAAGCCGAACTGCTCTCGCTGCTGCACGGTTACGGCTACGACCCGATCATCGTCGCCGGGCACGACCCGGCGACCGTTCACCAGGCGATGGCCGCGGCGCTGGATCGCAGCCTGGACCGCATCGCCGAATTCCAGCGCGCCGCGCGCGAGAGCGCCGACGGCACGCGTCCCCGCTGGCCGATGATCGTGCTGCGCACGCCGAAGGGCTGGACGTGCCCGCCGGTGGTCGACGGCGACCGCGTCGAGGGCACCTTCCGCGCCCATCAGGTCCCGCTCCCGGCCGCGCGTACCGACGACGATCACCGCCGCGTGCTCGGGCAGTGGCTGCAGTCGTATCGCCCCGCGGAACTCTTCGACGAGGACGGCCGGCCGTATCCGCAGTTGCTGCGCCAGGTTCCCCCGGGGCCGCGGCGGATGAGTGCCAATCCGGTGGCCAACGGCGGCGCCACGATGCAGGATCTGCGACTACCCGACTGGCGCCGCTACGGCGTCGAGGTTCGCGCGCCGGGCGCCACCTCGCACGAGGCCACCCAGGTGCTGGGCACCTGGCTGCGCGACATCACCGACGCCAATCGCGACAATTTCCTGATCTTCGCACCCGACGAATTGGCCAGTAACCGGCTTCAGGACGTGCTCACCGTGACCGGCCGCAATTGGCAGGCCGAGATCGGCGAATTCGATGTGAAATTGGACCGCCGCGGCCGCGTGATCGAGGTGCTCTCGGAACATATGTGCCAGGGCCTGCTGGAGGGATATCTGCTCACCGGACGGCACGGCGTCTTCACCTGTTACGAGGCGTTCATCCACATCGTCGACGCGATGTTCAACCAGCACGCGAAATGGCTGGACGCCAGTGGCGCGGTGCCGTGGCGCCGGCCCATTCCGAGCCTCAATTATCTGCTGACCTCTCATGTGTGGCGGCAGGATCACAACGGATTCACCCATCAGGACCCCGGTTTCCTCGATGTGGTGATGAACAAGCAGCCGTCGATCGTGCGCGTCTATCTGCCGCCGGACGCCAATACGCTGCTGTCGACCTACGACCATTGCCTGCGCTCCCGCCATTACGTGAACGTGGTGGTGGCCGGCAAACAGCCGCAGGCGGATTGGCTGTCGATCGAAGAGGCGAGGCTGCATTGTGCCCGCGGCGCCGGAATCTGGGAATGGGCCGGCCACAACGACGAGTCGGGCACGACACCCGATGTGGTGCTCGCCTGCGCCGGTGACGTACCTACTCTGGAGACGCTGGCGGCCGCCGCCATTCTGCGAGAACGGCTGCCGCAGTTGCGCATTCGCGTGGTGAACGTGGTCGATCTGATGCGGCTGCTGCCGGCGGACGAACATCCGCACGGCCTGCCCGATCGCGAATTCGACACCCTGTTCACCCGGGATCGGCCGATCATCTTCGCCTTCCACGGCTATCCCTGGCTGATCCACCGGCTCACCTATCGGCGCACCAACCACTCCGAGTTGCACGTGCGCGGATACAAGGAGAAGGGCACCACCACGACTCCGTTCGACATGGTGATGCTCAACGACCTCGACCGCTATCACCTGGTGATGGACGTGATCGACCGGGTTCCGGGGCTGGGCACCCAGGCGGCCGGCCTGCGCCAGGAAATGGCCGACGCCCGGTTGGCCGCGCGCATCTGGACGCGCGAACACGGCGCCGATATTCCGGAGGTGGCCGACTGGCGCTGGCCGTACGGCCGATAACCCTCGTCGTACCCGTCGAACAGCGCGGGCGGCCGTTCGGAGTTAGGCTCCGCATGTGCCCGCCGGGACGGGGGTGCGAACGAGGAACGGAAATACCGCATGGAACTGCGCTCTACCCCCGCGGTGGTCCCCGCCGTGCCGCCTGTCGATCCGACGCCCGCGGGCACGGCATCGTTCACCTTGCATTTCACGGGTTATCTCTATGCCGTCGGATTGCGCGACGCCTTCGCCGATCTGATCGCACGCCACGAACAGTTGCGAACGGTATATCCGATGCCCGGCTCGAGTGCCGCGCCCCGGGTTTTGTCCGCGACCACCGCGGTGTTGCCGCGACTGGTGCCGACGCCGGTGCCCGCCGCCGAATTATCGGCGGCGATCACCGAATTCGTGGAGACGGAAACGGCGGCGCCACTGTCGGTTCCGGTGCGGGCGAGAACTTTCCGGCCGCTCGGCGACGCCGAGGAGATTCCGCAACATCTGCTGGTGGTGATTCTGCGGCGGGCCGCGGTCGACCGCGTATCGCCGGCCCGGCTGGCGCGCGATCTCATGACCGCCTACGCCGCCCGCCGCCGCAATCTCATCCCGGCCTGGGACACGGGGCGCCCCACGCATCGGCTGACCGTCCACGAACTCCAGGGCGTACGGCTCATCGAAGCCGGCGGCGAGCGGTTCGCGGATACCTACCGCTGAACCTCAGCCGGCGGCGAGTACCTCGGTGAGCCGGTCCAGAAACGGCCGCTGACCGGCGACGATCTTCTCGCGAGCGAGTTCCGGTTCGAGCCACTCGACCCGATCGATCTCCGGGAACCTCTGCATCCGACCGGATCTCGGCGGCCACTGCATCTCGAAGGTGCCGGGGACCACCTGCTCCGGATCCAGGTCACCGGCCACGGCCCACACGGTGACCTGCTTGCGGGAACGACCGCTGCCGTACTGCGACTCCCCCAGCGCGATCCACTCGCCCTCGGGCACGGGCAGGCCCAGTTCCTCCGTGAACTCCCGCGCCGCGGCGGTCCGGGCATCCTCGGAATCCGGCTCGTACTCCCCCTTCGGCACCGACCAGGCGCCGGCATCCTTGCGTGCCCAGTACGGACCACCCATGTGCCCGAGCAGGACCTGCAGCCGCGGAGCCTGCCGGAACAGCAGAACGCCCGCACTGTATTTCGACGCCGTGGCCATGGTCGCAGTCTGCCGTACCGGACGGGGGTCGTGGCGGTACAGGGCCGCCACCGCCGCCCTGTACCGCCCGGATTACCGGGTCGGCGCCGTCAGGTCGTACACCTTGGTGCCGCCGACATCGGTGGCCGCGTAAGTACTCTCCACCCACTGGGCGATCCGGCTCGCCTCCGACGTCGCACCCGATCCCGGGCCGCGGCGCTCGGAACCGACGAAGTAGTGGATCCGTCCCTGTGCGACATCGGCACGGAATCGATCGAGGGTCGGGGACGGATCGCCGCCACCGAAGCCGCCGATCGGCATGACCGCGTAACCCGAATCGAGCTGCAGGTCCGCGGCACCCATCGAGCTGATGGCCGCGGCCGCCCACGTGTACCCGGCGCCGTTGTTCTTCAGCAGATCGATCAGCTGCTGATTCGTCCGCTGCCCCATACCCGGACCGGCCGGACGGTCGGCGGCACCGCGTTCCGTGGCACCGGGTCCGGCGGCCGCCGGGTCGCCCGGTCGCGACATCCGGCCCGGTTGTGCGGGAGATCGGTTGGCGTCGGCCGAATCCGAGCCGTCGTCCGCCGGCCCGCCGCTGGGCCCCGCCGGGGCACATCCGCTCGGCCCAGCGGGACCGCACGCGCCGGCCGGCCCGCCCGGTCCGAAACCGAATCCGAAGCCACCGCTGGTCTTCGGTCCGGCGAGGACGATGCCGCCGTTGTGGGCGGAGGCGATGGTCTGGGTCGAATAGGCCACCGGTGCGGCGATCGCGACGAGCACCGCGAGAACGGCCGTCCAGGCCGCCGTCCGGCGCGGCTGCGGCATCACCAGCGCGACGGTCGCGACCGCGCCCGCGACGCCGACGATCCACCGCAACCACGGCACGAAATCCGGAGTGCGATCGAGCACGATCACCGCTGTGACCGTGGTCAGCGCGGTGGCCGCGGCCAGCACGACGCGGACGCCGAGCCGATCACGCTGCCGCCACAGCACCACCGCCCCGATCGCGGACGCGCCGGCGACACCGGGTGCCAGGGCGACGGTGTAGTACTGGTGGAAGATTCCCTTCATGAAGCTGAACACCAGGGCGGTGACCAGCGCCCAGCCGCCCCACAGCAGCAGTGCGGCGCGCCGGGTATCGGTGCGGGACGCCTTGCCGCACAGCACGACAGCCGCGACGCACAGGATCAGCGCCGCCGGAATCAACCAGGCGATCTGACCGCCGACCGTCTCGCTGAACAGTCGCGTGATCCCGGCCTCCGAACCGAACGACGGTCCGTGGCCGCGGCCGCCGGGTCCGGGCGGACCGCCGAACCCACCGCCGGAATCAACCCCGAGTCGCTGCAGCCCGTTGTAGCCGAGGGTCAGCTCGATGATCGAATTGTGTTTCGAACCACCGAAATACGGCCGTGAATCGGCCGGCCACAACTGCGCGACCAGCACCCACCAGCCGGCACCGACCACCACCGCGGCTCCGGCGGCCAGCAACTGCAGCAAGCGCTTACCCAGCCGGGGCGGCCCGGCGAACAGATAGGTCAGCGCCAGCGCGGGCACGACCAGCAGCACCTGCAACTGCTTGGCCAGGAATCCGAGTCCGACGAAGCCGCCGCACAGCAGCAGCCAGCGCCACCGGCCGTCCTCCAGGGCACGCGTCATCGCCCATACGGCGGCGATCATCAGCAGAACCAGCAGCGCGTCCGGGTTGTTGTAGCGGAACATCAGCGTGGCCACCGGCGTCACCGCCAGCGCGAACCCGCCGAGCAACCCGGCGCCGGGACCGAAGGTCCGGCGTAGCGTCGACCAGAGCAGGGCGACCGCGGCGACCGCGATCAGCACCTGCGGGATCAGCATGCTCCAGCTGTTCATCCCGAAGAGTCGGGCCGAGATCTCCATCGGCCACAGCGACGCCGGCGTCTTGTCGACGGTGATCGAATTGCCCCAGTCCGAGGAACCGAAGAAGAACGCCTTCCACGATTTCGCCCCGGACTGCACCGCGGCGGCATAGAAGGAATTGGCCCAGCCGTTCGCACTCAGATTCCACAGATAGGCGATCGCGGTGCCGCCCAGCAGCGCGGCGAGTCCCAGATACTCCCACGGCAGCCTCCGGGTCCCGCCCCGGCCGGGCGTCGCCACCCCGTCCGCGGGGCGGCCGGGCGCGATAGCAGTTTCGGTCATGGCTGCCATGATGGTCGGCCGTGCCCCCGCTGTGCTGGGACGCCGCTGGGAGAAACCTGTGAACCCGCCCCGTGACATCCCCCGCCGCCCGGTCATCCACACCGGTTGTCGAGGAGAGAACCGTCACCCTCGCGCGATGGGGGAGAAACGGCCCCGACGGGATAGTCTTAACCGGGAGTATCGGTTATTCGTACTCCCTCCGTCGTGGATGTCTACTCTTCGCGTCGGCCACCCAGCGGTCAGCCTTCGTGCGGGCCACGAAGCTCAGCGTCGCTGCAACCGCGGCTCCGCTGCCAACCCAGCGCCGCTGCGGTTCACCTCTGCTGCTCGAAAGGCACCACGACTACTCATGACGACTCGTTCATCGACGCCTGCCGCCACCTTCGACACTCTCGGCGTCGGCGCGCCCCTGTTGCGCGCGCTGGCCGCGCAGGGTTTCAGCGCACCGTTGCCGATTCAGGCCGCTACGCTTCCGGACACGCTGGCCGGCCGCGATGTGCTCGCTCGCGGGCGTACCGGCAGCGGTAAGACCCTCGCCTTCTCG
This sequence comes from Nocardia nova NBRC 15556, assembly GCF_001613005.1. GTDB lineage: Bacteria > Actinomycetota > Actinomycetes > Mycobacteriales > Mycobacteriaceae > Nocardia > Nocardia nova. The sequence goes on along the minus strand of NZ_BDBN01000125.1, from coordinate 1,229 downwards.
ATTCCCATGGTCGACCGGCTGCACCGGCTCGGTCACCGGCGCCTCCCGGGCCGCCCCGCGGGTCTGGTGCTGGCGCCCACCCGCGAGCTCGCCACTCAGATCGCGGCGACTCTCGAACCGCTGACCGATGCGTGCGAGTTGCGGGTGGTGACGGTGTTCGGTGGCGTGCCGCAGGCCCGGCAGGTCCGCGAATTGCGTTCGGGCGCGGATATCGTCGTCGCCTGCCCGGGCCGCCTGGAGGATCTGATCAAACAGGGCTTGGTCGCCCTGGACGAGGTGCGGATCACCGTGTTGGACGAGGCCGACCACATGGCCGATCTCGGCTTCTTGCCCGGTGTCACCCGAATCCTCGCCGCGACCCCGGCCGACGGTCAGCGGATGCTGTTCTCCGCCACCCTGGATAACGGGGTGAACAAGCTGGTGCAGCGCTTTCTGCGAAACCCGTTGTCACACACCGTCGACGAGGCCCACTCCCCGGTGCCCGCGATGACCCACCACGTCTTCGAGATCGGCGACAGCGAGGCCAAGCGCGAACTGGTCCACACCCTTGCCTCCGGAACCGGGCGGCGAATTCTGTTCATGCGCACCAAACATCACGCGCGACGGCTGGCCAAGCAGCTCACCACCGCCGGAATTCCGGCCGCCGATCTGCACGGCAATCTGTCGCAGGTCGCACGCGACCGCAATCTGGCGGCCTTCGCCGACGGCACCACACGCGTGCTGGTCGCGACCGATATCGCCGCCCGCGGCGTCCACGTCGACGACGTCGAACTCGTCGTGCACGTCGATCCGCCCGCCGAGCACAAGGCCTACCTGCACCGCTCCGGGCGCACCGCCCGAGCCGGCAGCAGCGGCGACGTGGTGACGATCATGCTGCCGGAACAGCGCAAGGACGTCGCGGTCCTGCTGCGCAAGGCCGGACTCGACGTCCGCCCGCAACAGGTGCGTCCGGATTCCGCTCAGGTCACCGCACTGGTCGGCACGGTCGCCGCGCCGGTGGCTCCCACCGCCTCGAAACCCGGACGCGCCGAACAGAATTCACGCCGTCCCGCCTCGGGCGCCGACAGCCCGTCTCGCAGGCCGAGGCGGAGCCGCGGCCCGGCGGCGCGGAGCGAACGCCGCGAATCCGCGAACCACAGCGCCGCGACGGTATCCGCGGGCCGCACGGCAGCCGGACGCCACCGATCCGGGCACGACGGCGACCGAATGACGACGGCCACCACGGATAC
>NZ_BDBN01000124.1 GCF_001613005.1 Nocardia nova NBRC 15556 | reverse complement strand
CTCGTCGGGGAAGTTGGGGGTGCCCTCGTAGACGACCTGGGTGGCGCGGTTGGCCAGCGGGCCGTAGACGATGTAGGAGTGCCCGGTGACCCAGCCGATGTCGGCGGTGCACCAGTACACGTCGGCGCCGGGTTTGTGGTCGAAGACGTAGTGGTGGGTGTAGGCGACCTGGGTCAGGTAGCCACCGGAGGTGTGCAGGATGCCCTTGGGTTTCCCGGTGGTGCCCGAGGTGTAGAGGATGTAGAGCGGGTGCTCGGCATCGAACGGCTGGGCCTCGTGCTCGGGACTCGCCTGGGCGACGGTTTCGTGCCACCACAGGTCGCGGCCCTCGGTCCACGGGATCTCGATATTCGTGCGGCGCACCACGAGCACGTGTTCGACGCTGTGTGGGACGTCGCCGTGGGCGTAGAGCGCCTCGTCGACGGCTTCCTTCAGCGGCGCGGCCTTACCGCGGCGCCACTGGCCGTCGGTGGTGATCACCAGGCGGGCCTCGGCGTCGTCGACGCGCTGACGCAGGGCGCTGGGGGAGAAGCCGGCGAAGACCACCGAATGGGTCAGGCCCAGCCGCGCGCAGGCCAGCATCGACACGATGGCCTCGGGAACCATCGGCATGTAGATCGCGACCCGGTCGCCGGCGACCAGGCCGAGTTCGGTGAAGTAGTTGGCGGCCTGGCTCACCTCGGCCTGCAGCTGGGCGTAGGTGATCGAGCGGGAATCGCCGGGCTCACCTTCCCAGTGGATGGCGACCTGGTCGCCGTAGCCGTCGGCGACGTGGCGGTCCACGCAGTTGTAGGCGACGTTGAGCTTGCCGCCGGTGAACCAGCGCGCGAACGGCGCGTCGTCCCAGTCCAGCACCCGATCCCACGGTTGATGCCAGTGCAGCCGCTGCGCCTGCTCGGCCCAGAACCCGTCGCGATCCGCCGTTGCCCGCTCGTAGATGGACGCATCGGCATTGGCTGCCGCGGCGAATTCGGCGGTAGGCGGGTACACGTCTCGGTGCTCAGCGGTGGTGTCGGTCATCTCGCCTCGTTCAGTAGGACTTCGGTAGCCGAAGGCTGTGCTGGGCAACGTAATTGAGGATCATCTCACGGCTTACCGGCGCGATCTGCAGCAACCGCGCCAGTCCCCACTGTGGCAGCAGGCCGTACTCGGCGCTGATGCCATTTCCGCCGTGAAGCTGGATCGTCTGATCGACGGCGGCGACGGCAGCCTCGGCCGCGGCGTATTTCGCGATATTGGCTGCCTCGCCGGCGGGCAACCCCTTCTCGTACAGCCACGCCGCTTTGGCGGTCATCATCGCCGCGAGATCGACCTCGATCTTGGCTTTCGCCAGGGGATGCGCGATCCCCTGGTAGCGCCCGATGGGCGCGCCCCACACCGACCGGGTACGGGCATAGGCCGCGCCGCGCTCGATGGCGAAACGGCCGATCCCGACACATACCGCGGCTCCGGTGATTCGCTCGGGATTGAGCCCGTCGAAGACGTGCCGGAATCCTTCACCCTCGATGCCGATGAGTCTGGCGGCGGGCAGCCGCACATTGTCGAAGTGCAGCGTGAACTGCTTTTCCGGAACGCTGATCCCGACCGGTAGCCGGTGCTTGATCAGACCGGGAGCGTCGGTCGGGACGAGAAACAGCGACATGCGCGCCGCGCCGGTGGATTCGTCACGTCCGGTCCGGGCGACGACGATCAGCGCGACGGCCTCGTCGACGCCGGAAATGTAGTACTTGGTTCCGGTCAGCAGATAGTCGCCGCCCGACCGCCGGGCGGTGGTGGATATCCGATGGCTGTTGGACCCGGCATCGGGTTCGGTAATGGCGAAGACGACCTTCGTGCCGGACGCCATGCGCGGCAGCCACTCTCGTTGCTGTGCGTCGGTGCCGTATTTCGACAGCAACTCACCGGAGATCGCGCTGGACACCAGTAGGAGCAGCTGCGGGCAGCCGTGCGCGGCGGTTTCCTCACACACCATGGCCAGTTCGGTCATTCCGGCGCCACCACCGCCGTATCGCTCGGGCAGATTGATGCCGATGAAGCCGTGCGCGGCGAGGTCCTGCCAGAGCTCGGTAGTCGGCTCGTGCGCCACGGCGCGTTCGGCGTAATAGGCGGGGCCGTATTTGTCGGTGATCGCGCCGATCGCGCGGCGTAGTTCGTGCTGCTCGTTCGATTCGGCGAAGTCCATCAGGAATCTCCCGCGAGTTTGTCGGGAATATCGGTATAGGTCGCCCTCAGGAATTCGCCGAACCCCTTGGCCTGGGGGTCGGTCCGGGTGCAGGACGCGACGCCGTCCCCCAGGAAGCCGACGACGACGAAGTTCAACGCGCGCAGATTGGAAAATTCGTACCGCCTGACCTCGAAGGCCGCTGCATCCGGCACCAATTCGACAAATCTCTCGACGGTCAGGTGCGAGCGCAGCCAATCCCACCGCTCGTCGGTGTCGGTCCACACCCCCACATTCGCCTTGCCGCCTTTGTCACCCGAGCGTGCGGCCACCACCGAACCGAGCGGCCGCCGGCTCGCCGGCCCGAAATCAGCCGTGCGGGAGACGATATCGCCGCTGGGGATCACCCCGGCGTATCGATCGTCGGTCTGCGAGGTGTGCCCGATCGTCTCGCGCGAGCCGTCGGCATGCACCACGATCTGTTCGATCTCGGAGGCCGGAATCACGGTCGGCCAGTAGACGCCGAATTCGGAGGCGGACGTCGGCGGTGTGGTGGTGTGGAATCCGGCGTAGCCGCCGACCGCGAGCTCGAGCACGGCGTTGGAGAAGGCTCGGTCCACCTTTGCCCGCTCGCGGTCCTTGACGGTGACCCGCAAATGCGCCGTCGCCTCGCTCATCCGGGTCGGTTCGGCCCGGTCGTAGCGCAGCAACTGGACATCGACGTCGTCGAATCGCTCGCGCCCGCCGAGAATTTCGAACAGCTGCTCGGTAGCCCATCGGGCCTTCTCCTCGATATCGAGGCCGGTCAGCACCAGAGTCATCGTGTTGCGGTATCCCCCGATGAAATTCATCGCGACCTTGAGGGTCGACGGCGGGGGCGAGCCGGTGGCACCGCTCACCCGGACTCGGTCCGTACCGTCCTGACTCAATCGCAGGGTGTCGAAATGTGCCACGACGTCCGGATTGAGATACACCGGCGAGTCGACCTCGTAGAGCAACTGCGCGGTGACGGTCCCGGGCGATATCAGGCCGCCGGTGTCGTCGTGCTTGGTGATGACGAAGCTGCCGTCGTGCGCGAGTTCCGCGATCGGCGAACCGGGATAACGGCGGTCGGCGATCTCGTCGATCTGTGAGTAGTTGCCGCCCGTGGCCTGCGGCCCGCATTCGATGATGTGACCCGCGGCCACCGCCCCCGCGAGGGCGTCGAAATCGGTGCGTTTCCAGTTGTGCCACCACGCGCCGACGCCCAGGACGAGTGCCGCATCGGTGACCCGCGGCGTGATCACCACGTCGGCGCCACCGGCAAGCGCCGCCGCGATACCCCAGCCGCCCAGGTAGACGTTGGCCGAAATCGGTTGTGCGCCGGACTCTTCCAGGGTGATGCCCTTGTCGAGGTGGCGCAGGGGGTGCCCCGCGGCCTGCAGCTGCGGCAGCCGCTCGATGATATCGTCGCCCTCGATATGGGCTACCGAAAGCTCAAGCCCCGCCTCCCGTACGACGGACCGGATCCGCTCCGCCAGGCTCGCAGGGGAGAGTCCGCCGGCATTGACCACGACCTTGATCCCGCGCGCGGCGCAGGTCGTGGCAACCTGTTCGAACTGGGCCAGAAATGTTTTGGCATAACCGGTTTCGGGATCCTTCTGCTTGGCTTTCCAGAGGATCAGCATCGTCAGCTCCGCGAGGTAGTCGCCGGTGACGACGTCGACCGGCCCACCCTCGACCATCGCCCGGAACGCGGCGAAGCGGTCGCCGTAGAAGCCCGACGCATTGCCGATACGCACCGGTCGGCGCGGTGTTGTTCGATTCATCGGTCGAATTCCCTTCAGCGAGCGCCGGTTCGGCTGGGGCGGCCGGTTCCCGGAGCACCGGCATAGGCTTGTGCGATCGTCATCCACCGCGATGCGATGCCGCCCTCGACGACCAGCTTCGTGTCCTCGCGATGGCGGCGCTGGGTGACCACCAGGACGAAGTCCTCGGCGGGCCCGGTCACCCGGTCGGTGGCGTCGGCCGGTCCCCAGGTCCACACCTCGTCGGAGTCGGGTGCGTACAGCTCAACGCGCACGGGCTCGGCCGGCACCTCCAGGTTGTTGAGGCGATGCGCGAACGCGAACGTGCTGACGCCGAGGTGGGCGATGCTGCGCAAACCGGAACTCAGCGGATGATCGACCCCCAGTGCGTCGTAGATGTCCTGACCGTGTGCCCAGGTTTCCATCAGTCGCGCGGTGGCCGAGGAGGCCACGCTCATATCCGGCCCGAACCAGGGCAGGCGGCGACGCGGATCATCAGTGGTGAGTGCGGTGAGCAGCCGGCTGCGGGACTCCTCGAACCAGCTGCGCAACTCGCCCGCGGAGAGGTGGCGATGCGCCTCGGCGATCCGGTCCGGAAAATCCGGTCCCAGCGATGTCAGCCGGTCCGCCTCGATACGGAAGCGGTCCGCGTCGGTGAGCGCCAGATGCGCACAGTCGTCGAAGTAGGCAAGATGCGATACCTGATCACGGATCGCCCAGCCCTCCGCCGGAGTGGCCGATTCCCAGGCGAGTTCGGATGTGCTCGACAGGCAATCGATCAGCCGGTCGGTCTCCTGCCCGAGGTCGCGCAGCAGCGCGGAATAGTCGAGAGCCATTATTTCCCCTGCCATCTGGGGGCACGCTTTTCGGTGAACGACAGCATGCCCTCCTGGGCGTCCGCGCTCGAATACACCGGCGCCCAAATTGTCTCGGCACGGTCGAAGGCCTCACGCAAGGGGTATTGCGCGGTCAGTGTCATGGTTTGCTTGCCGGCCAGCACCGACAGCGGTGCGTTCGCCACGATCTGCTGTGCGAACGCCTGCGCGCGCTCGCGCAGGTGATCGGGCTCTGCCAGCTGATTCACGAAGCCGATCTCGTAGGCGCGCCGGGCCGTCATCGGTGCTCCGGTCAGCACGATCTCCATGGCCACTCGCCGTGGGATCATGAGGGGAAGTGGTGCCGCCCAAGGGGATCCGCGGCCCACCTTCACCTCCGATATGGCGAACGTCGCGGTGGTGGATGCTATGCACAGATCGCACGTTTGCGCGAGCAGGAAACCACCGGCGAAGGCCGCCCCGTTGACAGCGGCGATGGTCGGTTTGACGACGTCGATATTCCGGCCGAACTGCGGAACATAGTCCACCGGGGGGATCGTCAGTTTCTCCTCGGACATCTCCTTGAGATCACCCCCGGCGCAGAATGCCTTGTCGCCGGCGCCGGTGAGCACGAGAACCTTCGCGCTGTCGTCGTCGTTGAAACGGCGCACGCCCTCGAACAATCCGTGGCGTACGGCCTTGCTCAGGCTGTTGCGGGCATGCGGCCGATCGATCGTCAGCCAGGCGACGCCGCGGTCGACCTCGTAACGGACCACCTCGTCCATCAGTTTTCACCGTCCTGCACGACAGCCAGCACCTGGCCGGAATCGACCTGAGCCGCCACCGCGACGGGGATCTTCACGACGATGCCGTCCGAGGGGGTCCGGATGGTGTGCTGCATCTTCATGGCTTCCAGCACCACGACCGCGTCCCCGGCGGAAACCGATTGTCCTTCGGTTACTTCGACTCGCACGACGGTTCCGGGCATGGGGGCCAGCAGCGATCCGGCCTCCTGAATATCGCTCGGGTCGGGGAAGCGCTCGACCTCGTGCAGTTCGGTGGCGCCGAGGGCGCTGTCGACGAAATACGCGGCACCACTGCGGGTGATGCGGTATCGCCGCCTGACGCCGTCGACGGCGATGTCGACGAGTTCGGCGCTCGCGGTGTTGAGTTCGAGGCTTTCCGGCCGCCAGTCACCCACCCGCACGCGCAGCTGGGTCCGGTCGAAAAGGTATTCCACGTCGATCACTTGTTCGCCTGCCCGGAAGGACACCGATTGGGGTGCGCTGGGCAGAGTGCGGAAGCCGGACGGCAGCCCCGGCAGTACGGACGAGTTCGCGCGGCGATCGGCTTGAGCGGCGAGCGCGGCGACCAAGGCGTGTGTCTGCTCCGCCGCATCGTTTCCGTTGCGGCGAATCATCAGATCGGCCGGGTCGTGGCGTTCGAGATAGCCGGTATCGATGGCACCGGAGCGGAACTCGGGCTCGCGCAGGATACCGATCAGCAGATCCCGGTTCGTGGTCACTCCGTGGATCAGGGTCTCCTCGAGTGCCCGCGCTACTCGATCGCAGGCCGCGTCGCGATCGGGACCGTAGCCGATCACCTTGGCCAGCATCGGATCGTAGTAGGTGCTGACCTGGGAGCCAGAGGCGAATCCGGCGTCGACGCGGACGCCGGGCAGGTCCGCGAATTCCAGGGTCGTCAGTGTGCCCGATACCGGAATGAACCCTGCCGCAACGTCTTCGGCGTACAGGCGGACTTCCATCGCATGGCCCTGCGGCGTGACGTCGAGCATCTCCTCGGGCAGCGGGGCGCCCGCGGCGACCAGCAGTTGGCCACGGACCAGGTCGATCCCGGTGACGAGTTCGGTCACGGGATGTTCGACCTGCAGGCGGGTATTGACCTCCAGGAAGTAGAACGAGCCGTCCTGCGCCATCACGAATTCCACCGTGCCCGCCCCCTCGTACGACAGCGCTTTGCCCGCGGCCACCGCCGCGCGTCCAAGTTCGTCGCGTAGTGTGTCGTCGACGGCCGTGGACGGGGACTCCTCGATGATCTTCTGGTAGCGCCGCTGGATCGAGCATTCGCGTTCGCCGAGATGGACGACCGTGCCGTAGCTGTCGCCGAAGATCTGTACCTCGATATGCCGCGGGGATCGCACGAACTTCTCCAGGAACACCGTGCCGTTCCCGAATGCCGACGCGGCCTCGCGCCGTGCGCTACCGACGGCCTCGATCAACTCGCTCTGGTCGGACACGATGCGCATACCGCGGCCGCCGCCGCCGAAAGCGGCCTTCACGAGGATGGGAAAGCCGATCTTCTCGGCGGCCGCGCGCAACCGTTCCGGGTCCTCGTCGGACTCGTTCTCGACGGTGGCGCCGGGCAACACCGGCACCCCCGCGGCGGCCATCATCCGCTTTGCTTCGATTTTCGAACCCATCGCGGCAATCGCTTCGGGGCTGGGGCCGACGAAGATCACGCCTGCCGCGGCGCAGTCGCGGGCGAATTGTTCGTTCTCGGAGAGAAATCCGTATCCCGGGTGTACCGCGGTAGCGCCGGTGCGGCGGGCCGCATCGAGAACGAGGTCGGCGCGTAGGTAGGTGTCGGCGGGCGTGGTGCCGGGCAAATGCACCGACTCGTCGGCCTGTAGCACATAGGGAGCGTCGATGTCGGCGTCGGAATACAACGCGACGGTCGCGATATCCATCTCCCGTGCGGTGCGGATGATTCGAGACGCGATCTCACCGCGATTGGCGATGAGGAGTTTGGTGATCGCGGTGCGTCGCGTTGTGGGGGTTGTCGAAGGCATCGGATTTCTCACATCCTGAAGACGCCGAAGCCGCGCCGACCGGCGACTTCGGCGGAGTGGGCTGCAGACAGGGACATCCCGAGCACGGCACGGGTGTCGCGCGGGTCGATCACGCCGTCGTCGTAGAGACGCGCGGAGATGAAGAACGGATGGGATTCGTCTTCGATCTGTTTTTCGATTGCCGCCGTGCGTTTCGCGTCCGCTTCTGTGTCGAACTCCCGACCCGCCGATTCGGCCGCGGCCTTTCCGACGATGGACATCACACCGGCGAGTTGCTGGGCTCCCATGACGGCCAGCCGGGCATTGGCCCAGGTGAACATGAAACGGGGATCGTATGCGCGCCCGGACATTCCGTAATTCCCGGCACCGAACGAGCCACCCATGTTGATACTGATATGCGGCACGTCGCTGTTGGTGACTGCGTTGATCATCTTGGCGCCGTCCTTGATGATCCCGCCCTGCTCGTATTCGGTGCCGACCATGAATCCGGTGACGTTGTGCAGGAAGATGAGCGGGGTATCGGTCTGGTTTGCCAGCAGAATGAACTCCGTGGCCTTCTTGGCCTCGTCGCTGAACAGCACCCCGCGCGTGTTGGCGAGAATGCCGACCGGGAAGCCGTGGATGGAGGCCCAGCCGGTGGCGATGCTGGTGCCCCATCGGGGTTTGTACTCCGAGAAGCGCGATCCGTCCACGATGCGTGCGATGACCTCGCGTGGGTCGAATGGGATGCGAGGGTTGCCGGAGGCGATGCCGAGGAGTTCCTCAGCGTCGTACAGGGGTTCGTCCGGGGGCTGGCTTGGTCCAGGGCCCAGCTTGCGCCAGTTCAGGTGTGCGACGATATCGCGCCCGATGCGGATGGCGTCGGTCTCGTCGACCGCAAAGTAGTCGGCCAGACCCGATACCCGCGAATGCATATCCGCCCCGCCGAGTTCTTCGTCGTCGGCGTCTTCGCCGGTGGCCATCTTCACCAGGGGCGGACCGCCCAGGAAGACCTTCGCGGCGTTGTCGACCAGTACCGCGTAATCGCACATGCCCGGCACGTAGGCGCCGCCGGCGGTGGAATTTCCGAATACCAGCGCCACAGTGGGGATGCCCATCGAAGACATCTCGGTCAGCTCGTGGAAGATCCTGCCCGCGTGAACGAACAGCTCTGCCTGGGTGGGCAGATCGGCGCCGCCGGACTCCACCAGGTACACCACAGGGAGCCGATTGACGCGCGCAATTTCCAACGCGCGCAAGTTCTTTCGCAGCGTGTACGGATTCATCGTGCCGCCGCGCACGGTGGGATCGTGCGCGATGATCATGCACTCGATGCCTGAGACGACGCCGACGCCGGTGACGATCGCGGCGCCGACGTTGAACTCGGTGCCCCACGCGGCCAAGGCGGACAGCTCCATGAACGGGGCGTCGCGGTCGATCAGCAGTTCGATGCGTTCTCGTACGAGGAGCTTGCCGCGGTCGTGATGGCGTTTGGCGTAGCGATCCCCGCCTCCGGCGGCGACCAATGCCAGCTGTTCGTTCAGGGCAGCCACGGCTGCCGCCTGGGTGTCGTAATTCTCGAGATACGTCGACGACGCGGGGTCGACCTCGGATTTGAGTACGGGCATCCGTACGCCTTTCGATTCGAATGTCGCTGTCACAGTCGGGCGGGAGTCACCACAGTCCGGATTAGTGAATGACGATACACTAACTTACAATCAGCAATCAGGGAAGTTCTCTGCAGTTGTGCTATCTACCTGCTGTTTCTTCCGAACCCCCCTTGCACGGCCAGATTGTTAGTGATTGGGAAGTGGCTAGCCAGCGACCGGAACGCCGATTCGGGCGGAGGGTCAGCGGGGATGGGGTCGCGTGTGGGAGTGCGAGCGCGGGGCGGTGAGGGTCGACAGCAGCGTCGTTCGTGCTCGGTCGTATTGCTCGGCGATTGTTCCGATCAGTTCGGCAGCCGAGGTGATGGCATCGACCCCGGCTACGCTGTGCCCCGCACTCCAGGCGGTGCGATTGCGCAGTAGCCGGTCCTGCTCGAAGCCGTCCGAGTCGTGCGATTCCAACTCGGATGCGCCCTCGCGGGCGAGCCAGCTCGCGAGCAGACTGGCTGGTATACCGCCGACGTAGGTGGACAGCGTCACGTCATCGAGCGTCGATTCGACCAACGCGACTCGGTATCCGTCCTCGGCGAGGCTTTCGGTCGTGGCGATGAATCGCGTCCCCAAGTAGACCAGATCGACTCCCAGGGCTTGCGCGGCGAGGATGGAAGTTCCGTCGGTGATGCCGCCGGCGAGCACGATCGGCCCGTCGAAATGTGCGCGAACCGCTCGCGTGAACGCGAACGGATTGGCCCACCCCGTCTGTCCGCCGGCGCCGGCGGTGAGCAGCACAAGACCGTCGGCGCCGGCCTCCAGCGCGCGCTCCACGTGCGCCATGCTCGAGACGTCCGCCCACACCTGGCAGCCGATGTCGTGTAAGGGTGCGATGACCGGCTTCGGTGATCCCACGCTGGTGATGACGAGTTCGACTCCGTGGCGTACCAGGCAATCGAGGTCGGCTTGCAGTCGCGCATTCGTCCGATGCACGACCAGGTTCGGAGCTATGGGGGCGGCCGTTCCGCTGTGGTCGCCGACCGCGGAGGTGATGTGGTCGAGCCAGCCATCGAGCTCCTCGGTGGTCGCGGCATTGTGGGTGGGGAAGGAGCCGACGACGCCGTGACGGCACGCGGCGATGACCAGATCCGGCCCCGACACGCTTGTCATGGGCGCGGCGATGGCGGGAATCGTCAGTCGATTCGTGAGAGAGTCGGGCAATGCCATAGCGCTAGTAAATCACGAATCACTTAATTGTCGGTGCGGAGTGCCTCCGGCTGCTGGTTGCAAGTCCTCGGCGGCAACTGAAACGGCGTTTCTCGAGTAGAGGTCGATAGCCGCCGCTTGACACGGTGACCTGGATCACGGACTATGTAGCCGTAAGTAAATCGCGCAACACATCGTTAACGTGGCGCGAGGTGTGGAACCCGGGAGTTGGGCCAAGGGCGCGACGAGGCACCCGGAACGCTGGCTGCGTGGATTCCGGTCGGCGTCAGTAGAAGCTCGAGGGACGATGAGGGCACCGGCAGCAGTACCGCAGCAGCATACCTTCGCCGGGCTGGTGTCCCGGATTTCGGAACTGAACTCGCGGGTCGGTGAGCTGGCCGAACATGCCGCCGGCGACGGTACGAACCGCGCCTACCTCCAATTGCTGGGCGTGACTCTGGAACGCACGAATCGCCGATTGGGCTCCATACAGGGCGGTTCGGCCGACGTAACAGATCTAGCCGAGTTGCTGACCGATGTCAGCGCGATGCAGTCCACATTGCGCAAGCACACTCTGACGCAGCCCAGTTTCGCGCCCGGGCGGATCTTCGAGGCTTTGGCACGGTTGCGCAGGAAGACCACGGCCGCCGAAGTATTCGAAGCCGCCGCGGCCGAATTGTGTGCGGCGGCGAGCTTCGACAGAGCGATGGTTTCCATGGTGCGCGGCTCTACCTGGGCGCCGTCGCTGCTGTTTCTCTCCGATGGCAACGACAGCGGCTTCAACCGCGAACTGACCGACTATATTGCCGAGCTCGAGATCCGGTTGGCTTCACCGATGGTCGAGGCCGAGGTCGTGCGGCGACGGCTGCCGGCCCTCGTCACCGACGCGCAGGATGAGCCTCGGACATTCCGTCCATTGATGAACGCCTCGAATACTCGCGAATACGTCGTCGCGCCCTTGATTGCGGGTGGTTCGGTGTTCGGACTGCTCCATGCCGACACTTATCTCTCGGGGCGCCCGCTCACCGCCGCCGACCGTGACAGTTTGCGCACGTTTGCCGAGGGGGTCGGCGTGATCTACGAGCGCATGGTGCTCGAGTCACGACTGGCTCGGCAGCGTGAACGCCTGTCCGATGTGTTCCGGTCAGCCGAGCGGATCCTCGAAGCCCCCCAGAAGGTGTCGGTGCGACTCCCTGGTCCAGCTGTGCGCACGGCAGTAGCGGTCACACCCGAGGTACTCGCCGCCAGAGAGGAGCCCGGACGAATCGAGCCCGGTGGTCTGGCGAGGCTCACCGCACGCGAAAGGGAGGTGTTGAGATTGCTGGCCGGTGGTCTGACCAACGTTCAGGTGGCCGACCGGCTCATGGTGGCCGAGAGCACGGTGAAATCGCACGTCAAGCACATCTTGCACAAGCTTGGTGCACCCAATCGTGCTGGTGCCATCGCACAGTTCATTCGTGCCGCGAACAACGAACGGCGGGTATGACAATGGCAGTTGCAATGGCGAGCGATTACAGTGCCGCCAGTCCGGCCGGCCGTATCCGGCACGGATGGCGTCGGCGCGAAGGGGAAATCGCGGCCCGGATGGCGGTGCTGCGGGACGCGGTATTCGAAGCGGTCGGGTCCGCTACTCCGCTGCCCCGCGTGGGGTGGGACGGTCCATGGCGTTCGGCGGAAGTAGTGTCCAATCTGATTCATTTCTGCATCGCGCGACTGCGCAGTGTTCCCAGTGCCGATACGGCGACCGCTGAGACGCTGTGCGCTCTGATACTGGAGCTGCAGCAACTCGCGTTGGACCTCTACCTTCACGACACGGGTGAACGCAGTCAGCGGATGGCGGACTGCGCGGCCGGGTTGAGCCGCCTGCGTTCCATTCGCGATACCACGGCGCTTCTGGACGTGGCATGTGAGGAGATTGTGCTGCGCTGCGGATTTCAGCGGGTGGTGCTGTCACGGGTCGAGGGACGTTCGTGGCGTCCGGCGATGGCGCATTTTGCCGCCGAACGTGAATCGGAATCGTGGTTCGCGGACTGGATCGATCAGGCCATTCCGCTCGATTCGCGGGCACCCGAGGCGCAGTTGTTGGCCAAGCGGCGTCCGTCGCTGGTGTACGACACCTCGAACGCGCCCGTGTACCGGCCGATTATCGTCGATGCCGGGCGGTCGCGCTCGTATGTGGTGGCTCCGATCGTCCATTGCGAGGACGTTGTCGGATTCGTTCATGCCGACCACCATCCGCTGACTCGCCGTGCCGACGAAGGTGACCGGGATGTGTTGTGGGCCTTCACCGATGGCTTCAGTCACATCTACGAACGCACTGTCTTGCTGGAACAGCTGCGCGACCAGCGCGACCAGGTACGCGACTTGATCGTTTCCGCGGTGAATCGCATGGACGAGCTGTGCGAAGCAGACCTTTCGATGGCCGGTGCCGACGATGCCGAAGACCATGAGCGCGCCGCCATAGGCCCGGGGCCCGCGTACGGGAGCATGGGTGATCTCACCGAGCGTGAAGCCGACGTCTTCCGACTTATGGTTGCCGGCGCCACGAACCGCGCCATCGCCGAGCGCCTGATCATCACCGAAGGCACCGTGAAATCGCATGTCAAACATATTCTGCGAAAGTTCGGGGCGGCCAACCGGGCACAGGCCATCGCGTGGTCTCTGCAGGCCGAATAGGTGCTTTCGAGCTGACCTTCGGCAAATGTGGTCGCTGATCTTGCTTTTCGAATACGGATGGCGCCCCCGGAACTTCCCGGGGGCGCCACCCTGCTTCTGCTCAGTTGATCCGCCGGGCATGCATGCCGGACATGACGGGGCTGATACGGACGGTCTCGCCGGGCTGGGGGGCATGGATCATTCGGTTGTTGCCGAGGTAGATCGCGACGTGCCCCGGCTGGCCGTCGTCCGGTGCCCAACTTCCGAAGAGCAGGTCGCCGGGGGCGGCTTCCGAGAGTGGGATCTCCACGCCCACATGCCATTGGCCCTGTGAGGTCCGGGGCAGAGTGACGGCGCCGCCGGTGGCGGCATGCACCGCGAAGGAAGTGAGCCCAGAGCAGTCGAAACCACCTGAGGTCGGCCCATTGCTGTCACCGCCGCCCCACACGTATGGCAGCCCGAGGTACCTCACTGCTTGCGCGACGATTCTGTGGCCGACGTCCTCGATGCTATGGTTCGCCGCCGGCAGCAGGTAATCGTCGGCCGACAGCCATTCGTACTGTTCGCGAGTGGCCAGAATGCGGGCGACATAGGGCTTGGTTTGATGTTCGTAATCGGGGCTGCCGGAAGGCATTCCACCCGAGCGGAAGACGGCCCCCGCCCCGGCGTTGTAGGCGGCGATGGTCAAAGCGAGAGTGTCGCCGACGACCCGTCCCTCGCCCTTCCACATTTCGATCTGTCGATAGCTGTCGCACAGCAGATGTCCCGACGCCATGACCGAATCACCGATATCGAACACATCGGGAGTCCCGGTGCCGTGTACGTCCTTGCCGTACACCGCCCAGGTCCCGGGCATGAACTGTCCGGGACCCAACGCGCCGGTGGGGGACACGGGCGCGTCGGGTCCGTAACGGAAGCCGTTCTCGGCCGCGTACAGGGCTGCCAAGGTGGGGGCTTTGATGCCGGAACACAGCGAGCCGGCCTTCCGGAACCACGGCACGAATGCGGCGATTCGGCCGGTGGCCGTGGGCGGTACCGCTGCCGCATCGGGTACTGGGATCGATACCGGCCTTGTCGCAGCGACCGCGTACTCGGTGTTTGTCGGGTCCGGCGAGGCAGTGAGGTCGGCTTGCAGCGGTGCGGCCTCGTATCCGTTCCGGTCCGGAGCGCTCATGTCCGGCTCCGGTGCCTGGTCCGTAGCGGACTGTTCCGCAGGGGCATTCGCTGCGGGCACCATGGCCGCAAGGTGATCGGAGGCGGCATCGATTGCGGCGCGCGAGGCCTGCTGTGCCGGTTCCGGCAACTGAGAGACTGCACGATCGAGCTGCACGCTGAACGACTTGGCCGCGTCACCACCGGATGCGACTGCCGCGTGCGCGGATGCCTTTGCCGCATTTGGCAGATTGGCGTTGTCGATCGCACCTGTCGCGGAGATGACGATGGTGGCGATCACGGAAATCGGATCCGACATCGCGGCTCACCTTCCTGGATCGGTTTTTCGGGAGCTCGGCAGATACTGCGCCGCAGATACTGCTACGTTTCGATACCCCCGAGACCATCCTGATGCGTGGCTGGTCTCACCGAATCCTCCTCTGATAGGGGATGCCCCCTCCGATAGGGAGGGGTGGCGCGATGCGCGAAGCGGACAGCCGGCTCGATCCAGCGATAAGCTCTTGCGAATCGGCGTGATAATCCCGTGGAAAACGCTACGTCGCAGCCCTGCAAGCTAGTTCGTAGCTCACGCCCGTCTCCCCCGATCGGATGGTCGGCTTCCCCCCGGGGGATATCGCGATTGTGGTGATTCCCGTCATATGTTGGGGACGTTCTCGATTTGACGAGCGTTATCCGGCTCAGCCCGGGTCCGGGCAGACAGTCGCACATCGCTCGTGTGAGCGCAGATATCCCATTTCGACAGCGGGCCGGCCGATTCAACGGTAGCCCCGTCCACGAATGATGAGGAGGAAAGCCGATGACCGGTTCGCCGGAAACCGGCTCGACTACATCGGCAGCCATGGTGCGCCGTGCCGCCAGGTTGTCGAAATCGGCAGATACCGGGTTGCGGGGGGTAGGGGCATTTTTCGAAATGTGCGCTGCGACATTCCGCGCCATGGTGAAGCCGCCCTTCCAATGGCGGGAATTCGTGCTGCAGTCATGGTTCATCGTCCGGGTTTCGATGGTGCCGACATTGATGGTCGCAGTGCCGTTCACCGTGCTGGTGGTTTTCACCTTGAACGTTCTCCTGGTGGAATTCGGTGCGGCGGACCTGTCCGGCGCCGGTGCTGCGCTCGGCGCGGTCACCCAGATCGGACCGCTGGTCACCGTACTGGTCGTGGCCGGCGCCGGAGCTACAGCGATCTGTGCCGATCTGGGTGCGCGGACCATTCGGGAGGAAATCGACGCTATGCGAGTGCTGGGCATCGACCCGATTCAACGGCTGGTGGTACCTCGGGTACTGGCCTCCACGGTGATCGCTTTGTTGTTGAACGGCCTGGTGATCACAATCGGCATTGTGGGTGGGTTCATATTCTCCGTCTTCTTTCAGAATGTTACGCCGGGTGCTTACGTCTCCTCGCTGACTTTCGTCACCGGAACTCCCGAGGTTGTCATTTCCGAATGCAAGGGATGCATCTTCGGCCTGATCGCCGGATTGGTCGCCTGCTATCGCGGTCTCACCGTGAAGGGGGGTGCCAAGAGTGTCGGAGACGCAGTGAACGAAACTGTTGTGTACGCATTCATGGCGCTTTTCGCCGTGAATGTCATCGCTACGGCGGTCGGTGTCAAATACGGAACGGGAAAATAGCCATGGCCATAATGTCGACGGTGGTCGCCGCGCCGCGCAGGACGCTCGAGTCGCTGGGCGATCAGGCGCTGTTCTACTGGAAGACCGCACGTTACTCTGCGCATGCGTTGCGCTCCTACAACCGGGAGACGATGCGTCTCATCGCCGAAATCGGTATGGGGACAGGAACTCTGGCGGTGATCGGTGGAACGGTCGTGATCGTCGGTTTCATGACCTTCGCCGGTGGCACGCTCGCGGCGATCCAGGGATTCAACTCGCTGGGCAACATCGGCGTCGACGCGCTCACCGGATTCTTCGCGGCTTTCTGCAATGTGCGAATCATGGCTCCGATCACCGCCGGGATCGCATTGTCGGCGACCATCGGCGCGGGCTCGACCGCGCAGCTGGGCGCCATGCGGATCAGTGAGGAGATCGACGCACTCGAGGTGGCCGGAATCCGGTCCATGTCGTATCTGGTGTCGACGCGCGTTATCGCAGGTGTGGTGGCGATCATTCCGATCTATTCGGTGGCCGTCATCATGTCCTTTCTCGCCGCACGGGTGATCACGGTCGACATCTACGGACAGTCATCGGGCGTCTACGACCACTACTTCTTCACCTTCCTGCGCCCGAGCGATCTGTTCTGGTCCTTTCTGCAGGCGCTGCTCATGGCGAATGTCGTGATGCTGATCCATTGCTACTACGGATACCGCGCCGCGGGTGGACCGGCCGGGGTCGGCGAAGCGGTCGGCCGCGCCGTTCGCACCTCGCTGGCTGTGGTGGTGATGGTGGTCTTGTTCGCCTCACTGGCCATCTACGGCGTCTCCGGCAAATTCGATCTCGCGGGATAGGTGCGATATGAGCACAGGTAGGAAGAACCACTACAAGAAGCCGCCGCTGATCAGAGCCGGAGTGGCGCTGACCGCGGGCCTGACAGCGGCAATTCTGTTCTGCACCCTGTCCTTTCACGGCGATCTGAAGCGGACCGTACCGATCACGGTGGTCGCCGATCGGTCCGGTCTGGTGATGGAGGACGGCGCGAAGGTCAAACTGAACGGGGTTGTGATCGGCCATGTGCGCAACGTGTCCCAGGCCGATGGGCGAGCGCGACTCAACCTCGACATCGATGCGCCGCGGTTCGCACTGCTGTCCGCCGATACCAGCGCCGAGATCAAGGCGACCACCGCGTTCGGGTCCAAATACGTTGCGCTGCAGACTTCGTCGAATACGAAGCATCGATTGCCGGCCGGCGCGCAGGTGCGCTCGGCCAATGTGACCACCGAGGTCAACACGGTGTTCGAAAATCTCGAATCGGTGATGCAACACGTGGACCCGGCGAAGCTGAACTCCGCGCTGTCGGCCGTCGCCGACGGAATGCGCGGGCGCGGACAGCAACTCGGTGACACTCTGGCGAAAACGGATGCGACCCTGGCCCGCCTGCATCCGGCAATGCCGCAGTTGCAGAGTGACCTGCACAATGCCGCGACGGTCACCAACATCTACGCCGATGTCGCACCGCAGCTGCTGGACATGCTCGGATATGCCTCCACCACAGCGGATTCCGTGGTCGCGCGACAGGCTCAGCTCACCTCGATCCTGCAGGCCGCGGTGACATTCGGTAACGAGGGCGCGGGGCTCACCAACGACCTCGAACACGGGCTGGTCGATTCGATGCGACTGCTGGTCCCAACCGCCGGGCTGCTCGCGAAATACAGCCCGGAGCTGACCTGTCTACTGCACCAGAGCGTGGATACCCGCGACGCACAGCTGAAGTCGTTCGGTGGAAATACCGGATACTCGGCCGATCTCGATATCGGTTTCCTCGGCGGTGCGGACCCGTATCGGTACCCCCAGAACCTCCCGAAGGTGGCGGCCGAGGGCGGGCCCGGCGGGCAGCCCGGTTGCTACCCGATGATCACACGCCAGATGTACCCGGCGCCGGTGCTCGTCACCGATACCGGGGCGAATATCACCGATTCGACCGCCCCCCGGATCGGGTCGCCGTACTTCGCCGACTATCTGTTCGGCAATATCCTAGGAGGGCCGGCCCCCCGATGAAGATATCCGGAACCCTTGTCAAATTGTCGATATTCGCTGTGGTCATGGTGTTCTTCACCGCAGCGGTGATCATCGTGTTCTCCCAGATGCGCTTCGGTTCGGAGCGGACCTACCGCGCCGAATTCACCGATGCCTCGGGTTTGAAATCGGCGGAGTTCGTCCGAGTCGCCGGCGTCGAAGTGGGCAAGGTGAAGTCGGTGCATGTCACCGGTCAGGGCACGGCGCTGGTCGAATTCGGTCTCACGCACGCGGTGCCGATCACGCAGTCGACCAAACTCGCGGTGCGATACGAGAATCTGGTCGGCGAACACTATCTGGAGTTGCTCGACGCTCCGGGCTCGACGACTCCGCAGTCGCCGCAAGCCATGATTCCGGTGAGCCGCACCGCGCCGGCCTTGGATCTGGACGCACTGATCAACGGCTTCCGCCCGTTGTTCAAGGCCCTACAGCCCGATCAGGTGAATCGGCTGTCGAACTCCCTGGTGACGGTTCTGCAGGGACAGGGTGGCACGATCTCCGACCTGCTGCACGAGGCCGGTCAATTGACCTCCACGCTGGCCGACCGGGACCAACTGATCGGGTCGGTGATCAAGAAGCTCAACGCCGTTCTGGGCACTGTCGACAAGCGCAACGCCGAATTCGACGACGGCATCGACAAGCTGCAGCAACTGATCAGCGGGCTGTCGGCTCAGTCCGATCCGATCGGTGATGCCCTGGTCCACGTGAACAATGCCTCGCGGTCGGTGGCGGATCTGCTGACGAACGCCCGGCCGACGATCAAGAACGACATCGCGGAGGCGGGCCGGCTCGCAGGAGTGATCAACGGCGACAAGGATTACGTCGACTGGGCCCTGGGCAGTTTGCCCGATGCCTACAACCGGTTGTCGCGGCTGGGCCTCTACGGCGACTTCTTCACCTTCTACCTGTGCGATGTGCAGATCAAGGTGAACGGTCCCGACGGCAATCCGGTCTACATCCCGATTATCGGGCAGCGGGCAGGAAGGTGCACACCCTGATGACAAGCCGCAAGAGCAACGAAAAGAAGTCCCACACGGTCCGGACCGGACTGATCGGAATCCTTGTCGTGGTCGCCCTCGTCGTGGTGGCGGTCGGATTCGACACCATCAGCTCCTGGTTCTCCTCGTCCCGAACGTACTCGGCGTATTTCGGTGACACCGGCGGGATCGTGGAGGGAGACAAGGTGTTTCTCGCGGGCGTCCAGGTGGGGAAGGTGAAGCACATCGAGATCGAGGGCGATAAGGTCCTGATGAAATTCGATGTCGACGGGCCCGCGCTGGGCAGCGACAGCGAGGTCGCGATCAAGACACTGACCGTGCTCGGCCGCAAATCCCTGCAGATCAACTCGCGTGGCGCGAAGAAACTCTCGCCGGATCACCCGATACCGATCGACCACACCACCACCCCCTATCTGCTTACCGATGCACTGGGCGATCTGTCCACGACGGTGAGCGATCTCGACCTCGGGCAGGTGACCGATGCGCTGGGCACTCTGAGTCGAACCCTGGATCAAACCGCGCCCAACCTCGGGGCCGCACTCGACGGCGTCGGGCGCCTGTCGAATTCGGTGGCCTCGCGCGACAAGATGGTGCAGGACCTGTTCCACAACGCGGAATCGCTGACCAAGGTGCTCGGGGGCCGCAGTGAGCAGATCAACAAGCTGCTCCTCGACAGCAACACCCTGTTCGAGGCATTGAACCAACGCCGCCAAGCGATACAGACGTTGCTGACGAACCTGTCGTCGGTCACGTCGAATATCGCGGCGCTCATCGACGAGAACCAGCAGCAACTGCGCCCGGTGCTGCAGCAGCTCAACAGCGTGACCGATCTGCTGAACCGGCGTAAGGACGATCTGGCCAAGGCCATCCTGCCGGCCAGCCAGTACATCACCTCGCTCGGCGAATCGGTCGCCTCCGGCCCGTTCTTCAAGGCATACATCATGAATCTGCTTCCGGGACAGTATCTTCAGCCCTTCATCGACGCCGCGTTCAAGGATGCGGGGCTCGATCCAAGCGCCTTGGGCGGGCCACGGCCGGCTCCGGCACCCGGCGCCGCACCCGGCCCGGCTGCG
>NZ_BDBN01000123.1 GCF_001613005.1 Nocardia nova NBRC 15556 | reverse complement strand
CCACATCCAGCGAACCGACCCACTGCGGAATCGTGGTGGCGCTGATGATGGGCAGGCCCGCGCGGTCGCCGAACGCGGCCTGCAGCAGAGTGGCCGCCCGGGCCGCGCGTCCGGTGCCGGAGACCAGCACCAGACTTCGCGGCCGCAGCCCGTCGAGCCGGATGAGCGCGTTTTCGGCGACGGCGGCCGCGGTGGCACGCACCTGGGCGCCCCCCGAGGCGGCCGAACGCAAAATTCCCCCGGAATCAGCGGCCTCCAACGAGGCGACGTCATCGAGGTCGAGTACGGGTGTCCCTGCGATCATCGGGCGTTGCCACCTCCCCTCAATCGGGTCACCACGCCGGGGGATGTCGTTGTCCCCGGGCGAATCCAAGCCCTGTGATTCCACTATTCCAGTCAGCCGCGCACGATGCTCAGAATCTCGGTTACGAGTGCGTCTACTTCCTCCTGCGAACGGGCCTCGACGTTGAGTCGCAACAGCGGCTCGGTGTTGGATGCGCGCAGATTGAACCACGCCTGTCCGGGCAGCCGCACGGTCACGCCGTCGAGCCGGTCCACCGATTGCGCGCGCCCTTCGAATGCGGTGACCACCGCCAGGGTTCGGTCCTGCGCATCCGCCACTGTGGAGTTGATCTCCCCGGAGGCCGCGTACGTCGCATACGAGGACGCGAGCTCCGACATCGGCCGGTCCTTCTCACCCAGGGCAGCCAGCACGTGCAGAGCGGCCAGCATACCGGAGTCGGCACCCCAGAAGTCGCGGAAGTAGTAGTGCGCGGAGTGCTCTCCGCCGAAGATCGCGCCGGTCGAGGCCATCTGCTGCTTGATGAAGGAATGGCCGACGCGGGTGCGGACCGGCGTGCCGCCGAGTTCGGTGACCAGTTCGGGTACGGCCTGTGAGGTGATCAGATTGTGAATGATCGTGGCGCCCGGCTCTTTCGCCAGTTCGCGCTCCGCGACCAGCGCGGTGACCGCGGAGGGGGAGACCGGTTCGCCGCGCTCGTCGACGACGAAGCAGCGGTCGGCGTCACCGTCGAACGCCAGGCCGATGTCGGCGCCGGTCTCGCGGACGTACTTCTGCAGGTCGACCAGGTTCTTCGGATCCAGCGGGTTCGCCTCGTGATTGGGGAACGATCCGTCGAGTTCGAAGTAGAGCGGGGCGATGGTCAGTTGCGGCACCGCGCCCAGCACGGCCGGGACCGTGTAGCCGCCCATGCCGTTGCCCGCGTCCACGGCGATCTTCAGCGGCCGGATCGCGCCGAGATCGACCAGGCCGCGCAGGAATTCGGCGTAGGCCTCGAGCAAATTCTGCTCGGTGGCGGTGCCGCGGGTGCCCGGCCCGGCGGGTACGCCGTCGACGAGTTCCTCGGCGATGGTCGCGAGCCCGGTCTCCTGGCCGACCGGCAGCGCGTTGGCCCGGCACAACTTGATGCCGTTGTAGCGGGCGGGGTTGTGACTGGCAGTGAACATCGCCCCGGGGGACTGCAGATGGCCGGAGGCGAAGTAGAGCTCGTCGGTGGAGGCGAGCCCGATGTGGACCACGTCGAGCCCCTGATCGAGGACGCCGTCGGCGAAGGCGGCGGCCAGTTCCGGGGAGGAGTCGCGCATATCGTGACCGATGACGATGCGCGTGGCGGGGGTGGCGTCGGTGCGCATCAGCCGGGCGAAGGCCGCGCCCACGTCGCGGACGAATTCCGCGTCGATCTGCTCTCCGACAACCCCGCGAACGTCGTATGCCTTGACAACTGCGTGAACGGACTCGGCAGACCGGGCGACTGTCATGACCAACACCCTAATAGGGCCGCGGGCCCGGCCGGGCTTCAGGCCGGTCGCGCGTGTGGCGCGTGCGGTGCGGGCTCAGTTCGGGGGATCGGGCAGCACCCGGAGATGGCCGCGGCGGCCGGTGCGGCCGGGCCGCTGGGGTCGCGCCGGCGGCGGGGAGTAATCGCTGTAACCGCGCTGTTCGGGTTCCGGCGCGCGCCGGCGCATACCGGCTTCGCGGACGGCCTCGGCCAGTGCGGTCAGGTCGTCGTCGTCCGGTGTGCTGGAGGAGAATCCACCTTCGTGCCGGACCAGTTCCCAGCCCTTGGGGGCGGTGATGCGGGAGCCGTGGGTTTCGCACAGATCCCAGGAGTGCGGTTCGGCGACGGTGGCGAGGGGGCCGACGACTGCGGTGGAGTCCGAGTAGACATACGTGAGCGTCGCGACGGCCGGATTCTTGCAGCCTGGGCGGCAGCAACGACGCATGGGAATCACATCCAGCAGACTAACCCCCCACGCCGTGTGTCGCAGACAGACACGCGGGCCGGTGCCCGGCCGGTTCGGGGCGCGCGGGGGCTCCGGCTCCGGGGAGAGCACGTGGCCGCGCCCTCGGCGCGGTGACTACTGTCGCAAGGTATGACCCGATCGAAGAGGCGGCCGGTGACGACCCGTTCGGTGGTTCGCCGCGGGCGCGGTGTGCGCGGACCGATGCTGCCGCCGTCGGCGCCCGCGCGCCGCACCCGCGGCCAGCAGTTCGACCGGCTGGTATTGGAGGCGTTCGCCCCTCTGGACGCCCGCTGGCACGATCGCCTGACCAAACTCGACATCGCGGTCGACGACGTCCCCAAGATCCGCCCGCTGCACCCGGATTCGGTCACCTGGCCCGACGAGGTGGTCGCCGACGGCCCGGTCCCGCTTTCCCGCCTGGTTCCGGCCGGAGTGGACCGCCACAACGTAGCCACCCGAGCCCGAGTGGTCCTGTTCCGCAAACCCCTCGAACTCCGTGCCCACGACCCGGAAGACCTCCTGGACCTACTCCGCGAAGTCCTGGTCCAGCAGATAGCCACCTATCTGGGCGTCGATCCGGAGATCATCGACCCGACAGGGGAGTAGGCGCGCAAGAGCTGTCGGTCACCGCGCTCGCCGATGAGAACGAACGCCGGGCGACCATGGACGAACGGTGGGCAACCGAGAACCAGTGCCACGCGGCCATGAAGATGAACGAGTGCCGGGCGACTCACTTCCCGTCGCCCGCCCCGCTCCGCCGAAGCGAAGCGAGGCGAACAGGGAAACCGGACAACAGATTTCGCGAGCACATGGGTAACTCACCGGGCACGCCCAGAACTCGACCAGGCCCACGACCGCCGGCCCGAAGCGAACCTCACCCGGCTCTCACGGCACGCCAAATATCCGGAGAGGCGGCTACGAGATGCCGCGCTTGAGGCGGCGGCGTTCGCGTTCGGACAGGCCGCCCCAGATCCCGAACCGCTCATCGTGCGCGAGTGCGTACTCCAGGCACTCGTCGCGGACCTCGCAGCCCATGCAGATCCGTTTGGCTTCCCTTGTGGAGCCGCCTTTTTCGGGGAAGAAGGCTTCCGGATCGGTTTGGGCGCACAGCGCCCGTTCCTGCCACTGTTCTTCGATGGTGTCGAACATCGCATCGAAGTCGGTGACGATGAGACTCAGCTGCGGTGGTTCGGGTTTGCGCTGGGCGCGCGCCCACTGCCCTCCCTGCGGAGTTCTGTTGAGCGATCCCGATTCGTTGTTCACCGTGCTGCCCCCCTCTCGTTCGTCGTTCCGGCTGTCAGCGCAGTCGCTTGGTGCTGCGCATGCTGTGGAATCGGTTTGCGATACACCGCCCGGAATGCCCGACGGGGCCAGCTCCTCGGCCATCGCTCCGCCTCCTCACTGTGTGTTAGCGCAGAATGATTTTTCCGTCGGACCGGACGTGCCCACCGACGGTCCCACACCGCGACGTAGTCCCGCGGACATCCCCGAGCTTGTCGTTCCGATGCGAACATGCGTTCGAAACGCGGTCTGCGCCAAAGGCTCTCGCGCGGACCCGGAATGACATGTCTGTGATTAGACACGCCGGACGCGCCGATGGTCAAGCTGCCGACACAATTCCGTTACTATCCGAGGCCGCCTTCGGCGCGGTTCGGTAACCCCGAAGTAGCAAATGACCAGCAAATACGCACTCGAACACCCGCTTCCGGGCACCGCATAGGCTGTGCGGATGTGACTGGAGAACAAGCGGACATCGCGGCCGAGATCGAGCGGATTGATCGTAAACCGCGCATTGCGGTGTTGGTCGGTGGAGTCGGCGGCGCGCGCTTCTTACAAGGTGTGCGGGAACTGCTGCCGGACGCGGATGTAACGGCGCTGGTGAACGTCGGCGACGACGTCTGGATGCACGGTTTACGCATCTGTCCCGACCTGGACACCTGCATGTACACGCTGGGTGGGGGTATCGATACCGAGCGCGGCTGGGGTCGCGTCGGGGAAACCTGGCATGCCAAGGAGGAACTGGCGAAATACCACGCGCAACCGGATTGGTTCGGACTCGGAGATCGCGATATCGCGACGCATCTGGTGCGCAGTGAAATGCTGCGCGCGGGATACCCGCTCTCGGCGGTTACCGAAGCGCTGTGCAATCGCTGGCAGCCCGGTGTGAAACTTCTCCCGGCGACCGACGATCGCTGCGAAACCCATGTTGTGATCAGTGACCCCGACAACCCTGGCGAACGCCGCGCGATTCATTTCCAGGAGTGGTGGGTGCGGTACCGAGCAAACGTCGAGACCCATGGATTCGTCACAATCGGGGCGGATCAAGCCAAACCGGCCCCCGGTGTGACGGAAATCATAGAGGCTGCTGATGTGGTGCTGTTGGCACCCTCGAACCCCGTGGTGAGCATCGGTGCGATCCTCGCCGTGCCGGGTATCCGGGGCGCCCTGCGGACCACCTCCGCCAAAGTCGTCGGTTTATCGCCCGTGATCGGGGGAAAACCCTTGCGCGGCATGGCCGATGAATGCCTCGAGGTGATCGGCGTGGAAACCTCGGCCGAGGCCATCGGACGGCACTTCGGCGCCCGGTCCGACACCGGCATCCTCGACGGCTGGCTGATCCACTCGAGCGACGAGGCCGACGTGCCGGGTGTGGAGGTGCGCAGCGTGCCGCTGCTGATGACCGACCCGGCCGCCACCGCCGCCATGGTGCGGGCAGCGCTCGATCTCGCGGGAGTGCCGGCATGAGCGATCAGGGGCGAAACACCGATCACGCGCCCGGCGGGGAGATCCGGATCATCCCGGTGCCGGGGCTGCCGGAATTCCGGCCGGGCGACGACGTCGCGGAACATATTGCGGCCCAGGCTCCTTGGCTCGCCGACGGTGATGTGCTGGTGGTGACCAGCAAGATCGTCGCCAAGGCCGAGGGACGCATCGTCGAGGCGCCGCGGGATCCGGACGAGCGCGACGCGGTGCGACGGAAACTGGTCGATGCCGAGGCGGTGCGGGTGCTGGCGCGCAAGGGTCGCACCCTCATCACCGAGAATCACATCGGCATCGTGCAGGCCGCTTCCGGCGTGGACGGCTCGAATGTGGAACAGGGCGAATTGGTCCTGCTGCCAACCGATCCCGACGCCAGCGCGAAGGCGTTGCGGGCGGAATTGGCCCAGCGCCTCGGCGTCGACGTCGCGGTGGTGATCACCGACACCATGGGTCGCGCCTGGCGCATCGGGCAGACCGATGCCGCGATCGGCGCCGCCGGCCTGCGCGTCGTGCACGACTACGCCGGCGCGGTCGACGGGCAGGGTAACGAGTTGCAGGTCACCCAGGTGGCGGTGGCCGACGAACTCGCTGCCGCAGCGGATCTCGCGAAGGGCAAGCTGGGCGGGGTGCCGGTCGCGGTCGTGCGCGGGCTGACTCCGCACGACGACGGATCCACCGCCAAGGATCTGCTGCGCGGCGGCGAGGAGGATCTGTTCTGGCTCGGCACCGCCGAGGCGATCGAGCGTGGCCACCGGGAAGCGCTGCTGCTGCGCCGCTCGGTGCGGACCTTCGCCGATACCCCGGTCGATCCCGAGGTGATCCGGGCCGCGGTCGGCGACGCGCTCACCGCGCCGGCGCCGCATCACACCCGGCCGGTTCGCTTCGTCTGGGTGCGGCAGCCGGAGCTGCGCGCGCGACTGCTGAATTCGATGGCGGCGCAATGGCGCACAGATCTCGGTGGCGACGGTCTCGATCCCGAGCGGGTGGAACGCCGGGTCGCGCGCGGCCGGATCCTGTTCGACGCCCCCGAGGTGATCATCCCGTTCTGTGTCCCCGACGGCGCGCACGACTATCCGGACGAGCGTCGCCGTGCCGCCGAATCGACCATGTTCACCGTCGCGGTGGGCGCGGCTGTGCAGGGACTGCTGGTCGGGCTGGCCACGCGGGGCGTCGGCAGCTGCTGGATCGGATCGACCATCTTCGCGCCCGAGGTGACGCGTGAGGTGCTGGGGCTGGCGCCGGACTGGAATCCGTTGGGCGCCATAGCCATCGGCTATCCCGAGGAGGAGCTTTCGCCGCGCCCGCCGCGCGAGGCGGGAACGGGTCTGGTCGAGTTGTGAGTACCGAGTCGCTGCACGCCTCGGCCACCGAGCTGCTCGAAAACTGGAAGCCCGCAACGCATCCGGAACAGTCGGTACGCGAGGCGATGCTGGCGTTCCTGGGGTCGGCGCCGCGCGGGTGTCTGCGCGAACACGCACCCGGCCACATCACCGCGTCGGCGGTGGTGTTCTCCCACGACGAGCGCGAGGTGCTGTTGACGCTGCACCCGCGGGTCGGCCGGTGGATCCAGCTGGGCGGTCACTGCGAGCCGGGGGACGAGACCGTCGTCGACGCCGCGTTGCGGGAGGCGACCGAGGAGTCCGGGATCGCCGGGCTGGAGGTCGAACCCGGCCTGTACGGCGCGCAGGCCCATCCGATCACCTGCTCGCTGGGGGTGCCGACCCGCCATCTGGATCTGCTGTTCAAGATCCGCGCTCCGCGCGGCGCGGTGCCGGTGCGCAGTGCGGAGTCGACGGATCTGCGGTGGTGGCCGGTCGACGCGCTGCCCGCCGATTCGGATGTGCTGTTGCGCTGATCCAGCTTTCACCGGCGGGACGGGTCGCCGAGCGGAATCCGTCCCGCCCGGCCGTCGCGCGGTCACAACGCGTTTACAAATCGGCAAGAATGTATAGACACCCGACAGGCATCGGCATATTGTCCACGGTAATGGTTACCCACATCACAGTAGATGTGGCAGCTGTATCGAATGGAGACGACGATGTCGACCGAAGCCGGAACCACCGACGGCCTGCTCGACTCGGGATGGCGTGACCGCAAGCGCTATATGTGGTTGTGGGGGTTGTTCGCCCCGACCGGACTGTTCATCATCGGACTACCGCTGATCTGGGGGCTCAACGAACTGGGCTGGCATACCCTCGCGAAAGTGCCGTTCTGGCTCGGTCCGATCCTGATCTATCTGGTCATTCCCGCCGCCGACCTGTTCTTCGGGGCCGACGGTGAGAATCCGCCGGACGAGGTCATGGAGTATCTGGAGAACGACCGGTACTACCGCTACCTCACCTATATCTACCTGCCGTTCCAGTACGCGTCGCTGGTCATGGCGTGCTACCTGATCACCGCGGACAACCTGAGCTGGCTCGGCATCGACGGCGGGCTCACCGTCGTGGACAAGATCGGCCTGGCCCTGACGGTCGGAATGGTCGGCGGCATCGGGATCAACACCGCTCACGAACTCGGGCACAAGAAGGTGCATCTGGAACGCTGGCTGTCGCGCATCGCGCTGGCCCAGACGTTCTACGGCCACTTCTACATCGAGCACAATCGCGGGCATCATGTGCGGGTGGCCACGCCGGAGGATCCCGCGAGTTCCCGTGTGGGCGAGACGTTCTGGGCGTTCTGGCCGCGCACGGTCTGGGGCAGTCTGCGCTCCGCGTGGGGCCTCGAGCGGACCCGGCTGGAACGGCTCGGGAAGCGGCCGTGGAGTCTGCACAACGATGTGCTCAGCGCGTGGGCGATGTCGCTGGTGCTCTACGCGGCGCTGGTGGCCGGCTTCGGCATCGAGGTCCTGCCGTATCTGGTGCTGCAGGCGGTGGTCGGCTTCAGCCTGCTGGAGGCGGTCAATTATCTGGAGCACTACGGTCTGCTGCGGCAGCGCACGGCCCGCGGCCGGTACGAGCGGCCGACACCGCGGCACAGCTGGAACAGCGACCACCTCGTCACCAACATCTTCCTGTACCACCTGCAGCGGCACAGCGATCACCACGCCTATCCGACCCGCCGTTACCAGACCCTGCGCAGTTGGGACGGCGCGCCGAATCTGCCGAGCGGTTACGCCAGCATGATCCTGCTCGCCTACTTCCCGCCGCTGTGGCGGCGCGTGATGGACAAGCGCGTTCTGGCTCACTACGACGGCGATCTCACGCTGGCGAATGTTCAGCCGAGCAAGCGGGACAAGGTCCTCGCGCGTTACCAGGAGGCACGATGAGCGACAATCGCGCAGCGGCTCGTCGTGCCGACCGGGTGCGGGTGTCCCGCACGACACAGGAGGGATGATGGGGGCTTTTCGTTGCCCTGTCTGCGATTACGTGTACGACGAGGCGAAAGGCGCTCCGCGGGAAGGGTTTCCGGCGGGCACGCCGTGGGAGTCGGTGCCGGACGACTGGTGCTGCCCGGACTGCGGGGTGCGGGAGAAGATCGATTTCGAGGAGGCAGGGTGAGTGACGATCGCGGAGCGGCTCGCCCTGCCGACCGGGTGCGGGTGTCCCGCAAATTACAGGAGGCAGGGTGAGTGACAATCGCGGAGCGGCTCGCCGTGCCGACCGGGTGCGGGTGTCCCGCAAATTACAGGAGGCAGGGTGAGTCGGCCCTATCGGATTTTCCAGTGCATCCAGTGCGGCTTCGAATACGACGAGGAGCAGGGCTGGCCGGACGAGGGTATCGCCCCGGGAACGCGCTGGGAGGACATTCCGGACGACTGGACATGTCCGGACTGCGGCGCGGCCAAGGCCGACTTCTTCATGGTCGAGATCGAACGTTCGTGAGTCGTTTTGACTGCGGAATCGACCCGTGACACCGTCGCGGGTATGCCGCGTAACGGATCCCGGGTCCCGTATCAGGAGGCGGCGCGCACCCTGCTGCGCACGTCGGTCCTCGATGCGATGCGGGAACTGCTGATCGAGCGGGACTGGGCCAAGATCACGCTCGGCGACGTCGCGACGCGGGCGGGGGTGAGCCGCCAGACCCTGTACAACGAATTCGGCTCCCGGACGGGGCTGGCGCAGGCGTATGCGCTGCGGCTGGCCGACCAGCTGGTCGACCATGTCGGAACGGCCATCGAGGACAACGTGGGGGATGCGCGGGCGGCGTTCCGCGAAGGCCTGGCAAATTTCATCCTCGACAGTGCGGCCGATCCGCTGGTGCAGTCACTGGTGGTCGGTGAGGCCAAGCTGGATCTGCTGCGGTTGATCACCCTCGACGCCGGGCCGCTCATCGAACATGCCGCCCGCCGTTTGGGCGCGGCATTCGAAAACAGCTGGGTGGGGGCGTCGGCGGCGGAGGCGGATGTGCTCGCGCACGCCCTGGTGCGCATCGCCATCAGCTACATCCCGACCCCCGCCGCACTGCACCGCGACGCGCCGGAGGAGCTGAGCAGGTTGCTGTCGCCGTATGTGGAGGCGATTCTCGCCGCGCGGGACCGGACCGGCGGCCGGTAGCCCGAAATCGCCCTGTGACGGATAACGATTCGTCTCCGGGCCGGTTGGGGTGCCAGCCGACAACCGGGCGTGCGCTGGCCGGCCGGATCGAGTGGACTGGATGGGTGCTGACCTGGGCGCTCGCTGCGGAAACGATGGTTGCTGATGCGATGCGGCGCAGCTGGTTCCGGCCCCCGCTGTCTGTGACTTCGGGTCCGCCTGTGTAACGGTTACCACTTTGCGGGTTTGAACCGGGCGTAACGGCCCCGGAGCAGCTACATATTTACCTGGCAGGAGTCCAGGTTCATTCAAGTGGGGCAATAAGTGCAAACGGTCGGCAAACGCTCGGGTTCGGCTGATCCCAAGAAGCATCTGTGGATGTTGGGATTGATCGCTCCGGGCTGCGCATTGCTCCCTTCCCAGCTGGTCGCCCGGACCGGCATCGAAGCGTTCTGGTGGATCGGGCCGATCATCGTGCTGATCGTGATACCGCTGCTGGACTGGTTCGTCGGCGAGGACGGCACGAACCCGCGCGACGAGGATTACGAGCGGCTCTCCCACGACCGCTACTACCGGTGGTGCACCTATCTGTTCCTGCCCATCCAGCTGGCCGGACTGGTGATCGCGGCCTACATGTGGTCGGGTGACGAACTCGACGTGGTGGACAAGCTGGGGCTGGCGGCGACGCTCGGTTTCGTCAGCGGTATCGGCATCAACGCCGCGCACGAGCTGGGGCATCGGGTGGAACGGCTGGAGCGGTGGCTGGCCAAGCTCGCACTGGCGCAGTCCGGATACGGGCATTTCTTCGTCGAACACAACAAGGGGCACCACGCGCGGGTGGCCACCCCGGACGATCCGGCCAGTGCCCGGATGGGCGAATCGCTGTGGATGTTCCTGCCGCGCAGCATCTTCGGCGGACTGCGCTCGGCGATCCGGCTGGAACGCGAAAGGCTGCATCGCAAGGGCCTCGGCTGGTGGAACGTGCGCAACAACATCCTGCAGGCGTGGTCGATGACGGTGGTGCTCTACGGTGCGCTGCTGGCGGTGTTCGGTTTCGCCATGCTCCCGTATCTGCTGCTGCAGGCCGTGATCGGATTCGGGCTGCTGGAAACCGTGAACTACGTCGAGCACTACGGGTTGTTGCGCCGTCGCCTGCCCGGTGGGCGCTGGGCGCGCTGCTCGCCGGCCGACAGCTGGAACTCCGATCGGCTGGTCACCAACATCTTCCTGTTCCATCTGCAGCGCCACAGCGACCACCACGCCAATCCGGGCCGTCGCTATCAGACCCTGCGCAGCACCCAGGAGGCTCCGCAACTTCCGGCGGGTTACGCGACGATGATCCTGCTGGCCACCGTTCCGCCGCTGTGGCGGCGGGTGATGGATCCGAGGGTCGCCGCCCACTACGCGGGCGATCTCGGCAGAGCCAATATCGCGCCGCGCAAGCGGGAGCGCACCCTGGCCGTCTACCGGCTCGCCGGATAGCGGGTTCGGGCAGGACCGGGTTTCAGGCGGGGACGAGCTCGGTCCGTTCCGGGGGAGTCGCGGGTGCTTCGGCGGGTTCGTCGTCGACCATGGTCGTCTCGTCGAAGGGGAGTTCGCGGTCGAGCACGGCGCGCACGCGCACATCGTCGATGGTCTTGGTCCAGGTTCCCACCAGGACGGTGGCGACGGCGTTGCCGGAGAAGTTGGTGACGGCGCGGGCCTCGGACATGAACCTGTCGATGCCGACGATCAGGCCCACACCGTCGATCAGATCCGGGCGATGGCTCTGCAATCCGCCGGCCAGGGTGGCCAGACCCGCGCCGGTAACCCCGGCCGCGCCCTTGGAGGCGACGATCATGAACAACAGCAGGCCGATCTGCTGCCCCAGCGTCAGTGGCTTACCCATCGCGTCGGCGATGAACAGCGAGGACATCGTGAGGTAGATCGCGGTGCCGTCCAGGTTGAACGAATATCCGGTCGGCACCACGATGCCCACCGTCGAGCGTTCGACCCCCAGATGTTCCATCTTCGCGATCAACCGCGGCAACGCGGACTCCGAGGACGAGGTGGAGAAGATCAGGAGATATTCGCGGGCCAGGTAGCGAACCAGCTTGAAGATCGATACGCCCGAACTCACCCGCAGCAGCACGCCCAGTACGCCGAAGACGAAGACCAGGCAGGTCAGATAGAACGCGAGCATCAGTGCCGCAAGCTGTTTCACCGCATCCAGTCCGGTCGCCGCCACCACGTTCGCGATCGCGCCGAAGGCACCGAGCGGTGCCAGCCACAGGATCATGGTCAGGATCTTGAACACCAGCTTCTGTGCCAGCCCCACCGCGCGCAGGATCGGTTCGCCCTGCTTGCCCATCGCCTGCACGGCGAAGCCGACCAGCAGCGCCACGAACAGGGTCTGCAGCACGCTGCCGGCGGTCAGCGACGAGAGCAGCGAGGTCGGAATGATGCTCTCCAGGAAGTGCCAGGTGCCACCGCTGCCTTCGGCCTGTTTCACGTAGCCGGCGGCAGCGCCGATGTGTTCGTGCACGTTCAGGCCGCTGCCCGGCTGCAGCAGGTTGCCGACGACGAGACCGATCGTCAGCGCCACCGTCGACATGATCAGGAAGTAGCCGATCGACAGGCCGCCGATCTTGCCGACCCGTGCGGCCGCCCGCACCGACCCGATACCCAGCACGATCGTGCAGAAGATGACCGGGGAGATCATCATCTTGATCAGGTTGACGAACATGGTGCCCAGCTCGCCCACGGATTTTCCGAATGCGGGCGCCAGCCAGCCGACGAGTACGCCGGCCACGACCGCCACGATGACGGCGAGATAGAGCCAATGGGTACGGTCGCGACGGTGCGTCCGTGTCGAGTCGCTCATGAGATGTGCCTCCGGTGCTGCCCGATCTGTCCCTCGGGTTCGTACTGTGATGATGGGGGTGACCGTGACCTCGGTCACCATTACGTACGTTTCGTTCACGGGAGGACCGTTGCGGGCGAGAGGCCGGACCGCCGGACGTGGACGGGGCATGACCCTGGCCGGCCAGGTCTTCGTGGTGCAGCTGGCGGTCCTGGTGGTGGTGATCGCGGTCGGATCGGCGCTGGCGGTGTGGGAGGTGCGCCGGGAACAGGACGATGCGACGGCCCGGCGGGTCACCGGCATCGCGGTGGCCCTCGCGCAGGCGCCTTCCACGGCGACCGCCGTGCGGACGCCGGATCCCACGGCCGTGCTGCAGCCGGTGACCGAACGGATCCGGCAGCGGACCGGAGTGGACTTCATCGTGGTGATGGCCCCCGACCGCACCCGGTACACCCATACCGATGTCAGCCGGATCGGACAGCCGTTCAGTGGCAACATCGATCGGGCGCTGGCCGGTGAGACGTTCACCGAGACCTACACCGGGACGCTGGGCCCGTCGATCCGGGCGGTCACACCCGTCGTCGACGACACCGGCCGGGTCGTCGCGCTGGTCTCGGCGGGCGTGACCCGCGCCCGCATCGGCGATCAGGTGAGTGCGCAGCTGCCGCTGATCCTCGGGGCGGCCGGCGCCGGTCTGCTGCTGGCCGTCCTGGGCGCACTGCTGCTGCGCCGCCGGCTGCTGCGCCAGACCCAGGGACTGGGTCCGGCCGAACTGCGGACGCTCTACGAACATCACGACGCGGTGCTGCACTCCGTGCACGAGGGCCTGATCGTGTTCGACCGCGACGACGAGGCGGCGGCGGTGGTCAACGACGAGGCCAGACGCTTGCTCGAACTCCCGGACGGCCCGGTGCGACGCGCCGATCTGCCGGTCTCGCTGCGGCGCCTCGACGCGACCGTGATCCGCGACGAGATGCACGTGACAGCGGCGCGGGTGCTGGTGGTCAATCAGGACGTCGTCTCCTGGGCGGGGCGGCGTCTCGGCACCGTTCTCACCATCCGTGACCACACCGAATTGCGCGACATCATGGGTGAGTTGGACTCCGCGCGCGGTCTGGCGGAATCGCTGCGCGCACAGGCGCACGAGGCGGCCAACCGGTTGCATGCGGTGATCACCATGGTCGAACTGGGCAATGTCGCCGGAGCCGTCGATTTCGCGACGGCCGAGCTACAGCTGTCCCAGGCGCTGATCGACCGCCTGACCGATGCGGTCCACGAGCCGGTACTGGTGGCACTGCTGCTCGGCAAGGTCGACCGGGCCATCGAGCGCGGAGTGGAGCTGACCGTCGCCGACGACACCGCGCTGGAATCCGCCGCCCCGCTGGCCCCGCAGGAAATGGTCACCCTGGTCGGGAACCTCGTCGACAACGCGGTGGACGCGGTGGCGCAGAATCCCGACGCGTGGGTCGAGGTGACGGTCCGCTCGGAGGCATCGGCGCTGGTGGTCAGGGTCGCCGACAGCGGCCCGGGAATGTCGGAGGAGACCTTCGCCCGGGCGATGGAGCGGGGATATACGACCAAGGCCGAACATCACGGCCTCGGCCTGGCGCTGGTGTGGCGGCTGGTGACCCGATACGGTGGCTCGCTGCGGGCCGAGCGAAGTCCCGAATCCGCTGTCGTGGTGAGGATTCCGGTGCGATGACGGGCCAGCCGATTCGGGTGCTGATCGTGGAGGACGAACCGCGCATCGCCGAGGCGCATCACTCGTATGTCGCGCGGGTGACGGGATTCGAGCCGGTGGGGGTGGCCGCCACCGGCCGCGACGCCATCCGCGCGGCGACGCACGCTGCCGCCGCGGGAACTCCGATCGATCTGGTGCTGATGGATCTGGGACTGCCCGATATCGGCGGGCTCGAGGTGACCGCCGCCCTGGCCCGGCTGCGCCCGCGACCCGATGTCATCGCCATCACCTCGGCGCGCGACCTCGAGATGGTGCGTGCCGCGGTCGCGCACGGGATAGCGCTGTATCTGCTGAAACCGTTCACCTTCGCGGCTTTCCGGGACAAACTCGAGCGCTATCTGGAATTCCGGGCCGCGCTGCCGGCCGATGATTCGACACTGACCCAGCACGACATCGATCGGGCATTGAGCGCGCTGCGTACCACCGATCCGAAGGCGTCCGCGCCGAAAGGTATTGCCCCGCAGACACTTCAGGAGATCTCCCGGGCGGTGCGCGAGACGCCGGCCGGGCTGTCGGCGACCGAAACCGGCCGCGCCGTGGGGGTTTCGCGGGTGACGGCATGGCGTTATCTGGAGCAGCTGGCGGCCGACGGCGTAGTGGAGCGCCGATCGGACTACGGCCGCGCCGGGCGTCCCCAGGTCCGATACGTCTGGCGCCGGTGATGTGCGGTCGGCTGTGCGCACGGTCGGCCGGGCGATCACCGGCACGGCCGGGACCGGAATACGATCCGGCTCGGCGGCCGCACCCCGTCGGCGTACACCGAACGCGTGCGAGCGACTAGCCTGAGTTGTCGAACCGACATCCACCGAGAGGCTGATCCAGGCGCATGACGACCTCAGAACTTTCCGCTCAGACGAACCTGACTCCCGATGTCCGCAACGGCATCGACTACAAGGTGGCGGATCTGTCGCTGGCCGAGTTCGGCCGCAAGGAGATTCGACTGGCCGAACACGAGATGCCCGGTCTGATGGCGCTGCGCCGCGAGTACGCGGAGGTGCAGCCGCTCAAGGGTGCGCGCATCTCCGGTTCGCTGCACATGACGGTCCAGACCGCGGTGCTGATCGAGACCCTGGTCGAACTGGGTGCGCAGGTGCGCTGGGCCTCGTGCAACATCTTCTCGACCCAGGATCACGCGGCCGCCGCGGTCGTGGTGGGCCCGCACGGCACCGTCGACGAGCCCAAGGGCACCCCGGTCTTCGCCTGGAAGGGCGAGACCCTGGAGGAGTACTGGTGGGCGGCCGAGCAGATGCTGACCTGGCCGGGCGAGCCCGCCAACATGATCCTCGACGACGGCGGTGACGCCACCATGCTGGTGCTGCGCGGCGCCCAGTTCGAGAAGGCGGGGGTCGTCCCGCCCGAGGACGAGTCGCATTCGACCGAATACAAGGTATTCCTCAACCTGCTGCGCGCGAGCCTGGCCGCCGACGCCGGCAAGTGGAGCGCGATCGCCGAATCGGTGCAGGGTGTCACCGAGGAGACCACCACCGGCGTGTTGCGGTTGTACCAGTTCGCCGCCGCCGGTGAGCTGACCTTCCCCGCGATCAACGTCAACGACTCGGTCACCAAGTCCAAGTTCGACAACAAGTACGGCACCCGGCATTCGCTGATCGACGGCATCAACCGCGGCACCGATGTGCTGATCGGCGGTAAGAAGGTGCTGATCTGCGGTTACGGCGATGTGGGCAAGGGCTGCGCGGAGTCGATGGCCGGCCAGGGCGCGCGCGTGCAGGTCACCGAGATCGACCCGATCAACGCGCTGCAGGCGCTGATGGACGGTTTCGACGTCGTCACCGTCGAGCAGGCGATCGCCGATGCCGACATCGTGATCACCTCGACCGGTAACAAGGACATCATCGGCCTGGACCACATGAAGGCGATGAAGGATCAGGCGATCCTGGGCAATATCGGCCACTTCGACAACGAGATCGATATGGCCGCGCTGGAGAACTCCGGGGCCACCAAGCTGAACATCAAGCCGCAGGTCGACCTGTGGACCTTCGATTCCGGCAAGTCGATCATCGTGCTGTCCGAGGGCCGGCTGCTGAACCTGGGCAACGCCACCGGCCACCCCTCATTCGTGATGAGCAACAGCTTCTCCAACCAGGTCATCGCGCAGATCGAGCTGTGGACCAAGCCGGAGCAGTACGACAACGAGGTCTACCGCCTGCCGAAGGTGCTCGACGAGAAGGTCGCCCGCATCCACGTCGAGGCGCTGGGCGGCACCCTCACCAAGCTGACCAAGGACCAGGCCGAGTACATCGGCGTGGACGTCGAGGGCCCGTTCAAGCCGGAGCACTACCGGTACTGAGTGCGGAAACGGTTGTCCCGCAGGAGCTTTTGCTTCGACGGGACAACCGTCTCGTGAGCCGCGACGCTCAGATCTGGCAGGTGGGGCTGGGGTGCAGCAACCAGCACAGCACCGAGCCCGGCTCGTTCGAACCGCTCGCCGAGCCGGATCCGAGCGGCGTGTCGGCGATCGCGGTGTTCGCCTCCGGGGTCCGGGCTGCCGTCGCGGCGGCGCAGACGGTGCCCGGGGTGCACCCGTGGCTGATGTCGCCGAGCAGTTTCAACAGGTCGATGAGGCTGCTGCCGGCGCCGCCCTCGGTGGCCGAATCCGCACTTCCGGAGGTGCCCGCGACCGGGGCGGCGGGCTCGAGCGGGAGCGGTGCGGCCGTCGCGACACCGGCGGCGAGGCCCGCGGTGATCGCGAGAGTCGCTGCGGCGGTACGTAATACACGAGTGATGAGCATGGGCGCCTTCCTGCTTTCGGGACGCTTCCTTGATCCCGCGCGGCGTCGCGGCCGTTATCCGGTGCGATGCCCCCAAAAGTAGCGTCTTCTGAAACGTCGACGTTTCCGATAACGCGCGGCGGGTGCGTGGAACAGGGCGGACGCAAAAGCTGTAACCTGCACGTTATGGGTGCACTCATCGCGGTAGAGGGCCTCGACGGCGCGGGTAAGCGGACGTTGATCGACGCCGTCGTCGCGGGCCTGCGCGACCGCGGTCTGCGCGTGGAGACGCTGGCCTTCCCGCGCTACGGCCGGTCGATCCACGCGGATCTCGCGGCCGAGGCCCTGCGCGGCCGGCACGGCGATGTGGCCGCATCCGTGAGCGCGATGGCGCTGCTTTTCGCCCTGGATCGCGCCGAGGCCCGCGACGAGTTGTCGAAACTGTTGGTGGACAACGATATTGTGCTGCTCGATCGGTATGTCGCCTCCAATGCCGCCTACAGCGCCGCGCGGGCCGGCGAGCAGGCGGACGGCGAAACGAGTTCGTGGGTAGCGGAATTGGAGTTCGGCCGGTTCGAACTGCCGGTCCCCGATATCCAGATACTGCTCGACGTGCCGACCGAGCTGGCGGTCGAACGCGCCCGGCGCCGAGGTGAACTCGACACGGCACGCGCGCTCGACGCCTACGAACGGGATATATCGCTGCAGGAACGTACGGCGGCGGTCTATCGTGTGTTGGCCGAATCGCGGTGGCACGGGCCGTGGTGGGTCCATGCGCCGCAGGACGATCCGGTCCGACTCACCGAACGACTGGCGGAAATGATTGGCCGATAGGGTGGCATGTGCGTCGGTAATGTAACCAGTGTTGGCGTGGTTGCCCGTTCCGAGCCGGAGAGATGACAACATAGTAATTATGAAGCCGAAGATTCTGGTCGTCGACGACGATATGGCGCTCGCCGAGATGCTCACGATCGTCTTGCGCGGCGAGGGTTTCGACCCCCATGTGGTCGGCGACGGCACGCAGGCGCTCACCGCGGTCCGGGAGCTACGCCCGGATCTGGTGCTGCTCGACCTCATGCTTCCGGGCATGAACGGTATCGACGTGTGCCGGGTGCTGCGCGCCGATTCCGGTGTGCCGATCGTGATGTTGACGGCCAAGACCGACACGGTCGACGTCGTCCTGGGCTTGGAATCGGGTGCCGACGACTACATCGTCAAACCCTTCAAGCCGAAGGAGCTGGTCGCGCGGGTGCGGGCGCGGTTGCGCCGTACCGACGACGAGCCGGCCGAACTCCTGTCGATCGCCGACATCGTCATCGACGTACCGGCCCACAAGGTGACCCGCAGCGGTCAGCAGATATCGCTGACTCCGCTCGAATTCGATCTGCTGGTGGCACTGGCGCGCAAACCGCGGCAGGTGTTCACCCGTGAGGTGCTGCTCGAGCAGGTGTGGGGTTACCGGCACGCGGCCGACACCCGCCTGGTGAACGTGCACGTGCAGCGACTGCGGGCCAAGGTCGAGAAGGATCCCGAGAACCCTGAGATCGTGCTGACCGTTCGTGGCGTGGGCTACAAGGCCGGACCGCCGTGATCGCAGGCTCCAGAAGCCGCGTCGAGCGGCTGCTGGCAGCCGTGGTGGCCTGGTTCAAATCCGTCGGAGAATCGCTGGGCCACACGTGGCGGCGATCGTTGCAGTTGCGCGTGGTGGTCTCCACGCTCACTCTGTCGCTGATCGTCATCACGATCCTCGGTGTGGTGCTGACCAGTCAGATCACCGACCGCCTCCTGGACGCGAAAGTCAATGCGGCCGTTGAGGAGATGAGCCGCGCTCGCAATACCGTCGAGGCGCAGTTGACGGGCGTTTCCGATTCGAGCACCCAGGCGGTCCGGCTGCAGGACGCCGTGCGCGCACTGTCG
The DNA here is from genome assembly GCF_001613005.1 of Nocardia nova NBRC 15556. Lineage (GTDB taxonomy): Bacteria > Actinomycetota > Actinomycetes > Mycobacteriales > Mycobacteriaceae > Nocardia > Nocardia nova. The sequence goes on along the minus strand of NZ_BDBN01000123.1, from coordinate 1,347 downwards.
ACCGGCAGCAGTTCGTCCGCGGGCGGCGCCGGAACCTACAACGTCGCGCTGGCGATGGTGGGCGACGGCCAGCAGGAGGTGACCGCCGGGCCCATCACGGAGGTGCCGGCCGAGTTGCGCCGGTTCGTCCAGCAGAACCAGGTGAGCTATCAGTTCGCGACGATCTCGGATCCGGACGGTTACCGCGGGCCGGCGCTGATCATCGGCAGCCCGAGCTCGGAGGTGCCGACCCTCGAGGTCTATCTGATCTTCCCGCTCAACAACGAGCAGCGCAGCCTGAGCCTGATGCGCGGCACCATGCTGATCGGTGGCATCGTGCTGCTGCTGTTGCTGGCCGCGATCACCGCGCTGGTGGCCCGGCAGGTGGTGTTGCCGATCCGCTCGGCCGCCCGGATCGCCGGACGTTTCGCCGACGGCCGCCTCAAGGAGCGGATGCTGGTCCGGGGTGAGGACGATATGGCCAGACTCGCCATGTCGTTCAACGAGATGGCCGAAAGTCTGTCCAATCAGATCACTCAGCTCGAGGAATTCGGCAATCTGCAACGCCGCTTCACCTCCGATGTCAGCCACGAACTGCGAACTCCGCTCACGACGGTGCGCATGGCCGCCGACCTCATCCACGGATCCAGCGACGAACTCGATCCGGCGCTGGCCCGCAGTGCCGAACTGCTGGTGACCGAGCTGGACCGGTTCGAGGGTCTGCTCAACGACTTGCTCGAGATCAGCCGCCACGACGCGGGTGTGGCCGAATTGCAGATCGAATCGCTGGATGTGCGGATGTGCGCGCGGGCGGCGGTCTCCACGGTCCGGCATCTGGCCAAGGACGCCGGCTGCGAACTGGTGGTGGACCTGCCCGAGGAACCGCTGGTCGCGGAGGTCGACCCGCGCCGCGTCGAACGCGTGCTGCGCAATCTGCTGGCCAACGCCATCGACCACAGCGAGGGCAAACCGGTCCTGATCCGCATGCGTGGTGACGTCGACGCCAACGCCGTCGCGATGGTGGTGCGCGATCAGGGTGTCGGACTTCGGCCCGGTGAGGAGAAGCTGGTCTTCAATCGCTTCTGGCGGTCGGATCCCTCGCGGATGCGCCGTTCCGGCGGTACCGGCCTGGGTCTGTCGATCAGCGTCGAGGACGCCAATCTGCACGACGGCCGGCTCGAGGCCTGGGGCGAGCCCGGGGTGGGCGCGAGCTTCCGTCTCACCCTGCCACTGGTGCGCGGACGAAAACTCGGACCGAGCCCGCTCTCGCTGGAACCGCCCAAGCGGCGGCTGGCCGAGCTGCCGGCCGGGTCGGTGGAGGCGGCGGACGAGCTCGCGGAACCGGCGGACGATGCGCTCGCCGACCCG